>NZ_CAXBGY010000003.1:0-359980 GCF_963975515.1 uncultured Flavobacterium sp.
TGTGTAGTTGCTTGAGGATTAGTTAATGAAAGTTGCACGCAGATTTAAAGGATTTAAAGGATTTTTGTTTAGTTGCATGAGAATTAAGTAATGGAAGTTGCACGCAGATTTAAAGGATTTAAAGGATTTTTGTGTAGTTGCATGAGAATTAAGTAATGAAAGTTGCACGTAGATTTAAAGGATTTAAAGGATTTTTGTGTAGTTGCTTGAGGATTAGTTAATGAAAGTTGCACGCAGATTTAAAGGATTTTTGTTTAGTTGCATGAGAATTAAGTAATGAAAGTTGTACGCAGATTTTAAAGGATTTTTGTTTTGTTTTAATTTGAATTTTGAGAAATAGTTATAAAATCAATTTGTGAATTATGGAAGTTGATGAGATTACTTATAAAATTAGAGGTTGTATCTTTAGCGTTTATAATAATTTAGGGCCTGGGTTATTTGAGTCGGTTTATGAGGCTGCTTTACTTTATGAATTAGAGAAAGCAGGTTTAAATGCTAAAAATCAAGTGGAATTAGCGGTTCATTATGATGGTGTTATTTTAGATATTGCTTTTAGAATCGACATCTTAGTTGAAAATAAAGTTTTAATAGAACTTAAATCAGTTGAAGAATTAAAAAAAGTGCACTATAAACAAGTAACTACCTATCTAAAATTATCTGATTTACCAGTCGGTATATTAGTAAATTTTAATACAGATATAATAAAAGATAATATTAAAAGAATAGTAAACAATTACATGGAAAAATAAATAAAAAATCCTTTAAATCCTTTTAAATCTGCGTGAAATAAATAAAGGTTTTAAGTCAAAAATAAACAATAAAAAATCTGTGGAAGTCTATTAAATCAGAGTATTCCGCGTTCTAATAAAAGATATAAGATAAGTATAAAAAATCCTTTAAATCCTTTTAAATCTGCGTGAAATAAATAAAGGTTTTAAGTCAAAAATAAACAATAAAAAATCCGTGGAAACCTGTTCAATCAGTATGCTCCGCGTTCTAATAAAAAAATTAAATGAAAGCACAATTAAAAGTAATGACTGTTGTAGGCACAAGACCTGAAATCATAAGATTATCAAGAGTAATGGCTGCCTTAGACCATTCAGAAGCTATAGAACATATAATAGTCCACACAGGACAAAATTATGATTACGAATTAAACCAAATATTCTTTGATGATTTAGGCATTCGTAAACCCGATTTTTTCCTAAATGCTGCTGGAGCGACAGCTACAGAAACAGTAGGACAAATTTTAATAAAAATAGATCCTTTATTAGAAACCGAAAAACCAGATGCATTTTTAGTTTTAGGAGATACAAACAGTTGTTTATGTGCCATTCCTGCAAAAAAACGTCATATTCCAATCTTTCACATGGAAGCTGGAAACAGATGTTTTGATCAACGTGTACCTGAAGAAACCAATCGTAAAATTGTTGACCATGTATCCGATATCAATTTAACTTATAGTGATATTGCCCGTGAATATTTATTGAGAGAAGGATTGCCTGCTGATCGAATCATAAAAACAGGTTCACCAATGTATGAAGTATTACATCACTATTTACCAGAAATTAAGGCTTCTACCATTTTAGAAACCTTAAAATTAGAACAACATAAATATTTTGTAGTTTCAGCTCATAGAGAAGAAAACATCAACAGTGAAAAGAATTTTAAAGGGTTGATGGAAAGTTTAAACTTAATTGCAGATAAATATCATTATCCAATTATAGTAAGCACACATCCTCGAACTCAAAAAATGATAGACAGCAAGCAAATTGAAATGCGTCCAGAAGTTCAGTTTTTAAAACCAATGGGTTTTAATGATTATAATGCGTTACAACTAAATTCATTTGCAGTTTTATCTGACAGTGGAACAATTTCAGAAGAATCATCAACGTTAAACTTTCCTGCTTTAAACATTAGAGAAGCCCATGAAAGACCAGAAGCTATGGAAGAAGCCTCTGTTATGATGGTAGGTTTAAATCCTGAGAGAATTATGCAAGGCTTAACCCAATTGCAATACCAAAAAAGAGGAGAAGAAAGAACTTTTAGACCCGTTGCAGATTATTCTATGCCCAATGTATCTGATAAAATGGTTAGAATTATATTAAGTTATACAGACTATATTAAAAGAACCGTTTGGAGCGAATAAATAATTGATTTAAAACATTAAAATGTCTAAAAAACAAATTTTTTACATAGGTAATTTTGAGCTACCAGATAAAAATGCAGCGGCACATAGAGTAATAAATAATGCAAAAGCTTTAAGAGAACTAGACTATGAAGTAATATTTATTGGTATTCATAGAGATAATGAAAAAGCAATAAAAAAAGAATTATTTTTTGACTTTGTTTGCTATAGCTTACCTTATCCAAATGGTAGTAAACAATGGATTAAAAGTTTATTAAACATAAATAATTATTTGAGTATAATAAACGAATACAATAATAAGCATTCAATTATTTTATATAATATGCCATCATTTATTATATATAAATTTAAGACTTTTGTAACCAAAAATAGTATTAAAATTTTTTCTGACTGTACTGAATGGAATCAAAATTCAATAAATGGAAACATTTTTTTAAGTTTGTTTAAAATATTTGATAGTAATTTAAGAATGCTTTATCTAAATAAAAAATTAGATGGAATAATATCTATTAGTGATTATTTACATAAATATTATAATTCAAAAACAAACTATTCTATAATAGTCCCACCATTAGTAGATTTAAGCGATAAAAAATGGAAGATTGAAGATGTTGAAATTAAAAATTTTATAGAAATTGTTTATGCAGGTGGAGCGTTTTCTATCAAAGATAAATATGTAAAAGATAGATTAGACATTGTAGTATGTGCTTTATCTAAACTTAAAGAAAAAAACTTTAATTTTGTTTTCAAAGTTATAGGATGTACTAAAGAGGAGTTTTTACTTTTTTATCCAATGTATAAAGATGAAATAACTAACTTAAATGAAAACATTATTTTTTTAGGTAAAATTAATCATTTAGATGCAATTGAAATAATTAAAAATGCTTCTTATTCAATTTTTTTAAGAGACGAAAATAAAGTTACTAAAGCAGGTTTTCCTACAAAATTTGTTGAATCAATTAGCGCAGGAACTCCAGTTTTAACAAATAAAAACAGTAATGTTTTTGATTATTTAGAGAATGGAGTAAATGGTTTTATGATTAATGCTGAAAGTGTAGACACAGTTGTAACTTCATTAATTCCTGCTTTGTCAGTAAGTAAAGAAAAACTGAAAGAAATGAAAAGTTTTACATATAAGTCACAATTATTTTACTACAAGAATTATATAAATATATTTAAAAAGCAATTTTAAAAACATGAATGATTTTAATATAGTTACAATTACTAAAGAAAACATTAGTATTTTTAAAGAATGTTTTTATAGAAATGGTTCTAAAAAAAACAATGAAGTTATAGAATGGCAATTTTTAAAAAATCCAATCAATAAACAATATGTTGATATTGCAATTGATATAAAAAATAATCAAACAGCAGCTATTTATGCTATTTTTCCAATAAAATTTAAAATTAAGAATTCAGTTTTAATTGGTTCACAATCTTTAGATACAATAACAGATATTGATTATAGAGGAAAAGGATTGTTTATAAATTTAGCAAAGGATGTTTATGAAAAAGCGAGCCAAAACGATGTTAAGCTTGTTTATGGATTTCCAAACGGTAATTCAATCTATGGATTTCAAAAAAAATTAGCATGGGAAGTATTAGATCCAGTGCCTTTTTTGATTAAACCTTTTAGGACATCTTATTTTACAAATAAAATATCTTGGTTGTCATGGTTGCCTAATATTAATTTAGTTAGATCAAATAATAAAGTTAACGATAACTACAGAGTTGAAAGTAAGAATGAATTTCCTTTAGCAGTAAATGAAGTTTGGACGAAGTTTTCAAAAACAATTAATGTTGCAGTTAATAGAGATAAAGAATATCTAGATTGGAGATATATTAATAAACCATTAGAAGATTATAAAATAGTCCACGCATATAATGAAGAAAACAAATATATTGGATTTGTAGTTTTTGCAGTTAAAAGTAAACATGGTGGTAAAATAGGATATATAATGGAATTGGTTTACAATACTGATTATAAAGACGCAGGAGAATTTTTATTAAAACATGCTACAAATCAAATTAATCAAAGCAAAGCAGATTGTGTTTTAAGTTGGTGCTTAGAACACTCTCCTAATTATGAAGCTTATAAGGCTCAAAAATTTTATAATATGCCTGAAAAATTTAGACCTATTGAATTACATTTTGGGGCTCGTTCATTTGATGATAATCTTTATGATGTAATAAATAAAAGAGAAAATTGGTACTTAAGTTATTCAGATTCAGATACCGTATAAATAGAAATAATGAATGGAAATTTAATAATATCTTTAGATTTTGAACTACATTGGGGAGCACCTGAGAAGTGGGATTTAGAACAAAAAAAGCAATATTTTCAAAACACACGTTTAGTAATAAATGAAATGTTGCAATTGTTTGAAGAATCTAATTTAAAAGTAACATGGGCTACAGTAGGGTTTTTGTTTTCTTCAAATTTGAATGAATTACTTTCATTTCATCCAGAAGAGAAACCAACATATAAGAATGAAAAACTTAATAACTATAGTTTGTTTGAAAATGAATTGGTAGGAAATAATGAAGAAGTAGATGAATTTCATTTTGCAAAATCAATAGTAAAAAAAATATTAGAAACAAAAGGTCAAGAGTTAGCTAGTCATACATTTAGTCATTATTATTGTGACGAGTTAGGACAGAATTCATCGCAGTTTAACGCTGACATTGAAGCGGCCCAAACTATTTCTTTAAAATTATTTGGAACAGAATTAAAATCGTTAGTGTTTCCTAGAAATCAATACAATAGTGAATATTTAGAAATAATTAAAGCTAATGGTTTTAAAGTAATAAGAGTTAATCCTGATGTTTGGTTTTGGAATAAAAAAAGCAGATTTAACTTCATTGGAAGAGCATTTGATACTTTATTACCAATAAGCAAAACATTAACTTTTAAAACGACATCAATTCAAAAAAAAGGTGATTTAATATTATTACCTGCAAGTAGATTTTTCAGACCCTATTCCTCTAGAGAAAAATACATTCAAAAAATAAAAATTAATAGAATAAAACGAGAAATGCTGTGGGCTGCAAAAAAAGGAGAAAACTATCATCTTTGGTGGCATCCACATAATTTTGGATATAATACAGAAAAAAACATGAAACAACTGAAAGATATTTTAGAATATTATCAACTATTAAAAATAAAATACAATTTTAATTCTAAGTGTATGGAAGATTTTCATCATGAAAAATAAACTAATCCGCATAACAACTGTTCCAATTTCGCTAGACAAACTTTTGTCTGGACAATTGGCATATATGAATCAGTTTTATAAAGTAATTGCAGTTTCATCAGAAAAAAAGTATTTAGAAAAAGTAGGAGAGAAAGAAAATGTTGAGGTTTTCAATATAGAAATGACTCGGCAAATTACACCGGTAAAAGATTTGATATCTGTTTATAAATTATATCTATTTTTTAAAAAACAAAAACCATTTATAGTTCATACACATACCCCAAAAGCAGGAACTGTTGGAATGTTAGCTGCAAAATTAGCAGGTGTTCCAAATAGGTTACACACAATAGCAGGTCTACCTTTATTAGAAGCAACAGGAAATAAAAGAAAATTATTAAATTTTGTTGAGAAAATAACCTACAGATGTGCTACTAAAGTTTATCCAAACTCTTTTGGGTTAAACGAAATTATTATTCAAGAAAAATTTTGTAATCCAGATAAACTAAAAGTTTTAGGAAATGGAAGCACTAACGGAATTGACACTTCTTTTTTTAATGCTAAAAAATATTCTCAAATTGAAAATGATGCCTTAAAAAAGACACTTGAAATTCTTCCAAATGATTTTGTGTTTATTTTTGTTGGCAGATTGGTTTCTGATAAAGGAATAAATGAATTAACTGAAGCTTTTAAGAAATTAAATGGTTTGTTCTCAAATACAAAATTATTACTTGTAGGTCCTTCGGAAACAGAATTAGATCCTTTATTACCTAAAGCTTTAAAAGAGATAGAAGAAAACAAATCTATTATAAGTGTTGGCTATCAAAATGATGTTCGATCTTATTTTGCTATTTCAAATGCTTTAGTCTTTCCAAGTTATAGAGAAGGTTTTCCAAACGTAGTAATGCAAGCAGGAGCGATGGGTTTACCAAGTATTGTTTCCAATATAAATGGTTGTAATGAAATTATTATTGAGAATCATAACGGTATAATAATTCCAGTTAAAAATACAATAGCTATATTTGATGCCATGAAAAAAATGGTTGAAAATGTTGCTTTTTACAACCAATTAAAAGAAAATTCTCGTAAAAGAATAGTAGATAATTATGAGCAAGAAGTAGTTTGGAATGCTATTTTAAATGAATACAAGAAATTGGAAGAAAATGTATAAAACCTTTTTTAAAAGAACACTTGACTTTACAGCAGCACTAATTGGATTTATACTTTTAAGCCCAATTTTTGTGTTTGTCATGATAGGATTGTTTTTTGCTAATCAAGGAAAACCTTTTTTCTTTCAAAGTCGTCCTGGTAAAAACGAACGTCTTTTTAATATCATCAAGTTTAAAACCATGAATGATAAAAAAGACACTTTAGGTCAATTATTACCAGATAGTGAACGATTAACCAAAATAGGTGCTTTTGTTAGAAAAACATCTCTAGATGAAATACCACAATTATTGAATGTAATAAAAGGAGATATGAGCTTAATTGGGCCAAGACCTTTATTAGTGCAATATTTACCTTTGTACAATGAAACTCAAAAACAAAGACACAACATAAGACCTGGAATTACAGGTTGGGCACAAATAAACGGTAGAAACGCTATAAGTTGGAGCCAAAAATTTGAATATGATGTTTGGTATGTTACTAATTGTAGTTTTTTATTAGATATCAAAATACTATTTTTAACCGTTAAAAAAGTTTTTATCAGTGAAGGCATTTCTCAAGATGGTGAAGTAACTATGGAAGTTTTTAAAGGAAATTAATACAAGTGAAATTATGGAAAACAATAAATATCTTTTTGGAGCAAGTGGTCATGCAAAAGTTGTATTAGATGTTTTGTTTTCAAATAACATAAAAGTGTTGGCAGTTGTTGATGATAACCCTAAAGCTCCTTATATTTCAACTATACCAGTTGTCAATACTAAAGACTTTAAAAGTCCTGAGGGTAGCCAATTTATTGTGGCTGTTGGAGATAATGCTATTCGAAAGAAAATAGTAAACAAAAACAACTTCCGTTATTTTTCAGCGGTTCATTCAGATGCCACAATTTCAGCATTTGCTTCTTTAGAAGAAGGAACAATAGTAATGCCACAGGTAGTTGTTAATTCAGATGCAAAAATTGGTAAACATTGCATATTAAATTCAAGAAGTGTTGTAGAACACGACTGTTTTTTAGAAGATTATGTACACATATCACCAAATGCTTCATTAGCAGGAAATGTATTTGTAGGCGAAGGAACACAAATAGGAATAGGAGCAAGTGTCATACAAGGCATAAAAATAGGAAAATGGGTTACCGTAGGTGCGGGTGCTGTGATTATAAGTGATATTCCAGATTACGCAATAGTAGTGGGCAATCCAGGGAAAATAATTAAAATCAGTACTCCATGATTTTAAAAAGAACATTTGATTTTATAGCTTCATTAGTGTCTGTCTTTTTATTTTGTTGGATTATACTAATTTGTATTCTTCTAGCTAGTATTGACACAAAATCATTTGGTTTGTTTCTTCAAAAAAGAATTGGTCAACACGGAAAACCTTTTAAAATTTTCAAAATAAAATCTATGAATGATGCCACGCAAGAAGTGTCCTCTTTTGGTAGATTTATAAGAAAATCAAAACTAGACGAATTACCTCAATTGCTAAATATTTTATTAGGTCAAATGAGTTTTGTAGGCCCAAGACCTGATATTCCGGGTTACTATGATACCCTAGAAGGAGAGAATAGAAAAATACTGGAACTAAAACCAGGTTTGACTTCTGAGGCTTCTATAAAGTATGCCAATGAAGAAGAAATCTTAAGCCAAAAAGACAACCCATTGGATTATAATGATACTGTAATTTTTCCCGATAAAGTAAAAATGAATTTAGAATATTACTATAACCAAAGTATTTTCTTAGATTTGCAGATATTGTTTAGAACGATTTTTTGTGAGAGGTGAGGAGTGAGGAGTGAGAGATTGGGAGATTGGGAGAATGGGAGAATGGGAGAATGGGAGACATGGAGATTGGGAGAAGATAAAAGGCACTAGTGTAAAAAACAAGTAAAAATTAAAAGCCTAAAGTGTTTGGGCCTCAGTTTAAGATTAAAAAAAATATAATGCAAAAGTTTAGTTTAGTTCTGGTTCTGTTATGTAGTATGATGTCTTTTGGACAAAAAAATTGGAATAGAATTTCCATTGAAACGGGTTATGGTTATGTGACTCCTTCTAAATTATATGGTAGTGAATTTAGTAAAAGTGATTTGTCAGGATTTAACCATTTTGATTTTGGAGTGCGTTATATGTTTAATGAGAAAATAGGGGTAAAAGTAAATTTTGGTAGGGATAAATTTGAAAGCGACAATGCGGGTGTTAGGTATAATTCGCTTAATGCTTCAGCGGTTTATAATGTAGGGAGCTTGTTTAATTTGAATTACATGACCAATGAAAGAATAGGCCTTTTAGGGCGAGTAGGGGCTGGTTTAACTTTTGCTAAACCTGAAACTTCTAGTCGTTCTGAGCGAATTGGTACAGCTACTATTGGGTTGACGCCTCAAGTAAAGTTGTCTGAGCGATTTAGTCTATATGGCGATGTGGCTTATGCTTTTCGTTTCAAACAACATTATGGCTTTGACGGAGTGCTTTTAAACAGTGATTACGCCTCAGAAGTAGGGAAAACGACCGTGTTTTCTATAGGACTAATGTTCTATTTAGGGAATAAGACAAAACATGCTGATTGGCACTAAAGTGATCAAAAGAAGCGCTCAAGTAATTTAGTTTTATTGTAAATACATTTAAATTAATTTTTAACTAATGAATCCAGAAAAAATATGGTTGTCATCTCCTCACATGGGAGGCAACGAACAAAAATATATTAATGATGCTTTTGAAACTAATTGGATTGCACCTTTAGGACCAAATGTAAACGCGTTTGAAAAAGACCTTGAAAATTATTTGCAAGATTCCGTTTATGTGTCAGTACTTAGTTCAGGTACTGCAGCAATACATTTAGCACTAATTTTATTAGGCGTTTCAAATGGCGATGAGGTTATTTGTCAAAGCATGACTTTTTCGGCATCAGCAAATCCAATTTTATATCAAGGAGCAACACCTATTTTTATTGACAGCGAAACAGATACTTGGAACTTATGTCCAATAGCATTAGAAGAAGCAATTGTAGATAGAATAGCAAAAGGAAAAAAACCTAAAGCAATTATTGGAGTGCATTTATACGGAATGCCTTTTAAAGTAGATGAAATTAATGCAATATCAAAAAAATATAATATTCCATTAATTGAAGATAGTGCAGAAGCTCTAGGAAGTACATATAAAGGAAAAAAATGTGGAACTTTTAGTGATTTTGGAATACTGTCTTTTAACGGAAATAAAATAATAACCACTTCAAGTGGAGGAGCATTAGTTTGTAAAAGTAAAGAATTAAAAGACAAAGCTGTTTTTTATGCTACTCAATCAAGAGATGAAGCTCCACATTATCAACATTCTGAAATAGGGTATAATTATAGATTAAGTAATATTTGTGCAGGAGTAGGTCGTGGGCAAATGGAAGTGATCGATTTAAGGGTTTCACAAAGAAGAGCTATGAATGCTTTTTACCAAGAACTCTTTAAAGACAATGAGGAAGTCGCTATATTAGTGGAGCCTAATAAAAATTATTTTTCAAACCATTGGTTAAGTGCAATTACACTAGATTCTTATGAAAAAAGAGAAGCTTTGCGTTTGGCTTTAGAAAAAGAAAATATTGAATCACGCCCTTTGTGGAAACCGATGCATCTGCAACCTGTTTTTGAAAAATACCCTTACTATGGCAATAAAGTAGCTGAGCAGCTTTTTGAAAACGGTTTATGCTTGCCTTCTGGGTCTAATTTAACGGAAAAAGATAAAGTAAGGATAGCGGAAAACATAAATTCTTTTTTCACTACATTTGCCTGACATTAAATCCTTTTAGGATTCCTTATTCTTTAATATAATTTGAAATAAAAGCCTAGTGAATAAGTTTGCTCAAAAAATTTACGATAAAAAAATATACACCCTAGGGTACCTACCCAGATGGATTATTTTTTGTATAGATATAGCTATCATAATTTTTGCTAACTTAATGACCTATATTATGTTAGTAAACTTAATTACGGAACTAAGTTTTTATGATGTCTTAAATGTTTACGAACGCTATGGTTTAATATTAATCGTAAACACCCTGTTTTTTATAGTCTATAGAACTTATGCAGGAATTATTAGGCATAGTAGTTTTATTGATGCCATTAAATTGTTTTTGTCTACCTTTTCTTCCTTAATGGTGCTGGTGCTTATCAATTATGGGAGTTTTTTTATTTTTGGAAAAAAAATATTTTTAATTCCGGGATTGATTTTAAGTTTTGTATTGTCTTTTACTTTGTTGTTTTTCTTTAGAATTTTAGTGAAGTTTATTTTTGAAAATTTCATCAACACAACCGATTTAAAACAATTGATACCCGCTATGGTTTATGGGACAGATGCAAATGCTATTGCTGTGGCGAACGCCATTAAATCTGAATTGCCAGCAAGGTTTAAAATTGTAGCCTTTATTGACAATACCAAATCCAATAAATCCAAAAGTATTTTAGGCTTGCCTATTTTATACAACAGTAAAAAAACATCTGTAATCCTAAGAAGTTACCGAGCAAATGCTTTAATTATAGCTGAAAAATCGCTTTCCAAAGAGGAAAAATTAAACATCATTGATGATTGTTTAGAGCATAACATCAAAGTTTTTACAGTGCCTATTGTGACGAATTGGGAAAATGAACAAGAGATTTCCAAACAGATTAAAAGTTTTGAAATTGAAGATTTATTAGATCGAAAACCAATAGTTCTCGATAATAAGTTAGTATCAAGTCAATTGTCAGGTAAAATAGTGGTCATAACGGGTGCTGCAGGCTCTATAGGGAGCGAAATAGTATGGCAAGTTTTAGACTTTAACCCCAAAAAAATAATATTAATTGACCAAGCCGAAACACCTTTGCATCATATTTCATTAGAAATACAAAAAGCAGGTAAAAAAGTCAATGTCATAAGCATTATAGCCGATATCAGAAACAAAGCAAGTATTGAAAAAGTATTTGAATTGTATAATCCGGATATTATTTTTCATGCGGCTGCCTATAAACATGTGCCTTTAATGGAAAAAAACCCATGCCAAGCTATATTTACAAACGTATTAGGAACCAAGAATATTGCGGATTTAGCCATTCAATTTAAGGCTAAAAAATTTGTTATGGTTTCTACCGATAAAGCTGTAAATCCTAGTAATGTAATGGGAGCCAGCAAACGAATTGCGGAGAAGTACATTCAATCCTTGCATTATAAAAACACAAAAGAGCCAGTACATACTACAAAATTCATAACTACAAGATTTGGAAATGTTCTAGGGTCTAACGGTTCGGTGGTGCCTTTGTTTAAAAAACAAATTGAAATGGGAGGGCCAATTACCATTACGCATCCTGAAATTATTAGGTACTTTATGACCATTCCAGAAGCTTGTCAATTGGTTTTAGAAGCAGGAGGAATGGGGAATGGAGGAGAGATTTATATTTTTGACATGGGTAAGCCTGTTAAAATTATTGATTTAGCCAAAAAAATGATACAATTAGCCGGTTTTGAACCCAATAAAGATATTGAAATCAAAATTATTGGCTTAAGACCTGGTGAGAAACTGTATGAGGAATTGTTAAATGATGATTCAAAAACATTACCCACGCACCATCATAAAATTATGATTGCCCAAGAAGAGGAAGAAGATTACAATCAAATTATTGAAGATATAACTGGTTTGATTGCTGTTTCTTCGAGTAAAGAAGAAGTAGAAATTGTTCAATTCATGAAAAAAATTGTGCCTGAATATAAGAGCAAGAATTCAACTTTTGAACTTTTGGATTAATTTTTTGGAATCTTTTTCCTAAGTATTTATTTAATGTATCTTTGCCTTTTAAAAAAAAAGTATGAATAAAGTTTTCCCGATTTTTTTTATTTTGATAGCAAGCTTGTTGTTAGGCTCTTGTTCTTCAACAGAAAAGTTTTCGCTTTTGCAAAATGTAGCTTCTACAGATAGTTTAGCTAAAGCTGATTTTCAGGCTGTATTGCAACCCGATGATGTGTTGATGATTATAATTTCTACAGATAATCCTATAGTGGCCCAACCTTATAATTTATCTGCCGTTAATGTGGCTAGTGTAAGTTCCGAAATTGGGGTTATGCAACAAAGACAATTGAATTATCAAATTGACCAAGAAGGAAATATTCAAATGCCTAATATAGGTACGGTAAAGGTTGCTGGCAAAACTAGGAATGAATTAGTAGAAACCATTAAAGAATTATTGGTTGGAAAAATTACCAACCCCGTTATAACCATTCGTATTTTAAACTACAAAATTTCGGTGCAAGGAGAGGTCAACAGACCTGGAAGTTTCCCAATCAATAGCGAAAGAGTTACCCTTTTAGAGGCTTTAAGCATGGCGGGTGATTTAACCATATACGGTAAACGAGATAATATCTTAGTCATTAGAGAACAGAACGGAGTTAAAAGCTTTCAAAAAGTGGATATCACCAAAGGTGATTTTATAAACTCTCCTTATTATTACTTATCTCAAAATGATGTAATCTATGTGGAACCTAATAAAACAAGAGTAAATTCTTCTGTAATTGGGCCTAACATAACTGTAGGTCTAACAGCGGTTTCCTTATTAATTACTATTTTAGCCATAACAATTAAATAATAATGCAAGAACATATTAAAAACAATTTAGAGCAAGATGACGCTATAAATATTAGAGAAGAAGTTGAAAAGTACTTGCTGCAATGGCGTTGGTTTTTACTTAGTGCTGTTGTTTTTGTAGGGATTGCTTTTTTCTACTTGCGGTATTCGACTCCTATTTATAAATCAACTACCACTATCCTAGTAAAAGATGATAGAAAAGGAGGTATTGCAAATGAGTTGGCTGCTTTTTCTGAATTAGGTATTTTGTCTGGGGCAAAAAGCAATGTAGATAATGAAATTGAAATCATAAAGTCTAGGACTCTAATCGAAAAAACCATTAAGGATTTAAATTTAAACATTAAATACTTTAACAAAGGAAGAATTAAAGATGGCGAGTTATATGGAGAATTGCCCTTTAAAGTGTTCTTTTCCAATTACGATGAAGATTTTTATACCCTAAAGAATTCGTATTTTATCACTAAATTAAACAATCTACAGTTTAGTTTATTTGATGGGAATGACAAACTACTGGGTGATTTTAAGTTTGGGCAAAAAATTAAACTTGAACAAGCTGATTTAGTAGTTATCAATCAAAATGCTAAAAGTGATAAAAATCTATCGGTAGCGGTTCAAATCGTTCCTTTAAAAAGTTTGGTGGAAAGTTATGCCAATAGAGTAGTCGTTTCAGCTTTAAGTAAAAACACCAGTGTAATTGAGCTTTCTATTACAGATGCCACTAAAGCAAAAGCCGAAGATTTTTTGAATACTTTGGTTAAAAACTACAACGAAGATGCCATTGCGGATAAAAACTATATTTCTGAAAGTACTTCTAATTTTATAGATGAAAGACTGGTTTTGATTTCTAAGGAGTTAGAAGATGTAGAGACGGATGAAGAATCGTTTAAGACGAAAAATAAATTAACCGACATACCTTCTGAAGCGGAATTGTTTTTAGAAAGTGCCTCAGAGTATGAAAAAAAGGTGGTGGAAAATGAAACACAAATCAAAGTGGTGGCTTCCATGAGTGAATACATCACCAATAATGATAAAGACTTAATTCCGGCTACTATAATTACTTCAGAAAGTGGTGCAAGTTCTCAGATTAACAAATTTAACGAATTAATTTTAACTCGAAATAGTTTACTTGAAAGTGGGGCTGGACCTGATAACCCTAGAACTATCGCCATTGACAAGCAAATTGCTGAATTAAAAACCAATGTAAACAGTAGTTTAAAAAGTTTAAGACAATCCTTAGAAATTAAAAGAAGGGATTTAAACCGTCAAGGAGCCATTTTAGACGGGAGAATTTCACAAATCCCAGGCCAAGAAAAAGAATATAGAAGTTTGGTTAGACAACAAAATATTAAACAATCCTTGTATTTGTATTTGTTGCAAAAAAGAGAAGAAGCGGCTATCTCTCTTGCCATTACATCGGCTAGTGCCAAAGTAATTGACCCAGCTATCTCTACTATTAATCCAGTATCTCCTAATAGAAGAATTATATTTTTAGGTTCCCTTTTAGTAGGTTTGCTTTTACCTTTTAGTATAATTTATATCAAAAACTTATTAGATACTAAAATAAAGTCACGATTAGATATTGAAAAGAATACTTCTATACCATTCTTGGGAGATGTACCAAAATCAGTTTCGTCTAGTCAAATTATTGATGTCAACAGCCGTTCGAGTACAGCAGAAGCCCTGCGAATTATTCGTACCAATGTGGAGTTTCTATTCAACAATAAAACAGATGGTTTGGCCAAAACCATTTTTGTAACGTCAACCTTTCCTAAAGAAGGAAAAACATTTTTATCCATTAACATAGCTGCGACAATTGCCTTGTCAGGTAAAAAAGTATTGTTAGTAGGAATGGATGTTAGAAACCCTAAACTAAATGAGTATTTGAATGTTCCCGTAACTGGGTTAACCAATTACTTAACCTCAAAAAGCAATGATGTTTCTAACTATATTGTAAAACACGATGATTTTGAGCAGTTTTATATTTTGCCTTCTGGAGTAATTCCTCCAAATCCAGCGGAATTACTAATGAGCAAGAAAGTCAATGAGTTGTTTGCCGAACTAAAACAAGAATATGACTATATAGTAGTAGATACAGCACCAGTTGGATTAGTTACAGATACTTTTGTAATTGCCAATCAAGCTGACTGTTTCTTATATGTAGTAAGAGCCAATATGTTAGACAAGAGAATGCTAAGAATACCAGAAGAATTGTACCAAGAAAAGAAATTGCCTAATATGGCCGTTATTCTAAATGATACGGAGACTGCAAAAGGATACGGATACGGATACGGGTACGGATACGGATACGGAGCTGAAGTTGAAGTAAAAGAGTCTTGGTTGAAGAAAAAATGGAATAAGTTTAATTCTTAAGATTAATTAGGTGTGGTTAAAAGAATGGTTAAAAGGTTAAGAGTTTATAAGGTTAAAAGGAAAAAAGGGTAGTTGTTTTCAACTGCTCTTTTTTTTTGTTAGTAGGGATTTGTGAGAGGGTGACTTGGGGAATGGGTTAAAATGCAATTTTTGTTATGACATCAAATTATCTCTTTACCGTCAGTTCGAGTGGTTCCGATGGCAATCGGAATTGTATCGAGAACTCGTGTTTTGAATTTTAAACAGTATTCTTCATCATGAGTTCTACATATTCCATACTTTACCTAATCACAACCTACAACCTATAACTATAACCTCAAACTTGTCACCCTGAAAGGGTCTCGATAGCTTATCCAACGTCAGAATCGACATTGCTTTTATCTAACAAATGTCCATCCTCACCTTATTCCTAACAGACAACCGATAACCGACAACAACTCTCCGCAAACTTATTAAACCATTGTTGTGTATTGTGGGTAAAGCATATCAAAAGAGCATTAGTTCTTACGAAAAGCGCATAGTCCAGATCCTTTCAGGATGACAAAGTGGTGGGTTGTAGGTTGACGGTTTTGATGAATGTTTATGGTTACTAGTTTTTGAATAGTACTACTAAACGTCTCTCCCCAAACTTGTCACCCTGCAAAGGGTCTCGATAGCTAGTTATTCGTTAGGACTTACATGGTATGGTGTCCCGATTTTTCATAACAACGGTTCTCGATTAGCTTCGCTCAATTCGGCATACCCTCGGGTCATTTTTATTCCATTGCATTCCATAAAAACACTCGAACTGACGGTTGGGATTGAAAAGATTGAAGGATTGAAGGATTGAAGGATTGAAAAGTTGGGAGAGAGGGAGAAGAGGTGATGGGGGGATTGAAAGTTTGAAAGTTTGAAAGATTGGGAGATGGGGGGATGGGGGGATTGGGATATTTTTTTGAAACTACTTGATGGGTTGGGCTAAAAAATGAACTGGTGTGATGCTAAATTTTGAACTAGTTTTGATTTTTGTTGGTGGTGTAGCAGTCTTTTGGCTGATTGATTTTATCCTACAATACAACGCACTACGTGTTCAATTTTGAGTCCAGTATACTCACAAAATTCCTCGATAGAAATTAGTTGGTGTTGTTCCTTATTCAAGTGTTTCTTAATCTTTAATAAGTATAACCTTGCTTGAGCATATTCTTTTCCCATAATGCGTTGCACATCTTTTGGATATATAATTACCCTTGTGCTACTTGGAATCACTTTTTTTGTTTTTACTACTTTATTTTTGTCTCCTGTCAGGTTCTACCTGCTATTCGACCTAAGACAAATTTAACTATAATTTGGATAATTATGGCAATTAAAATAGTCGATTATTTATGTTTTTGTATGTTTTCTAAATAGGGGTCTTTGAATTGTAATTTTTATAACTGAAACTTTGATAAATCATTCGGGATTTAGTTGCAACGATTAACGAATTGAAAGTAGATTTTTTAAAGAATTATTAACTAAAAAAAAATAGAAATTATGGCAAGACAGAAAGGCATAATTAAATTAAAAGGTACTATCGGGGATATTACTTTTTATAAAACGCGAGATGGTCACTTGGCTCGTGAGAAGGGTGGTATCGACGCTAGTAGAATAGCGAGTGACCCTGCTTTTCAGCGAACTCGAGAAAATGGCGCGGAGTTTGGACGGGCAGGTAAGGCAGGAAAACTATTGAGGACTGCATTTAGGCCGTTATTACTAAATTCTACTGACAATAGAATGGTAAGCCGTTTGACGCAAAGAATGGTAAAAGTCATTCAAGCGGATCTGGTAAGTGAAAGAGGTTTGAGAAACGTTATTGATGGGGAAGCTGAATTGTTATTTGGTTTTGAGTTCAATATTCGTGGGAAGTTGGGGACATCTTTGTTTGCTCCTTTTGTGGCAGATATTGACCGTGTGGCTGGTGAGATTAAAGTGGATTTTGTATCCTTTGTACCAGCTAATATGATTGCTGCTCCAAGTGGGACTACTCACTTTAAGATTATTTCTGGAGGAGCTGAAGTAGATTTTGAAGCTGAAACATTCGTGGTTGCTACTTCTGAAACTGCAATCCTGCCATGGGACTCTACTCCAACTGCAGTGATTAGTCACACTAACGCTGTCACTGCAAACTCTACTAAGCCCTTGTTTTTGTCTTTGGGAATAGAGTTTTATCAGGAGATAAATGGACAAATGTATCCTTTGAAGAATGGTTCATTTAATCCTTTATCTCTTGCTAAGGTAGATGGAGGTGTTTAATCTGAAGTTAGAATTTAGAAATCAGAATTTAGAAGTATGATTTTGTTTTTAACAAGAACTTATTTCCCTGAAGGAACTAATGGAACGTTAGAATGGGAGGGCAAAGTCATTTGTAATACAATTGAGCTGCCTTGGAAGCATAATGAAAAGTGCGTTTCGTGTATTCCGGAAGGGAACTATTTTATAAGAAAGCGGTATAGTCAGAAATTTAAATGGCATTTGGAGGTGGTTGATGTTAAAAACAGAAGTTTGATTTTGTTTCATCCAGCGAATAATGCTATAAAAGAATTAAATGGTTGTATTGCTCCTGTTACTAAACTTTCTGGACCAGGTCAGGGTCTAATGTCAAGGACCGCTTTTGAGAAGCTAAAAACTTTAGTTTATCGAGCTTTAGACCGAAAAGAAAGTGTTGAATTAATTGTTAAATAAATCTTGTGAATTGGGGATCTGTTCTGTAATGAGGGGATTCCCGTCTTCACGGGAATAATACTAAATTTAATTATGAAAAAAATAATGAATAGAGCATCTGCTCCAACGCCAAAGTTTTTTAAAGTGCTTCGAACAGTAGGTTTAACCTTAGCTGCCCTAGGTGGAACTATTCTGGCCGCACCAATAGCTTTGCCTGTTTTAGCGACTACAATTGGTGGTTATGCTGCGGTAGCGGGTGGTGTTTTGACAGCGGTGAGTCAGCTAACCATAACCGATGACAGCCAATAACCAAACCTTTATGGGGACTGCGGGAGGCACTTTTTTAAGCATTATACCTAATATTCAATCTGAAGATATTGTCAAGACTATTGTGTTAGCAAGTGTCGGAGCAGTGGTCAGTTTTGTAATTTCGTTACTGCTTAAAAGCCTGCAGAGGAAGCGTAGAAAAGATGTTTAACTTTGGTTGGAGTGCCTTATAGTTAAACATGTTGAAAGCCTAGTTTTTTTTAGACTAGGCTTTTTTTATTTTTTGATAGGCGCTTTGCTTTGGGTAGAGGGGAGGTTTTTTGGAACGCGGATGACACGGATTTGGCTGATTTGCACGGATTTTTTAACCGCAAGGGGCGCAAGGGTTTTACGCTAGGTTCGCTAAGGTTTTTGAGTTTTTTTTGCGGTCCCTTGACTGCGCTCGGGATGGCGATTTATTTAGTCTTGTGGTTTGTTTTTTGGACTGGGTGCAGGGCTTCTGCTAAGTTGTGAATGAAGACTAGACTTCCTTTGTAGGGATTAAAAGATGGTTCGTATCTAATGTAGTCTTTGTTGTTGAGTTCTCGAATGCATTTGTGATAAGTTGCTTTTGAATAAATTTTACTAATACGCATCAGTTCATCTCGTGAAATGCTGATTGGGTTTTGGAATCGGTTTACATTCCAAGCCTGAAATAATGCTATGTATAAGCTGATGTGCGTAGGGTTTAGGTCGTGATCGTGGATTATTCGGTCGAAGAAGCTGGTTAGGTGTTTTGTGTGGTTCATGGGAGGGGGTGGTTAGTATTAAGATTTGAGTATTAAGACTGGAGGATTGAGTATTAAGATTGGAGTATTAAGTATTAAGACTGGTGGGTTTTGTCTTGTAATTACTTGGGGGGTGTGTTGTTTACTTTGTTGTTTTTTAGCAGTTTTTCTATTTCTGCGTTATCATAAAGTATGATGCTTCCTACTTTTGTGTAGGGTAATGTGCCGTTGATTCTCAGGTTTTGTAATGTGCCTGGAGAGATGTTTAGAAGTTTTCGGACTTCAATGGACTTGAGCCATTTCTTTGTTTGTGGGGTTGATGAAGCGAGAATTTCTTTAAAATCATCGATTAGAAGTTGTCGAAATTCTTTTAGGTCTACAAGGGTAATTAAATGCTTAGGATGCATTTGATTGTTGGTTGCGGAGTTTGCGAACCTGTTGGTTTCATTTGCCATAACGGTTGTTTTAGTTTGTTATGGTGCAAATTTGTGGGGTTTGTTTTGTTTTGTATCACAAGCGTTTCAGAAGTTGTGATGGTTTTTTTTGTTGTCAGTTGTCGGTTGACTGTTGTCGGTTGTCAGTTCTCAGTTGTCTGTTATCTGTTATCGGTTGTCAGTTATAGGCTATAGGAATGCGGATGAAACGGATTTTTTGGAACACAGATTGAAGAAATTTGAGAAATCTTTATAATTTTTTGTTGGTTGTCGGTTGTCAGTTGTCTGTTATCTGTTATCTGTTATCAGTTGTCAGTTGTCTGTTGTCTGTTGACTGTTATTTTCTGTTTTTTGGGGTTTGGAGATTTGGAGAGGGGGAGAGAGGGGGAGAGAGGGGGAGAGGGAGATGACTGATAAGTGTCTAGTTTAATTTTTAGGTTTGGGTATTTCATTTAGTTTTTGGATGAAATAGGTAGGTGATATATCTGTTTTGTTTTTGAAGGCTCTTGTGAAGTTTTGTGTTGAACCAAAGCCTATTTCTTCTCCTAGTGCTTTATTGGTGTAGAGACGGTATTTTTTATCGTTTTTTAATAAGGAAATTATATGTTCTATTTTTAAGTCATTTATGTAGTCTATCGTTTTTTTACCTCTGTATTTAAATATAATTTTTGATGCGTATTTTGTATTTGTATGCAATAAAGAGGCTATTCTAATAAGACTCATGTCTTTTTCTAAGTACTTTTTATTTTTTTCAAATTTCTCTAAGTTCTTTATGATTACTTCAACGATTTCTGGGTTTATATCTAATTCTTGGTTATCCGTATTATTTATTTTTGTGTTACTGATATTTGAGTGCATTAACTCGTTAAATTTTGCTTTATAAAACTTTTCATTTTTATAGTGCCTAAAGCCTAAAAAGACTATTATTAGAGACAGCATTACTCCTAATAAATAGTGTATACTACTTTTAGTTTTCATAGTACGTTCCACTTCCTGTTTTTCTGCAATTAATTTTTTAGTATCATACTCTTTGAATATCTTTTGAGAAAGGTATTTGTAATTTTTATTCAACATTTTATCAACTTCCATTAATTTGTTGATGTACGTTAATTGTAGTTTTAGATTGTTTTTTTCTGCATAATGTTTAATTAAAAGCTCGTAGTTTTCTCGGAACACGGGATGTAAGTATTTTTTTTCTACAAATGTGCTATCTACTCTTAATAAGTAAAGGATCGCTTCTTCTTTATGTTTTAATTCCCAATGGCTTTTCCCAATATAAAAATTAGCTAATGTTTCATTTGCAACATCTTTTTTTTCTTTTATACCTGGCATAACTTCTTTTAATTTGTGAATTGCAGCGGTATACTCTTTTTTGTAATATTGGTTTATGGCTTCAGAATGCTTGAAATATGGTACCATTGCCGTGTTTTCTAACGCCAGACTTTCTTTTAACCCTAATTCATTGTAGTAAGTACATTTGTTATAATTTCCAATTTTATTATAGCATAATCCAAGTGAATGTAATGTGTTTAAATAACCTCTCTCACTTTCCTCTTCAAAATAGGCTAAACAGCCTTTGAATAGGGCAATTGCTTCGTCATAAAATCCCAGATAGTATTTGGTATGTGCAATTGAATATTTTAATTTGTTTGACGAATATTCATCGTTTGTTTTAGTTAAGAATTGGTCTGCTATTAAATAATTATCTAATGCTTTACTTATTTCTTTCCTGTCATTAAGAATAATACCTTTTGATAAATAAGCATTTCCAATTAGCTGATTGTTTTTTGATCTTAGAGCAGCAACTACTAAACTATCAGCATATTTTAAAAGATTAGTTTTTTCTTCAAGATGCATTAGCGCTTTGTATGCTTTTGCAGATTGAAACCAATTTTCGTCTGCTTTAGACTTTGATAGCCATGCTTTTGCATATTCCAAATTCACCTCTTTTTTATAATTTTTATTATTTGAAGCATTCTCTAGATAGGAATAGTTTCTATCTTCTAGTTTTTCAAGATTTTTTAACTCTTTTTCTTGAGCGTTTGATAGATTGCTTACTATTAGTAGGATAATAGTAAAAAAAATGTTTGTTATGTTGTTTTTCATATATTGGAGCGTATAGAAAAAGAAGCTTTAAATAGTGCTGTTTTTTTTGATGGGTTAAATTAGAATAAAAGTACTAAAAAAAATTAATGGTAAACAACTGTTAAATTATGAAAACATAAAACCTATTGAAGTAACGGTAGATTTGTTCATTACAAAATGGGTTAAAAGAGATTTTAATGTGTCTTTAATTCTTGAATTGAATATATGTAATTCTGGAATCGCATAGTAAATGAGTTGTGATGCAATAAAACTGCTTGTAGTTTTGCTTCGAATTCAAAATCAAATGCAGCATGTTAGCATGTATTGTTCAGATTAGCTCGAGTGAAATGAACTGACAAAAAAATCAGTTCCATTTTAAAAATTAATTTTATGAAATTCTTTAATTTATGTTTAATCGTATTTTTTTTATTTACTTCTTGTACAACTTCTTCTGATGCAGAAACAGGTATACAACCTCTTTTGAAAAATGATGGCTTACCATTTTTTAAGTTTTATGAAGGAAGTCCCTCGAATATTTTGAATCCATATGACATAGTTGGTCAGTTGCATTCAGAATTATTCACCACATATTATGAGTCAGATAGCTCGGAAACTTCTTTAGAAGCTGTAACAGATCGAGTGGCTCTATTGGCTAATCAAAATTCAGGTTTTGTTTCTTTATCTGGTAGTTCTTATTCTTTTACTTTAGAAGCCAGATTAGCTTATGTTATGCAATATGGCAGTTGTTGTTCTGAAGGTATTATAATTAAAGCACTAGAGAGTGAAACGGCTGTAATTAGTTTGACAGGTTTTGTGAACTCTGTTATTTCTTTGTGTAATGAAGAGAATGATTTTGCTGCTATTTATTCTTTTATTACTCTGTATGAAGACGAAATTTTAGCTTCTAAAAACATTAGTGAATTTGACAAGAAAATTATATTAACTACTAGTTCTATAGTCAGATTTATTAGTTATGAGCGAAAAAAGAGGCCTAAAAAGAATACTGATCCGGAATGGGATTTAATGATTGGGAGTATTGTTGGGAGTATTGAGGGAGGGTCTAGTAGTATTGAGGATGCTATTGTTATGTCTTTGATATGTGGTGTTGTGGAGAATGGATGGTAATGGGTAGTGAAAATTGCAAATTATAGTTGAAAAGGTTGCTTTAGGGTGATAAGAATGTTTGAGTGGTTACACAGAGTTTCTCGAAGTTTGACACGGAGTTGCACAAAGTTTTTTTCATGTGTGGCAGTTGAATTATTGAAATGGTTTGCGTGGGATCCTTGCAGGGTGAGAAGATTGTGGGTAGAAATTTAACCGCAAAGTACGCAAGGGTTTTACGCTAGGTTCGCAAAGGGGTTTTATAGTTTTATTTTTTGAAACACATAGAGACCTAGAATTTTGACTGTAGAAAGTCGCTTTGCTCTGGATAGTTTGACATAGTTGAATTCGGGAGTTTCTTGTGGGCTTTTTACTTTTTAAGGATGACAAATCTATGGTGATAGGTTTGTAAATTTAGATTTTTATTTTTTTGAAAAGGCTGCTTTTTAAGTAGCCTTTTTTTTATTTTTCGTCTGAGTCTGTTATTTTTTTGGTTAGGTTTTCTTTTAGGGAGTTTAGGAAACTTGTTTGTTCTATGGTTTTTCTTTTTTTTATTTCTGTGAATATTCTATTGAATTGTCCCAGGTCTATGTTGAATATTTTTTCTAGGTTTTTTGTGGTTTCGTTTAGGCTGCTATTTCCGTTGTTGAATATTCCTGCTGTATGCAGTGCATATATTAGTTCAACTAATGCAACTTTTGAGCCTGTCCATTTTAATGTTTGTAAAGTTTCGTTATTTTCGTTATTTTTTATTATATTCTTACCATGCTTTTGCAGAGTGGTTTCAATATAGCGATGTAGGGCCTCGTTGGCTATTATCTTGGCGACTTTGTAATCGTGTGATGTAGCGAAAATATAATCTGATTGGAAGTAGGTACTGTCTACTGTTAAGCTAATGTCGTGCTTTCTTCTTATAAAATATTTTTTGTCAAGACAAGTGTTTCCGGATCTGTAATATTTGTAGAATTCTTTATTATCGTTAAAGAAGTTTTTGAGTTTTGCTAGCTCTTTGTTGTAATGTTTTTGAATGTCTTTGTTTGTGCTTGTGGGTTTACTGACCTCCATATTATAGATTTCGTTATAATATATTAGTTTACTAGTTAGCTGAGGTTTTAGCTGTTTAAAAAATTCTATTTCCTTTGTTTTATCTTCAAAGGTGTGCCTTATGAATTCTATTTTTAACTCTTCCAGTTTATTTATAGTTGCCGTCATAGCTTGCTTAGCCTGTAGGATGATATCAACATTACTGCCATGAATTTTTTTTAACTGTTTTTCTAAGGCTGTTATTAAAGTGGTTGAATAAGTTTTCATATGATTTGCGGTTCAAAATTTAGTTAGGCCGCAAATCTATATCATGGTAGTTGTATAGAAAAATGGTCGTGTGTTAGATTCCCGAATTGAATAGTGTAATTCCCGAATTGTGTAGTGTTTTTTTGGAATTCAGATTATAAGAAATATTTATAATGTGTTATTTTTTTTAATAATGCTGAAATGTAATAATGCTATTAATTTGCCTATCCATCTTTAATATCTATTCCTTTTTATATTTTTCCATTCTTTATCCCTCTTATAATTATTCTTATGGTCATAAATTCTACCTCTTATATAAATACCTAAAATGACAACTGGAAACATTATTGCTATTTCATACCATTCCATAATTTGACTTTGAACCAAGGAAAGTTTGCTTGATTTGGGCTCAAAATTGAAAAATTGAAATTGCAAAAACTAATAGTATAGTGTGTGATTCGCGAATTGAATACTAAATTTGAAAGTTTTACAAAGGCTTTTCAGGCCAAAAATCTTTTGGTGAACAATTAAATATTTCTGCAATTTTATTCAAATGATTAATATTATATTTTGCTCTTTTTGAAGGTGCTTCAACATGAGAGATAAAACTATCACTCATTTCTAATTTTTGAGAGAGCTCTAATTGAGTTAGACCTTGCTTTTTTCGCATAGTCTTAATTTTATCAATAATATATCGCTCTATTTTAGTCAAAATGTCTTTGAATGTTTATAATACAAAGAGCAACTAATTTTAATAAAATATCAATGGTACATATACCATATTATAAATATTTTATTTATATTTGCTCTTGAATTAATATATTTGCGATACTTCAAATCAAAATATTGAAGCATTCGCTTTGAATTTCGTCTTAGAAAACTGGTAATTTTAAAAGGAACGAAATGATAAGTACGATGCTCACGTCTATGGCGTGGGCTCACTTATTGTTCCCCGGTATACCAGTACCTCTAAGGCAATAAGCTGAGTTCCATGCCTTTTTTTATGCGGTAAATTCTCGGTTTTTTTATTGGTTGTCTGTTGTCTGTTGTCAGTTGACAGTGTCAGTGTTCAGTGCTCAGTGTTCAGAAAGCAGAAAGTAGTGATCAGTAACCGTTGTTGTCAGTTGTCAGATGACAGTGTACAGTGTTCAGATTGCAGTGTTCAGTTCTCAGTGTTCAGAAAGCAGAAAGTAGTGATCAGTAACCGGTGTTGTCAGTTGTCTGTTGACAGTGTACAGTGTTCAGATTGCAGTGTTCAGTGTTCAGTTCTCAGTGTTCGGTTTGCGGTTGTCTGTTATCAGTTGTCTGTTGACAGTTCTGAGTTTAATGTTTAGAATTTTTAGTATATAAATTCATTGCCTATGGTGAAATAAAAAATACATTTTATAGCTCGACTTTGCTCGGGATGAGATTGCCGCGTTCCTCGCAATGACGTATTGCCGCGTACCTCGCAATGACAGATTGCTTCGTTCCTCGCAATGACAAAAAATGACTTCCTACCTCGTCGGCCAACTCGTTAGGAAGTCTAGACAAACAAAACCAATGTTTCATTTAACCAAACCAAAAGTATGAATAAAATTTCACTCTTTCCGCTTTGGGCTACTTTACCTTTGCCCAAATTGTTTTCTATTTTTTTATTTTTTTGTATAACAGTGGGTTATACGCAGTCCGTCACCGTTACGGGCAGAACTTCTGATGCTTCAGGTGCCTTAGCAGGAGTTACTATTCAAGTTAAAGACAAAGCACAAGGCACGCTCTCTGATGAGTTAGGGCATTACACGCTTAGTGTTTTACCCACTGATATTTTAGTATTCTCGTTTGTGGGTTATAAAACGGTAGAAGTTGCTGTTGGCAATCAATACGTGTTTAATGTTGTGTTGCAAGAAGATACTACTCAACTGAGGGAAGTGATAGTTAATGCAGGCTATTATACTGTAAAAGAAAAAGAAGGTACTGGTAGTATTACTAGTGTTTCAGCAAAGGATATTGAAAAACAGCCTGTAACCAATGTACTTGCTACGATGCAAGGTAGAATGGCAGGGGTCGATATTAGGCAAGACAGTGGTGCTCCTGGTGGTGGGTTTTCTATAAAAATTAGAGGGCAAAATAGTTTGCGAGCTGATGGGAATGAACCCTTGTATATTATTAATGGTGTGCCTTATTCGTCGGAAACAATTGGTGCCATTTCTACTTCTGGTTTTTCCCCTAGTTTGACTAGTCCGTTAAATTCTATTAATCCTTCTGATATTGAAAGTATAGAGGTTTTGAAAGATGCTGATGCGACTGCTATTTATGGTTCCCGAGGAGCCAATGGAGTAGTTTTAATTACTACTAAAAAAGGTAAAGCAGGAGTTACTGCATTTACTTTGAATAGTTCCACTAGTTTTGGAACAGTAACTCGTTTGCCTAAATTAATGAATACGCAGCAGTATCTTGCTATGCGAGAACAAGCTTTTGCGAATGATGGTGTTACTACTTTTCCAAGTTATGCTTACGATGTTAATGGAACTTGGGACAGAAATCGCTACACGGATTGGCAAAAGGAGTTTATAGGTGGTACGGCAAACATCACTAATGTGCAGGCTTCCGTTTCTGGAGGTGGTAGTCAAACTAAGTATTTATTGAGTGGAACCTATCGCAATGAAACGACAGTTTACCCTGGAGATTTCAATTATAAAAAGGGTGCTGCTCATTTTAGTATGGATCACAGCTCTGTAGACGATACCTTTAAATTAAATTTTTCGGGTACTTATAGTTCTCAAGTAAACAAGCAGCCGACTGTTAATTTAACTTCGATTTCTAGAACATTAGCTCCAAATGCTCCTGCAATATATGATGAGCAAGGCAATTTGAATTGGGAGGATAGTACGTGGGACAATCCCTTAGCAGTTTTAGAATCTAAATTCACCTCGCGCACGAACGATTTGGTTGCAAACACCCTACTTTCTTATACGATTTTTAAAAACACAGCCTTAAAAAGTAGTTTTGGGTATTCTGATTTAACGAATAATGAGCTAAATGCTCAGCCTTCAACTATATATAACCCTGCTTATGGTGTGGGTAGTGAGATTTCATTTTTAAGTACTAATTTGACAAATCGAACTTCTTGGATTGCAGAACCTCAACTGCATTGGCATACAAGTACTGGAAAGGGAAAAATTGAAGCCTTGGTAGGTAGTACTTTTCAGCAGCAAAAAACGAATCGTTTGTATGTAAATGGTTATGGATTTGCTAGTAATAGTTTGTTAAGTGATTTGGCATCAGCCTCTTTAAAAATAGTTGATTTGAGTGATGAGACTGTTTATAAGTATCAAGCTTTTTTTGCACGTTTGAATTATACATACGATAGTCGTTATATAGTAAATGTTACAGGACGAAGAGATGGTTCAAGTCGCTTTGGACCAGGAAAACAGTTTGCCACTTTTGGGGCCGTTGGAGCTGCTTGGTTGTTTTCAAAGGAGTCCTTTTTATTAGATAATTCGGTTTTGAGTTTTGGAAAATTGAGAGCTAGCTATGGAACTACAGGAAATGACCAAATAGGAGATTATCAATTTTTGAACACTTATGCTTCTTCAGGAACCAGTTACGACGGTACGATTGGCTTAGATCCAACCCGTTTGTTTAATCCAGCTTTTGGATGGGAGACTAATAAAAAGTTTGAAGTAGCCTTAGAAACCGGTTATTTTAATGATCGTTTATTTTTGACTGCTGCATATTATCGCAATCGATCTTCGAACCAATTAGTTGGTATTCCATTGCCAGGTACTACTGGTTTTCCTTCCTTAAATGGTAATCTTGATGCTACAGTCCAAAATAGAGGGCTAGAGGTTACTTTGCGTACCGTAAATTTTCAGCGTAAAAACTTTGACTGGTCTACGAATTTTAATATTTCTGCAAGTCGCAATAAACTGTTATCCTATCCTGGGCTTGAGGGGTCCACTTATTCTAATTTATATGTGGTGGGTGAACCTACAAGTATTGTTAAAGTATATCATTATACTGGTATGAATGCGCTAACGGGTGCCTATGAGTTTGAAGATATGGATGGAGATGGGGTTATAACTGCAGCAGGAGATAGAAAAGCGGTTGCTGATTTGAATCCGAAATTCTTTGGGGGTTTGCAAAATCAATTTACCTATAAGAATTTGCAATTGGATTTTTTGTTTCAGTTTGTAAAACAACAAGCCTTTAGTTCTATAAATGGTGTTCCTGGTCTGGCTATAAATCAATTGGCCACTGTTAGTGATGCGGAAAATCAACAACCTTTTACGGCTGGAGGCAATAGCGCTTTAACTACTGCCTATTCGCGCTATGTTCGAAGTGATGCCGCCATTGAAGACGCTTCTTATGTGCGTTTAAAAAACATTGCATTGACTTATGATTTGCCTCTAGGTAAACAGCAGAAAATGCAATGCCAACTGTATGTACAGGGTCAAAACCTATTAACTTTTACAAAGTATAAGTCTGGTGATCCTGAAACTAAATTCACGAATGTTTTACCACCGTTGAAAGTATTTACAGTGGGGACGAAGCTAACTTTTTAATCTAACTTACTTATTATGAAAAATTTAAAATTTAGGATAATTCCTCTAATGACTCTATTAATTCTTTTGGGTTGTGACAATTTTGTAACCGTTGAGACCCCTAATTCTCAATTAACGGGTTCTACCGTTTTTGAAGACAGCAATACGGCTAATGCTGCTATGGTGGCTATTTACGCAAAATTACGCGATGGCGGTTTATTGTCGGGCAGTACGAGTAGTTCAAGCGCTACCCTCGGGATGTATACGGATGAATTAATTTATTTTGGTGGGAATGATGAGAATACTTTTCCCTTGTTTACTAATAATCTACTCCCTACTACCTCGTTAGTTTCTCAGCAATGGAATACAAGTTATCATCAGATTTACTGTGCTAATGCTGTTATTGAAGGCTGTGAGTATTCAACTGCTTTGAGTAATGCCCATAAGAACCAATTTATTGGAGAAGCCTTATTTGTTAGGGCATTGGTTCATGGCTATTTAGTTGGTGTTTATGGAGATGTGCCTTACATTATTAGTACCGATTATGCTACCAATAAGCTTGAAGAACGCATGCCTGTTGCTGATGTATATGAAATGATGATAAATGACTTGGAAAGAGCTGTTACTTTGTTGCCTGATGCTTATGTTTCTCCTGAACGCGTTCGTCCGAATCGTTCAACAGCTTCAGCTTTATTGGCTAGAATGTATTTGTATGTTGGACAATGGGCAGAGGCCTCTAATGCAGCTTCTGCAGTGATTAATAATTCACTGTATGTTTGGGAAGATGATATTGATGCTGTTTTCTTAAAAGAAAGTAGTACTACCATTTGGCAATTTTCTCCAAAATTAGAAGGGAACAATACGGATGAAGGAGAGCTATTTATTTTTGAAAGTGGGCCTCCTCCTTATATTGGACTTAGTTCGGAATTATTTAACTCTTTTGGTACAAATGATTTGCGAAAAACGCATTGGATTGCTACCATAAGTGATGGCACCACTACTTGGTATCATGCGCATAAATATAAACAACAGAGTAATACGGGAACTTCTCTAGAATACTCTATTATTTTCCGTTTGAGTGAGCAGTATTTAATTCGAGCAGAAGCTCGAGCTCGACAAGGAGAATTGAGTAGTGCTAAAGAAGATTTGGATAAGGTTAGGCAATTGGCAGGTTTAGCTAATACAACTGCTGTTACTGCTGATGAAATTGTTGCAGCTGTTATGGAAGAGCGTAGACATGAGTTGTTTACAGAATATGGTCATCGTTTTTTTGATTTAAAACGAAATGGTCTTCTTAATACGGTCTTACCTCAAGTAAAACCAGGATGGAATACTACCGACCAATTTTGGCCGCTACCCGAAAATGAATTGTTGGTTAATCCGAATTTAACTCAAAATCCAGGCTATTAATGAGAACTTCTTTTTTAACTGTATTTTATGGAGTTGTTACACTCCTCTTATTTGTGTTAGTTCCCTGTCCCGTAATGGGGCAGGAGCTAGCCCAAAAGAATCTTACTGAAGCTGATTATTCCTTATGGAGTAAAATGAGTGGTGAACAGCTTTCTGACAAAGGGAATTGGACTAGCTATCGTTTATCGTATGAAAATGCTATTGATACTACTTTTCTAGTGCATACCTCGACACAACAAAAGATAGCTTTTCCTACTGTATTGGCTGGGAAGTTTATTAAAGAGGAAAGTTTTGCTTTTCAACGTGAAGACAACTTAGTGCTTTTTAATCTACAAACCCATAAAGAAATTGTTATACCTAAAGTTACGCACTATGGTTTATCGGAAGATGGCACTTATCTCGTGACCCTTGAAAATCAGAACACACTTGTTGTAAGAAAGAATGGGGAGATAGTAAATAGCATTGAAGCTGTTAGTACCTATGCCTTTAATTACCAAAATACATCGTTAGTTTATGCTAGTTTGGATGGTAGTAAAAGTACTATTGGCCTGTTGCGTTTTGACGGTGCCTTAAAGCCAAAAATTTTAAGTACAATTGAAGGTAAAGTAGAAGAGTTGTTTAAGTGGCAAGTTAGCGCCAATTCTTTTGCTTTTTATGCTATTAATGATGTAGAAATATCTCTGAATTATTATGATTTGAGGGCTAAAAAATTACATGTATTAAAGTCTTCAGATAGTAACTTTATGAGCAATATGAATATACTACCTAGTTATAATGCTGCATTAAGCGTTTCTCGTGATGGTCAAAAAGTTTTCTTTGGAATTACTCCAACTTTATCTAAAGACACTAGTATTGTAAAGGAAGATGTTGAGGTTTGGCATTCCAAAGACCAATATATTTATCGCAGTAGAAAATTAAAAGAAGAAATAACTCATGCAAACTACTTGGCTGTTTGGTATCCAAAGAAAAGTTTAGTAAGGCAACTTACAAATGACAGTCAGTCTTGGATAGCTTTAAACGGCAGTCAAGATTACGCTTTGGTTGCTGATGTGAAACAGTATGAACCCCAATATGAATGGATTGCACCGATGGATTATTATTTAATGTCTCTTACAACAGGAAAGAAAGTATTCTTTCTTGAAGCGTTCTCGGGTTATAATATGCATTTGAGTTTTTCACCCGATGGGCGTTATATTACCTACTATAAGGATGGAAATTGGTGGAGTTATACAATAGCTACTCAAAAACATGTAAATCTGACCAAAGGACTCAACGTAGTTTGGGATAATTATGTAATTGATCCGGGTACTGAATTGCATTTGTGGGGTCAAGCCGGCTGGACAAAGAACGATGGCTTTTTGCTGTGTTATGATTATAATGATATTTGGAAAATTGCACCTGATGGTAAGCAGCGAATACGTTTAACCAAAGGAAAAGAAACACAACTGCAATTTAGACTGCATGAAACGGCTATTTCAAATGTTCAGGAATTTAACTATGCTAAAACACCTATATCGGTTTATGACTTGACTCAAGATATTTTATTAGAGGCAGTTGATTTGGTTTCAGGTGCCAAAGGCTACTATAGTTTGTCTCCTAATCAAGAACCAAAGGTTTTTGTTATGGATGAATCTTCTATTACTAATTTAAGTAAAGCAAAAGAAAAGGATGCTTACATTTATATAAAGCAACGTTTTGACCAACCGCCTGCTTTATTTTTTAAGAATGGAAAATCATCAAAAGTTGTTTTTCAAAGTAATTCTCAACATTATAGGTATCAATGGGGAACCTCTGAAATGATTTATTTTAAGGATAGTAAAGGAAATTTTATAAAAGGTGCTTTGTTTTACCCAGCCTCTTATGAGAAAGGTAAAACTTATCCTTTGGTAGTTTCTATTTATGAAAATCTTTCCCAGCAGGTTTATACTTACGTAAACCCAACTTTGCATAACGGTATAGGATTTAATGTTTCTAATTTTACAACTAATGGTTATGCGGTTTTGTTGCCTGATATTGTCTTTGAAAGTGGTAATCCGGGTAAATCTGCTACGGATTGTGTTACAGCTGCTGTGAATCAAGTTATTGCAATGGGGGTTGCAGATGCTGCTAAAATTGGCTTGATGGGTCAATCTTTTGGGGGGTATGAAACTAATATTATTATAACCCAAACCGATCTATTTGCTGCTGCTATAAGTGGTTGTAGTATAGCTAATATTGTGGAAAGTTATTTCAGTTTTAGTTTGAATGGTAACACTATGGAAGCTTGGCGTTATGAAAACCAACAATTACGAATGGGTTTCCCTTTTTATGATAATCAAGAAGCTTATTATACCAATTCACCTTTGCATAATGCTTCAAAGATTACTACGCCACTTTTGACTTGGGCAGGAAAATTGGATAGTACTGTGTCACCTCGACAATCTGAAACTTTATATGCTGCTTTGAGAAGATTGAAAAAGGAACACGTAATGTTATTGTATGAAAATGAAGGGCATATATTTACTGATTCAAAAAATCAAGCCGATTTAACCCATAAAATGTTTGATTGGTTTGGACATTATTTGAAAGATGAGCCAAAGGCTAAATGGATGAAGGCTGATGTGGAAGATTAAAATTAAAATATGCAGTTTCAATTTAAGGAAACTGCATATTCTTTTTTAGTACTTAGTGAGTTACTTTGTACAAGGTTAAACTACAAGCGTTTGCAGCATTTTTTTTCCAAACTTGTCTTGGTACAGCTTCTGTTGACATACAGGTTTGACCTGTGTTAATCTCTGAACAATCTACTTGTACAGGATTACAGTTTAAAGGAGAAGGATTTTGAATAAAGCCAGTAATTAAAGCTGGTTTATTTGCTTCTTCAACCTTAGCTGTTTTGGTGCCAACTGCTGCGGCACTAGCTAATGTGAATGCCAATACAGGCAAAATCACTTTTACAAATGTTCTCATGATAATGTAATTTAAATTATATTTTTTGACTTACTCTTTTCTACAGGTTTTCAGTCTCAATCCTGCCACTGGCCAGTCTGGTTATTAAAAAGTTATTTTTTACTAACTTTATTTATATTGTTTAGTTTATATTTATGTAATTGGTTTCCAATTATTGCATAAAGAATATCATTACTTACATGCATTGCGTTTATCTTAGCATTGTCTACATCATAAATGTAAATACTGGATAAGTACGTACCCTTTTCAATGTTATAGATGTCAACAATTGATGCTTGTTTCCACATTTCCTTTGGTTCATAACGACCCATAATTTTTGAATTGACAAAGAGTAAATTGTTATCTACTGAGGTAATTTGATTCACCGTTGCAGGAAGTGAGGCTATTTTTCTTTGTCCAGTTTCTTTGATATGTGCTATTTTAAGTTTCGCTTTAGTTGTAGTGTCTATAGTGTTTTTGCGATGAATTAGCTTGAGATTTTTGTCTGCAATACTATATTGGTTTCTGTAATAATAAGTATAGATTACTTTTTGATTTTGTCTATCCACATTTAGTACACCATCCGTGTCAAAAAATCCGTCTATCTGCTTTTCTAATAAATTCGGAGCATATTTGACTTCTAGGCTATCTTTAAGTAAAAAAGTACCTAAAATATTGTTTAGGGTTTTAATTTCTTGAGCGCGAAAAACTATTTTGTTAGGTGCAATTATTTCGGCTTTTGAAAAGTAGTAATTGTTATTGTACATCCATAATTTTGCTTTCCAATCTGCCATATTGCCTTTGTAGATCACTGGTACCGTGCCATCCATTAAATAAAAGTATGGAGGAGCAATTTTAACTTGTACCGATCTAAAAGGGAAATCTTCTCTTTCTAATTCAATTTTATAGTGCTTTTTTATTTTAAGCGTTGAGTCGTAAGCTATAATGTGCAGCGGTGCTTGGGTATCTCCCAAATAAATAGTTGAACCCTCTGAACCTGCAAAGTATTTGGAATTATTATCTAATTCAACTTCAGCTATCTTGTTAGATGTACCTTGTATAAATCGTCTAATGAATGGATTTTCTTGGTGCATACTTTCTTCTGAAAAAAAATATAGCATCACAATGAATGTTGAGCTTATGACTGTAATTGTTAGCAGTTTTAGACTAATTTTTAATTTATTGTTAGCTATTATTAAAATTGCCAATGCAGCTAAAAAAGTAAAAATAAGGTTGAAAATCAAGTGTTCTTTCCAGTGCAAGTTATCTAGTATTCCGCCACACGAACATGGAATAAATGAAGCGTAATTTAAAATAACTATTATGTAAACTGTAAACATCACCATTAAAGTAAAAGAGGCTACTAATGCTATATAACGAGTCTTTGGAATTACAAGTAGAAAAGCTATTCCTAATTCTATTATCAACACTGCATATGAAACAAACCCTGTATAAGCACTTATTAGTGGTGATTGTCCTAGTTGGGCTTGGAAGTTTTGAAATTCTAGTAATTTACTAATTGATGCATAAATGAATAAGAAAACAAATAGATAACTTATTATTTCTAGAACTAAAGGTTTATAATTACTTTTCATTTCAGATTCTTTACTAATTTGTTTCGTAAAATTCTGAAATACAAATGTTTATTAGTTGTTTATTTGGGATTTATACTTGTTCAAAAAATAGTTGGCTTCTATTCTTTATTTCTTTTTAAATCGCTAGGAGGGTAGTGGTATTGTTTTTTGAAAGCTTTTGAGAAGTTGGTGTAATCGTTAAATCCGCTCATGAAAGCTATTTCTTTTAAGGGCAAATTGGTTTGAAGGATTAGTGCATGAGCTTGTTTTAGTCTTTGCTCTGTATAGAATCGATAAATGCTTGTATTAAAAAAGTGTCTGAAACCATCTTTTAATTTGAATTCGTTTGTCCCGAAAATATGGGAAAGTTCTTTTAAGGTTGGTAAAGGTTCTTCTAAATGACTCATTATGTATTCATATACTTCTTGGATGATTACAGCGTCCGATTTTCTTGGTATTGCTTTTGAACTATCAGTTGTGATGTCTTGTAGAATTGTTGTTACTGATGATATGAAAATGTTGTTACTGAAGTATAATCTATATACGGTGCAAAACGTTGGAACTAATTGTTTTTGATTATCAATAAGAATTAGTTGGATTGTGTTGTGGTATTGATCGTCGTTGTTGACTTCTTCTTTTATTTTTTTCCAAAGCGGAATCGACTTTTGAGATAGTAAGTTTATAAAATCTGAATTTATTAGATCTTTAGTTTTACTATTTAAAAAGTTTGGGAGGTTGGGGCTGAAGCTTATGATTTGGTAATCACTGTTGAGAATGATGGTAATCTGTACTAAGTTTTGGTAGGTGTAGTGTGGGTTTACGTAACCATTTTCCAGTATGATTTGTTGTAGTTTTTCTGCTAAGTTGTTCAGTGTTTTGGCCACTTCATTTACCTCATGGCTTTCTGATTCTTCAGTAATACGATATGACAAGTTACCCGTTGCTATTTCGAATAGCATTTGGTAGATGTTTTTAATTTGTTGTTGGTTTTGAGCCATTATTACGAATTAATTTTGAAGTGTTTTGTATGCTTATGTTTAGCATTTACTTCCTCAAAATTATAGTAATGGTTTGGTTGAAACTAAAGTTATGGTGTTCAATTCGGGAATTGAGTAGGGTTTTTTGGGTTTGTTTTTTTGTTGACGGTTGTCTGTTGTCTGTTGTCTGTTATCGGTTGTAGGTTGTAGGTTGTCGGTTGTAGGTTGTAGGTTGTCGGTTTTGATTAATGTTTATGGTTACCAGTTATTTGAATGTTAGTACCCAACGTCTCTCCCCAAACCTGTCACCCTGCTCGTGCTGAACTCGTTTCAGTAAAAGAGTCTACTCTGCTCATTGTACGTCAGAATTGACATTGCTTTTATCCAACAAATGTCCATCCACACCCTATTCCTAACAGACAACCGACAACTGTTAACCGACAACAACTCTTCCGAAACTTGTTACCCTGCCATGGTCTAATCAGTAGATACGTAATTAAACCCACAAAATCTCCTCCTAATAAAACCTACAATTATTCTCAAACGCTTTTTTTAGTTGGTCAACTTCCTTAATAATAATTGGATTTGAAAAAGAAGCGATGTGGTGTTTGTGATGAAAGTCAGAACCCACAAAATCAATCATGTTTTCTTTTAATAATTTGTCAGCCATTTTCGCGACTTCTTTTCCGTAATAGCCTGTCGCCGAAAGTAAATTCATTTGAAACAGGCAACCTGCTTTTTTAAGTCTAGAATAGTTTGAAAAATCGGCATGATAAAAAACATAGCGTTCAGGATGCGCTAATACTGGGATATAGCCCGCTACTTGTAACTTAAAAATATAATCGAAAAGTTGAATTGGTGGATTGATATAAGACATTTCGACCAATACAAAATTATCTTTAATCGTCAAGATGTCTTTGTTTTCAAAAAGAGTCACAAAATAATCATCCATAATATATTCAGATGCCGCTTTAAGTTCGACTTTTGCCGTTAGTTCCCTTAAATTTTCTTGAGTATATTCTAAAGTATTTGATATAGTTTCTGGAGTATTATTCCAAATATTCTCAATAGTATGTGGAGAAGTAATAATTTTAGAAAAGCCAAATTCAATCATGTTTTCCAATAAGAATTTTGAATCTTCTATGGTTTTGGCACCATCGTCGATTCCGGGCAACACATGGGAGTGGATATCTACATAGTTCATGGGAACTAAATCGATTAGTCTAAGCTTCGGTTTTAGGAATGAAAACATGTACTAGTAATTTTAGGCAAAGATAGTTTTTTTTTTGTTCAGTTGTCTGTTGTCAGTTGTCTGTTGTCAGTTGTCTGTTGACGGTTGTCTGTTGACGGTTGGAGGTTGGAGGTTGTGGGTTGTAGGTTGTAGGTTGTGGGTTGTGGGTTGTGGGTTGTGGGTTGTGGGTTGTGGGTCTTGGGTTGTTTTTTTTGGATGTTTGTGAGAATTAGCGATGGGTGATTGTTTTTTTTTAGTTTTGTTTTTTCACCCATCGTTGCTTTCTTCTTAGCTACTATAGCTTAGGATAGTAGCTGTATTGAATTTTTTGTGTACTGGTTTGGTCTTTCTTCTTATTTTGTTTCCGAAGGAAATGCAAATGAATGCTAGCCAAAGGTCTTTTTCTGCAGGTGTTTCTATGTCCCAATTAACTGGTTGTTGGACGTCTTCTTTTCCAAAGGTGATTAGGTTACTGTATTTGGTTTCAGAGGTGTCTTCTTCGAAATTCCAATTGGCTATTGCTAGTTGTATGTGTACTACATTGGCTTCGGTTTGCGGCCAGTTGATGTCTTTTTCGGGGTTTATGGATTTTATGTTTAGGTCTAGCGTGTCCCAATTAAAGTCTATTTCCCCATTAAATGTTTTGTCAAGGGGACACAGTTTATTGGCTTCAAAATCGATGAGAAGTTCTACTCCTTTTTCCGTTTTTAAACCATTGACTACGGTTCTTTTTCCGTGCTCATTGTTACTGTCTTCTCCTAAGACATCAAATAATAAGCCGTTTACTCTACCTGCAAAAGATCCTTCTTTTGCTTGGTCGTAGAATTGTTTTGCTAGTAACCTAAATACCCTTGATTTGCTGGAGCAATTACCGAACTCAGTCCCGTGTTTTTTAATGTGGTCATAAACGGGATTGTCACGGAATTGTTCTTTGGTGATTCCGGTTTCAGGTACTTTTCGAACGTAATTTTGATCGTTAGCGCTGTAGAAATTTAGGCCATCAATTGTGCCTATAATGTTGAAGGGTGCGGTTACTTTTGCCATTTTTGTTATAAAGATAAGTTATTTAGATTTTCGTGTCAATAGGTTTTTTCAATTAGGTTTGATGCGTTTTGTTGTGTTTTGCTGTCAGATTGAGTTTTTTGGGAAAAGTGAAACGCGAGGTGGGGGTGGGGAGAAGAGGAGATGGGGTGAAGGGGAGATGGGGAGATGGGGAGATTGAGCGTGTAAATGAAATATTGCATGAAGTTTTTATTACTTGCTTCTATTAGACGTTCTTTTGATTTGTTGGTTTGTTTGTGGGGTTGCAATTATAGTTTGAATTAAATTTGTCCCTTCTTTAAAATAGCTTAATTTTGGAACAATTATAAGATTTAGATTTTTAAATGGGAAAAGACATAAATAATGAAGAGGATTGGTTGTTTGAGATAAAACCAAAAGACAATTTTTTCTCCTTAAACCTTAAAGAGGTTTGGCAATATAGGGATTTGCTTCTTTTATTTGTTAATAGAGATATAGTTACTGTTTATAAGCAGACTATATTGGGTCCTTTATGGTATTTAATTCAGCCTTTATTTACTTCAATAATTTTCACCATTATTTTTAATAATGTAGCGGGTATTCAAACTGGTACGATTCCTCCTTTTTTATTCAATTTAGCGGGTATTATGGTTTGGAATTATTTCACCTCTTGTTTAAATGACACTTCAGATACCTTTAAGAAAAATGCCAGTATTTTTGGTAAAGTATATTTTCCTCGAATAATTGTTCCGTTATCTATTGTAGTTTCCAACCTTGTTAAATTTGGAATCCAATTCCTGATTTTCGTAGCTTTTTATATTTATTATGTTTTTAATGGGATGGAACTTCAGTTGAGTAGCTTAACATTGTTTTTTCCGTTATTAGTCGTATTAATGGGGTTTTTAGGATTAGGATTAGGAATGATAATTTCGTCTTTAGTCACGAAATACAGAGATTTAAGTTTTTTGGTTAGTTTTGGAGTGCAGTTGTTGATGTACCTTTCAGCGGTTATGTATCCTATGGCATTACTTAAGGAAAAACTACCATCATTTGGATGGTTAATAGAATATAACCCTTTAGCATATGTTATTGAAACCTCTAGATATTTACTATTAAAGGAAGGAACCGTTTCTGGGTTTGGAATGCTATATACGGTTGTGATTACGTTTGTAATTGTGGTTGTAGGATTGTTGATTTTTAATAAGACTGAGAAAAGTTTTATCGATACGGTTTAGTTGGGACTTGGAGAATGGGTGATGGGGAGATGAAGAGAATGGGAGATGAAGAGAATGGGTGATGGGGAGAAAGGGAGATGGGGAGAAAGAGAGAATGGGTGATGGGTTTTGAAAAACTTATATGAATCATAGGTTTAAAAATTACAGGTTATAGAATATACTATGAGCAATAGAAACATTATATTAAAAGCTGAAAATATATCTAAGCAGTACCGTTTAGGAACTGTTGGGACAGGAACTTTGAGTCATGATTTGAATCGATTTTGGCATAAGATTAGGGGAAAAGAAGACCCTTATTTGAAAGTTGGGGAAGTTAATGATAGAAGCTCTAAAGGAACTAGTGAATATGTTTGGGCACTAAAGGATATTAATTTTGAAGTTGAAGCGGGTGAAGTTTTAGGGATCATTGGAAAAAATGGAGCTGGAAAATCAACCTTGTTAAAAATATTATCAAAAGTAACAGCTCCCACCACGGGTTCTATTAAGTCTCGAGGTAGAATTGCTTCTTTGTTGGAAGTTGGAACAGGGTTTAATCCAGAGTTAACAGGTAGGGAAAATATCTATTTGAATGGTGCAATTCTTGGAATGACAAAAAAAGAAATTACTTCAAAGCTAGATGAAATAATAGAATTTAGTGGTTGTGAACGCTATATTGACACCCCTACAAAACGTTATAGTAGTGGAATGACAGTTCGTTTAGCTTTTGCTGTTGCAGCTTTTTTAGAACCTGAAATTTTGGTTGTGGATGAAGTATTAGCAGTTGGAGACGCAGAATTTCAAAAGAAAGCTATTGGAAAAATGCAGTCTATTTCAAGAGAAGGAGGGAGAACAGTTCTGTTTGTGAGTCACAATATGATGGCAGTAAAGAGTTTGTGTACTAGAGGGATTGTTTTGGAGAATGGTATGGTAGTTTTTGAGGGCAATATAAATGAATGTGTCGATCGTTATTCTTCAGTAGAATTGGATTTTCTCAAAGAAGAATGTAAACATAATTCATATTACGATAAGGTAAAAATAACAGATCCAAATATAACCATAGGAGAAAAGATAATAGGGCATGGGATGTCAATTAACTTAGGTGATAAGTTGAATATTAATTTTAAAGTTAATGTTTTTGATGATATTTCAGAATTATTTATATCAATGGATATACTAAATGTTAATTCAGAATTAATAGCACATATTACAAATGAAGATGATGGAATAAGTTTTCAAATGTTAAAAAAGAATACGATGATTGAAATAAATGTCAAAACAGAGTCGTTGTTAATGGTGCCAGGAATGTATAGAATGAATCTGTGGGTTGGTTCGGTACAAATAGAAACATTATATACGATTTCTAATTTTCTAATTTTTCAAATGGAGCAAAGTGATTTTACGAAACGAACAAAAGAACTTCCTAAGCATTCTAAAATGTATTTACCAACGATTTGGGAAACTATAAATTAGTATGAAGACAAAAGTTAAAATAATAAAAAGATATTTATCAAAAATATTCAAGAGCAATATTAATCGAATTATTGAGAATGAAATTGTTCCAAATGTTAACGTTATTTCTGCGGAAGATACATTATCACAATTAGAGTTATTTATACACAATAGTCAAAAAGGTGTTTATATGCGTTTTGGTGATGGTGATATTTTTTTATTAAAGAATGTTGATGACGGATACCAAAAAAAAAGTGATTTACTTTCTAAAGAAATGAGTGAAGCTTTATCTTTATCTGGACCAAACGTCTTTAAATGTTTAGCGATTCATTCAGATTTGTTTGGGTATTCTAAAGGAATGATTGGAGGGAATCATAAAAATAAAGATTCATTTGCTTTAAAACTATTTAAAGATAGTTATAAATATTTTGTTGGTAGTGTTATATATAGTCCGGTGGCATTACATTTTGTAGCAACAGAAAATCCAGAAAGAGCCAATAAGTTTCTCAAATTATTAAAAAGTAAAATGGCTGTTTTTATAGGAAATGAAAACATTAAAAGCGACACCTTAAATCTTTTATTTGGACAAGAAGTAATACATGTTAAAACACCTTCTAGCAATGCTTATTCAGAAATTGATAGGATAGAAGATGAAGCTATTGCCTCTATAGAAAAATTAGAGCATTTTAGTGTTGTATGTGTTGCAATGGGATGTTCAGGGAGACCTTTAATGAAGCGCTTGTGGAAGGCAAATCATAATATTTTTCTATTTGATTTTGGAAGTCTTTTAGATGGTATTGACGGAAATGATTCAAGATCATGGTTAAAAATGAATGCTATAAATTATTCAGAACTTCTTAAAGAATTATAAAAGTAGATAAATGTTATGAGACTAAATATTTATGTAGTAATAGTAACTTATAATCCAAAAAAATGGATTGATGTTTGTTTTAATAGTTTGAGAAATAGTACTATTTCAATCAAAACTATTGTCATAGATAACGCCTCTACAGATGGTTCTTCAGAAATAATTAAAGAACACTTTCCCGAAATAGATTTTATTCAATCAAATGAAAATCTTGGTTTTGGAAAAGCTAATAATATTGGGATAAAAAAAGCATATGATAATAATGCCGATTATGTTTTTTTATTAAATCAGGATGCATGGATAAACAATAACTCCATAGAAGAATTAGTAAAAATGGCAGAATCATCACAAACATATGGAGTTTTAAGTCCTATCCATTTAAATGGAAAAGGCAGTGCACTTGATTATAATTTTTCAAAATATATAATACCACCCAAATGCATGAATATATATTCTGATATTTATTTAAATAAAACAGAAAAAACTATTTATGATGTTAATTTTATAAATGCAGCAGCTTGGTTGATTTCAAGAAAATGTATTGAATTGGTTGGAGGTTTTAGTCCGTCTTTTTTTCATTATGGAGAAGATGATAATTATTGTGAAAGGGTTTTGTTTCATAATCTAAAAATTGGAGTTTACCCAAATTCAGAAATTTATCACGACAGAGAACAAAAAGTAAACAATACTTATTTTTCAGATGAAAAATTATTTTATAAAAGAAATATAGTATTTAAGTTTTCTAATCCTTTTTCAAAGAGAACAAAATTTTCTTTTTATAAGTCAGAATTTAAATCGATTTATATTGCATTAGCGTGCCTGGATTTCAAGGGTTTTAGAAAGAGAATTGATTGTGTTTCAGTTTTAAAAACTATAGATTTTAGTACTATAAATAAGAATAAAGAAATTAGTAAAAAAGCAGGTAAGAGTTTTTTGTAAACCGCAATCTTTGCAGTTTAGTAAATGCTTTTATCTTTGGAGTCTAGTTTAGACCAATAAAAAACAGAATTTATGAACAGTAAATTAATTAAAGTTTTAGCAGTATTAGTGAATTATGGTAATGAACAACTGTCTTATCTAGAGGATGTAGTTAAGGAATTAAAAGCATTTGAGAAATATAGTGTAACGATAATTGTAAATTCAAATATTCCTCTTGATATTCAAGGAATAGACAAGGTAAATGTATTTACATTAGATGACTACCAACTGTTGCCATTAACTTGCCGAAAAATAATTTGGGAAAATAAAGACAAATTTGATGTCTTTCTGTATGGGGAAAATGATCATTTGTTTGTTGAGAATCATTTAGACAAGCATATTTTATATACACAAATATTGCCCAAAAATAGAATTCCAGGACTTATTCAAATTGAAAAGGACGGAGATGATATCTATTATCCAGGTTATCATTCAGGTAAAGATTATGCTTTTGAATGGGACTTTAAGAGTGTAGAAACATATCAAGGGAAAAAATTTGCACATTTTTCTAATTTACATCAAGCTACTTTTATCTTAACAAGAGATCAACTTTTACAAGTTGGGAAAAAGATAAATTTTATTGAATTGGTAGATGAGTCTGAAAAGCCCTTTAAATTATTTATAAATAAAATATATAAAAAAGCATTTAGAACTAAGCTCTTTAAAAAAGAGATTTCTTATAGCGTAAAATGCAAAGTTAATACAGATGTTTATAAATTTGGAGGCATTAAAAAAGTAATTTGTATTTCTGATTTCAATGATAATCTGATACATCACCTTCCAAATTTATATATTGAAGGAATTGAAGGAAGAAAAAAATTGCGTTCTGATTCCAAAAGAATGCAAGAATCTTTGGATAGACTTTTAGAAAAATAATTAATCAAGTTAGACATACATAAATGCAATCAAAAGTAAGTATAATTGTTCCTAATTATAACCATCAAATTTTTTTGAAAGAGCGTTTGGATTCTATATTTAATCAAACTTTTCAGGATTTTGAAGTCTTAATTTTTGATGATGCTTCTACTGATGAAAGTTTAAATATATTAAAAGAGTACAAAAATCATCCTAAAGTCACTAGTTTTATTGTAAATCAAACAAATTCGGGTTCACCTTTTAAACAATGGAAAAAGGGAATGGAACTTGCAAAGTCTGAATATATTTGGGTTGCTGAAACAGATGATTTTGCAGCTTTAAATTTTTTAGAAGAACAAATAAAGATGGTAGTAAATTGTGATGCTGTAGTAGCAAAAACGATATCTGTGGATGGGTTAAACGGCACAGAAAGTGAAGTTTTTCATCCTGTTTTCAGTAATACTACAACGAATTCTAAGCTTAATGGAGATATGTTTTTCTCTAGTCCAATAAAAAACGTTAGCTGTGCTGTTTTTAAAAGACCTTCTGTTAATCAACTTAAAAAAATGACTTTCGATCAATTTCCATATATGGGAGATCAAGTGTTTTACTTTGAGTTTTTAAAAAATAAATCTATTTCATTTAATGCAAACACCAAAAGTTATTTTAGAAGAGTTGATTCGAGTGTTTCTAGTTTAAATAAAGGAATTAATTATTTTGAAAAATATTTTACACAACATTTAAAATTTCTAAAATTAATTAGTCCTGATATTGAGCCTGCAAAACAGAAAGAATATTTAAAAAAGCATTATAATAAAATAAAAAATAGAACAAATTTAAAGCAACGCTTTAGTCTTAAGTATGTTACTATAGTTATAAAATATTATTCAAGACTATGGCTATCTTATTAAATTTTTTATTAAAAATAACCTGGAAAATAAATTTGGGTACAAGATTGAAGTACAGACTTAAAAGGTCAAGTTATCAATTTAAAAAAGTATCATGGTCAATAGGACTTTATACTACTACGGAAGATTTTCAATTTAAGAAATGGAAAAAAAGCTTAAATTTTTATTGGTTTTCTATAAAAACTAAACATCCTTATACACACGTTTCTGGTTTTGCAGATCCGTTTTTGGTTGCTCAAAAAGGCAAATTATTTTTATTTTATGAAGCCATTGTAAATAAGAAGGGAGAAATTTGGTCAGCAGAGATTATAGGTAATAAATTAAAAGAAGTTCAAAGTGCAATTATTGAGCCTTTTCATTTATCATATCCTAATGTTTTTGAAGACAATGGAGATTTTTATATGATACCAGAGAGCAGTGAAGATAAAACGGTTAGGTTGTATAAGTCTTTAGAATTTCCTTTAAAATGGGAATTGAAGAAGGTTTTACACAGTGGTTCTAGATTTGTAGATACTAATTTTTTAAAAATTGAAAACATATATTACTGGTTTACTTTTGATTTAGATTTAAACTTGACGAGGCTTTTTTATTCAGATACTATTTCTTCTGAATGGATAGAACACAAGGGAAGTCCAATAGTGTCAAATAGAAATGCAGGAAATTTTATTTTTTCAAATAATGAAATTTTTAGGCCTGTTCAAATCTCAAAAAGGCATTATGGGGAAGGTGTTAATCTTTTAAAAATTGTTGAATTAAATAAAGAAAAATACGAAGAAAATCAGTATATTGTTCCTTTTTTATCAAGTGAGAAAGGGTTTAATTTAGATGGAACACATCATATTAGTACCGTACAATTTAAAGGAAAAACAATTATTGCAGTTGATGGAAAAAACAACAATTTTTATAATGTTATTTAAATAGTATTTTACAATTCTTATGAAGCAATTTTTAAAGCTAATCAAATATTTATTTACGGAAAACTATAAGACAATTTGGTTCAATTTTAAATATTTGCCATTTAAACAAGCAATTTACTTTCCAATAATACTTTCTAAAAACGTTTATATAAAAAAGATGACGGGAAGTATTGTTTTTGATTGCCCAATAAAGTATAATTTAGTAAGTTTTGGATTTGGTGAAGTCGGAATTTTTGACGAAAAAAAGGCCCGATCAATTTGGCAAGTTTCAGGGAAAGTTATTTTTAAAGGGAAGACATTATTAGGACATGGAACAAAAATTTCAGTTGAGAAAAAGGGAGAATTAATATTTGGTTCTAATTTTAAAGTAACTGCCGAAAGTTCATTTGTTGCACATAATAAAATTGAGTTTGGACAAAATTGCTTATTATCCTGGGATATATTAATAATGGATACAGATTCACACTCTGTTGTTGATAGTAATGGAAATATAGGTGAATCTACTAAACCAATTTATATAGGAAATCATGTTTGGATAGGTTGTAGAGCAACAATATTAAAAGGCTCTTTTGTTTCAGATAATTGTATTATTGGAGCAAGTAGTGTTTTGAATAGCAAGTATGAAGTTTCAAATGCAATTTATGCGGGTTCACCTGCAAAATTAGTTAAACAAGATGTAAATTGGATATAATTTTTTAATATGAAAATACTTTATGTTTATGATAAAATGCCTGATGCATATCAGAAATATCTTAATTACTTTTTAGAGTTTATTAAGAAAAAAATACATGTTAGAGCTTTAGCATATAAGAAAGATAATAAAGCAGATTTTAGTGTTTCAAGTTATGGGGTTGCCAGTTACTTTCAGTTTTTTTTACATAAAATAAAGTTGTCTAAATTTAAAAAAATTGACATAAAACATATGAGTAATTTTGATATTATTCATTTGCAATATAGTTTTTTATGGAGAAAGCTTAACGGAATAAAAAACCTTGATAATAGACCTAAAATAGTTATTACTTTGCGAGGTGGCGACACTTTTGTTAAGCCATGGTTGAAAAATTCCTGGAAAGATTTTTATAAAAATTCAGAACATGTTGATGCATTTGTAGTTATGAGTCACGTGCAGAAAAAATATTTAATGCAATGGCAAGTTCCAGAAAATAAAATACATGTAATTCCTATTTCATTTGGAAATTTTTCAAATGCCAAACCAAAATACCCCAATAAGAACGTTATGAAACTTGTATCAGCGTTTAGAATGACTTGGGAAAAAAATATTGCAGGTACTGTTTTTTTTGCAAAACTATTGAAAGATAGAAATATTGATTTTGAATTTGATATTTATGGAGATGGAGGAGACCTAGGGCAACTTCATTATTTAATTGAACGATATGAATTAGCCAATTATATTAATGTAAAAGGAATGGTTGATAATGATATTCTAAAAGAAAAACTGGTTAATTATGATTTTTTTGTTCAATTAAGTTTGTCAGATGCATTGCCCACAAGTGTGATAGAAGCTCAGTCAATTGGTTTGCCATGTATTGTGTCTAATTCTGGAGGTTTGCCTGAGGCTGTAATAAATAATGTTACTGGAATTGTTGAGGATTATAATAACTTAGATTTTTTGGTTGCTGAGACGATTGACTTATGGAATAATGAAGTAAAATATAATAACTTTTCTAAAAAAGCTATTTTAAATGCAAATGAGAATTTTTCAATTGAGGTTGAGTTTGAAAAATTGAAAAATTTATATCAAGAAATAACAAAAACAAAAAACTAGAAATATATTAAGAACTTTTTTTTGATTTAGGTAATATTTATAAATATAAAAACTCAGAACCAAGATAGACGATTAACTATAAAATATAAAAAAATAATAAAAATTAAATTTTAGAATGAATAAATTAACAGATCAGGCATATTGGGAAAATTATTATTCAAAAGCAACAACACAAAAAGAACAAATTCAATCTGTAGTTTCTGAATATGATAAATATTGGGAATTATTATTATCCAATAACGATGCAAACCCTCCCAAAACTATTATTGAAATTGGTGGGTACCCTGGTAGGTTTTTAGCCTATTTATCAGATAAATATGATCTAATGCCAACTTGTTTGGATTTTAATTCGGATCAAAAAAAAATTGATGAAAGTATGGCTTCATTTAATATCAAAGAGTATAAAATCATACAAACCGACATATTTGACTATGAACCAAAAGAAAAGTATGATATAGTTATTTCAAACGGATTTATTGAGCATTTTGAAAAATATCAAGAAGTTATGGATAAGCACACTCTTTTTTTAAAAGAAGGAGGAACAATGCTAATTATGATACCTAATAAAAGATGGCTTAGAAAATGGTATGGTTATTTAGTAGATTATAAAAACCTGAAAGCCCATAATTTGAAATGCATGAAAAAAAGCACCTTTACTAATTATGCCAAAAGAAATGCACTCAAATTGATTTGTTTAGAATATTTTAGTGGGTTTCCATTTACAGTTCATCAAAAATTAAATTTTTTTCAAAAAATGATTTACATTCCAACAAGATTATTTTTTAAAAGAATCAACCCAGTACTTGTCAAAAATCCTTCAAAATATTATAGTAGTTCATTAATTGCTGTTTATAAAAAATGAAGCAACAATAATCAAATTATAGAAAATTAAAATTTATATATAAACGTATAGAATAGGAATTAATAAGTTAACAATTAATATTTTTCAATGGGAATTTTTACCTTAAAGTTAGATAATAACAGAAAATTTGGTTTAGATATATTAAGGGCATTAGCAATTCTATTTGTCATAATAGAGCATGGTTCGGTTTTGTTACCGAAAAAATTAATGGCTGTTTCTGAGTTTTTTATTTTTGATGGAGTATCAATATTCTTTGTTTTAAGTGGTTTTTTAATTGGTGGCATTATAATAAAAATGTTTGAGGATAATGATAGAATGAACTTTAAGTTAATGAGTAATTTTTGGGCAAGAAGATGGTATAGAACTCTCCCAAATTATTATTTAATTTTAGCTATTTTAACGTTCTTAAATTATTTTTTTATAGCTGATTTTAAACTTTGGAAAGTAAAAAGATACATATTTTTTTCGCAAAATTTAATACATTCTCATCCGTCTTTTTTTGGAGAAGCTTGGAGTTTAAGTGTAGAAGAATGGTTTTACTTAATTATCCCGGTCTTAATTGCATTGTTTTTGTGGCTGTTTAGAATTAAGCCCTCAAAAGCGGTTGTTTTAGTAGCAGTATTAACTATTTTTTCTGTAACTGCATTTAGGTACTATAGACATTTAAATATTGATGTAAGCAGCCTAAAGATTTGGGATTTGTTTTTTAGAAAACAAGTTTTTACAAGATTAGATAGTTTAATGTATGGAGTTATTGGTGCATATTTACATTATTATGCTTTTGATAAATGGATTAAATTTAAAAACTTATTATTGGTTGTAGGGATATTAATGTTTTTGTTTTCAAAATTTTATTATCCAAACATAAATGGTGTTTACTTTAAAGTATTTTACTTTTCAATTATTTCATTAGCCACATTATTTACTCTGCCTTTTTTAAGTGTTTTAAAAATAAAGGCAGGTATTTTTTATAAGCCAATTTCTTATTTAAGTTTGATTTCCTATTCAATGTACTTATTAAACTTGAATGTTATTCAAATTTGGATAATAAATAGAATAGACTGGAATATATTTTTAAGCAATGACTTTTTAATAAGTATTATAAAGTATATTGTGTTTTGGATTTTAGTTATTTTACTTTCAATACTTTTGTATAAATATTTTGAACTTCCAATGATGAAACTTAGAGATAAAAAAACCAGAAATGAATTGTAAAGTATCTGTAATTTTGCCAATTTATAATGGTGAAAAAACACTTGCCAGAACTCTTGAAAGTTTGATTCATCAAACCTTTAATGATTTTGAATTAATAGCTTGTATTGACGGTACAAATGATAATTCATTCAAGATTCTTGAAGAAAATAAATTGAAGTTTAAAAAAGTAGTAATCTTAAAAAATGAAATAAACCTTGGATTAGGGCCTACAATGAATCGACTAACGGCAAACGCAGTAGGAGAATATATTGCAGTTGCAGAACAAGATGATTTCTATTATCCTGAACGATTAGATTTACAAGTAAGATTACTAGATTCTAAACCTAATATTGGTTTAGTTTCAGGAATTGCAGATTTTTGGGACGGAAATGAAGTAATTAACAGATTTCCAGGTATTTTAGTTAATGCAAATCAATATCCTCTAGGTCAAGAAATGTTTTTGTTTAATTATAAATACCAAATGAAAGTAGTAAATACTTGTATGATGTTTAGAAAATCAGTTCATATTGATAATGGGCTTTACTTTACTAAACATTATCCAAATATTCCGATAGACTGGGCCTATATTTTGAGATTTTGTTTAGTTTCTGATATCTTTGGTATTCATAAGTCACTTGTTTTGCTTGACAGAAGAAATCAAAGGAATTCAGTAACTTCAAACAAGAAAAACCATTTTTCTGGTGCAAGAGAATTAATCAGGTCATTTAAATATGAATATCCAAATGTAATCACAAAAAAAGACTATAAATTTGCAATGACTACTCAACATATTATAGAATTGCATCAATACAGCAAATATAAGATGCCTTTTTATTTCATAAATTATTATTTTAAAAACACAAGTGATATAAGATGGAGTTCTTTTATCTCAAAAAAAATAAAAGGTTTTTTAAAGCCTAAAACCCAAAAGTCATGATTTCATTAAAAAAAAGAGTAAAAGAATTTCAACTCATACAAAAAATTGGAAAAAAAATTATAAAAGACCCATGTTTTATTAGGACCAAAGAAATTACTCTAAAAGAGCTTAGTAAGAGTCCTAATCGAACAACCATCATTAATTTTTTGTTGGAACTTACATCATCAGAAAATTATTTGGAAATTGGAGTCAGAAATCCAAATGATAACTTTAGTCACATAAAGTGTACTACTAAATTTTCTGTTGATCCAGGTTTAGAATTTAAGGAAAACCCTGTTGATTTTAAATTAACTTCAGATGAGTTTTTTGAAAAGTTAGAGGGAAACAAGCTACAACAGTTTAAGAAAGATATAAAATTTGATGTTATTTTTATAGATGGTTTACATACCTCAGGACAAGTTGAAAAAGACATTCAAAACAGTTTGAAATATATAAAAGATTCCGGGTTTATTATTTTACACGATTGCAATCCACCAACAGAGTTTCATCAAAGAGAAAATTATTTATTCAGAAACTCTCCTGCAGGTGGGTTCTGGAATGGTACTACTTGGAAGGCATTTTATAAATACAGACATTCAAAGGGTTTGTATTCAGTTTGTTTTGATACTGATTGGGGTGTTGGAGTTATTTCTAAAAGTGAATACCCTCAGTTTAATAGAATCCAAGATAGTATAGCAAATGAATATTTTGAATATAGTTTGTTAGATGAGAATAGAAAGGAATACTTGAATTTACAGCTTTTTGAAGAATGGAAAATCAATTTAAAAAAATAAAAATCCTTTTTACCATACCAAATTTTGACACTGCTGGAAGTGGAAAAGTATTGTATGATTTGGCTAAAGGGTTAAATAAAAACTTGTTTGAGGTACATATAGCTTGTTCTCATAGCAATGGTGCTTTTTTTAAAGATGTTGAAATGCTAGGCTTAACTATTCATATAATTGAAGTCACTTGTAAGCCTCGTCCATATTTTAGTATTTTAAGGAGAATTAAACCTTTTAAAAACTTTATCCAAAAAAACAAGTTTGATATAGTGCATTCGTGGCATTGGAGCAGTGATTGGACAGAAATTTTGGCAACTCGTTTAGGTGGGGCAAAATTTGTTTACACTAAAAAAGCTATGACTTGGGGCAATATCCATTGGAAAATTAAAAGTTATTTAAGTAATTTTATTATTACCATTAATGAAGAAATGAGAAATTATTTTCCATATAAAAAAGGACAAAAACTTATCCCATTAGGTTTGGATACTAACTATTATAATCCAGAATTATTTGATAAAAATAAAAATATTGCTTTTAGAATTATTACTGTTGCAAATTTGGTTCCCGTTAAAGGAGTTGAAGTTTTAATTGAAGCTATAAAAGAATTGAATAACAATACTATTTGCCTTGAAATCATAGGTGATGATAAGACTCAATATGCCTTAACATTGAAAAAATATGTAAATGATTTGAATTTGCAAAATCAAATTTCATTTTTAGGTAAATACAATGACGTGAGATCTTTTTTAGCTCAATCAGATTTGTATGTAATTCCAAGTTTAAAAGAAGGCATGCCGATGGCTTTAGTTGAAGCAATGAGTATGGCTAAGCCCGTTTTAGGGTCAAATATTTCGGGTGTAAATTATGTGTTAAAAGGTTTTCATGAATTACTTTTTGAAGCTAAAAATGTAAAAGAATTATCAGAAAAAATTGATATAATGTACAATATGTCAAAATATGAAAGGGAAGAGTTAGGTGGCAAATTAAGAACATATTGTATGAATCATTTTTCCTATGATAAATTTATAGTTGAGCACGAAATATTATATAAAAAACTAGTTAATTAATTATTGATGCATTCTATTAAAAATAAGATTATTCCTAGCGAACCAATTTTTGTTGGTGAAAAAAAAATGCTTGATTATGAGGCTATTTGCGTTTTTGTGGCTACAGGTTTTTTTTTAGATGATGATACATATTTTAAGGAATTAAAAGTTTTAAAACCTGCAACAAATTATTCTGTTGAAAAAGATAAAATAGTTGCGGAAGAATCTTATTTCAAATGGCATTATTCACCAGTAGATAGACCATTAAAGCAAATTGTTCAAGAGTTTTCTGTATTATTTGAAGCCATAATTAAGGAGCAAGTTCAAAATAACACTGTTATTTTACCTCTTTCTGGAGGATTAGATAGTCGTACTCAAGCTGCTGCTTTACATCATTTAGGAAATAAAGTAAATGCTTATAGTTATGAGTTTTATAACGGACATAATGAAACTTCTTATAGTGAGAAAATTGCGAAAGCATGTGGTTTTTCTTTTCAAAAATGGCAAGTGAATGGAGGTTATTTATGGAATGAAATTGAAAATTTAGCCCAAAAAAACCAATGTTATTCTGAGTTTACCCATCCAAGACAAATGGCTTTTGTTGAAAAATATGCAGCAATGGGAGATGTGTTTAGTTTAGGGCATTGGGGAGATGTTTTGTTTGACGATATGCATGTAAAAGATCATATGTCAAACGAACAACAAGTTGAAATTTTATTAAAAAAAGTAATAAAAAAAGGTGGATTAGAATTAGCTAATGTTTTATGGAAATCTTGGGGTCTAGAGGGAGATTTTGAAGGGTATTTAAAAAACAGAATTAGAATATTATTGGACAAGATTGATATTAAAACTAGCGCAAACGCGCAGATAAGAGCTTTTAAGAGTTTATATTGGGCTCCAAGATGGACTAGTACTAATTTATCTGTTTTTGAATCTGTTAGGTCAATATCATTGCCTTATTATGACAACAGAATGTGTGAATTTATATGTTCTGTTCCTGAAAAATATTTAGCAGGAAGGCAGATTCAGATTGAATATTTAAAACTACGTATGCCATCATTGGCAAGAATAACTTGGCAAGACCATAGACCTTTTAATCTATATAATTATAAAAACAATAGGTTTCCTTATAATTTACCATTTAGAGTTTTAGATAAATTAAAGCGTCTTGTTTCAAATAAAAAATTCATTCAACGCAATTGGGAATTGCAATTTATGGGTAAAAATAATGAAGTTGAACTAGAAAAATGGTTATTTGAAAATGAGAGTTTCAAAGCTCTATTAAATCCAGAAATTGTCAAAGAATATTATTCCAATTTTAAAAATAAAGATTCGGTTTATTATTCTCATGATGTTAGTATGTTGCTAACACTTTCTTTATTTACTAAATTAAATAACTATGAAAAATAAGACTATAGCTATTTATTCAGGAGAAATTCCATCTACAACTTTTATTGAGCGATTGATAGTTGGTTTGGCAGTAACAGACACTACTATTTATCTTTTTGGAAAACAAAAAAAGAGAATTTTTTATCCTAAAAATGTTCAATTATTTACCTATTCAAGTAAACTTAGTAAACTAATTGTTTTGCTTAAATATTCTCTTTTACTAATTATTTTTAAACCAAAAGAAAAGAATAAGTTAGATTTAATAATAGCCGCTCAAAAAGGCAATCAAAATGTGAAAAGATTGAAATATTATCCGGTTTTATATCATAAGCCTGATGTTTTTCATTTACAATGGGCAAAAGGAACCGAAGACTGGTTATGGGTAAAGGATTTTGGTATTAAGTTTATCTTAAGTTTAAGAGGAACTCACATTTCAATTAGCCCTATTGCTGATTTGTTTTTAAAACGAATGTATGAAACTAGTTTTCATAAGGTTGACGGCTTTCATGCTGTGTCAAAAGCAATTTTAGAGGAAGCAAAAAAGTATGAGACAAATTTAAAAAACACCTCTGTGATTTATAGTGGACTTGAATTAGAAAAACTAGTTTTTAAGACGAAAACTAATATTAATTCTACATTAAATATAGTGTCTATTGGACGATCGCATTGGTTAAAAGGATATAGCTATGCTCTTGATGCGTTTTCAATTTTAAAACAAGAAAATTTTAATTTTCATTATACAATTATAGGAATAGATAATGATGAAGAATTAATTTTTCAAAGAAATCAATTGGATTTAGATGAATTGGTTACTTTTCAAAAAAACATTGCTTTTCAAAAAGTCATGGAACAAATTTATGATGCAGATATAATATTATTACCGAGTATAGAAGAAGGAATTGCAAACGTAGTTCTTGAAGCAATGGCTTTGGGTACACTAGTAGTTTCAACAGATTGCGGGGGAATGACAGAGATTGTTAAAAATGGCAAAAATGGTTTTATAATCCCTGTCAGAGATTCAAAATCAATAACAGATATAGTAAAAAAAATAAGTTCACTCTCATTGGAAAATTATAATGAAATTACATCAAGAGCAAGAATAGCAGTTGAAAATCAGCATTCAAAAGATAGAATGATTTCTGATTTTGAATCGTTTTATGATAAAGTCAATAATTCAAATAAAACCGAATGAGAATAGGTATAGTACTTCCTTCTGTTCCAAGTTATTCGGAGACTTTTTTTAGTAGTAAAATTAAAGGTCTTCATGCTAGTGGTTTTGAAGTATTTCTTTTTGTGAATAATTTTTCACAAACAACAACTTTAAATTGTAAGACAATAACTGCTCCAAAGTTTTCAAAAAATAAAATGAAGAACACTTTTATTGGTGCATTTTATCTATTAAAAACAGTTCTGTTTTATTATAAAAAAACTCAAAATTTATATCGATTAGATAAAAAAGATGGGTTGTCATTTTCTAAAAGAATTAAAAGTATAATTATCAATAGTCATATTGTTTCTCAAAAGTTGGATTGGTTGCATTTTGGTTTTGGTACAATGGCAATTGGTAGAGAAAATACAGCTGAAGCAATAGGTGCAAAAATGGCAGTTAGCTTTAGAGGTTTTGACCATTATGTTTATCCCATAAAACATAAAGATTGTTATAAATTATTATTTTCAAAAAAAGTAAAATATCATGTACTTTCTAATGGAATGAAAAATGATTTAATCATTAAAACCATTTTAAATGAAAAGATAATTAAGATAACTCCAGCAATTAATGTACAATTGTTTACTAGCCACTCTGCATTTGAAAATAAAAATAATTTTTTAACAGTTGCAAGATTGCATTGGATTAAAGGTTTGGACTATACTTTGGAGGCTTTGTCAATTTTACACAAAAAAGGAATTAACTTTACATATACAATTATTGGTGATGGAAATGAAAAAGAACGTCTGCAATTTTTAGTACACCAGCTTGGCTTAAACGATGTAGTGTATTTTCTAGGGAAATTAGAGCATGAACAAGTTAAAAAAGAATTAGCTAAAGCAACATATTATTTGCAATATAGTTTACAAGAAGGGTTTTGTAATGCAGTTCTTGAAGCCCAAGCAATGGGTAAAATTTGTATTGTAAGTGATGCTGATGGCTTAAAAGAAAACGTTATTGACAATAAAACTGGTATTGTTGTTCCAAAACGAAATCCAGAAGCATTAGCAGCTGAAATAATAGAAGCTATCAATCTTCAAGAATTTGAAAAAGAAAGACTAACAAATAATGCCATTGAAAGAATAAATTCTATTTTTACCATAGATAACCAAGTGAAACAATTTATTGATTTTTATAAAAATTAACTATCAAGCTTTGAATTAGAACTAAAAAAAAGAAAATGTATTATAAAAATTTTATATCACGATTTATTTTAAGAAAAAATTTTATTAAACGAGTTAAAATGAGATTGACTCAAGAAAACAGAAAGTTATTTAAAAATGAGTATGATGATATGGTGTTTTTATTTAAAAAATTAAAAAGAAATCCTAAAATTATTTTTGATTGTGGTGCAAATGTGGGATTTGTTACATATCAATTTAATAAAAATTTTCCAAATTCATTAATTTATGCTTTTGAACCAAATCCCCAAGTTTATAAAGTTTTATGTAAAGAATCTATTAAACAACCAAATAAAATATTTACCTATAATTTAGGGATTGGAGAAGATAATAGTAAATTGGATTTTTACAAAAACAATAATACTGGAACTTCATCATTTTTAAAACCAAATGATTTTCACATGTCTCATCTGGCAAGGAAACATGAGATAATTACAGTTCCAATTATAAAAATTGAAGAATTTTGTAACGAAAATTCAATTGAAAATATAGGAATTCTAAAATTAGATATTGAGGGTTATGAATTAAAAGCTTTAAAGGGCTGTTTAAAATTACTCGAAAACAACAAAATTGACTTTATTTACGCTGAAGTAAATCTAGTGCCAACTTATGAAGGTCAATGTTTAATGGAAGAAGTCGTTTCATTTTTAAGAAAGTTAAATTATATACCGTACAATATATACGGAAATAATGAAACTAAACTAAGAGAATCATTTATTACAAATATTTTATTTATTTCTTCGCAAGTTGCCAAAGAACTTAATAATTTGGAAGGTAATAACTCTGTTTTTACTAATTAAAACTATATTTTTTTGAAAATTTGCATTTCACATATTTTTTTACCTATTAGTGATAAAAGGTTATTATTTATATTAGCAAGACCATTTTATAGTGATTCGGGTTGGTTAATTTCATCAAAAAAAAATGATGAAATTAAAGATAAATATACTATTGTTAAAAACGTTGAACCAAATTCGATTGTTTTATTGCCATTATCAATAAACTATTATTATAATACCAATAATAAACATCTTTTGGAAAAATTAAATGTAATATGTCAAGAAAACAATTGTAAAGCGTATGGTTACATTAGTGGTGATTTTGGAATTAAATTTCCAGAATTCTCTAATATCATTTATTTCAGACAAGGTGGTTTTAAATCGCAATTATCCGATAAAGACAAAGGGTTTATTGTTGGCTTATCCGATCATTTTCAACGATTGTATCAGAAAGAAACCATTAGTCCAAGTATAAAAAAAGAACTTCCCATTATAGGTTTTTGTGGACATGCAACACTTTCATCTATCAAAAAAGCTAAAGAAATTACAAAATGCTTGATAGAAAACGGAAAACGCTTTATTAAAAATCCGTTTAAAAAAGTTTATGAACCTTTGTTTGCATCTGCTTATGAACGCGCCAAATTGCTTAACTATTTCGAACAATCCAATCAAGTAAAAACCAATTTTATTTATAGAGAAAATTACAGAGGTGGTGCAATTACTGAGGGGCAAAGAATAACTACAACATTAGAATATTACGACAATATTTTAGACTCAGATTATGTGTTATGCATTAGAGGAGCAGGAAATTTCTCCGTTCGTTTTTATGAAACCTTAATGATGGGAAAAATTCCTATTTTTGTAAATACAGATTGTTTATTACCTTTTGAGGATGTAATTAATTGGAAAAAACATGTGGTTTGGATAGAATGGAAGGATAGGGGAAATGTTGCACAAATAGTTGCGGATTTTCATTCCAGTTTATCAGCAGATGAATTTGTACATTTGCAAATCAATAATAGAAAATTATGGAAAGAAACACTTTCTGTAAAAGGAATATTAGAAATGATTTCAAATGATATTTAACTATTTAAAATATTTAAAACCTATTTGGTATTTTAATCTAAAGCCAAAAAAAGAATATTGTTATTTTCCATCTGAAGAACAACTAAAACTAAATGGGTTTTACCTTGAAAAGGATCAAGGTTATAAAAGTAAGATTGCTCAAATTCACGATTTAAGTTGGACTGCTTTTCAATCTGGTTTTATTGCAAATATAAAGCAAGACGGTATTGATATTTGGAAAAATAATCAATTTCCAACAGAAGATGAATATCGTTTTTTAAGAAAAAATTTTCACAGTGCTTGGGTTTTTTATGTTTTGTTGATTAAATTAGTCACATTTCATAATCCATTTAAAGAAATTAATAATTTTTTAAAAACAAGAAATGTAAAACGAGTTGATTATTCAAAAAACATTTTAAATGATTCTTCATATGAGTTATTTGAAAGTACATTAATAGCTGCAAACCCTTTTGTTTCTGTTGTAATACCAACATTAAATAGGTATGAGTATCTAAAAGATGTTTTAAGAGATTTAGAAAATCAATCCTATAAAAACTTTGAAGTCATTATTGTAGATCAAACTGATAATTTTAAAAAGGAATTTTATGAAGGCTGGAATTTAGATTTAAAATTTTGGTTTCAAGAGGAGAAAGCCCTTTGGAAAGCTAGAAATGAAGCCATAAAATATGCAAAAGGAGAGTATGTTTTGTTATATGATGATGATTCGCTAGTAGAGGAAGATTGGATTTACGAGCATTTAAAATGTTTAGATTTTTATAAGGCAGACCTTTCTTCTGGGGTTTCCATAAGTGCTATTGGTGCGGAAGTACCAAAACATTATAGTTACTTTAGATGGAGTGATCAATTGGATACTGGTAATGTGTTATTGAAAAGAGATATATTCAATAAGATTGGTTTTTTCGATTTGCAGTTTGAAAAACAACGAATGGGTGATGGCGAATATGGTTTAAGATGCTATTTAAATGGATATAGAAATATATCTAATTACAAAGCTAAACGAATTCATTTAAAAGTGAGTCAAGGAGGTTTAAGACAAATGGGAAGTTGGGATGGTTGGAGACCTAAGAAGCTTTTGGGACCAAGACCTGTCCCTAGTGTTTTATACCTTTCTAGGAAATATTTTGGTGCAAAACAATCAGTTTTTTATATAATGCATTCTATATTACCATCATTAATTCCTTATCAATTTAAAAAGAATAAATGGTTGAAATTTAGTTCGTTTTTGTTATTACCATTATTATTGCCACTTGTTGTGTTTCAAGTATCAAAATCATGGAGTTTATCAAGTGAATTAATTAAAAATAGTACTCCTAATGATTGAAGTTAAATATTATTCTAAAGAATTTGAAAGGGCTCATATTAAATTTGCCCAAAAATATTGGACAAAGAAAAGAAGGTTTACACCAGAGTATATCTATTGGAAATTTAGAGGAATTCAAAGCCAAACTTTAAAATCATTTCTTTTAGCCTTTGACGGTGATGAAGTGGTTGGTCAGATTGGATTGGTTCCTAGTCAAGTAGTTTTAGGAAAGAAAAATTATGAAGCTCAGTGGGCTTGTGATTTGATGGTGGATAATGACTATAGAGGGAAAGGAGTTGCTGAAAAACTATATGATTTTGCTCATGAAAATAAACCCATAACATTAGGGAGTGACCCAAGTCCAGCTGCCGAAAAATCAATGGTAAGAAGAGGATATGTTTCATTAAAGGGACCTAGAAAGTTTGTGTTTCCTTTTAATATTGGAGAAATATTAAAATTGAAAGGAATTAATAATCGTTTTATGAATATGATTCCTAATCCTTTTTTAGCATTCTTATTTCTATTAAAAAAAACAAACTATACCCTTATAGATAAAGGTGAGTATGCTCAATTAAATAACATAACTTTTTCTAAAGAACTGCAATGCAAATATGATGAAGTTTTTTATAATTGGCGTTTTTCAGAGTTTAAGCCTTATTATAAAGGCATTGAATGTTATAAAAAAGATACGTTTAATTTTTTTTCAGGCTATTTTGTAAATGGAATATACTTTTTAACGGATTATAAGGTTTCTAATTTGAGTGCATTTCTGAGAATGACCTCTTTTATATATTTTAAACATAGAAAGTTTAATATCCAAAGAATTAAATTTATAAGTATGAATTTTAGAATTAATTCTATCTTGCCATTTATTGGATTTATTCGTTTTAGAACAATAACTAAAATTATTTTGTTTACAAAATCAATAATTTTAAGGGAAGAGGTTAAGAACAGAAAATTTTATTATACACTATACGATTCAGATGAAAATATATAAGGACTAATGAAAAAGATAATATTAATATGGGATTTTGACGGTCCAATAGGTCAGATTAATTCAAGTTACCCCTATAATTTTAATTTTGAAAATATTGAAAAAGAAATTGAAAATGTAAAATGGTTGATTGACTTTTTAGAAGAAAATAAAATAAAATGCTGTTTTGCAATTACTGGGTTCTCTGCAGAGAACGGTACATATCCATTTTGTTTTCCAGATTTTATAAATGAGATTGCGAAAAAAGGACATGAGATTGCTTCACATAGTTGGAAACATGAGTGGACTCCTATTTTTAAGGAAGAGCAGGTGCATAAAAGTCTTAAAAGAAGTAAGCTGTCTCTTGAAAAAGCTATTGAAAAGGATGATTCCGTGCTAGGTTTCGTGCCTCCACATAATCGACCTATGACATGGGTTAGAAGAGGCGCATTTAGCTTGGGAGATAGGGGTTTGTGGCCTTTTTTTAAGATGGGAGATAATCAAAATTTATTAAAGTTGTTAAAAACAAACGGTTACAAGTGGGTTCGTGTTTCCTACAAGAATATTTTTATGAAGTTTGGTCTCCAACAAAAAAATAGAACAGGGAGGGTTTTCAAACAAGATGGTGTCTTAATTTTAGAAAATCATTATACTGGTTTTGATGAAGTTGTTGTTAATCATATTTTAACCACAGATTATGAAACATATACGATAAGTGCTCATCCTTATATGTTTAGTTTGGAAAATAAGAAAGAGTCCAAAAAAAATTTTCTATATTTTATAGAACAACTTATGAATAGTAATCAACCCATTTCATTTGTTTTACCTTCAGAATTATTATGAAACAGAATAATATTGGAATATTTACTTCAGAATTCCCTCCACTTCCCGGAGGTATAGGAGCTCATGCTTATATGTTGTCTAAATATTTGATGCTAGAAGGTTATGAAATAACTATTTTAACTGATTTTCGTTCTGAAAAGGAAGATATTATTTTTGATGCACAACAAGACTTTAAAATTGTTCGTGTAAAAAGAGGTAAGTTAACCTATTTTAATAGAATTTTAAAAGGAATTACTATAATAAGGCATAATGAAATAATAATAGCTTCGGGGAAATTTTCACTTTGGTTAGTAGGTTTTTTGAAATTATTTTTTCCTCAAAAAAAATACATATCTGTTTTGCACGGCACAGAGCTGAGAGCAGGAAATAAAATAGCTCAAAGTTTTACAAAATGGAGTTTAAAAAAATTCAATAATAATATTGCTGTTTCTAATTACACTAAGAATGTGGCTATATCACTTAATCCTACATTACAAATTGACGTCATTAACAATGGTATTGAAGTTATAACTATAAGTGATATAAAAACAGTAAATAAGCAGGTAATCAATTTAATAACGGTAGGTAATCTTACTTTTAGAAAAGGTCAGCAAAATGTTATAAAAGCATTACCACTTTTAAAAAATACTTTTCCTTTAATTCATTATCATTGTATTGGTATTTCAACTGAAATAGAGTCTTTCGTAAAGTTAGCAGATACACTACAAGTAAAAGAATCTATTACTTTTTACGGACCTTTGTCAAACGAAAAGAAAAATAAAATTTTAGAGAGCAGCACTATTTTTGTAATGTTGAGCGATATAGTAAAAAATGATTTTGAAGGATTTGGTATTGCTATTTTAGAAGCTAATTCATTTGGTATTCCAGCTATTGGTTCAGAAAATTCAGGAATTGCAGATGCTATAAAAAATCATTATTCAGGTATTTTAGTAAATCCTCATCAGCCAGAATTATTACAAACAGCTATTTTTGAAATTGTCCAAAATTATCAAGACTATTCTTCAAATGCAATATCTTGGGCTTCTGAATTTGAATGGAAGACAATTATCCAAAAATATATTAATGTTATTGAAAGATGAAAAATAAAAAGTTAGTTATTATTTCTCATACAGAGCATTACTTAAATGAGAATGGTGCCCTAGTAGGTTGGGGTTCTACAGTTAATGAAATTAATTATTTAGCGGATCATTGGAACGAAATTGTACATGTAGCTTGTTTATATGAACAAGAAGCACCAGCTAGTGCATTACCGTATTTGAAATTAAATGTGGGTTTTGTTAAGCTACCTCCATTTGGAGGAAAAACGTTAAAAAGTAAGATTTTGATAATTACTAAACTTCCTAAAATAATACAACAAGTTAATAATGCTTTACAAGACGCTTCTGAAGTTCAACTTCGTTTACCTACTAGCATAGGGCTGTTTTTATTACCTTTGTTTGCTTTTTATTGGCCACGAAAGTTTGTTTTTTGGGTGAAATATGCAGGAAATTGGAATCAAAGTAAGGCTCCTTTAAGTTATAGAATTCAGAAATGGTTTTTGATTAAAAATTATGCTAAGTGTAAGGTTACTATTAACGGATTTTGGATTAACCAACCGACACATTGCATTTCTTTTGAAAATCCTTGTTTAACTCATGAGGATGTTGAAAATGGAGAAGCCATGCATAAAGAAAAGGATTTTGTCTCTCCGTTTGTGTTTTGTTTTATTGGACGTTTAGATGAAAACAAAGGTATGCAGTATGTAAAAGAAGCATTATCATCTATACCCATTCAAAAAATAAAAGAAGTGCATTTTGTGGGTGACGGCCCTAATATAGAAATGTATAAAAGTCAATTTTCTTTTTTACAAGAAAAGGTTATTTTTCACGGATTTTTACCTCAAGATGAAGTGCATGATGTTTTAAAGAAGAGTAACTTTTTACTTTTACCTTCTAAATCAGAAGGATTTCCAAAAGTAATTGCAGAAGCAGCATGTTATGCTACTATACCTATTGTTTCAAATGTAGGGAGTGTTCCTCATTATATTAATAAGACCAATGGGTTTGTATTCGATATAAATACTCAAAATTATTCGGAAACCATGAATAAGGCTTTACTAACTCCAACTCCAACTTTAAAGAAAATAGCTATTGACTTATTTCCTCTTGCAAAAAAGTTTACTTTTGCAAACTATCTTCATAAATTGAAAGTTGAAATTTTCAATTCTAAAAAATAATTAAAAATATATTTTGGGACCAAAAAAGATTATTAAACAACATTATTTTAAGTTTATTCTTTTGCACGTTTTTATAGGTGTGTTTTTTTATTTTTTCAAACCATTATCTTTTATTTATGCAGCAGTTATCATTCCGCTGGGTTGTTATTTTATAGTTAAAAATAAAAATAATTCAAACGAAGCCTTATTTTGGGCTGCTTATATAGTTGGGGCAGAAGTTTTTTTAAGGATGACCAAAGGAAATATAGGAAATGAATATGCAAAATATGGTGTGATTATTTTTATGTTATTAGGAATATACTTTAAAGGAGTTTCTAGAAGAGCCATTCCTTATATGTTTTACTTTCTTTTCTTACTTCCAGGAGCTTTGTATGGCATTTGGGCTCTTAGTTTTGATGTTGATATTCGAAAAGCCTTGGTTTTTAATTTATTAGGGCCAGTATGTTTGGCTGTATCTAGTATATATTTAGTTGATAAAAAAATTACTTTTCCAGATATTGATAAAATGACACGTTGGATTTTATATCCTCTTATGGCCATGGTTGTATATATATTTTTATATAATCCAAGTATTCGAGATGTAGTTACTGGTACTGATTCTAACTCAGCCACATCAGGAGGTTTTGGACCAAATCAAGTTTCTACCGTTTTAGGATTAGGAATGTTTATTGTTTTTGTTCGTTTACTTTTTTTTTCCAAGACTACTTTTTTAGTAATATTTCATGCTTTTTTACTGTTTATTTTTTCCTATAGAGGAATAATAACCTTTTCTAGAGGAGGGGTTTATACAGGAATTGCAATGATACTTTCATTAGTTTTTTTTACTTATTATTTTGCAACTATAAAAACAAAATTTAAAATTGGGGCTATTACTTTGGTAATGTTTGCAATGGGAATTGGTGTTTTTGTGTATAGTATTTCTCAAACAGGGGGAATGATTTTAAACCGTTATCAAGGAGAAGACGCCTTAGGTAGAGAAAAGGCAAGTAAATTTTCAGGAAGAGAAGATCTTGCAGAGTCTGAAATCCAGATGTTTTTAGATAATCCAATTACAGGTATCGGGGTTGGAAAGAATAAGGAATATAGAGAAGAGATGTTAGGAATTGAAGGTGCGTCTCATAATGAATTGACAAGAATGTTAGCAGAACATGGTTTTTTAGGTGTTATCAATCTGCTAATTCTATTATTCGTGCCAATATTTCATTATTTTTATAATAAGCAATACCTTTTTTTGTTTTCTTTTTATATTTTTTGGTTTTTAACCATAAATCATGCTTCGATGCGGATCGCCGCTCCAGCCTTTATATATGCACTTTCATTATTAAAAGTATCATTTGATGAAGAACCTACTGTACATAGGGAACAAATTACATAAGCACGGATTTAACAAGACTTCTATAGAAACTTTAGGTGTTTTTTTAGCGGATGAAGGGTATACGGTTGCTTATACTTCGGTTAAAAAGAACCAAATTATAAGATTGTTAGACATGATGATGACTACTTTCTTTAAAGCTAAAAAAGTAGATTATATTCTTATAGATACCTATAGCACTTCTAGTTTTTGGTATGCCTTTTTTTGCAGTCAAATTGCAAGGTTTTTTAAAGTAAAATATATTCCCATCCTTCATGGTGGAGATTTACCTAATCGATTGAAAAGCAACCCCTATTTGTGTAAACTGCTTTTTAAAAATGCTTATGCCAATGTGGCTCCTTCGAATTATTTGGTAGAAAAATTTAAAAAAAACGGATTTGAAAATATCGTTTTTATTCCAAACTCAATTCAAATAGACGAATATAAATTTAAGAATAGAATAGCTATTCAACCTCATTTACTTTGGGTCAGATCTTTTGCTAAAATATACAATCCTAAAATGGCTGTTGAAGTTTACAGATTGTTAAAGGAAAAACACCCTAAAGCATCACTCACAATGGTAGGACCTGATAAAGACGGAAGTTTAATCGAAACTAGGCATTTAGCAGAAAGTTTAAACTTAAAAGTAGATTTTACAGGAAAACTATCTAAAGAAGAATGGACTAACTTGGCAAGTAAACATGACGTGTTTATAAATACAACCCATTTTGACAATACACCAGTTAGTATTATTGAAGCCATGGCTTTAGGTTTGCCTGTGGTTTCAACTAATGTTGGTGGAATTCCTTATATGCTCTCTACTGCTAAAAATGCTTTATTGGTAAATGATAATGAGCCTATTGAAATGGCCAATGCGATAGAGGTTTTATTAAAAGATTCTAAAAAAGTTGAAGAACTAACCTCTAATGCTAAATTACTGATTGAAACAATGGACTGGCATGCTGTGAAATTAAAATGGATGAAGCTATTAGAATAATGATTAGTTCAAAAAAACGCGTTTTTGTATTGATAAGTGTATTTTAATTGGTTAATTTGCATAGACAATACATATAAATGAAAACCAAAAAAAAAATACATTTCGAAATTTCGGAAAGAAAGGTCTTGCTTCGAATAATCGATGTTTTTTTTGTGTTAATTTCATTGTATACTTTAGGGAGCGTCTTTAGTTTCTCATACTTTTATATTGATTTTTCTAACTTTTATTGGACTATAGTTTTAGCTTTATACCTTAATTTTTTCGGTACTATTTTTGAATTGTATAATCTTCAAGTAGCCAGTAATCAGTATCAAATGGTTAAGAGTATTATTCTAACTACTTCTTCAACGGTATTGTTTTATTTGTTAACGCCAATTTTTACACCCACTTTACCCGAAAACAGAACTCAAATTATTTATTTTTATATAGCCATTTTTGTAGCCTTGCTTATTTGGAGATTTATTTATTTAAAATTATTTGCTTCTAATAGATTTGTTAAAAGAGTTTTGTTCGTCTGTGACAGCAAATCATTAAATAAAAAAGTAAAAGATTTAGTGACAGTCAACCCTCATTATCAGGTAATGGGTTTTGTAACTTCTCAAGAGGAAAGTGAAAACAAATCGAATTATTACGAAATTCCGTTTGAAGAGCTTGAGGATTTTATTTTTGATAATTCATTAACTGAAATCGTAATTGCTTTTAAACGAAAAGATGAAATTTCAATACAACTATATGAAAAACTCTTAGGTTTATTAGAAGACGGTGTGATTATAAGAGAATATGACCAAGTATATGAAGCAAGTACTAACAGATTGCCGGTTACTTATCTTTCTAAAGATTTTTATAAATACTTTCCGTTTAGTAGGAGTAATCAAAATAAATTTTACTTAACTGCTACACGATTTTTAGATGTAATTTTTTCTTTTATTGGTATTTTAATTGGGTTATGTGTTGCTCCAATAATTATAATATTAAATTTTATTTGGAATAGGGGATCCCTTTTTTATACACAAGAACGTGTAGGTAAAAACAATAAGCCTTTTACGATTTATAAATTGCGTACTATGGTAAAAGATGCTGAAAAAAATGGAGCCGTTTTTGCTATAACTAATGACACTAGAATTACACCTTTCGGGAAATTTCTTCGTAAAAGTAGGTTAGATGAGGTGCCTCAATTTATTAATGTTTTAAAAGGAGATATGTCAATTATTGGCCCAAGACCAGAGCGACCAATTTTTGTGAAACAAATAGCTGAAAAACTACCTTTTTATCAAACACGTCATATTATTAAACCAGGATTAACAGGTTGGGCACAAGTCAATCACGCTTATACTGATACTATTGATGATGCCTTAATTAAACTACAATATGATTTGTTTTACATCAAACACCGAAGTATTTTTTTAGATGTCAATATTATAATTAAAACTATAGGTACAGTGCTTTTCTATAAAGGACAGTAGTGTCGAGATTTGTAAATAAAATTTATTTAGATTGATTTGTTTTGGTTCTTAGGAGTAAAATAAAGTTGGTTAGGATGATTGGTAAAACCGAGATCAAATACACTTTGTTGATTACTAAAATCACATAAATAACCAATAATAATAGTATAAACCATTTTACACGTTTAATTTTTTGGACATTATTTCTATAAAAGAAATAAAGTAAAACCAAATAAAAAGGATTAAACAAAAGAACGTTATAATTCCAAAGCACTTCTTCATGGAAGGAATATAGCCCAATTAGGCTAAAGAATAATCCTAGTAATCCTAGTATTGAAAAATAGACAAAAGTCAATTTTCGGTTGTTTAGAAGTACTATAATTCCAAGCAGTACAATTAGCAAATAAATGGAATCGAAAAAATTAAAAGGAGGCGTTTCTTTTTGTGCTTCAAAAATTGTTGAGGTTCTTGTTACTAGAGGTTTACCATTGTATTTTACAGTTTTCAATTGTTCCATTAAGTCCAAAGGAAGAAATAATTTAGTAGCTTTTTCGTCAACTTTAGTCCCGAAAATGATATTAATGCCTAACTGTTGTAAAAATTGTTCGTTTGCATAAGGGAATAATACACTTCTATAGGTTTGTTCTTGTGGTTTTTGAAAATCTATGGCCTTACTATCTATTACTTCATTTACTTTATCAATAACCATTGTAGTACAATTTTTATCAATAAATTTATAAGTGTAAAAACGTTCGTCTGAAGTTAAGGAGTTGTTGATGTTGTTGTATAATAGTCTGATTTTATCAATTGGTAAATCGAGTTCTTGTTCATAGATGCTTCTGTTCTCATGCCTATAACTGTATTCAAAATCAGCAAAAGGATTGCTGGTTACGAAATATTGCAAATCACCTTTAACAAATCGCAACATAAAATTAGGTGTCTCAAAATCAAATGCACCATAATTAAAAACTACATCAAGATTAGTGGTAATATCTTTAAAACGAATTCCTGTGTGACCATAAAGCGCATAAGAAGGAGAAGCCGTTCCAATGGTTATAATAGAAACTTTAGCATTCTCAGAAACTTGTAAATCTTGAGAAAACCCTTGAAAAAAAACGATTAAAAATAAAAAAGAGAGTAATTTTTTACCCATAACAATTAACTATTTTAAAAGACAAAAGACAAAAGACAAAAGACAAAAGACAAAAGACAAAAGACAAAAGACAAAAGACTTCTAAAGTTATCTGCTAAAAATATCTAAATCTACTTTCAACGAGAAGATGTTAGAATACAAAGCTGCACTTTGGTCTCCTAAATCAGTTAAAGCATAATCGACTTGAATACCTTTATATTTAAAACCTAAACCAATATTTGGTTGAAAACTCAATTTTTTAGAATCATCAATCTGAGTGATTTGTTGAAAGTTTCCAACACCAGCCCTTAAGAACACTAGATCCGTGTATCCCCATTCAAATCCTAACGCAGGGTCAATACTCACTGCTTTAGTAGAAATAATATCGTTAGTTTGTGCAAATTGCATGTTTAAATTTCCAGCTGCTAAAAGACTCATTTCATTATGGAATTCAAACTTTTTTGAAAGTCCTAATTGAGCTTTTGGCAGTGTAATTTCACTTGTTTCAGGTAAATCTTGATTTTCACCAGGAACAGCGTCTTTAATTTTTTGATATTCTTCTTCGTTTATGGTCCAAGTGTTGTAAGTCGTAGTAATATCTCTTAGCATTAAACCAACTTTCCATTCATTATCACTTTCATATTGAAGGCCAACATCAAAACCAAATCCCCAAGAATTAGCAAAATCCCCAATTATTCTTCGTACTACTTTTGCATTTACGCCATAATTAAAGCCTTCAATTGGTAAAGCTCTTGCATAAGAAACCGTCAAAGCATAATCAGCTGTAGAGAAAAGAGAAATTCTATTGTAGTCAATGTTTCCTTGACTGTCAATTAATTGAGTAGTATTTAAGATATCATCCACTCCAAAACGAATTAAGGAAATTCCAAAAGCACTTCTATCATCGATCGGCATTCCAAAAGCAGCATAATCATATTGAGCAATGTTGGCAAAATAACTGGCATGCATTATGGAAACTTGTTTGTCTTCTAATTTTAGTAAACCAGCAGGGTTCCAATAGCCTGAATTTACATCACCCGTACTTGCAACAACAGCATTACTCATTCCCAATGCAGCAGCATCAACACCTATGCTTAAAAATTCATTTGAATATTTTCGCACAGTTTGGCTCCATACCAATACTGGAAGTAATATGAGGGTAATTACAACTAACTTTTTCAATGCAATTGTTTTTTTTACAAATATCGAATAAAATTCTTAATTACTAAACTCTAAAAGTATTAACTTATTGTATTACATTTGCTATAAATATGAGTAAACGATTATGGAAATTAAAAAACACGTACCTAATTTTATAACATTATTGAACTTAGCCAGTGGCTTATTAGCTATAATTGCCGTTTTTAAAGGCTATTATGACGAAGCCTTTTTGTTTGTATGTCTAGGTATTTTCTTTGATTTTTGGGACGGATTCTTAGCAAGAAAGCTAGGTGTTTCAGGAGAATTAGGCTTGCAATTAGATTCATTAGCAGATATGGTAACCAGTGGAGTAGTGCCAGGTTTAATTATGTTTAAATTAATTGAAACTATTCAAAATACCCAATCGCAATACAATGTGACAGAAGAAACTTTCTATATGGGAATGGTTCCTTATTTTGGGTTTCTAATTACAATTGCTTCGGCTTATAGGTTAGCTAAATTTAACATTGATAAACGTCAAATCGATTCGTTTATTGGTTTGCCAACACCAGCAAATGCATTGTTTATAATGAGCATACCTATGATCCAATATGTTGATAATTATGAATGGATAACCAACTTATTAAACAACCCTTTTGTATTAATGTTTCTTACCATTTTAAGTGCTTATTTTTTAAATGCAAATATCCCATTGTTTTCACTTAAGTTAAAATCGTTTGATTGGAAATCGGCTAAATTGCAATATTCATTCATGGCATTTGCAGTAGTGCTATTTTTAATGTTTGATTTTATTGCGATACCTATTATAGTGATTTCATATGTACTATTATCGGTGCTATTTAATTTAAAATCCAAACCAACAATTGGCTAAAAAGAAATCAACAGCTAAACGATCAAAAAAAAATAAAGGGACATCACTAACGAAGCTAGTGGTGTTTTCTGTTTTAGCTTTGTTGTTTGTAATGCTTGCTGTTGTAGTTTATCAATATAGAGATGGAGTTTTGTATTATTTAGGCTATAAGTCTAAACATTCAAATGCATTATCTACTAAAGAAAGAGAACTGCATGATATTCGAATTTATGAAGTTTTAACCACTTATAAAGAAAAGACCATTGGAATAGATGTTTCTCAATATCAAGGTGATGTCGACTGGTCAGAACTAAAGAAAGTTGATGGCAGTTTCGTAGTTGATTTTGTTATCGTTCGTTCGACTGCAGGAAAAGATAAAGTTGATGAAAAATTTAACCATAACTGGAAAAATACAAAAGGTAAATACATAAGAGGTGCTTACCATTATTATCGTCCTAATGAAAATTCGTTACTTCAGGCTGAAAATTTTATCAAGACAGTTAAATTGTCAAAAGGAGATTTACCACCTATTTTAGACATAGAAAAACTGCCAAAAACACAGTCAATTGATAGTTTAAAAGTGGGGTTAAAACGATGGTTGGTTAAAATTGAAAAGCATTATAAAGTCAAACCTATAATCTATTCAGGAGAAAGTTATTACAATGATTTCTTAAAAGATGAATTTTCTGAGTATCCCTTTTGGATAGCCAATTATAATTTTTGGCGAAAAGAAATGGATGATGATTGGTTTTTATGGCAATTCACCGAAAAAGCGCAAGTCAACGGAATTGATGGTCTGGTTGATGTAAACGTTTTTAACGGAATTAAATTAGAGTTGATTGATAAATGTGTGAAGTAGGGTTATTGTATGTTAGGTTTTCAGATATTAGATTTTCAGAAAAATAATTTTGGAACACAGATTTGATAAATTAGAGTAATTTTAGAACTAATTTATAATACAAATTAGTTCTAAACCTATTACTAACACTGAACACTTTTTAAAACTCCAACTTCTTCTTACGCAATTCAAAATTTTGACCTAGATAAACTCTTCTTACCATTTCATCTTCCACTAATTCTTCTGGGATTCCAGCCTTAAGAATTCCACCTTCAAACATTAAGTAGGTTTTGTCTGTAATAGCTAAAGTCTCTTGAACGTTGTGATCTGTGATTAAGATTCCAATATTCTTGTTTTTTAATTGGGCTACAATTCTTTGAATATCTTCTACAGCCACTGGATCAACTCCAGCAAAAGGTTCATCTAATAGAATAAATTTTGGATCCGTAGCTAAACATCTTGCAATTTCAGTACGACGACGTTCACCACCAGAAAGCAAATCACCGCGATTGGTTCTAATGTGTTCTAAAGAAAATTCAGCAATCAATTCTTCCATTTTTGCTTCTTGTTCTTCTTTGGTTTTATTAGTCAATTGAAGTACACTTAGAATATTATCTTCAATACTTAATTTTCTAAAAACAGAAGCTTCTTGCGCCAAATAACCAATTCCGTTTTGTGCACGCTTGTACATAGGAAAGTCAGTAATATCCATATCGTCTAGATAAATATTACCGCTATTTGGTTTTACTAAACCTACAATCATGTAGAAAGAAGTTGTTTTTCCAGCACCATTTGGACCTAAAAGCCCCACAATTTCACCTTGATTTACTTCTACAGAAATACCTTTTACAACACTTCTTTTCTTATAGGTTTTTACTAAATTTTCTGCTCTAAGCTTCATAGTATGGTTATGAGTTTAAAAGGTTATGAGTTTAAAAGGTATTATGGTACAAATAAACAAATAAACAATTTAACAGTTAAACGAATTAACAATAATTTATTTTCTGCCAACTAAATACTGATTACTGAACACTTTCTTCTAGTGCTTCCCAGAATTCATAAGCTCTTCTTAAATGGGGGATTACGATTGTTCCACCAACAAGAGTTGCAATTCCCATGGCTTCCATCATTTCTTCTTTAGTAATCCCGTTTTTATGAGCAGTTTCTAAGTGATATTTGATGCAGTCATCACAACGTAAAACCGCTGAAGCTACTAAGCCTAAAAGCTCTTTAGTCTTAACATCTAAAGCACCTGCTGCATAAGCATTAGTGTCTAAATTGAAAATACGTTTTACAATTTTATTGTTATCCGCTAATAATTTTTCATTCATTTTTGAACGATAGTCATTGAATTCTTCTACTACGTTTGCCATTTTTAAGCTTGTTTAAGTTGATTTTTTACTACAATACCACTAATTAAAATACTAATTTCGTACAATAACATAATAGGTATTGCAACAATTATTTGACTAATAATATCTGGTGGTGTAATAATTGCAGAAAGTATTAGAACTATAATTAAGGTGTATTTTCTATATTTTCTAAGGGAACTTGGTGTAACTAATCCTAATTTAGTTAAAAAGTAAATCAGAATTGGTAATTCAAAAATCAAACCACAGGCTAAAACCGAAGTTTTAATCATTCCTGTATAAGATTCTAAGTTAAATTCATTGACAATTTCTGGACTAGCCGAAAAAGAACCAAAGAAATAAACAGATAAAGGAGTTATGATAAAGTACCCGAATAATACACCCATAAAAAATAATAAGGAAGATACAACGATAAAAAGTACCGCATATTTTTTCTCTTTATCATAAAGCGCGGGACTAATAAATTTCCAAATTTCCCATAATATAAAAGGAAAACCTACTATGAATCCTACTGTAATACAGGTCCAAATCATGAATGAAACTTGTCCGCCCATATCGGTATTCTGAATGATAAAAGGCATTTCGGCGTTACAAATTTGAGCGTCTTGAAAACCAAAATATGTTGATATTTTACAGAAAAACTGATAGGTGATAAATTTTGGATTTTTTGGTCCAAATAAAATATCACTATAAATGTAATCTATAAAAAAATAGGAAGCACTTGCAAACGCTAAAATAGCAATTGTACTTCTTATCAATAGCCATCTTAATTCTTCAAGATGATCTAAAAATGACATTTCTGCTATATTCTTCTTTGCCATTATACAATTCCTTCTTTAAGAATATCGTGTAAATGAATAATTCCTTTGTATTGCCCTTCATCAATTACGACTAATTGTGTAATTGCATTGTTTTCTAATACATTTAAAGCTTCACTAACTAAAATTGAAGTAGGGATATTTTTAGGGTTTTTAGTCATTATATCTTTTGCGGTTAAATCTACAAACGTATCTCTGTCGTTTAACATTCTACGAATATCACCATCTGTTATAATTCCGATAACTTTGTTGTTTTCTATAACTGCAGTAACTCCCAAACGTTTTTCAGAAATTTCCATGATGACTTTTTTAATAGAAGCATCAGGACTTACTTGTGGTGCATGCGTTGTGTCTAACATATCGTTCACTCGAAGTAATAATTTTTTCCCCAAAGCACCACCTGGATGATAAATGGCAAAATCTTCACTTTTAAAATTTCTCATTTCCATTAAACAAACGGCTAAAGCATCTCCTAAAACCAATTGTGCCGTTGTTGAATTTGTGGGTGCTAAATTATTCGGACAAGCTTCAGCATCTACATGAGCATGCAAAACATGATGTGATTCTTTGCCTAAAAACGAATTTAAATCAGCAGTCATACCTATTAAAGTATTGCCAAAACGTTTTAATAAAGGGACTAAAACTTTTATTTCTGGACTATTTCCGCTTTTAGAAATACAAATTACAATATCTTCTTTTAGCAACATTCCCAAATCACCATGTACAGCTTCAGAAGCATGTAAAAACATAGAAGGTGTTCCAGTTGAGTTTAAAGTTGCCACAATTTTTTGAGCAATAATAGCGCTTTTTCCGATTCCAGTTACGACAACTCTTCCTTTGCACACAAATATTTTCTCTACACTTTCAGCAAAATCAGTTGTTAAGTAATCTGCAAGCTTTGCAACGCTTTCACTTTCAGACAGTATTGTTTTTTTTGCAATTAATAGAATGTTTTCAGTAGTGTTCAAAATTTATTTTTATTTTATTTTGGTTTTTTAAAGAAAGTTGTATATTTATAAATGCAAATTTAGGTAAAATCATCTTAAAACATAATATTTAGGTAGAGATAATATTTCTAATAAAATTAAATGATTACCTTCAAAGAATTAAATGCACAAAAAAGAATGAAATCTAGCGAAATAGACATACATAAAGAATTAAAAAAATATTTTGGATTTAACCAATTTAAAGGTTTACAAGAAGGTGTTGTTAAAAGTATCATAACTGGAAATAATACATTTGTAATTATGCCAACAGGTGGAGGAAAATCGTTGTGTTATCAACTTCCTGCATTAGTTTTGGGAGGAACAGCAATTGTTGTTTCCCCTTTAATAGCTTTAATGAAAAATCAAGTAGATGCCATGCGAAGTATAAGTTCAGAATATGGAATTGCCCATGTTTTAAACTCTTCACTTACTAAAACTGAAATAAATCAGGTTAAAGCAGATATTAGATCAGGTGTTACAAAATTATTATACGTAGCACCAGAATCATTAGCTAAAGAAGACTATATTAATTTTTTTAATGAAGTGCCCGTATCATTTGTAGCCATTGATGAAGCTCATTGTATTTCAGAATGGGGACACGATTTTAGACCAGAATACAGAAATTTAAGAAACATTATAAGGTTACTTGGCGATATTCCAATTATTGGATTAACGGCAACAGCCACTCCAAAAGTGCAAGAAGACATTCTAAAAAACTTAGAAATGTCTAATGCTAATACATTTAAAGCTTCATTTAATAGGCCAAACCTATATTATGAAATACGTACAAAAACAAAAAATGTTGAATCAGATATTATTAGGTTCATCAAACAGCACAAAGGTAAATCAGGTGTTATTTATTGTTTGAGTCGAAAAAAAGTAGAAGAAGTTGCACAAGTACTTCAAGTAAATGGAATTTCCGCGGTTCCTTATCACGCTGGATTAGATGCTAAAACTAGAGCTAGACATCAAGATATGTTTTTGATGGAAGATGTTGATGTTGTTGTTGCAACAATAGCATTTGGAATGGGAATTGACAAACCAGATGTTCGGTTTGTAATTCACCATGATATTCCAAAATCATTAGAAAGTTATTACCAAGAAACGGGTCGTGCTGGTCGTGATGGTGGCGAAGGCCATTGTTTGGCTTACTACTCTTACAAAGATGTTGAAAAGTTAGAAAAATTCATGTCAGGAAAACCAGTTGCCGAACAAGAGGTTGGTTTTTCTTTATTACAAGAAGTTGTAGCTTATGCGGAAACTTCAATGAGTCGTAGAAAATTTTTACTGCATTATTTTGGAGAAGAATTTGATGATGTAAATGGAGATGGTGCAGATATGGATGATAATATTCGCAATCCTAAGAAAAAAGTAGAAGCACAAGACCAAGTAGTTATTTTGCTAAATATGGTAAAAGATACTAAGCAAATATTTAAATCAAAAGAATTAATTTTTGCTTTAGTTGGAAAAGTAAACGCAATCATTAAAGCCCAAAAAATTGATGTTCAACCCTATTTTGGAAAAGGAAAAGCCTTTGAAGAAAGATATTGGATGGCTTTAATTCGTCAGGTTTTAGTAGATGGTTTATTGGGAAAAGATATTGAAAGTTATGGTGTTTTAAAGACAACGTCAAAAGGAGAAGCTTATTTAAAAAAGCCAGTTTCATTTATGATGTCTGAGGACCATGAATATAATGAAGTAGAAGATGATGCAATTGTAACAGCTTCTAAGTCAACAGGAATTGCCGATGAAGTGTTAATGGCTATGTTGAAAGATTTACGTAAAAAAGAAGCCAAAAAACTAGGCGTTCCTCCTTTTGTTATTTTTCAAGATCCTTCATTAGAAGATATGGCATTAAAGTACCCAATTTCTATTGATGAGTTAAGTAACATTCATGGAGTAGGAGAAGGAAAAGCCAAAAAATACGGAAACCCTTTTGTGGCTTTAATTAATAGATATGTTGAGGATAATGAAATAACTCGTCCAGATGATTTGGTAGTTAAATCTACAGGTGCTAATTCAGGTTTAAAGCTTTATATTATTCAGAATGTGGATAGAAAATTAGCTTTAGATGATATTGCTAAAGCCAAAGGTTTATCGATGGATGATTTGCTAAAAGAAATGGAACAAATTGTTTATTCTGGAACGAAATTAAATATAAAATATTGGGTTGATGATATTTTAGATGACGAACAACAAGAAGAAATTCATGATTATTTTATGGAATCTGAATCCGATAAAATAGATGTAGCCTTAAAAGAATTTGATGGTGATTACGATACTGAAGAGTTGCGCTTAATGCGAATTAAGTTTATTAGTGAAGTAGCGAACTAGATTTTAGTTGGCAGTGTTCAGATTTCAGATTTCAGTTGGCAGTTTTTAAATCTAATATTCCAAATTCCAAAATTTTATAATTGGAGTTTGGATTTTTTTTTAGAATTTTATTCAAATACTTCTCCACGATGAGGTTTCAAAGCGTCACGAACCATAATCATATCCTTTTCTTCTACAACCATAAAAGCTATAGCGTACATTTCGTTTAGAATTTCAAAACCAGTAATGTTTAGTTCTAATTTTTCTGCTTCAATAAATTCTTTCAAATGAATTTCATGGTGTTCAGCTGTTTTGGCAGCCACTTCTCCCCTAAAATCCCAAATTAGTTTTATTTTTCTCGACATAATTTTTTATAAAAGACAAAGTTACAACTTCAAAAAACATTTCTTTACTTTTGCAAAAAATAAAAAACATTCTAATTATCTGAAATGATATTATATATTGATTATTTTTGATCACAAATTTAAACAAAAATGAAAAAAACAATTTGTAATATTATTTTATTTGTCCTTATAACAAGCTTAATTTCTTGTTCAAGTGATGATGATTCTTCAGATGTAACTATTAATACTATTAAAAAAATTGAAGAAAAAGTTTATAATAACGGTCAGGTTGACACAGATTATTATATAGATTTTAATTACGAAAACAATCTTTTAAAATCACTTTCTGATTCCAACAATAGATTGGACTTTGTTTACAATGGTTCAAAAATTATTGAAATTAAAAGAATAGTAAACAGTCAGCATATTGATTCTAATTTTCTGGCTTATGAAGGAGATTTGTTAAAAACAATTATTCTAGATGATCAAGACGAGAAAACCACATTTAGTTACCAAAATGGTGTTCTAGTTTCAAAAACAAATAGTTATAACAATAATGGAAATTGGGTGACTTTTAATTCTGAAGATTATCAAATTGTTTCAAATAATATAATGCAAACTATTTTTCAAAATCAATTTTCTTCTCAATCTTACAAACAAACATTTGAATTTGATGCCAAAAATAGTATGATGAAAAACATGAATCCTTATTTAAAGTATCTTTTAGAATTAGAAACTTGCAATCTTATTAATCAAAATAACTTGATTAAGAGTTTTAGTTATGACGATGTAAATTCAATTCAAGGGACACAATTTAGAGATTTTGTGATAACTTACAACACAGAAGATTATCCAATTAATATTAAAAAATATAATTTTAATGGTAGTCAGCAAGAATTAATATCAGAAATAATAATTACTTATAATTAATTTCCAAAAATTAATAATCTGAATACCTGAACATCCAAAAAAAATGCCAAAAGAATTCCAATTTCAAGTAGCACCAGAAGTAGCTTCAAACGAAAATTTGTTAGCACAAGCAGTTGCTAAACAACTGAATATTTCTCTAATAGATATTCAGAAAGTTGTAGTTCAAAAACGTTCTATTGATGCCCGTCAAAAAGCGATTAAATTTAATGTAAAAGGACAAGCTTTTTTACAAAATGAATCTTTTGTTGAAACCGAAATTGAATTGCCAAATTATCCAAATGTTTCCAATAAACAAGAAATTATTGTTGTTGGAGCTGGTCCAGCAGGATTATTTGCAGCTTTACAATTAATAGAATTAGGTTTAAAACCAATTGTACTAGAAAGAGGAAAAGACGTACGTGGAAGAAGAAGAGATTTAAAATCCATTAACGTTGACGGAATTGTAAACGAAGATTCTAACTACTGTTTCGGAGAAGGTGGTGCAGGAACTTATTCTGACGGAAAATTATATACACGTTCTAAAAAACGTGGTGATGTGGATAGAATATTACAACTTCTAGTAGCTTTTGGAGCAACCTCTGAAATATTAGTAGAAGCTCATCCGCACATTGGAACCAATAAATTACCGCAAATCATTCAAGATATTCGTGAAAAAATTATTGAATGTGGTGGACAAGTTTTATTTGAAAAGAGAGTCATAGATTTTACGATTAAAAATAACGAAATTCAAGGAGTAGTTTTACACGATGGAACAACAATTGAATCAAATAAAGTTATTTTAGCAACTGGACATTCAGCAAGAGATATTTTTGAGTTGTTGGCTAAAAAAGACATTTTTATAGAAGCAAAACCATTTGCGTTAGGGGTTAGAGCAGAGCACCCTCAGGAGTTGATAGATAAAATTCAGTATTCGTGTGATTTTCGAGGCGAATTTTTGCCACCAGCACCTTATAGTATAGTAAAACAAGTTGCAGGTCGTGGAATGTATTCGTTTTGTATGTGTCCAGGAGGTGTAATTGCTCCTTGTGCTACAAGCCCAGGTGAAGTTGTAACAAATGGTTGGTCACCATCCAAAAGGGATCAAGCTACGGCAAATTCAGGTATTGTAGTTGAATTAAAATTAGAAGATTTCAAACCATTTGAAAAATTTGGACCTTTAGCTGGAATGGAATTTCAAAAAGCCATCGAACAAAAAGCTTGGCAACTAGCTGGTGAAACTCAAAAAGTTCCTGCACAAAGAATGATAGATTTCACTCAAAAGAAAGTCTCATCATCAATTCCAAAAACATCGTATGTTCCCGGAACAACTTCTGTAGAATTAGGAAATGTTTTTCCAGATTTCTTAACCCAAACTATGAGAGAAGGATTTGTGCAATTTGGTAAATCTATGAATGGTTATTTTACAAATGAAGCTATATTACATGCACCAGAAAGCAGAACTTCATCACCAGTTAGAATTCCAAGAGATAATCAAACGCTAGAACATGTTCAAATCAAAGGATTGTATCCTTGTGGTGAAGGAGCAGGTTATGCTGGTGGAATTATTTCTGCAGCAATTGATGGAGAAAAATGTGCTTTGATGATTGCTGAATCGATAAAAGTATAATTCAACAGCCGTTAAACTTTTGCTAAAAATATTTTTGAGCCTAAAAATGGTACTTTTTTCGTATTTTTGAAGTGAAATAAAAATCATGATTGAAGAAAAAGTAATTTTAGTTGATATAAACGATAAGCCAATTGGCTTAATGAATAAAATGGCTGCTCACGAACAAGCCTTGTTACATCGTGCTTTTTCTGTTTTTATATTAAATGATAAAAACGAAGTCATGTTACAACAACGTGCTTCACACAAATACCATTCACCACTTTTGTGGACAAACACTTGTTGCAGTCATCAGCGTGAAGGAGAATCAAATATTCAAGCAGGAAAAAGACGTTTGGAAGAAGAAATGGGTTTTACAACAGAACTCAAAGAATTGTTTCATTTTATCTACAAAGCTCCTTTTGATAATGGTTTAACCGAACACGAGTTAGATCATGTAATGATTGGTTACTCAAATGATGAGCCAAAAATAAATCCAGATGAAGTCGAAAGTTGGAAATGGATGAAAATAGAAGATATTAAAAATGATATGGAAATCCATCCTGAAATTTATACGGTTTGGTTTAAAATTATTTTCGATAAATTTTATCATTATTTAGAAAGCCACACTTTATAAACCATTAGACAAATGAGAGTAACTGTTTCAAGAAAAGCACATTTTAATGCAGCACATCGACTATATCGAAAAGATTGGTCTATGGAAAAAAACGATGCCGTTTTTGGAAAATGCAATAACCCCAATTTTCACGGTCATAATTACGAATTAATTGTAAGTGTAACTGGAGAAGTTGATCAAGAAACGGGTTTTGTTGTAGATGTAAAAATACTTTCCGATTTAATTAAAAAGCATATCGAAAATGCATTTGATCACAAAAATCTAAATGTTGATGTTCCAGATTTTGAAAATTTAAACCCAACAGCAGAGCATATTGCTGTAGTTATATGGAATAAATTAAGGCCATTTATTAATTCAAATAATGACTTAGAAGTTGTTCTGTATGAAACACCACGCAATTTTGTAACCTATAAAGGAAATTAACATGGCATTAAAAATAGGAGATCTAGTTCCAGATTTCAAAGCAAAAACGCAATCTGGTGAAAAATTCGAAATATCAAATCACATTGGAAAGCCATTAGTTATCTATTTTTATCCAAAAGACAACACACCAGGTTGCACAACTCAAGCCTGTAGTTTTAGAGATCAATACCAAGATTTTCAAGATTTAGGTGCAGAAGTCATTGGTGTAAGTGGTGATACTATAGAATCGCACGATAAGTTTGCAAATAAACATAATTTACCTTTTATATTGCTGTCAGACGAGAAAAGAAAATTGAGGTCACTATTTGGTGTTCCAACTCATTTTTTTGGATTAATTCCGGGTAGAGTGACCTATATTATCGATAAAGAAGGTAAAGTTGTTTCGGTTTATAACAGTATTAAGGCTAACGCTCATATTGAACATGCTCTGGAAATTGTAAAAGAGATGTAGTTTTTTGGACTTGTTTAGGTGAATATTAGGAGCAGAATGGCTTGGGCTTATTTAGTTATGCAATTCCTTCCTTCCATTATATCTTTTTTTTCAAAAAAGGATGTCATTCCAGCAAGGGCTATTAATGATTTTTTTTGCATATTTGCAGTGTTTTAAAAAATAAAAATGAAATTTTATCCATTAACATTTAAACCAATCCTTAAAGAACGTATTTGGGGTGGAACAAAATTAAAATCCTACTTAAATAAACCTATTTCTTCTGAAATTACAGGAGAAAGTTGGGAATTGTCAACCGTTTCAAATGATGTTAGTGTTGTTGATAACGGTATTTTAAAAGGAAAAAATGTTAACGAATTAATCGAATTGTATCCAAACGAATTTTTAGGATCAGATACAATTGCTCGTTTTGGTAAAGAATTTCCTTTATTATTTAAGTTTTTAGATGCCAAACAAGATTTATCTATTCAACTGCATCCAAATGATGAGTTGGCCAAAAAACGTCACAATTCTCTCGGAAAAACAGAAATGTGGTACGTTATGCAAGCTGACAAAAATGCCCGTTTAATTGTTGGATTCAAAGAAAACACTAATCAAGAAGCCTACAAAAAGCAGTTAGACAATAAAAATTTAATTTCCCTTTTAAATGAAGTTGAGGTAAAGGCAGGAGATGTTTTCTTTTTAGAAACAGGAACAATCCATGCTATTGGCGCAGGAATTGTAATTGCAGAAATTCAACAAACAAGTGATGTGACTTATAGAGTTTATGATTTCGATAGAGTAGATGCTAATGGAAATAAAAGAGAACTACAAACAGAATTCGCTTTAGACGCTTTAAATTATAATGTTGCAAAAGCACACGTTACCTACGATTCTAAAATAAATACTAGTAATAAAGTCGTGCATTGCGATTATTTTAAAACTAATATTATTCCGTTAAAAGAGGTTTATCATTGGAGAAAGACCAAAGAAGCTTTTACAGTTTTAATGTGTACTCAAGGGGAATTTGAAGTGGAATCCAACCACACTATTTCAAAATATAAAATGGGTGATACGGTTTTGTTTCCAGCGATTTTAGATGAAGTTATCTTAAAAGGAAATGCAACTCTGTTAGAAATTTCTATTTAATTTGTTGTTTGACAAATATATTGTGTAATTTTGCATCAAATTTTAAAATAAGAAAAAATGGCAAGCGTTAAGAACTTGAAAAAAGAAATCAACTACGTTTTAGGAGATATTGTAAACATCGTTTACGTTTGGGAAATGACTAATGGAGGAAAACCAACAGAAGAATCAGATAAATTAGTAGATGAAATTTACGAAACATTTGATGGATTAATGTCAAAAGCAAATGTTAAGAAGGTAGAAGACAAAAAAGGACACTTCAAACAAATTCGTTCAGAGTACGAAGCAGCTGCTAATCAGTTTGTTGCAAAATTGAATGAATTAAATTAAAAAAATCATTAAAAAAAGTGCAATTTTTGTTTGGAAATTAAAAATACAAACCTATATTTGCACTCGAAATTTGAGTTGCCAGCGTAGCTCAGCTGGCTAGAGCAGCTGATTTGTAATCAGCAGGTCGTGGGTTCGAGTCCCTCCGCCGGCTCAAATGTAAAGAGGAAAGTGAAAGCTTTCCTCTTTTTTATTTTAACACTATTTAGAATCTTATTTAGTCAATAAAAAAAGTCCATTTAGTATACAATAACTAAATGGACTTTTTTTGTTTTGATTAACAGCCTATTTTTTTTCAATCACCTTTCTCTCTTTAATGTAAGACTTCAACATTTTTCCGTATTTCGATTTAGCTACCTCAGGGTTCATTTTTGCATCAATACTATCCAAATACCTTACATTGATGTCAGCAATCTCTGAAAGCGCTAAAAAAGGGGCAATTTCTTTATCTGCATGAACTGTTGCAAAGTTTGCAATGTATAAATATTTCTTTCTTGTAAGTTTGTTGGCTTCAGTAGAAATACTATCCATACTGTTTTTGTTCTTTGATTTATAGTTTTCTAATTCTTTTTCAACTAAACCCATGTTCTTGTCATTAAACTTAGCCATCATTTGTTTAAACTCATCATACAACACTTGATTCTTAGAACCCGTTATTTTAGCATCAGCAAAAAATGAATTTAATGTGGTTTCAATTTTCATTTCACCTGGTTCAGCAAAAAAGGGTAAATTATTATCAATTGAATTGGTTTGTCCTCTATCTAAAAACAAATACAACATTTCTGGACTTTCAATATTCAAATAAGTATCAAATTTTGAATCTCCTTTGATGATGATACTATCTAATATTTTTAAAGTAGAATCCTGTACTTGCTGAATGTATAATTTTCCTTGACTTAAGCCTTTAATATTTCCTGTTAAATGTAGATTTTTCCCGTCGTTATCTTTATTTTTACACGAAACAAGACTAATGATAACTAGAGCTAAAGCAATTATGTTTTTTGTCATTTTAATTTTTAATTTATTTTTCAAAAGTAATTATTTTTTTTGATTTTAGGATTTTCAGCTATTAGATTTTTACAAACCCTTTTAATCCTTTAATTTTTATTTAGGAGAAGCAACTTCCATTAAGTAAGCACAAAATATAGCGCCATAAGTCCCTACGACATAGCCAAAAATAGCTAGCAAAACACCAACACTTGCTAGAGAAGGATGAAAGGCAGAAGCTACAACAGGTGCAGAAGCTGCTCCACCAACATTGGCTTGACTTCCAACAGCGATAAAGAAATAAGGAGCTCGAATTAATTTAGCTACTCCAAAAATGATGATGAAGTGAATTAACATCCAAACCATACCAACGATTATTAATCCAGGATTATCCATAACAGAACCTAAATCCATTTTCATTCCGATAGAAGCTACTAATATGTAAATAAAAATACTTCCAATTTTTCCTGCACCAGCACCATCATACGCTTTTAACGGGGTGAATGACAAAGAAAGTCCGATTATGGTTGCAATGGTTATCATCCAAAAGAATTCACCACCAAAAGTAGAGGCAAAGCTTGTCACGTCGTTTACACTTTCAAAATTATTTTTAAAGAAAGTACTTAAGACTCCAGCTCCAAAATGTGATAACGCAACAGCAAAAAAGGCAATTGCTAAAATAATCATATAGTCATTTAAAGAGGGATTTCGTTTTACACTTTCTTGGTAACTTGAAACTTTATCTTGTAACTCTTGCACTGAAGAATTGTCCGCTTTTAACCATTTGTTGATGATTTCTTTTTTGCCAATTCCGTATAATAAAAATGCCATTCCAAGATTAGCCACAACAATATCTACAAGAACCATTGCTCCATATTTTTGTGAATTATATTTAAAAATTTCTAACATGGCTGCTTGATTTGCACCACCACCAATCCAGCTTCCTGCAATCGTTGAAAGTCCTCTCCAAACCGCATCTGGACCAGCTCCTCCAACAGTTTCTGGTGAAACCATTGAGATTAATAAAATTGCAATTGGACCTCCTAAAACAATTCCGACAGTTCCAGCTAAAAAGATGATCAATGCTTTTGGTCCAAGATTTAATAAGGCTTTAAAATCGATACTCAAAGTCATTAAAACTAAAGCAGCAGGTAATAAATAACGGCTTGCAATAAAATATACATTTGAACTTTTTTCTACTTCTTCACCAGCATCATTAATTATAATCCATTCGGGTGAAATTATGTTAAATGAATTTAAAATTGCAGGTAACAAATAACACATTAAAAGAGCCGGAACAACACCGTAGAATTTTTTCCAAAACCCTTCTTCTTTTCCAGAAGTATAAAAAACAAGGCCTAAAAGAAGCATTAAAATTCCAAAAACTATTGTATCATCCGTAAAAAAAGGTGCGTTTCTCATTTGTTTTATTTAAGTCACGAAAATAAACAAAAAATCCTCAAAATACTATGTAAATTGAGGATTCTGTTTTTATTGTCGTAGTTTGTTTAGATCCTGTATCAAGTTCAGGATGACAAAATAGAATGATTAACCTTTTAACCAAGCTTCACGTAAAGCTTCTTTACTTTTGTCAGTTGCCATATAACCTTCTTTAGTTTCTTTTGGCATAACTATTTTTCCTTTGATGTCTATTTCTTTTCCATCACGTTTGATTTTCATAGTGATTGCATCACCATCTTTCCATCCAAAAGAAGCACCAACCGTTTGATTAATATTAGTTAAGTCTAATTTTGTCCCGTTAATTTCAAGAAGAATATCATTGTTTTTTAATCCTAATTCTTTCATAAAAGCATTGATTTCAATTTCTGGTAAATAGAAAAAGGCTTTTGTTTCAGGATTATAAGAAATAATAGGTTGATTTCCTCCAACTAAAAATGGATTCCCAGTTGCTTCAACTTTTGACTCAGTCACTCCCATTTTAGCAAAGTATTCTGAGTAAGGAATTGGCGTTTCTCCTGCTACATATTTGTTTAAAAATGCTCCAACTGATGGGTAAGTTAATTCAGTGATTTTAGCGAATAACTCTTCATCTTTAAATGCTTTTTTAGTTCCATATTCATTAGATAAATCTTGCATTAATTGCAAAATACCTTTTTGACCGTTACTTTTTTCTCTAATTTCAATATCTAAGCACATTGCAATTAAAGCTCCTTTTTGATACACATTTATATATTGATCTTTGTAAGGATCTTTTAAAACGTTTTTACTCATTTTAGTAAAACTCATTTTGTCATTCATGTTGCTTGCTTGAGCAATTTTTTCTGACATTCTTTGGTAAAAAGCATCTTCTTCGATTAGTCCTTGATTTACTTGGAATAAGTTAGCAAAATATTCAGTCACACCTTCATACATCCATAAATGTTCTGACATTTGAGGTTTGTTGAAATCAAAATATTGAATTTCGTTAGAATGAACGGTTAATGGCGTTACAATATGAAAAAATTCGTGAGAAACTACATCTTTTAATTGTTCTTGAAGCATTTCTAAGCCCATCATTTCTGGCATAACAACTGTTGTAGAAGTTGGATGTTCTAATGCACCAAATCCTTTTGCGTCAGTTGGTGACATGCTTGATAGGTATAATAAGATTGCGTATTTTTTTGTGGCATCAAATTTTCCTAAGAATTTCTTTTGCGCACGCATCATGTTTTCCATGTAAGGAGTAATTTCTTTAGCCGTGTATTTTCCTGTTGGAGAATAAACTGAAATGATAATTTCCATATCATCAACCATAAATGAAGTAAAATCTGGTTTAGCATACATAATTGGCATTTCAACCAAAGAAGCATATTTTGAAGCCATAAATACATCTGAAGTATCTGTAGCATCTAAATCGTTCATAGCAGAAACTCCTAATAAAGTTGCTGGATGAGTTATTGTAAGCTTATAAGGTGTTTCTTCTTTAGTTGTGAAGTAACCTACAAAACCGTGTAAGTTTAGCATGAAGTTTTTTCCTGCATCAATGTTTGTTCCAGCAGGAGAAAACACATCATCACTTTCGCCAAAACCACCACCTTTTTCAATATCATAAGTATCGTTAACTAGATAAGTAACTTTTGATAATTTAGTAGCGTCACTAATAGTATAAGAATTGACATCTAATTTCGTAACTCTTAAAGGATTTCCTTTTGCATCAAAAGCTTTTACATCTTCAATATATTTACCGTAGTCATCATCAGAATAAGTTCCTGGAACGATTTTAGGAATATTAAATGTTGCTGTTTCAGTAGTAAAAGTTGGAGCAAGAATGCTTACCATTACTTTGTCTTCTTTTACGTTAACTAAATCAATAGTAACTTCTACATCATTTTGTTTTGAAGCGTTTGTAGTTGCGGTTTTACAACTAAATAAGAAACTTGCTAGTGCAAGCGTTAAAATTATTTTTTTCATTTAAGCTGAATTTATTTCAGCATCTTTTTGTGCTGAAAATTTAATAGTACCAATAAGTAGTTTTTTATTGAAAAATGTTACAATTTAAAGTGATTTTATAAATGAATTAATAGTTTCAGATAATTTATTGATGATTGGTAAATCTGGATTAGAATAAGATTTTATATTTTCTTCATCAGCATTGATTTCTTTGAAAATATGATTCATTTTATCAATAATTTTTAGTTCAGAATTTGGATTTGCTTCGTGTAATAATTTAGCTTCACTTTCTGCTACTTGAATGTCTTTTGTGCCATTTATGATGAGAATAGGCATTTTTAATTTTTTAATTTCTTCTTGCGGATTATAATTCATCCAAGTAATCATATAAGGTTGAACGCTTTCTCTAAAAATAGAAGCTAACATTTGATTTTCTAACTCAAAAGTTTTTCCTTCTTTTAAAATTTTGAAGTTTTCCTCGGTTTTAGCTTTCAAAAAAGGAGCTTGTTTTTCAATTTGTTCTGTAATAATTAAATCAATAGTTCTTCCTGCACCAGCTAAAGAAATATAAGCATCTGCATTGTCTTTTGCAGCAATCATTCCAATTAAAGAACCTTCACTGTGACCCGCAATAATGATTTTATTGTATTTTTTTTGGTTTTTGAAATAAGTGATAATCTCTTTTACATCAGTAATAAAATCATCAAAACGAAGTGATTTTTCGTCTAAGGTTCCTTCTTTCATTTGGGAAATGATTCTTTTGTCAAAACTAAAAGCAACATTTCCGTCTTTAGCAATAGCTTCAGCTAAGTATTTTAAGGAATTATTTTGCATTCCAGGCTGATTTCCATTTCTATTAGTTGGGCCAGAACCAGCAATTATGATTACTAAATTTGGTTTTGATAAAGTGTTCTCTAACGAGAAAAGCGTTCCTTTTATTAGTAAGTTTACTTCGACATCTTCTGTTTTTACTTCTTGAGCGAAAACAACTAGTGGAAATAGTAATAAGAATATAATTTTTTTCATTTTTAGATATTTAAAAGTTGATAAGTGTATGATGATATGAAATTTGCAATAAGAATTACAAGAATAAATAATACAATCTGTTTGGTCGTTTTTGCATTTGTAGCTGTTTTGAAACCATTCCACAATAAGACGACAAGCCATATTATTCCAACTAAACTTAGTATTGATGTTAGGAATAAAATAAAATATTCTTGGGTTGAAATAGTTATACTATTTAAATCACTTAGACTTTCTAAGAGTTTGTTGGAAATAGTTGAAGATGCATCATTAATATTTGCAAGAGTTGTTAGGTAAAACGGAATTCTGGCAATTAGGCTTACATTTAAAATATCTATATACCTGGTTTTTGAATTGAAATATTTTCCCAAAACAAATAAAAAAATGGACAAAATGAGCGTTAAAACGATATTTTGAAGTAAATGATTGATAAAGCTAACTTTGTTTGTAAAGGAAATATGTAAAATACTATCAAATATTGCATTGAATTGATGTCCTAAAAAAGAACCAATAAACAAAAATAATATTCCAAAAATAAGCAATTGCTTTTCAGAAAATTTTTCAAATGGATTTAAAAGTGTTTTAATCATTTTGTATTGATTTTATAATTTTTGATAGTTCTTCTGGTTTTTGAGTTCCTATTAAAATAGAGTCTTTGAAAGAATTCTTATTAGTGTAATGTATTTTTAATCCTTTGTTGCCAGAGATATTATAAGCACCTAATCGAATTCCCCAACCACCATAATCCACAATTGGATTGTATTTTATGACTTCTATTTTTTCAATATTTTGAAATTTGTATGTTTTATGAATTCCAAAAGGAAAGAACTTAATTTCAATTCGGTCGTTATGTACTTTAGTTTTTAGACTCATAATATAGAAAAGTATAGATACTAAAAGCACTATTACAATAGGAATAATGGCTAAACTTTTTGAACTATTCCCATAGTTTTTTTCAATAAATATTTTGTAAAATATAAAACCATTTAAGCCTAAAATCAATAACCAGAACCACCATTGTCGAAATTGCTGTTTTTCTTCAAATAAGATTTTTTCTTCCATAATTTTTAAATTTTCAATCATTCAATTTTTTAATCTTCTCTATCATATCATCTAATTTATTGCGAACAGTAGGATAGCTGTTTCCCATTTGGATTGCCATTTCTTTTAGACTACCGCTGGTTAGGAAAAATTGAAGAATAAAGTTTTGTTCTTCTTCTGAAAGTTGTGATAATATAGGTAGTGGATAATTTCCAGAAACTGTAGTTTCACAGTTTTGACAACTTAATTGCGTTACAACAAGAGTGCTTTCACAGCTTGGACAATTTTTAGGAAATTTAGGTTTCATATAAAATATATTTATACAAATATAAATATTATTTAATATAAAATTAATAAAATTAAAGTATATTTTATTTTTTTTAAATAAAAGTAAAAAAAAAACGCTTGATGAACAAGCGTTAAAATTTAATCAAATTTATTTTTTATGTAGTATTTTGCGTCTAAATCATCGTCTTCAATGACATTAAATTTCATTGGTTTTGGTTTTGGTTTGCTTGCAATGGCTTTCTTTTTCCATAACTCAAATTTTTCTTTATTGAGTTTCTTTCGCATAAATTCATTGACATCATTTTCTACAATACCAAATTCTTCTTTAATGACTTCATAAGGTTTTTTCTCCTCTTGAGCCATGCTAACAATTCGCTCTAAAGTTTCATTGTCTAATTCTGAAATTTTACTTTTTTTCATTTTATGAGAATTACTTCACATTTTTTAAAGGGTTATTAATTACAATATTAGCAAAAAATGTGCAATTTTTCAATATTCATTTTATTTTTAACAATTTGATAAAATATAAACGTTAATTAATTAATTTTATAAGAAATATTTATAAAATTGTTCTAAACGTTAAATTTACTCTAGGTTTTTTAGAACTTGTTGATTTAGGGATTTGATGTTTATAATGAATTTGACTACCTTCTTTCATCAAAATTAAACTCCCGTGTTTTAAAATTAAATTTTGTTTGGCTTCTTTTATAGTATTGTGTTTCAGTTGAAAATTACGTTCTTCTCCCAAACTAATTGACGCAATTATTGGATTTCGACCTAATTCTTTTTCATTATCAGCATGCCAGCCATTACTATCTTTTTCATTTCTATATAAATTTGCAAGTACAGTTGTAAAATTGTGATTTGCTTTTTCTTCAACTAACTCCTTTAAATATATTAAAGTTGCATTCCATGGATAAGGATTCATAATTATATTTGAGTATTTATAAGGCTTACCTTCGTTGCCATATAAAGCAGTTAGTCTGGGTTGTAAATGGTTTTTTCCATAGACAGTGATTGTGTCTTGTTTCCAAGGAATTTCATTATATAATAACTTAAAGAGTTCATCTGCTTTTTCTTTATTTAAAAAGTTTGGATAGTACTCAAATACCGCATCAGGTAAGTTTAAAATTATTTTTTCTTCTGGGAATAGATTTAGCATTTTTTTAGATATATAAATATGCCCAATAAATCAAAAGAAACTGCAAAGGAAGTCGTGAAATTAGTACCCATTTAGGTAATCTTAAACTTGCTTTTTCATTTTGTAACATGTAAAAATGAGTAGCAAAAAAACCAAGTAATAAAATGATTATTCCTATTGCAGCAATTGGGGCTAATACTTCAAATAATAACATAATTCCAAATACAATTTCTAATAAACCACTTACTTTATTTACTAAAGAAGCATTAGGAATATAAGGAGGAATTATTTTAATATACAGTTTTGGATTTCTAAAATGATTTATACCAGCAATGATATAAATAAAAGCCATTACATATTGATGCCAAGGTAAATTCATAGTTACTTTTTTACGAATTTAATGAAATCAATTGATTATTTACGAATTTTAGAAAAGTTAATATTCATAATCACGATAGCAAAAATAATTAAAAGAACTCCAAGCCATTGTGAAACAACAACTGTTTCGTTTAAAATAAAATAAGCCATCATTACAGAAACTGGTAATTCCAAAGAGGAAACAATGCTTCCTAAACCTAATCCAATATGAGGAAATCCAGAATTCATTAACATAGGTGGGATTATAGTTCCGAAAAGGGCTAAAACAATTCCCCATTTCATAAAAATTTCCGTGTTAAAAGGTGTCGTTTGCGTAAATAAAGCAAAACCAGCCACAATAACTGCACCACCTAGAAGCATGTATAAACTTCTTTGTGCTGATGAAATTCCGAGTGCGATTTTATTTGCCGTAAACATTGTTGTTGTAAATGAACATGCAGCTAAGAATCCAAAAAATAAACCTTTCCATTCTATTTCAACGCTTGAGTTTAATAAATTGGTTGCTAATAAAGTTCCAAAAAGAACAATAATAACTGCAAATATCTTCTGTTTTGAGGGTGCTTTTTTATCTAAAAACCATTCTAATAAAACACCAATCCAAACCGATTGCATTAACATTACAATTGCTATGGAAACATCAATATATTTAACACATAAATAATAGAAAACGCTTGTCATTCCTAATGAAGTACCAGCCAACATCAATTGAAAAACATTCTTTTTAGTAGCTTTTAATGCAACAGTTTTAGCTTGTTGTTTTTGAAATAAATTGATAATTAAAATTCCAATTATTCCATATATAAATTGAGATGAAGTTACTTCAGCAGTTGTAAAACCTTCTTGATAAGCAAGTTTTACAAACGTAGCTAACATTCCGTAGCTCGTTGCACCTAACCCAACTAAAAAAACTCCTTTAATAATATTGTTGTTCGACATTTTCTAATTTTTAAAAAGCCTGCAAAGATAGTTTTTCTTTTTATAGGTTGTCTAAAATAAAAAAGGATTTACTAGTTAAAGTAAATCCTTTTAAAAGTTATTTGTTTTATATTAAAAAGCGTTTACAATTGCCAAGAAATCATCTGCTTTTAAAGCTGCTCCACCAATTAAACCACCGTCTACATCAGGATTTGAGAAAATTTCTTTTGCATTATCAGGTTTCACACTTCCACCATAAAGAATTGAAACATTTTCAGCTACTTCTTGCCCATATACTTTATCGATTAAAGTACGGATAAATTTATGCATTTCTTGTGCCTGAGCTGGGGAAGCAGTTTCACCAGTTCCAATTGCCCAAACAGGCTCGTAAGCAAGAACAATATTTTTCCAAGCACTTTTATCTAAATGAAATAATCCATCACGTAATTGATATTCTACTACATTAAAATGGTTGTTTATTTGTCTGTCTTTTAATTCTTCACCAAAGCAAAAAATTACACGCATTTCATGTTTCAATGCAGTGTCAACTTTAAGTGCTAATAAGGCATCAGTTTCATGAAAGTAAGCACGTCTTTCGCTATGTCCAATAATTACAGTGTTTATACCAATTGATGTAAGCATGTCAGCCGAAATTTCACCTGTAAAAGCACCACCTTCTGCTTGATGCATGTTTTGAGCTGCAACCGTAATTCCTTTTCCTTTTGTTGTTTCAACAGCAGTTAAAAGGTTTACAAATGTTGGTGCAACAACTATTTCAGTATTATTTGCTTCTTTTTTTAATATAATTTCTTCAAGAAGTGACATGGTTTCTTGATTGTTTTTATGCATTTTCCAGTTTCCTGCAACGATGTGTTTTCTCATTTTTTATGATTTTTCGATTTTTCGATTTTTTGACAATTAGATTTTCGAAATATCTAATAATCTAATAATCGAATCATCAGTTTTATTTTAGTTTCTCCAATGTTTCAATCAACTTGTCATCATCAGCTTCAATTACTTTAAATAAAGCAATTTTTCCAGTTTTATCTACAACCATGTATCTTGGAATCCAACTTAAATTGATTGATTTTCCAAAAACACCTTTCATTCCGTCAGCGATTAAATAATGTTCTCCTTGAACGTCATATTTTTCAATACCTTTAAGCCAAGAATCATGATTTTTGTCTACAGAAAGGAATAAATAAGTTGCGTCAGGATAGTTTTCTTGTAAGGTTTTGACTTTAGGCATTCCTTTGATGCAATCACTGCACCAAGAAGCCCAAACATCAATAACAATAGTTTTTCCTTCATATTTTTTTAAAATTTCCTGAAAAGTGATGTCTGTGTTTTCGACAGTCTTCATTGTATTTGATAAAGCTTCTTCTTTAAATTCAGTTTGTTGTGCTTGTGAGCATGAAAATGTACCTAAAGCTATTGCGATTATTGAAATTATTTTTTTCATTGCTTTTTATTTAATTTTTGAATAAGGTTGTTTTACCATTTTCTCTAAGGCTTTTCCATTAAATTGATTTGCATCAATTCCGTCATACATTTTAATCTTATTTCCGTTCCATAAGTATAAAACTCCAGGAGTATTTCGGTTATCACCTAATTCATTCCAAAATGGAATAATTTCAATGATTTTATACGGATAAGTTGCTTCTGCGATTTTAAAGAATTCAGGAATTTTGAAAGCTTCTTCATTCATAAAAATAATTTTCACTTCTGGGAAATTCTTGTCTTTTTTTCGCATAGCTGTTAACTCTTTAGCTGCGTGTTGACAGTGGTCACAACCTGGTGCAAAAAAGCAAAGTATTTTTTTACCTTTATCTATATCAGCATAAAATTTGGCATAACCTGATTTTGATGCTTTTGGTTCGTCAACAACTTCTTTTATTTCTTCTGTTTTTTTGACAGTATCTTTCTTTGTTTCAGAAATAACAGGTTCAGAATTTATAAAAGTTGAATCTATTTCAATTGGAATAATAGCATTAATTTCTTCTGTTGTTGGGTTTTCAAGTATTGTTTCAACGGGTCTAATTGGAGCCAACATAAACAATCCTAAAACAGAGGCTAATGTTATTGTTGAAGTAAACCACAAACGACTTTTTACAGTGTCAGGGATTTTAAGCATAAGCAACCAAATTAATAACCCAATAGCAACAATATTTTTTATAATTGCTTCGATGGGAGTCATTGGCAATAGACTTCCAAAACAACCACAGTTTCCAGAATTCCCACCCGTTTTAAATGTTTCATAAGCCAGATGAATGGTAAACACAGCTAATAATAATATAGAAGCAGGTGTAATTACTTTTCTGATTTTGACAGGTAATAAAAATAATAATCCTAAAGCTAATTCAATTCCGATTAAAAATCTAGAAAAATAAGGAGCTATGTTTTCTGTAAAACCTAAAGGATAAAGCTGTTTTACCTCAAAAGTTGATATAGCAAAATAAGGTGAAGGATATAATTTTGCAACTGCTGATAGTATAAAAAGGCCAGCAATTATGATTCTAATTATCCAAGAAAGTGCGTATTTGTTCATAAAATAAAGTTGAATTGTAAAATTACAATTTCTAAAATTAAATTTTGTTAATAGAATGTTATAGCGTTGTTATTATGAATCTTTACCCATTAATATCAATGCAAAAATGGAATAGTTAATCATGTCTTGATAATTGGCATCAATTCCTTCAGAAACTAAAGTTTTGCCTTTGTTGTCTTCAATTTGCTTCACGCGAAGTAACTTTTGTAGAATCAAATCAGTTAAACTATTTACACGCATTTCTCTCCAAGCTTCACCATAATCGTGGTTTTTGTTTTCCATCAATTCTTTGGTTAGCGCTACCTTTTCATCATATAATTTTATACCTTCTTCAAAACCTAAGTCAGGTTGATCAGCGATTCCTTTATCAATTTGAATTAAAGCCATGATGCAATAATTGATGATTCCAATAAATTCAGATGTTTCATCTTCATCTACTTTTCGGACTTCATTTTCTTGTAAACTTCGAATTCTTTGGGCTTTTATGAATATTTGGTCGGTTAGTGATGGCAAACGCAAAATTCTCCATGCACTACCGTAATCTTTCATTTTCTTAGAATATAATTCTCTGCAAATTGCAATAATTGAATCATATTGTTTTGATGTATTCTTCATTAGAATTGTATCTTTGTATATAATTTTCAAAAATAGAGCTTTTTTTTAGATTTTCGGATTTTCAGAAAGCAGATTTTCAGACAAAAGATGGAAAACCTACAACCTACAACTTACAACCTACAACCTTCTATTAATTGCAAAGGACAACTTATAGATTTATCGCAACCCAAAGTTATGGGGATTTTAAATATTACACCCAATTCATTTTATGATGGTGGAAAGTATAAAGATGAAGCTCAGATTTTAAATCAAGTTGAAAAGATGTTGAAAGATGGTGCAACATTTATTGATGTTGGTGCCTATTCGAGTAAACCCAATGCAGAATTTGTTTCAGAAGAACAAGAACTCAATCGTTTGTTGCCTATTATTGAATTATTGATTGAAAAATTTCCTACTATTTTACTTTCTGTGGATACTTTTAGAAGTCAAGTTGCTAAAATTGCTGTTGAAAATGGAGTTACTATAGTAAATGATATTTCGGCAGGAATGTTAGATGAAAAAATGATTGAAACGGTGGCGAAATTACAAGTTCCTTATATTATGATGCACATGAGAGGGAATCCTCAGAATATGCAAAGTCTGACAAATTATGAAGATATTGTTAAGGAGATGATTTATTATTTTTCAGAACGAATTAGTGTTGCAAGAAGTTTTGGTTTGAATGACATCATCATTGATCCAGGATTTGGTTTTGCCAAGACGTTGGAACAGAATTATGAAGTGCTTCAGAAATTAGAATTATTTTCAATATTAGATTTGCCATTATTGGCAGGAATTTCGAGGAAATCTATGATTTATAAAACATTAGAAAATTCAGCAGAAGAAGCTTTAAATGGAACAACCGTTTTAAATACAATTGCATTACAAAAAGGAGCAAAAATTCTACGTGTTCATGATGTTAAAGAAGCTGTGGAATGTGTCACTTTATTCAATAAATTAAATTAGATTCTGAATCAAGTTCAGAATGACAAAGAAAACATGAAAAAATTACTTTTTATATCAATAGCTCTACTTTTTATTTCTTGTAAAAAACAAGATGTGCAATTGCCAAAATCTAATAAAACAATTTTAAAAGATATTCAGGATCATTCACCTGTTTACATGTTTTTTAAAGTTACAGAAAAAGACACAACTTTTGAAGTTAATCGCCAGAACACCATCAGTACAACCAATTGGGTTTTCAATATTGATAAGCGTTTATCTTTAAAATTAGTCATTCCAGAAGTGATGAAATTGCAAGAAAAAAAGAAAAACTCATCCCATACAAAAGAAGGAGCAATTAATGTTTACTCTTATGCAGATTCGATTGGAAAAAATTTAGCTTTTTTACCTTTTACAAATGTCTCATATAGATATGATAATGAATTTTCTAAGTTTTACATCATTGATAATAACAAAGTGTATTTGAGTTTTCAAAACTTCAGTGTGAATTTCAATAAAGAAAATAAAATTACCGTTGACGGGAATGATATTGAAAGAGAAGAATTTGTCGAATTTATAAAAGACTATGTTCCATTTGTAAGTCAAGGAAGACCAGCTTTATTGCATTTAAATTTTGAAGTAAATTTAACGCATGACCAATACATTCAAAATAAAGTTATGCTTAATGAAGTTTTATCAGATAGCATAGCATTTTCTCCAATTGAGTTTATTTACGATACAAAGAAATTACCAGAATGCGGGTGTAAATTGTAATTTGATTGTTCGATTATTTGATTATTCGAACAATCTAAAAGTCTAATAATCTATTTTTCCTACTGATGATGATATGGTTCATTTTTTAAAATCGTAAAACCACGATAAAGCTGTTCAATTACAAACAACCGAACCATTTGATGCGAAAAAGTCATTTCCGATAAAGAGACTTTTCCATTTGCTTTTTGGTAAACTGATTCGCTAAAACCGTAAGGTCCACCAATTACAAAAACTAAGGTTTTAATTCCAGCATTCATTTTCTTTTGTAGAAATTCTGAAAACCCAACACTTGAAAAAGTTTTTCCGTTTTCGTCTAATAAAATTAGATTATCAGTTGGAGTTATTTTAGATAAAATCAATTCTCCTTCTTTTTCTTTTTGTTGAGCTTCGGAAAGGTTTTTAACGTTTTTTATATCAGGAATAATTTCCAAATCAAACTTTATGTAAAACGACAAACGTTTGGTGTATTCTTCAATTAAGGTTTGAAGATTTTTATTGTCTGTTTTGCCAATCGTAATTAGTTTGATGTTCATTTTCTGATTTTCTACAAAAGTAATTAAAATAAAATTCTTTGTTTTGAGTTTAATACTTATAATCCTTTTTAATGAAAAATATTTTAGTATTCATATTCTTCGCTTTTATAAGTTGTAAAGATACTTCTTCAAATAAATTATTTTCTGAAATAAAAGTTATTGAAGAGTCAAAGAAAGATTATTCAAAAACCCATAAAGGAGCTTTAGCATTTTGTAAAGAAAAAGGTTTTGAGGAAGACTATTATTTTTTAGTTGATTTGAGCATTCATTCAGGTAAAAAAAGATTTTTTATTTATGATTTTATAGCTAAAAAAGTTACAGATAAAAATCTTGTTACTCATGGAAGTTGCGATAAATTTGAAGACAACGATACTAAATGGGAAAAGGTCAAGTTTAGTAATAAGGAAGGTAGTCATTGTTCTTCAATTGGGAAATATAAAATTGGAAAACGAGATTATAGCAGTTGGGGAATTAATGTAAAATATTGGTTGCATGGTTTAGAAACTTCTAATAACAAAGCAGTTGAGAGAGTTGTTGTTCTTCATTCTTGGAATGCAGTTAAGAATACAGAAATATATCCAAAATATTCACCTTTAAGCTGGGGTTGTCCTGCTGTTTCTAATGAATTTATGAAAGTGTTAGATGAAAAATTAAAAACATCAGAAAAGCCTGTTTTACTTTGGATTATTGAGTAATTATTCTTTTTCTTCTTCTATCATATCACTCAAGTGAACTCTTAATGCAGTTACAGAAATGCTAATTTCCCAAAAAGATAAAGCTAGAGAAACAAGTAAACAAAGCATACTTGCTCCAAAAAGATAAATGCCAATCATTTGTTGATTTAAAAAAAGTAAAAGCATTGCAAAAACTGATAAAAACAAACACATTACCCCAAACAATTGCATGTAACGAATTAAAGTCAATCTTAAATTTAAATTTTTAATTTGCAGTAAGATATTTTTAGTATGTTCTTGATCATAAGTTTTTTTTAAACCACGAACAATTTGAGCTATAGTTAAAAAGCGATTAGTATAAGCCAATAAAATTAAAGAAGTTGCAGAAAAAAGTAAAGCTGGAGTTTCTATGTTTAATGTCATGATTTAATTTTCGAAGTTCATTATAATTTCATCTGTGTCTAATCTAACTTTCAACCATTCTTTCATCTGTTTTTTTTCTTTTGAATTGATTTTTTCTTTTGATTTTAAATTTGAAATCCAAATGTTTTTTTGAATAGAGTCATTAACTAAAATTGAAGGTTGCAAAACAAAATTTTCAATAGTTGGATATTGGGCTTTTAGTTCTTTGTAAATTTGAGTAGTTAATGTTTTTTGTTTATGAATGCTGTCTAATTGATTAGATAGATTTTCGATAAGAATGGATTTTTCACTAATAGCATTAGTTAATAATTTTTCCTCATCGTTATTGTTACTTTCATTTAAATATGAAAAACCTTGTTGAATTTTTAAATTACAGTCTTGAAGATAATATTTATTTAATTTAGCTCTTAAAACATTGACAGCACTATCCTTTATTAATAATCCTCCATAAGTTAATACAATTTCCTTGCTTTTAGGATTAATAGTTTTTTTTAATAAATAATTATCTGGAAAATTAGCCTCATTATTTACAAATTCGTTGGCTTTTTTCTCAAATTTGTTTTTTTGCACTATGTCGTATCCAAAATAAATACTTGGAATTAAAGTTATGATTACTATTATCCAAACAACTCTATTTACTCTAGCTTTTTCTTTTTCATCAGGATGAACCTTAAAAGGGAATTTTAAAAGGCGTGCGGTGATTAAGGTAGCTAAAGCAATAAAAACAGTATTAATTAAGAACAAATAGAAAGCACCTAAAAAATATTCCCATCTTAAAGTTGCTAAGCCATAGCCAGCAGTGCACAAGGGAGGCATTAAGGCAGTTGCAATAGCGACACCTGGAATAACGTTTCCTTTAAGTTTACTCGAAGTAGCTAAAATTCCGGCTAAACCACCAACAAAAGCAATCAAGACATCATAAATCGTTGGAGAAGTTCTAGCCAATATTTCAGTTTGAGCATCATTTATTGGTGAAATAGCAAAATATAAAGTTGAAGTAACAAGACCAACGGCAGCAGCAAAAAGATAATTGTAACCTGCTTTTTTAAGTAAAGTTAAATCATTAATAGCCATTCCTAAACCCAATCCCATAATGGGACCCATTAAAGGAGAAATTAACATGGCTCCAATAACTACTGCGGGTGAATTTATATTTAGACCTAATGACGCTATAAAAATAGCAAATACTAAAACCCAGAGATTTGTTCCTTGAAAATCAACACCATTATTGATAGATTCTATAACATCTTTAAAGTTTTCTTTTTCCCTGTTTAATTTAAAATTGTCTAATATGTTATTCATGCTAATTAGTTTCTTTAGGGTAAAAATACATTTTCTTTTTTAATTTTTAGCAAAAAAAATCCGATATGGAACTCATATCGGATTTTTGATTTTTAATCGATGTTTTGCTTAATTTTTTAGGTATTTCTCTAAAAATTGATCTTGTTCCCAAAGCAAATGAAAAATATTCTCTTGTGCTACATAGCCATGACTTTCTTTGGGTAAAAGCACCATTCTAACGGGTGCACCTAATCCTTTTAAAGCTTGAAAATAACGTTCCGTTTGTAATGTAAATGTGCCTGGATTATTATCAGCTTCACCATGCACTAATAACATAGGCGTTTTCATTTTTTCAGCATTCATAAATGGAGACATTGTGTTGTAAATTCCAGGAACATCCCAATAATTACGTTGCTCACTTTGAAAACCAAAAGGAGTTAAAGTTCTGTTGTATGCACCACTTCTAGCAATTCCACAAGCAAATAAATTTGAGTGTGTTAATAAGTTTGCTGTCATAAATGCCCCATAACTATGTCCGCCAACAGCTACTTTTGCTTTGTTGATATAACCTAATTTATCTACTGCATCAATAGCAGCTTCAGCATTACCAACTAATTGTTGAATAAAAGTATCGTTTGGTTCTGTTTCTCCTTCTCCCACAATTGGAAAAGCAGCATCATCCAAAACGGCATAACCTCTAGTTACCCAATAAACAAATGAGCCATAATAGGGAAATGTGAATTCATTAGGGTTTTGTGTACTTTGTCCAGCACTATTTTTGTCTTTATATTCTCTTGGATAAGCCCAAATTAACAGAGGTAATTTTTCTTTTTTCTTCATATCATAACCCGCTGGTAAATATAAAGTTCCAGATAAATCTACACCATCTTTTCTTTTATAATTGATAACTTCTTTATATACATTTTTAATGCTTTCAAACGGATTAACAAATTGAGTGATTGCCGTAACTTTCTTGCTTTTTAAATTTCGCATATAATAATTTGGGTACTCATTTTTAGATTGGAGCATAATCATAACTTCTCCTTTTTTCACGTCTTCAATTGAAAGTAAATCTTCTTTTTTGTCTTTATAAGCTGATTGATATAAACGTTTTGGAGTTAATGATTTTAAACTAAATTCATCAATAAAAGGAAATTGACCATCTTTAGTGTAACCATTACCCATTAAATATAAATTATTGTTTTCGACTAATAAAACATTTTGTCCAAATTCATTTTTATGGGTTTCGAAATTTCCAGGATCAGCATAAACATCTTGCGAATTTCTATCGGAAATAATTTTTGGAGCTACAGCACTATTTGAAGGATCAAAAAGATATGTTTTTGTGTTTCTCGTGTCATACCAACTATCATAAGCAATTGCAATATTTTTTGTCCCCCAAGTAATTCCAGAATAGCGTTGTTTCGTTTTTAAAATAGATGTAGGTTTTGTAGTAAAAGGAGCATCCCAACTAAAAACTTCATCTCTAAATTCTACTTCATTTGCTGGATTACCTTCATCTAAAGGTTCTACATAAGATAAAGTTGCAGGTAAATCATTTCTCCAACCCATATTTCTTATTCCCTTTCTAGTTGCCATAAAACCTTTTGGTCTAATTTCATCTAATGGAACTTCATTAACCACTTTTACTAATTTTCCGTTTTCATCATAAATTGTTGAAGTTATTGGAAATCTACTTACAGAAACTATATATGAAAAAGGTTTTTCAACCGTATTAATCATTAAATAACTTCCGTCAGGAGAAAAATTTTCACCAGCATACATTGCAGCTTCTTTGAATAATGTTTTTGTTCCATTTAATGAAACTTTATATAATTCAGAAGTGATTAAACTTTCAAAATTAGCTTCATCCGTTTTGTTTTTCAATAAATCTTGATACGTTCTATTTTGAGATTTTGAACCATCACTTGTTGAAACCGTTGGTCCTGTTGGAATATCTTTTAAGGTATCAATCAAAGCTGGTTTGTTTGCTGGTAAAGTTCTGATCAAAAGACTTTCACTATCTCTAAACCAACTTGCAGGATTTCCAATATTAGCATTAATTATAGCTTCTGTCAGTTTTTTAGCTGAAGCTGATGCAACATCAATTACCCATAATTCAACTCCTTTTTGAGTGGTGTGTGTGAATGCAATTTTCTTGTAGTTTGGTGACCAAGAAATATTTGTAATTCTAGGGTTATTTGGTAAGCCTGAAACTTGACTGATATTTTTATCAGAAAATTTTCTAATTTTCAAATTATTGATGTAGGTAACAGAGCTTGAAATATTAGTAACAGGATTAATTCGTAAACCACCTAATTTCATTTCATCTTGATTTAAATCTTCTAGGTTTTTGTATGTATTTCTATAACTAAACAAGACATATTGACGATCTTTATCCATAGAAATAGATGGAGCTCTTTCATAATCTGCTAAAGCCAAAATCTCTTTTGGTGGAGTTTGATAAGAAATGTTTTCTTGAGAAAAACCCAAGAATCCTATAAATAGGAAAAGTAAGTGTAAAATTTTTGATTTCATAAATAGATTTATATTGGTTTTTTGAAGGCTCTAAAATACGTTGAAAAATTCTATTTTAAATTATAAAAAGAAATATTTTTTTGGTTTGATTTTATTAATTTGAAACATAAAAAATAAAAAACATTGTTTATTTTAAGAATTTGGTAAATTTGTGCCTCAATTATTTCAAATTTACTATTTATGTATCATTCAAAAATAACAGGATTAGGTTTTTATGTACCTGATAATATTGTAACTAATGATGAGTTGTCTAAAAAAATAGACACCAATGACGAATGGATTCAAGAAAGAACAGGGATTCAAGAAAGACGACATATAATAAGAGGAGAAGATACAACTACTTCAATGGGTGTAAAAGCTGCTGAGATTGCTATTGAAAGAGCTAAAATAGCCAAAGAAGATATAGATTTTGTCGTATTTGCTACTTTAAGTCCTGATTATTATTTTCCTGGTCCAGGAGTTTTAGTACAAAGAGATTTGGGTTTAAGAACGGTTGGTGCTTTAGATGTTCGTAACCAATGTTCTGGATTTGTGTATGCTATTTCGGTTGCTGATCAATATATTAAGACTGGAATGTATAAAAACATTTTAGTAATCGGTTCAGAATTACATTCAACAGGATTAGATATGACGACTCGTGGTCGAGGAGTTTCTGTGATTTTTGGCGATGGAGCAGGTGCAGCTATTTTATCAAGAGAAGAAGATTTGTCAAAAGGAATTTTATCAACACATTTACATTCAGAAGGACAACATGCAGAAGAATTAGCCTTAATAGCACCAGGAATGGGAAAAAGATGGGTAACAGATATTATTGCCGATAACGATCCAAATGACGAAAGTTATTTTCCATATATGAACGGACAATTTGTATTTAAAAATGCAGTAGTTCGTTTCAGTGAAGTTATTAACGAAGGATTACAAGCCAATAATTTAGAAGTTTCAGACATAAATATGTTGGTTCCTCATCAAGCAAATTTGAGAATTTCACAATTCATTCAAAAGAAGTTTAGGTTAGAAGACGATCAAGTTTTCAATAATATTCAAAAGTATGGAAATACAACAGCAGCCTCTATTCCAATTGCTTTAACAGAAGCTTGGGAACAAGGAAAAATCAAAGAAGGTGATTTAGTTGTATTAGCAGCTTTTGGTAGTGGATTTACTTGGGGAAGTGTTATTATTCGTTGGTAATTTTTATCAGAAAATAGAAAAAAGAGAAAAAAAAAGGCCATTAAAACCATAAAAAATGCAGTTCATCCGAATTGCATTTTTTTTGTTTAAAAAACTAATTACTAATTACTAATTACTGATTACTAATTATTACATTTGCACCTTTAAAAAACACATTAAATGACTTTACATCAAATTCTTACCCATCAGATTCAAGACGCAATTCAAGAACTTTTCAATTTAAACATTGAAACAATTGAATTTCAAGCGACTAGGAAAGATTTTGAAGGCGATGTAACGATGGTTGTTTTTCCCTTAGTAAAGATTTTAAAAGGAAATCCTGTAGAAATTGGAACTAAAATTGGAACACATTTAGTAGATAAAAATGACATAGTAAGTCGTTTTAATGTAGTTGGAGGTTTTCTTAATTTAGTAATTTCAGATGAATTTTATGTAAAATTCTTCAATTCAATCAAAAATGATGAAGATTTTGGATTCGTAAAAATAGATGAAAATGCTAAAGCTATTATGGTGGAATATTCTTCACCAAATACCAATAAACCATTGCATTTAGGACATATTCGTAATATTTTATTAGGCTATTCTGTAGCTGAAATCATAAAAGCATCAGGAAAAAAAGCCTATAAAACCCAAATCATTAACGATAGAGGAATTCACATTTGTAAGTCGATGTTAGCTTGGCAAAAATATGGTGAAGGACAAACTCCAGAATCTACAGGCTTAAAAGGAGATAAATTAGTTGGAAATTTCTATGTAGAATTCGATAAGAACTACAAAAAAGAAATTGCTGTATTGATGGCTCAAGGAAAAACAGAAGATGAGGCTAAAAAAGTAGCACCATCAATTGTTGAAGCGCAACAAATGCTATTAAAATGGGAAGCTGGTGATGAAGAAGTTGTAACACTTTGGAAAACAATGAACCAATGGGTTTATAATGGTTTTGAAGCAACTTATAAAAACCTTGGCGTAAACTTTGATAGTTATTATTATGAAAGTAACACCTATCTTTTAGGAAAAGAAGTCGTTCAATTAGGATTAGAAAAAGGAATTTTTGAAAAAGATCCTGATGGTTCTGTTTGGATTGATTTAACAGAAGATGGTTTAGATAGAAAAATTGTGCTTCGTTCTGATGGAACAGCCGTTTACATGACACAAGATATTGGAACAGCCATTCAGCGTGTAAAAGATAATCCAGATATTGGTGGAATGGTTTACACTGTTGGAAATGAGCAAGATTATCACTTTAAAGTATTGTTCTTAATCTTAAAGAAATTAGGTTTTGAATGGGCAGAAAGTTTATATCACTTATCGTATGGAATGGTTGAATTGCCTTCTGGGAAAATGAAATCTCGTGAAGGAACAGTTGTTGATGCAGATGATTTAATGGCAGAAATGATTGAAACGGCTCAAAATATTTCAGAAGATTTAGGAAAATTAGATGGTTATTCTGATGAAGAGAAATCTAGTTTATATGAAACTATTGGAATGGGTGCTTTGAAATATTACATGTTAAAAGTAGATCCAAAAAAACAAATGCTTTTCAATCCAGAAGAATCGGTTGATTTTGCTGGAAATACTGGCCCTTTCATTCAATATACATTCGCACGTATTCAATCTATTTTGCGTAAAGCAGATTTTGATTGTTCTAAAGATGTAACGATTGATTTGCATGAAAAAGAGAAAGAATTAATCAAACAAGTTCAACTATATCCTGATGTGATTCAAAGTGCAGCAAGTAATTATAGTCCAGCATTGATTGCTAATTATACATATGAATTGGTAAAAGAATTTAATTCATTTTACCAACAAGTATCTATTTTAGGAGAAACGGATTTGGATAAAAAAATATTCAGAGTTCAATTGTCTAAAACAGTTGGAAATACTATAAAATCAGCCTTTCAATTATTAGGAATTCAAGTTCCTGAACGAATGTAATTTATTTATAAAAGTGGAATCAAATAAAAATTATTTTTTACAAGCTTTTCTTCTGTTGGTAATTTCAGCTGGAGCTTTTATTGCATTTAAAACCATTTTGCCTAAGAAATTAATGGAGCAAAGTAAGTTAGAATCTAAAAACGTAGTTATAGATAGCTTGTTATTAGATGCAATTGATGAAGATAAAAATAATGGATTAGTAGATGAAAATGATTCATTAATTAAAAAAATAATTACTTTTAAGCCTAATCCAAAATCAGGTGTAAAATATACTTCAGAGAAATTTGACAACTACAAAGGCTATCAATATATTATACCTTTTTACGAAAAACTACAAAAATTAGAAGCAACTAAAACTGGAAAAGTAAGAATTGCTTATTTTGGAGATTCTATGAATGATGGTGATATGATAGTTCAAGATATTCGTAAACTTTTTCAAGAACAGTTTGGTGGACAAGGAGTAGGCTTTGTTAATATTACTTCAGAATCTGCAAGTTCAAGAGCCACAATTAAGCATGAATTTTCAAGCAATTGGAGAACACAATCTTATTTAAAAACTAAAAAACCAATACGTTCTTTTGGCGTAAATGGGCATGTTTTTTTTGCTAACGATACATTGCATCCAACTTGGGTAAAATATAAGGCAAGTAACTATAAATTTTTATCACAGTTGGATAATCCAACGTTATATTATGGAAATTCAACCAATAAAGAAGCAATGATTTCTTATGTTATTGGAAAAGACACAATTTATAAGAAACTGAATGGTGAAAACCAATTAAACACTTTAAAATTAGCCGATAATTTAAAAAACGTAAAGGTTAATTTTATTAATGCAGAAAATGTGCCAGTTTATGGCTTCAATTTTGATGATGGAAAAGGAGTTCATGTAGATAATTTTTCAAACAGAGGAAATTCGGGTTTACCTATTTCAATATTTAATGTTGGAATGATGCAAGAATTTAATAATAAATTGAATTATGATTTAATCGTTTTACATTATGGAACAAATGTTTTAAATTATGGTTCTTATGACTATTCTTGGTACGAAAAAAGAATGACAAAAGTAGTTAATCATATTAAGCAATGTTTTCCAGGAGTTGCCGTTTTAATTGTATCAACAGCTGATAAATCAACAAAATATGATTTAGAGATGAAAACCGATTCAGCAGTTTTGCCTTTAGCTATGGCACAAAAAAAATATGCTGTAAAATCAGAAGCCGGATTTGTGAATTTATATACATTAATGGGTGGCGATGGTTCTATGGTTCAATGGGTTGAAGGTGTTCCGTCGAAAGCAAACAAAGATTATACGCATTTTAATTATACAGGTTCTAAAGAAATAGCCAAATTAATTTACAACGAAATTTTTAATGGTTATTCTCTTTTTAAAACCTTAAATAAAGGATTTGTAGTTCCAAAACGAAAAAATGATAGTGTTTACACCAAAATTGATAGTACAAATGAATAAATACCTAATTTTTATTATGGTGTTGACTTTTCAATTTTGTTTTTCGCAAGATGTGGATTCATTATATACAAAAGTTGATTCTATTCAGGGACTTAATGATTCCATTATTTTTCCTGAATATTCAAATAGAATAATAAACGATAAAGCAATTGGAAAATCGTTGCAGATTTTAGATGCAATTGAAAACAAACAATTCAAAAAATTGCGAGTTGTGCATATTGGAGATTCTCATATTCAAGCAGATATTATGACGGATTATATGAGACAAAATCTTCAAAATAAATTTGGTAATGCTGGTTTAGGATTTGTTTTTCCTTATAAAATGGCTATGACTAACGGTTCTCATTTAGCTAAATTAACTTCAGATATTTCATTTAATAATTATAGAAACATTAAAGTTATTGATACTTTACCTGTTGGATTAAGTGGAATTGCATTTTATACAGATAAAAAAGATTTTTCAATAGAGTTGAATGTAAAAGACAATTATAAATTTAATTCAATAAGGGTTATTACACCTAACAATCAAAATTCTTTTTTCGTAGCGAATTCATTTGAAATGAAAAATGAAATTATTCAAACAGAAGTTCCTAAAGAAATTCCCAAAAAAATAACAGGTTACACTACCAAAAAAATTAATAAAACAATAAACCACAAAATCAAAAAAGGAGAAGTTTTATCAATTATTGCCAATAAATATGACGTGAGTGTTTCTGAGATTAAGAAGGCTAATAACTTAAAATCGGACAACATTAATTATGGTAAAACATTAAAAATTCCAACAATAGTTACACAAAAAATTCCAATTGAAGAACCAGATACAAACGATATTGCTTCCGTCGAATTTGAAATTGTGACCAAAGAAGTGACTACCAAAAAGTTTCTGCCTTTAAATCAAATATCTTATCCAATGTCACATGATTATTATAATCTAACACCAATGGATAAAATTTTTATCATTCCAAATACGGATTATTCTGAATTTGCTTTAAACGGAATTGCCTTAGAAAATAGTAAAGCAGGTGTAATTTATAGTGCCATTGGAGTTAATGGTGCTAAATGTTCAGATTTTAATAAGTATGACATGTTTTATCAGCAATTGCCTGCCTTAGAACCTAATTTAATTGTAATCTCTTTCGGAACAAATGAAAGTTTTGATAAATTAGATAATGAAACGTTTATTGAACGATTAAATGAATTAATTGACAAAATAAGATTATTTAATTTTGATGTTGAAATCTTAGTAACAACGCCACAACCCTCACAATTTGGCAGAAAAAACAAGAATTATTTAGTAGAACAATATACTAAAAGTATCATTGACCAAGCCGAAATAAAAAATTATGCTGTTTGGGATATGTATAATGATTTAGGTGGAGCAAAGGATGTAAATACTAATTATAGAAATGGTTTAATTACTTCTGACAAAGTGCATTATACTTACAAAGGGTACAAAAAACAAGCAGACGATTTTTTTGAAGCGTTTATGCAATCCTATCAATATAATAAATCAGGTAAATAAGCATTGGAAACAATACATTTAATAAACGATTGGATTATTCAAAATATTGGTGTTTTGAATGTTGATACTCTTAAGAGTTGGTTTACTTATAACCCAGAAAGGCCTTTGTTATTTAATAGTGCTTTGTTTTTAGGGTTTTTTATAGTTTTCTATCTTCTATATATACTTACCAAAAAAACACATTATTTCAGAATCACTTATGTGGTTTTGTTTTCGTTATTCTTTTATTATAAATGTAGTGGAATTTATTTTGGATTATTGATTTTTTCTTCCGTTTTAGATTATAGCTTGGCTAAATTAATTTATGAAGAAACCAGTAAGGGTTATAGAAAATTTTATTTGATTATTAGTCTTTTAGTCAATTTAGGATTGTTAGGTTATTTCAAATACACCAATTTTTTTATTGATAACATAAACAATATTTTAGATAAAAATTTTGCTTTTTATGATATAATTCTACCCGTTGGAATTTCATTTTATACGTTTCAAACCCTTAGTTACACCATTGATGTTTATCGAAAAGAATTAGAACCAACCAAGAGTTTTATGGACTTTTTGTTTTTCGTTTCGTTTTTTCCACAATTAGTAGCTGGACCAATTGTTAGAGCAAAAGATTTTATTCCTCAGATTTATAATAGACTAAAGCTTTCTAAAGAAGATTTTAATAACGCTTTGTTCTTAATTATTGGAGGTTTGTTGAAGAAAGCTGTAATTTCAGATTATATTTCTACCAATTTTGTGGATAGAGTTTTTGATGCACCAAACAGTTATTCATCTTTTGAAAATTTGATGGCTTCTTATGGTTATGCCATTCAAATTTATTGTGATTTTTCTGGATACTCAGATATTGCTATTGGTTTAGCTTTATTAATGGGATTTTGGTTGCCTGCCAATTTTAGAACCCCATATCAATCAGGTTCAATAACTGAATTTTGGAGAAGATGGCATATTTCATTATCAACTTGGTTGAGAGATTATTTATATATTTCATTAGGGGGAAACAGAAAAGGAAATTTCAGAACATACATTAACTTATTCTTAACAATGTTATTGGGTGGTTTATGGCATGGAGCTAGTTGGAAATTTGTTTTTTGGGGAGTATTACATGGAACTGCTTTAGTCGTAGAAAAATTCTTTGGAAAATTTATTAAGTTACCTAAAAACTATTTTGTTCGTTTTATTCAAGTGGTATTAACATTCCATTTTGTGGTTTTTGCTTGGTTATTTTTTAGAGCTAAAGATTTTACAACAGCTTTTCAAATAGCAGAAAATATCGGAAACTTAACATTTGACTTACATAAATGGCAAACTATAATTTTAGGTTATAAAAATGTATTTATTCTTTTAGCCATAGGTTTTGTTTGGCACTTTTTACCAAATAAAGTCATTGATGGTTTAAGAATAGCTTTCAATAAAACACCTTTACCTTTAAAAGCAGTATTGTTTGGTTTAATCTTTTGGCTAATTTATGCAACTGCCTCTGCTGGTCCGCAACCGTTTATATATTTTCAGTTTTAGAAAAAAAAATATTTTCAAACCTTTCAAATCTAATTAGTTATTAATAATTTTTAGTTAATAAATTATTCGATTTTAAAAATAAAATCACAAAAAAAATAATACTTTTGAAAAATAAACTAATTAATTATGAGTACAGATAAAAAAATTACAAAAGTTGGAGGTTCCGATAAACCAAATACAACTAATTCAGATTATACATTTGTTCCTTCAGCAGAAAACAAATCACAAGCAAATCAATTTAGAATGTTTGCTGTTTTATTATGGCTTGGTGCAATTGTAGCTCAGGTTTTTGCTATACGATTGTTTTTACAAGCAGTTAATACTGGAGAATCACCCGTAAACGTTTGGGTAATTGGACTTATAGTTTTAGATTTAATACTTGTGTTTGCTGGTTCGATTTTATGGAAAAAATCTAACAGACTTGACCCACCATCAGAAAAGAACAAGTTTTTATTCTATATGCAAAATCAATTGGGTGTGATTATGGCTTTTGTGGCTTTTTTGCCTTTAATTATTTTTATTTTAACGAATAAAAAAGTAGACGGAAAAAGTAAAGCAATTTTAGGAAGTATTGCAGGTGTAGCCTTATTAATTGCTGGAATTGGTGGTTTTGAATCAAACATGGCTTCAGTAGAAAAATATACAGAACAAACTAAACAAGTTGAGGATTTAAATGGCGGAAAAAATTATGTTTATTGGACTAAGTTTGGTAAAAGTTATCATTTGTATGAAGATTGTAGTTATATCAATGGAAAGAATACCGATGAGATTTTTCAAGGTACAGTAGCCAATGCTTTTGAAGCAAAAAATATTACAGATCTATGTGATAGATGTGAAAACAGAGCGATAAAAGCCAAAGAAGAAATTGTACAACCCGTAACAGATGGAACAATTGCAGATCCATTTGTTTCTGATTCTTTACAGTAATTTAAATTTATAAAATAAAAAAGGGATAGCTTTAAGTTATCCCTTTTTTATTTGTAATCCTTTTAGAGTTATTAAAAACCATAACTTACATTCATAAACACGTTTCTTCCCATTCTTGGAATATTGTTCCAATCTGCAAAAGTTGAATATTCACTATCTAATATATTTTCAATTCCAGCTTTAAGGTTTAATTTGTTTTCATTTAAATCAAACATATAGTTTGAAGCAAAATTTATAATAGCAAAATCTGGTTTTTTAATTTCACCATATTTTGGGGCGTAATTTGTATGAATCAAATTTCCTTGAAGACCTAATTCAGACGCAAATTTTCTTTTCTTAAATTGTAATTTAGAATTATAGGCTAATGGACTAATGAAAGGCAAGTTTTCATCATCACTACCTTTACCATAGCTATATGTAATTTGATTTATCCATTTTAAATCATTGGTCAAATAAGTTTCAAAATCAAAAACCGATTTTATTATAGTAGCATAATCTAAAGAACTGTAAATCTTAACACCACTTGCTCCAATTGTCATTGGCAAAATAGTTGCATCTGGTGTTCCAATAATATAATTTGAAATATGAAAATAAGAAGTAGTTAACGAAGTTTTAAATTTTGAAGGCTTATAGCTAATAGCAAAAGAACCTTCAACAGATTGTTCATTTTTTAAATCTGGATTTCCCACATAATCATATCTGTCAAAACTATTGAATAAATAAAAGCCATAAGCTTCAGAAATCGATGAAGCTCTTTCACCATAGGCCAATCCGAAATTAAAGCCAAAGCTTTCTTTTTTCCAATTGTAATTTGAAGCTAGACTTTTAAGCATTCTACTTTTATCAGCTTCCATATTTGGATAAAAAATTTGTAAACTTTGTAAGCCGAATGTACTTTTAATTTCATTAAAATGATTTCCCAAACTTGCTGACACTTTTAAACTTGAATTTGGATTAAATTCATACGTATTATCTAAATAAATTCCATTATAAAAAGTAACGACATCAGGCCAAGTCAACATAAACATTATATTCTCATTTGGATCACTTGGATACATTGTCATTTCGGCAAGTGAACGATTATAAAACGAATTAAAAGTAGCTAAAAAGGTATTGTTTTTTACTTTTCCGTTCAAGTTCAAATACATTCCATAGGTATCACTCCAGCCAGGCATATCCATATGAATAGCAACGTTTGGTCGCTTTGTATCATCCATTGTATGTGTAATTGTGTTGTAGTAAACCTTAGTTTCTAATTTATTTACTAGGCTATTTTCGGGTAAATATTCAAATTTTAAAGATGTAATTAAAGCTTCAGCTAAAGAAACATCCATTGGTAATGCAGGATAGCCAACATCTGTAGCTTTGTCATAGATAATTGCCCCTTCAATATATTTGTTTTTATTGAACAAATAACCAGCGGTGCTTGACATATTTAGTTTTCTAAATTGAGAAAATAAAACTTCATTATTGTTGCCAGCTTTATAGTTTTCGGCATCTCTAAACATGATATTGTTGTCAATAAAAAACAAACTGTCAACATAATTTAATGCACCACCTATAATTTTTTGTTGGTTATTAAATTCATAACCCGAATTTATGTAACCGTTAATTCCTTTTTTACCAACTTTACTTTTGCTTCTTTTTAAATCAATTGATCCACCAATCGTTGGACCATGACAACTTCCGCTTTGACCAGAAGAAATTTCGGCTTCAGAAAGATTTGAGACTTCAACATAGGAAGTAATTGGATCCATTTTATCTGTACAAGCACCAAAAATTCGCATTCCATCAATAGTTACAACGGTTCTTTCGGTACTCATGTTGTTGATGTTTGGTTCCCATGCATAACCACCTCTTTTTATCATTTCAACCGTTCCACTTTGTTGTAAATATTCGTCAATAGTTGCTAGAGGTTTAAATTGTTTTTGTTCTAATTGTGCTTGTTTACCAATAAGAATAACTTCTTTTAAACTGATTGGAATCAAAGTGTCTTTTTCTTGGGCAAATAGGGTAGATATACTAAATAATAAAATAGCAATGTAATATGAGTTTTTCATTTTTTTGATATAAAGATTTTCTATGAATTGAAAATCAATTATTTTAAGATTTGAAAAAAATTAAAAAGGTCAAAAAAGTTATTCTGACCTTTTTTAATGGTTTGTTTAGAACTCTAATTCTAAATAAATACTACTAGCTGGAGTAGCTTCTGTGATTATTTCACCTTTTAGAACTTCATCTAATTCATTAAGTAATTGTAGGTTAATTTTCCAATAACCAGTCATAGTTAACGATAATTTTCCTCTATAAAGTTTGTCGGTGGATTGTGTTAAATCTACATTATTTGGAGAACCATGATTTCCCATACTTGGCATTCTTGGGTCGATTTTGATTTTAAAATTATCAACAACAGGAAAAGTCATCATATTTTCCATTTTAAATAAGCCAAAAGTCACATCATTTACAGCAACTTTAGGAGTGTTGGGTTCAATCATTGCAATGATATATCTTTTACTATCAGAACCTGTAAAAGAAGTGACTCTTTGTTTTGCAGAAGCAGGAACATTTACTACAGCTGTTGCAGTATAAGCTACGTCATCAATAGTATAATCTACTTTTAAATCCCAATATTCTGTTTCATTTTGAGCCATTTGGAAAATGATAAAACCATTATAAAGCGTTTCTTTAGTAGCTGTTTTTACAATTTCAGATTTTGGACAAGAATGCATCATAGAAGTCATATGCATTACAGGGTTCCATGTAATAGTTGCATTTTTTTCGTATTCGTTTGTGGTTTTGTTTTTAATACGTAATGAAATACCATTATAGCCCTGTTCTAAAGCCCCATTTGTATTATATAATTCAATACTATGTGTGTCATTTGTAATTTCTTGAATTTTGTTTAATCCATCTAATTCTGTAACAATGGGTTGTGTAGTAGTAGTGTCATCATCAGAAGAGCAAGAAAGCATTGTTCCTAATAAGAATAGGAAAGTATATTTTAAAATTTTCATTTTGTTTTTTATTTATTTTAGACATAAGTTGAGTGTATTGGCTAGTAAATAACCAATAATTTGATATAAATACCAATAACTGAAGATGTTTATGCTAAAATAGGCGGGTGGAAAATAGAAGTACTATTTAATCGAAAGTATATGCAATTATAAAAGGATTTAACCTTTTTTTCAATATAAATTTTTGGATTAAGTACATAAGAAGTAATGTTTTCACAATATAAAACTTCAAAAGTTATAGCGTTGCTTTTATGTTCATTTGATTTTGGATTGTCTTTTTTAGCTTCGTTAGCTAATTCTTTTTTCAAATGACATTTACCATTACACTTTAATTCAGGTTTTAAAGTATTTTCACATAATTGAGTTGATATATAGTCATAATTAACAATATAATTTAAAACAGGAAATACTGGTTTAAATAAAATAAAGGTTATAACTATGAATACTATATTTTTCAACTTTATAATAGAATGAAATAATTAATAGGGCAAAATTAGCAGTTAAAAAAAGTACAAAATATGATTAAAATCATAAAACAATAAAAACTATTTTCTTTTTTTAGATGTTCATTTTAGTATTGTTAAATGCAAAAATATATTTTTTTTTTAAATGTTAATTAGTATTAAAAAAAAACTAAAATAGTTCTTCCAATATGATTTAAGTCATAAATAAAAAAATAAATAAACCTGAAATTTGTATCATAAATTAAAAACAAAGTTTATGAACAAATTATCTTTATTAGTAGTAGTATTTGCTCTTTTCATTTCATGTGGAAAAAGTAAATCAGAATCAGGAGAAGATTTTTCAGCACCAACAGCGACTGAAGAATCTACAACAACTGACGCTTCTTCTTATGATCCAAACAGAGGAGAAGGAAAACACAGCAACATTGAATTGGGTGCAGCTTTAGATGGAGCGATGGCCGCAAAAGGTGAAGAAGTGTCTGGAGTTAAATGTACTTCTTGTCACAAAATGACAGACGAACGTTTAGTTGGACCAGGATGGAAAGGCGTTACAGAGCGTAGAAAGCCAGAATGGATTATGAACTTCATCACAAATCCAGATCCAATGATCGACAAAGATCCAGAATTACAAGCACAATTAGAATTGTGTTTAGTACGTATGCCAAACCAATCATTAGCAGATACAGAAGCTCGTGAAATTTTGGAGTTTATGCGTAAAAATGATGGTGTAAAATAAGTAATTTAAAATCGAAAGTATATGAAAAACAGATTTTTAAAAGCAACTTTTGCTATCGTTTTAATTGGAGCATATTTTGTTTCATGTAAACCAAAAAACACAAGTGACGCCGCAGTTGGTGATGCCGCACAACGTGTATATGTCGCGCCAGGAAAGTATGATGAATTTTATAACTTTGTTTCTGGAGGTTTCAGTGGTCAAATGAGTATTTATGGACTTCCTAGTGGAAGAATGTTGAAAGTTATTCCTATTTTCTCTCAAGATCCAGAAAGTGGATGGGGATATAGTGAAGAAACAAAACCAATGTTAAACACTTCAGAAGGATTTATTCCTTGGGATGACCAACATCACTTAGAATTATCGCAAACTAATGGAGAAGTTGATGGTAGATGGATTTTTGCAAACGCAAATAATACACCTCGTATTGCAAGAGTAGATTTAAAACGTTTCAAAACTGCAGAAATTTTAGAATTACCTAATTCTGCGGGTAATCACTCTTCACCATTTATCACAGAAAATACAGAATATGTAGTAGCAGGAACACGTTTTGGTGTGCCAGGTGATTACGAAGATGGGGATGTGCCAATTAATACTTACAAGAAAAATTTTAAGGCTCACATCAGTTTCATTAAAGTTGACAAAGAATCTGGTGAAATGGATTTATCTTTCCAATTGCGTTTACCAGGTGTTAATTTTGACCTTTCACACGCAGGAAAAGGAAAATCACACGGTTGGTTCTTCTTTACTTGTTACAATTCGGAACAAGCTAACACGCTTTTAGAAGTAAATGCTTCTCAAAATGATAAAGATTTTATCATGGCAGTAAACTGGAAAAAAGCAGAAGAGTATATCAAAGCTGGAAAAGGTAAAATGGAAAAAGCAAAATATGCACATAATACTTGGGACGATGAAACTCATACTGGAAAATCAGTTATTAAAGAAGAAGTTTTAGTATTGGATGCAGAAGCAATGAAAGATGTTATTTATTTAATGCCTTGTCCAAAATCACCTCACGGATGTGATGTTGATCCAACTGGAGAGTACATTGTAGGTTCTGGAAAATTAGCAGCTTTAATTCCTGTATTTAGTTACACTAAAATGTTAGCAGCTATAGACAAAAAAGATTTCGAAGGAGATTATGAAGGTATTCCTGTATTGAAATATAACTCTGTTTTACACGGAGAAGTTCAAAAACCAGGTTTAGGACCTTTACATACTGAATTTGATGGAAAAGGAAATGCATATTCAACTATGTTCGTTTCATCTGAAGTTGTAAAGTGGGATATTAAAACACTTAAAGTGTTAGATAGACATCCAACTTACTATTCTCCAGGTCACCTTTGTGTTCCAGGTGGAGACAGTAAAAAACCTTTTGGAAAGTACATGATTGTATATAATAAAATCACTAAGGACAGATATTTACCAACTGGTCCAGAGTTAACGCAATCAGCTCAGTTATTTGATATTAGTGGAGATAAAATGCAATTATTGTTGGATTTCCCTACAATTGGTGAACCTCACTACGCACAAGCTGCACCAGCTGATTTAATTCGAAATAACGGACAATTAAAAATTTACGATATTAAGAAAAATAATCACCCACGAGTAGCTAGAGGTGAAAAAGAAACCAAAGTTGTTAGAGAAGGAAATAAAGTACACGTTTATATGACGATGATACGTTCTCACTTTGCACCAGATAATATTGAAGGAATTAAAGTAGGAGATGAAGTATATTTCCATGTTACCAACTTAGAACAAGATTGGGATGTACCTCACGGATTCTCAATTAGAAGAGCACCAACAGCAGAATTATTAATTATGCCAGGGGAAACAGCAACTTTATATTGGAAAGCAAATAAAGTAGGAATTGTACCATTCTATTGTACAGATTTCTGTAGCGCATTACACCAAGAAATGTCTGGGTACATTAGAGTATCTCCAGCAGGAAGTAATGTTCCAATTTCTTACAGTTTAGGTACTAATTTACCAGCTTCTTCAAAATAATAATAAACACAAAAAAAAGAGGGAGCAACTTAAAAATGCTCCCTTATTTTTTTAAAAAATATTAAAATGAAAACAATAAACTTGTCTCTAGCGTCAAAAGTTATGTTATCAATTGTAGGATTACTTTTTATAGTTTCACTATTTCTTCCATTGTGGAGAATTGAACTTGACGCACCTCAATATCCAGAAGGATTAACATTACAATTACATGCTAATAAAATAGGTGGTGATGTAGACATTATAAATGGATTGAATCATTACATTGGAATGGCAACATTGCACACAGAAAACTTTTTTGAGTTTAAAATTTTACCTTATATTTTTGGAGCTTTTGCCTTAATTGCATTTGCTTTAATTTTTATAAATCGTAGAAAAGCTGTTTTTGGATTTTTAATTACTTTTGTGCTTTTTGTGGCGATTTCTGGAATTGACTTTTACAGATGGAACTATGAATATGGACACAATTTAGATCCAAATGCAGCAATTATTGTTCCTGGAATGGCTTATCAACCTCCTTTGTTAGGATTTAAACAATTATTAAACTTTGGAGCTTACTCAATCCCAGACACAGGTGGTTGGTTGCTTACAATTGCTGGACTATTATTAGCAGTAATCGTTTGGTTAGAATACAAATATAAAAAAACAACATAATGAAAATAGTACCTTACTTCTTATTTGCATTGATTATCTCATGTGGTAAAAAAGAAGCAGAAGCAATCAAATTAAATACAGATGGGTGTGAATTTTGTAAAATGAAAATCTCAGACGGAAAATTTGGTGCCGAAGTAATAACAACCAAAGGAAGAATTTATAAATTTGATGATATGCACTGTATGATAAATTATCAGAAAGAAAATCCAAATCCAAAGATTCAATCTTTTTACATTCACGATTTTAATCAAAATAATGCTCTAATTTCAGCAGAAACAGCTTTCTATGTTAAAGGTGGAACAATAAACAGTCCAATGAGAGGAAATATTATTGCCGTTAAAACCAATGAAGAAGCCGAACAAATGGCTAAAAAATATAATGCAAGTCCAATTTCTTGGGCCGAAATTATTAAATAAAAGTAAATGAAATATTTTTTAATTACAATACTTCTTTTTTCATTTTCTCTGAATGCAACTACAATTCACGTAGGAAAAAATTATCCTATAAAGTCTGTAAAAGAAGGAATTGCTTTAACAAAAGATGGTGATACATTAATGGTTCATGGAGGATGGTACAAAGAAGGAAATATAATAATCGATAAAAAAATTGTCTTTATAGGTAAAGGTTTACCCGTTTTAGATGGTGAAAAAAAACACGAAGTTTTATCGATAAAATCAGATAGTGTTGTTGTAGAGGGCTTTAAAGTCATCAAATCGGCTTATGCAACTATTACAGATCCGTGCGGAATCAAAGTATACAATTCTAAGTATGTTATAATTCAAAATAATGTTTTAGATGATAATTTTTTTGGTATTTATCTTCAGAATTGCCAAAAGTGTACTATAAAAAATAATCGTTTAAAAGCCTACGGAAAAGATGAACAACAACTTGGAAACGGAATACATTGTTGGAAATCAAACGATATCTTAATAATTGCAAATACAATTGACGGTCATAGAGATGGTATTTATTTTGAGTTTGTTTATGATTCTTTAATATGGAGAAATATCAGCGTAAATAATGTTAGATATGGATTGCATTTTATGTTTTCTCACAGTGATACCTATATCACAAATGTCTTTAGGAATAATGGAGCAGGAGTAGCGGTTATGTACTCAAAAGATGTTAAAATGTTCAATAATACTTTTGAGGAAAACTGGGGAGATTCTGCTTATGGATTACTTTTAAAAGATATTTCAGACAGTTATATTTTTAATAACAAATTTATTTCGAACACATCTGCTATATATGTAGAAGGAGGTAGTCGTAACAAAATCGAAAAAAATCAATTCATTTCAAACGGTTGGGGAATGAAAATTCAGGCTAATTGTATGGATAATGAAATTGTAAATAATAATTTTTTAAAAAATACTTTTGATATAAGTACCAATGGAAGTCTTGTTTTAAATACATTTAACAATAACTATTGGGATAAATATGAAGGGTATGATATTAATAGAGACGGAGTTGGCGATGTACCTTATCATCCACTAAGTTTGTTTGCTGTTTTAGTCGAAAGTAATCCATCAACAATGTTGTTATATAGAAGTTTTATGATTACGCTTTTAGATAAATCTGAAAAAGTTTTACCGAGTATAACACCCGATAATTTTATAGATAATAAACCATTAATGAAGCCATTACCATTATGATTGAAGTAAGCGAGGTAAACAAAAAATTTGGAAAATTAGAAGTATTAAAAAATGTTAATCTTTCTTGTAAAAAAGGAGAATGTATTGCACTAATTGGTCCAAATGGTTGTGGAAAAACCACTTTAATAAAATCTGTTTTAGGAATGGTTTTGCCCGATAAAGGTACAATTACCTTTAACGAAAAATCAATTAAAAACGAATATTTGTACCGTCAAAATATTGGATATATGCCACAGATTGGTCGTTATCCGGATACAATGACAATTGGACAAGTAATTGAAATGATTAAAACCATTAGAAATTCGACAGAAGTTTTAGATGAAGATTTGATAAAAGCCTTTGAACTTGAAAAAATGTTCGACAAACAAATGCGAACGCTTTCTGGTGGAACTACACAAAAAGTGAGTGCTACGTTAGCCTTTTTATTTAATCCAGATGTATTAATTTTAGATGAGCCTACTGCAGGATTAGATCCTTTAGCGTCAGAAATCTTAAAAGAAAAAATCATCAAGGAAAAAGAAAAAGGGAAATTAATTCTAATTACTTCGCATTTATTAAGTGAATTAGATGATTTAATTACCGAAATTATTTTCATGCAAGAAGGTGAAGTTCATTTTCATAAAAAAGTAGCGACTCTTTTAGAAGAAACTAATGAAACTAAAATTTCTAAAGCCATTGCAAGTGTTTTAAAAAATAAAAATAAAAATGAATAGAATTATAAAAATCATATTATCTGATATTTTAAAGAACAAAATAGTCCTAGCTTTTACTTTAATATTAGCTGTTTTATCATGGAGTTCGTTTGCTTTAGAAGACAATTCATCAAAGGGATTACTAACCATTTTAAACGTAATTTTATTTACAGTTCCTTTAGTTTCAATACTTTTTGCAACAATATATTTATACAATAGTGCCGAATTTATTGAGCTATTATTAAGTCAACCCATAAAAAGAGTCAAAATTTGGATGAGTTTATTTATTGGATTATCCTCATCAATGGTAATTGCATTCTTAATTGGAGCAGGAATTCCATTATTGATTTATAGTCCAAATGCTGTTGGTTTTATGATGATAAGCGTTGGTAGTATTATTTCAATAGTTTTTGTTGCTTTGGCGTTTTTGAGTTCAATTGTAACAAGAGATAAAGCCAAAGGAATCGGAATAGCAATAATGATTTGGTTATTTTTTGCCTTACTTTTTGATGGATTAGTTTTGTTTTTATTGTTTCAATTTGCAGATTATCCTATAGAAAAAGCCATGGTTGGTATAACAGCTTTAAGTCCAATAGATTTAGCTCGAATTCAAATTTTATTACACTTAGATGTTTCTGCAATGATGGGATATACAGGAGCTATTTTTAAAGACTTTTTTGGAACTATGACAGGATTAATCATATCGTTTTTACTATTGTGTTTATGGGCAATTATTCCGTTTTTTATATCATTAAGAAAATTTAAAAACAAAGATTTGTAATCTTAAAAATTTGCATTATGAAAAAAGATATTCAAGATAGAGAAGACATCATTAAATTAGTTGATGTCTTTTATAAAAAAGTAAAAGTTGACGGCACACTTGGTTTTATTTTTACTGATATTGCTCACACAAATTGGGAAAATCACTTACCTAGAATGTATGATTTTTGGGAAAATATACTTTTTAGTACAGGTAATTTTGATGGAAATCCAATGATGACTCACAAAGATTTAAACAAAAAAGTACAAATGGATTTTACGCATTTCAACCGTTGGAATACTTTGTTTAAAGAAACTGTTGATAGTTTGTTTAAAGGAGAAAAAGCTGAAGAAATTAAGAATCGTGCTATGAATATTTCAAAAGCAATGTTGGATAAAGCAATTAACTAAACTTTATAAAAACTTCCACAATTTAGTGTTCTTTGTAATGATTGATTTACAATTAGTATCGAAACATCAATCATATTTTTAAGTTCATAAAGTTCTTTAGAAATATGATTTTTGCTTTCTAATAGTTTTATGTCATTTTGTAAAATTATTAACTCTCTTAAAGTTCTATTCAAATCGTTGTTGTTTCTAACAATTCCAACGTTTTTTTGCATTAAATTTTGAAGTTTTGTTCTAATTTTTGACATTTTTTTATTCTTGTCAAAATTATTTTCTTGCTGAATTATTTCACTTCCAAAGGATTTTTTTCCAGGTAAAAAATTTGAATTTGTTTTTAAATAGTTAAAAATTCTATCCGAATAAACCAAAGCTTCTAATAATGAATTTGATGCCAAGCGATTTGCTCCATGCAATCCAGTATAAGAACATTCGCCACAAGCAAACAAGTTTTCAACTGAAGTTTTTCCGTTAGTGTCAACTTCAATGCCACCACACAAATAATGTTGGGCCGGAATTACGGGAATCCAATCGGTTTCAATAAAAATATTCAAATCCTTACATCTTTCATAAATCATCGGAAAATGTTTTTTAAAAGCATTTATTTCTAAATGAGTGCAATCTAAAAAAACAGAGTCTTCTCCAGAAATTTTAAGCTCTTTTTCAATACTTTGTGACACAATATCTCTTGAGGCCAATTCGCCTCTTGCATCATAATCAAACATAAAACGTTTTCCGTTTTTATCTCTCAAAATAGCACCAAAACCTCTAACAGCTTCAGAAATTAAAAAAGTAGATTTTAAATCAGCATTATACAAAGCAGTTGGGTGAAATTGAATAAATTCCACGTCTTTTATATTTGCGTTTGCTCTATTAGCCATTGCAATTCCGTCACCAGTTGCTACTTCAGGGTTTGTAGTGTGACCGTAAATTTGACCAATTCCACCTGTTGCTAATAAGGTTTGATTCGCCAAAAAAGTAATAATTTCATTAGTTTTTTCATTTAGAACTGTTGATCCAAAACACTTATTATTTTCAATAAGTAATTCTAAACCAAAATGAAAATCTAGAATTGTAATGTTTTTTTGTAAATGAGCTTGTTTTAAAATAGCTCTTTCAATTTCAAAACCCGTTTGATCTTTGTGATGAATAACTCTATGATAGGAATGACCACCTTCTTTACCTAAATCATAACTTCCTGTTTCATTTTTGTCAAACTGTGTTCCCCAATCTATTAATTCTTGTACACATTTCGGACCTTCTTTAACGACCATTTCTACGACATCTTTTTTGCATAAACCATCACCACAAATTAAAGTATCGTTTATGTGTTTTTGAAAATTGTCTTCAATCTGATTCAACACAACAGCAATTCCTCCTTGAGCGTATTTTGTATTGGATTCGTCTGCGTTAGATTTGGTTATAATGGTAACATTTTTATCTGGAAAATGCATCGCAATTTTTATAGCAAAAGTCAATCCGGCAACACCAGATCCAAAAATTAAATAGTCAGTTTGTTTCATTTTTAAGATAATTGAAGCATTCTCTCAATAGGAACCAATGCTTTTTCTTGAATTTCTATTGGAACAATAATTTCGGGAGTTTCATTTAATAAACAATGATATACTTTTTGTAATGTATTCATTTTCATGAATGCACATTCGCTACACGCACAAGTATTATCTTCGTGAGAAGGAGCTGGAATTAAAGTTTTTTCAGGAACTTTTTGTTGCATTTTGTATAAAATACCGGCTTCAGTGGCTACAATAAACTTGTTAGAATTTGATTCTTTTACATAATTAATCATTCCAGCTGTAGAACCAATATATGTTGCTGTTTTTAAAATATGAGTTTCAGATTCTGGATGTGCAATAATTTCAGCATCTGGATTTTTTTTATATAAATCAATCAATTTTTCCAATGAAAAAGCTTCGTGAACAATACATGAGCCATCCCAAAGAACCATATCTCTACCTGTTTGCTCGATAATATATTTGCCCAAATTTTTATCGGGTGCAAAAATAATAGGAGTTTCTAAGGGTACAGAATTTACAATTTTTAATGCGTTTGATGAGGTACAAACAATATCAGAAAGTGCTTTTATTTCAGCAGAACAATTCACATAAGTTATTACAATATGATTAGGATGATGTTCTTTAAATTTCTTAAATAAATCAGGAGGACAAGAGTCAGCTAAAGAGCATCCAGCCTTTAAATCAGGTAAAATTACTTTTTTAGTTGGATTTAAGATTTTTGCCGTTTCTGCCATAAAATGAACTCCAGCAAATAAAATAATATCCGCATCAGCTTTTGCTGCAACTTGTGATAATCCCAAACTATCACCAACATAATCAGCAATTTCTTGAATAGCTTCTTCTTGATAATAATGCGCCAATATAACTGCGTTTTTTTCTTTTTTTAGTTGTAGAATTTTTTCTTTTAAATCTTTCATTATACTAATTTTTAATTCCAATTTAATAGTCGTTGTTCTCCTTCAATTTTTTTAATATCAGTAATATCTTGTGACATTTCTATAACACCTTTATAATTTTTATCATTATCTCTCACGGCAAAATATCTAATGTATATCAATCGTTCTTTATAGTTTATCCAAAAGGAAGCTTCGTTTTTAGCTCCTTTTTTAAATTCTTCTAAAATTTTTAAAACAGTGTCAACACTTTTTGGTGGATGACAAAATTTTACTTCTCTACCAATAATTCCAGCACTTCTTGGAAAAACACGTTCTTCACCACGATTATAAAAAATTACCTTATCGTTTTCATCTACATACGTAAGGTCTAAAGGCAAGGTTCTAAATAGTAAATTTACTTGTTCAACAGTCATAAAACCTTCATCATAATGTGATGCATCAGAAGAAGTGAAATCCATATTCCGTTGCGTAAAATCTTCAGAAGGATGAATGTATTGATTTTCAGGGTAATTTGATGGCTTTGTGGCTAACATCCAACCAATTTCGTCTTCACCTTTTCGCATTTCAATCCAATCTTTTTCTTCTAATAATTCTAATGCATTCGGAAATAATACAGTTTCTTCAACATTTAATAATCTATAGATTCCTTCTAAAAGATATTCCAGATTATTTTTTACTTTCTCAATGTTTTTATTTTCTAAATCTGCTCTAAGTAGTCTAATTTGTTCTCGAAGTGTATCATGAAACGACCACATTCCTTTAGAAGGACCATTCCAATTGTGTTTTTCTAAATAAGGAAAAAATTGATTTTCTTTTCGAACAAATCTTTTTTCAATAGTGGATAAATTATTAAATATATTATAGAATTTTTGATATTCTATTTCAGGATCAGTTTCTATTAATTCGTTTATTAAATTATGAATAACATTTTTTTCTTCCAAATAAATGCCAATTGGGTGCCCTTTTTCTAGTGTTGTATAAGCAGAATCAACCATTATATAATATGTTTTTTATGTGATTTTATTTTGACTACAAAATAACCATCAATAAATCTTTTTATCTATGATTTAGGTCATAACAAAAGACTCAAATAATTTATACTATTGTAGAAATAATATTATAAATTATAATTATATGAACGTTTTAGAACAATCAACTATAGGTGAATATGTAGCCAAAGATTTCAGAACAGCAGCAGTTTTTTCAAAATATGGAATCGATTTTTGTTGTAAAGGAAATAGAACTATCGAAGAAGCTTGTGAAAAGAAAGGAATGGATTTTGCTCAAATCGAAAATGAAATTACGCAACTTTTAGAAACAAAATCTGATGGAGCAATTGATTTTAAATCATGGCCAAGTGATCTGTTAATTGATTATATCGAAAAAACACATCATCGCTATGTAGAAGAAAAATCAACTGTTTTAGTCGCATTTTTAGATAAATTATGTAAAGTTCATGGACACAATCATCCTGAATTATTTGCAATAAAAGAATTATTTGATGGCTGCTCAGAAGAATTAGCGCAACATATGCAGAAAGAAGAATATATTTTATTTCCATTCATCAAAAAAATGGAAAATGCCCTTAGAACTGGACAAGCTATTGAAGAACCTCATTTTGGCACAGTAGAAAATCCAATTGCCATGATGAAACACGAACACGAAAATGAAGGAGATCGTTTTGTTAAAATTGCAGCATTAACTAACAATTATACACCACCAACTGATGCTTGTAACACTTATAAAGTAACGTTTGCTATGTTACAAGAATTTGAACAAGATTTGCATAAACACATTCATTTAGAAAATAATATTTTATTTCCAAAAGCTATCGAAATGCAAAATCGATTTACAGAATAATCAACAACTACTAACAACAAAACAACTATGGAGATTTACGTAATTAAAAGAAATGGAGCTTACAAACCTTTTGAAAGTTATAAAATCAAAGATGCTATTGAAAAAAGTTTTAAAAGTGTAACAGTTCCATTCGATGATAGTGTTTTCACAATTGTTTTAGACTTTTTGGAACAAAAAAACGTATGGTCTGTTGAAGAAATTCAAGATATCATAGAAAAAACACTCTTTGAAAAAGATTATTTTTCAGTGATGCGTTCTTTCATGTTATTTAGACATACAAGAAAGTTGCAACGCGAACATATTGAAGGTTTAAACGATGATACAACCTATGTGGATAGCACACAAACCATAGAAGAATATATCTTACAAACCGATTGGCGAATTAATGCCAATGCCAATACATCTTATTCAAATGCTGGATTGGTTAACAATGTTGCGGGTAAAATTATTGCGAATTATTGGTTAGATAAAATTTATTCCAAAGAAGAAGGTTATGCACATAGAAATGGCGATCTGCATATTCACGATTTAGATTGTTTAACCGGTTATTGTGCAGGTTGGAGTTTACGTGTGTTACTTAATGAGGGATTTAATGGTGTAAGAGGACGAGTAGAAAGCAAGCCACCTTCGCATTTTAGAGAGGCTTTGGGACAGATGGCAAATTTTCTTGGAATATTGCAAAGCGAATGGGCAGGAGCACAAGCTTTCAGTTCGTTTGATACTTATCTAGCTCCTTATGTTTTTAAAGATGATTTAGCTTTTGATGATGTTTTAAAAGCCGTTCGAAGTTTTGTTTACAACTTGAATGTTCCTGCACGTTGGGGACAATCACCATTTACGAACATTACTTTAGATTGGGTTGTTCCTGATGATTTAAAAATTCAAGTTCCTACCAAAAACGATATTCATTTATTTAGAGGAATAGAAAATGAAAAAATGCTTGAAAGAGCAAAAAGTAGAGGCGTTTCTGATTTAGAAGAAATGCGCTACGAACATTTTCAAAAAGAAATGAATCTAATCAACAAAGCTTATTATACTGTTATGACTGAAGGTGATACAAATGGGCAACCGTTTACGTTTCCAATTCCGACCGTAAATATTACTGAAGATTTTGATTGGGATGGAGAAAATACCGATTTACTTTTCGAAAACACAGCAAAAATTGGTTCATCTTATTTTCAAAATTTTATTGGAAGTCAATATATTTTAGATGAAAACGGCAACAAAGTTGAAAATGAAGAAGCTTATAAGCCAAACGCTGTAAGAAGTATGTGCTGTCGTTTGCAACTCGATTTACGTGAATTATTAAAACGAGGAAACGGACTTTTTGGTAGTGCAGAAATGACTGGAAGTATTGGTGTTGTAACGATTAATATGGCTCGTTTAGGCTATTTGTATGCTAATAATAAAGAAGGATTATACGAACAATTAGACAAATTACTAACCAATGCAAAATCTACTTTAGAGAAAAAAAGAGTCTTTATTCAAGAAATGTATGATAGAGGATTGTTTCCATATACCAAACGATATTTACCTCATTTTAGAAACCATTTCTCTACCATTGGTGTAAACGGAATGAACGAAATGATTCGCAATTATACCAACGATAAAGAAGATATGACAACTGCTTTTGGACACGAATTCTCGATTGAAATTCTGGATTATATTAGAAATAAAATGAAAGAATATCAAGAAGAAACTGGAAATTTATATAATCTAGAAGCTACACCAGCTGAAGGAACAACTTATCGTTTTGCCAAAGAAGATTTAAAACGTTATCCAGCTATTCTTCAAGCAGGAATGGACGAAAATATTTATTATACAAACAGTTCTCAAATTCCAGTAGATTTTACACAAGATCCATTTGAAGCTTTAATGTTACAAGATGAATTACAATGCAAATACACTGGTGGAACAGTTTTACATTTATACATGAATGAAAGAATTAGTTCTCCTGAAGCTTGTAAAAACTTTGTAAAAACGGTGCTTTCCAATTTTAGATTGCCTTATATAACAGTTACACCTGTTTTTAGTGTTTGTCCAGTTCACGGTTACTTGAATGGCGAACACGAATATTGTCCAAAATGTGACGAAAATTTAATAGAAAACCATAAAACTAAATCTCATGAAAACACAAACTAACGAAGTACTAGAACAACATCAAGAATTAAGAACTAAATGCTTGGTTTATACAAGAGTAATGGGTTATCACAGACCTGTTGAAAGTTTTAATATTGGTAAGAAAGGAGAACACAAACAACGTGTTCACTTTAAAGAAAACGTGTGTTAACAAAACCTATATCATCTTTTACACCTTTTACGCTTTTAGATTATCCTCATAAAGCAGCTTGTATACTTTGGTATGCAGGTTGCAATATGAAGTGTTTGTATTGTTATAATCCAGAAATTGTTTTAGGAAAAGGAACTATTAGTTTTGATACTATTTTAGAATTTTTAAACAAACGAATAGGTCTGCTTGACGCTGTCGTTTTTAGCGGTGGTGAATGTACGATTCATAAAAATATTGCAGAAAATATCAAACAAGCAAAAGCTCTAGGGTTTTTGGTAAAAGTGGATACGAATGGCTCAAAACCTGAACTTTTAAAGCAATTAATTGAAGAAAATGCAATAGATTATGTAGCGTTAGATTTTAAAGCATTGCCTTCTAAATTTGAAAACATCACTCAATCTAATTTATATGAATCTTTCGAAAAATCACTTCAAGTATTATTAAAAAGTAAATTATCTTTTGAAGTCAGAACTACTTATCATTCTGAATTATGTTCAATTGACGATTTGACAAAAATGCAAAATTATCTTGAAGAGAAAGGATATTTAGGTAACTTCTATGTTCAGAATTTCGTTAATGGAAGTGATACTTTGTCTCCTTTACCAAGATCAATATCACTAAAGCTGGAAGAATTAGATGCGTTAAAAAAACCTACACTAGTGGTTAGATAAAAAAATACCGAAAGATTAGTTTCGGTATTTTTTTATGCACTTCTATTTCCTTTTGGTAAATAATATAACCAACTAAATCCAATTAAAAAAAGTACTAGTGAAGCTATAAAAGCAGGAATCAATATTTCTCTATGATTGTCTAAAGCATTGTTTAACGCTGTATAGAGCAACCATATTTGTAAGGTAACATTCAGTATTAATATAAAAATCAATGTAGATATTATATTATTTAATTTATTAGGATTTGCTTTGTTCTGACTCGTTCTAAAATTACTCATAATCTTGCTTTTTAATTAGCTTATTGCTTCTTGGAATGATTTTACAAAAACACCAGTTTCTTTAAAGAAAACTTCTAATTTTGGTAAAGCTCTTGGTGGTGGACCTTGTAGAACTTCTCCTGTCATTGCGTCAAAGAAGCCTTTATGACAAGGACATTCAATTTTTCCTGAACCTGGAGCATAAAATACAGAACATGATAAATGTGTACATTTTTGTTCGTAAGCTCTAAACTCACCATTTTCTAAATGAATAAGAATATATGGAATTGTACTTCCTTCTATAACAAAACCTCTAGTTCCTCCAACAGGTACTTCGTCTTTGTCGCAAATAAAATGTTCTCCTGCTACTTTTTCTTTTGGTGATAAATATGCTTTAGCCGCTACTAAACCACTTCCTACCATTAAACCACCAGATACTAATGTTAAAAATTTAGCAAAATCACGACGACTTACTTGTGTTGCATCTTGTTTATGAATAGGAAAATCTTTTTTCCAATTTTCATTATTATTTTTATCAGGCATAAGCTTTATTTTAATATATTTTTAATTCATTACTACCTTTTGGCATCATGATATTTACTTTAGTATTTACAATCTCTTTTCCAAATACAAATGTGTTTACAGGAGAACTGTTTGGTCGCATTTCTTGAATTTCTTCCCTTGTACCGTAAAACAAAGCACCACTTGGGCAAACTGTTGCACACATTGGTTTTTTTCCAACACTTGTTCGGTCATAACACATGGTGCATTTCATCATTAAGTCGTATTCTTCTACTTTTTTTGGCACGCCAAACGGACAAGCAATTACACAGTTAGAACAACCAATACATCTTTCTGTATTTGCTGTATGCACAATTCCGAATTCATCTTTAGAGATTGCGTCAGCTGGACAAACACTTGCACAAACAGGATCATCACAATGCATACAAACTTGAACTGTTGTTTGAATAGTTTCTGCACGTTCCACATAATTTACATGAATCAATGATTCTTGTCCATTTGTTTCACATTCAGCACAAGCCATTTCACAAGCTTTACAGCCAATACAACGTTGCATATCTACAAAAAACTCTTCATTCTTATTAAAATTGGTATAATTCATATTTTAATTTTTTATAGATTATATACTAGCGTATGCTTTAGTTTCACTTGACGGTTTTGCTTGTTCATTTAAAGGTTCTAGTTTACAAGCAGACACTTTAAATTCTGGAATTTTTGAAATTGGATCTAAAGTTCCAGGTGTTAATAAATTTGCAGATTTTAATCCAGACCAATGGTAAGGAATAAAAACAGTGTCTTTACGAATTGTTTCTACAATATTTGCAGGAAATATAGCTTCACCTCTACGAGTACTTACTTTAATTAATTCATTTTGTTGAATGCCATATTTTGCAGCCAATTCTGGATGAATTTCTAATAATGGTTCAGGGTATTGATCTACTAATTTTCCAATTCTACGCGTTTGTGTACCACTTAAATATTGAGAAACCACACGACCTGTTGTTAACGTTACGGGATAATTTTCATCGGTAACTTCACCAGGTAATTTATAAGGAGCAGGATTAAAATGTGCTTTTCCATCTGGAGTTTTGAATTTTTTATCTTCCCATAATCTTGGAGTTCCTGGATGATCTTCCGTTGGACATGGCCAAAACATTCCCATGTTGTCTTCAATTCTTTTATAGGTAATTCCGTTATAATCTGCAGTACCACCTTTAGAAGCAACTCTTAATTCATTAAAAATAGCTTCACTGTCATCGTATGTAAACTTATCTTTTACGCCTAATCTTTCTGCTAATTCTAATATAATAGAAGTATCTGTTCTTGCATCTCCTGGAGGAGTTACTGCTTGACGAATTCTAATAACTCTACCTTCAGCAGAAGTAGTTGTTCCTTCTTCTTCTTCCTGTAAAGAACCTGCTAAAACAATATCTGCATGACGAGCTGTTTCGTTTAAGAAAAAGTCAATACAAACATAAAATTCTAATTTTTCGAGCGCTTCTCTAACATAATTACTGTTTGGTAACGATACCAACGGATTGAAACAGATAGATAATAAACCTTTTATTTCTCCTCTATGAATGGCTTCAATAATTTCATAAGCCGTTAAACCTTTACCAGGCATGTCTTTTTCATCTATTCCCCAAACCTCAGAAATGTATTTTCTATGTTCTGGGTTTTCAATATCCCTGTTTCCAGGTAATTGGTCACATTTGTGTCCGTGTTCTCTACCACCTTGACCGTTTCCTTGACCAGTAATAGTTCCGTAACCGCAATATGGTCTTCCAATTCTTCCGGTTGCTAAAACTAAATTAATACAACCTAAAACATTATCAACTCCTTTTGAATGGTGTTCGATTCCTCTTGCGTGCAATAAGAAACTTGTTTTGGCTTTACCCCAAAGTTCCGCAGCTTCTTTAATTTTTTCTTTTTTAATTCCTGTTACTTCTTCAGCCCATTCTAAAGTATAATCTTTAACAGCATCGATAGTCATATCAAATCCTGATGTGTAATTGTCGATAAAATCATGGTCTAACATATCGTGATCTACCAAATATTTTAGCATTGCACCATATAAAGCAGAATCTGTCCCTGGTTTTACATCTAAATGTACATCAGCAGTTCTTGCTAAAGGAATAACACGTGGATCAATTACAATAATTTTTGCTCCTCTATCTCTTGCTTTCCAAATCCAATGAGTTAATGTTGGGAAGGTTTCACTAATATTTGCTCCAGCCACAATAATTACTTCAGCATATTCTAAATCTGAATATGTATTGGAGGCTCTATCTAAACCAAATGCTTTTTTGTTACCAGCACCAGCACTTACCATACATAAACGACCATTGTAGTCTAAGTTTTTTGTTTTAAGGGCAACTCTAGCAAATTTACCCATTAGGTAACTTTTTTCGTTGGTTAAAGAAACTCCGGATAGAACAGAAAAAGCATCTTTTCCATATTTTTCTTGAATACGATTTATCTCTGAAACCGTTTTATCCATTGCTTCGTCCCAAGAAGTAGGTTCAAAACCTTTTCCTTCTACACGTTTTATTGGACCTAATAATCTGTCAGGATGATTGTTTTGTAAGTAACGTTGAACTCCTTTTGGACAAAGACGACCTTCATTAAAAGGGAACTCCATCCAAGGTTCGAAACCTACAACTTTATTGGTTTTTACCAATAATTTTATTCCACATTGCATACCACAAAAGCAACAATGCGTTTCAACCACTTTATCTGGTTCATCTCTTCCTTCATATCCATCTTTAGGAGTATAATTTAAATGAGGTCCAAATTGCTCTATAATTTTTTCTGCTGAAACAGGTAATTTTGCCATGTTTTAATATTTTCTGTTCTTGTTTTTTCTAAATGCTATAATTATGACTCAGCACTAAAAAATGAACGCTGATTACTTATTTAATTATCCGAATAATTTTCCACCTTCTAATCTTGCTTTTAAATGTGCTTGTGCTAAGCGAGATCTTTTTCCTTCTGGACTTAAATCTAAATGAGAACTTCCATCTTCTCTGTCAAAATTGAAACCTAATTCTTTAGTAACAATTTTTAAGTCATTTACATGAAGGTTAGTCGTAAATTCTTTACCAGTATGTTCACAAATTGCCATTCCTTGCTTCATTCCTTCTTTCTTATATATATGTGCACCAATTTGAGCTGGTCTTTGAATAATATGAAAAAATTTCCCAAACGGAATCCAAATTAGAAACATAATTACGGTTACTGCGTGTGTAACGGCAAGAAAGTCAAAGGCAAAACCTTTCATAAATTGATAAGAATAGGTCAAACCTAGACCAGTAACCGAAATAGCAATTAATAAAATTAAAGGAAGTAAATCTCCTTCAAAAGTTTGAGTTGCTATTAGACCAGGATTTGTTAGTCGTCTTCTTAAATAATAAAGTGACCCTAAAATTACCAACCATGAAGACCAGTTTAAGGCATGGAAAGTTAAAAATGCTATAACAGAACCTAATTTAAATGACATCATGTGAAAACCAAAGAAATGCGCTTCATAAATATCAATTCCACCAGGTGCTAAAGTAAAATGAATCCATCCAAAAGTCAATGGGATTGTAATCAAAAATGCTGAGGTACAACCAATAGCAATCATAAAATGTGCTACCCAACGGTATTTTCCTCTTGGATAAATAAATTTTTGGAAAGCAATGTTTTCTATTGATTCTTTAGAAACAAACCAAAGGTGAGAAAACACCTTTCCTGTAACTAAATAACTAATTCCTCTTTTAAAATAAACCCATGTTGGTGGTCTTTGTAACCAAACAGAATAGCGATAAACAATACCAAAAAAAGCAAATATTGTCCCAAATAAATAAGTAATTAAAGCGGCATCAAAGTTTTGTAGATTTCTAGATCCGAAAAACACCAATGAAATCATAACTATAGATAAAAGTGTAGCTATGAGTAATGCTTTTGTGTTAAATGTTTTGTTTCTCATCTGTATATTGTAATTTGTAAATTGAGATAAAATTCACCTTCAAAAGAGAAGATGAATTTTACCATCGTTTAAATATAATAAAAATTAATTTACTTATGGGTTATCCACTTCTCTTTTTGGACCTTGATAATACCACCAGTTAAGAATTAAGCAAATTAAATAATAAACTGCAAAACCATATAATGCATACTCTGGAGTTCCTGCTGTTACTTGTTGTCCAAATACATTAGGAATAATAAATGCTCCATAAGCAGCAATTGCAGCAGTCCATCCTAATACAGGACCTGCTTTCTCTTTACTAAAAATATAAGGAATACTTCTAAAAGTCGATCCGTTTCCAATACCAGTTGTTAAGAATAAAACCATAAAGGCTCCGAAAAATGGCCACCAATATAATTCTGGAGTTTCAGAACCTCTTGCTTGCACAACATAATAAGCAACAGTTAATGCAGCTATAATTTGAAAAATTGTACTCCACATTGTAATTTTAGCACCACTATTTGCTTTATCAGAAAGGATTCCTCCTATTGGTCTAACCAAAGCACCAAACATTGGTCCTAAGAATGCCCAAAGCATAATGTTAGGAGCGTTAGGGTTTGCCCATTCAGGATCTAATGGGTTAGTGTACACAAATATATCTTGAGCTAATTTTGGGAATACCATTGAAAATCCAATAAATGAACCAAAAGTCATGGTATAAATAATTGTCATAATCCAATTATGCTTATCGCCAAGGATTGAAAATTGCTTATTTAGATTTTCTTTTATATCAGCAGGTGTTCCATATTTCATTAATAAAACGGTAAGAACTATTACTGTTGGTAGTACAATCCACATTGAAGAGTCTTTCATTCCAAAAGACTCCCAAGGAATTCCAACTAGTAAGAAAGCACCAATTCCTGCAGATATTAAACCTAACATTATCATGTATAATGTTTTTGAAACTCCTTTTGCTGTGTCTGGCATACTTGGAGTTGCTGTTGAAACATTGTTCATTCCAAAAAATGCAGCTAAAGAAGCTAATACAATTAGTGGAACCCAAACCCATGCAGCATTTTGCATACCTTCAAAAGGAGCACCTTTTGCTGTAGCAATTGCACCAGCAGTACCTCCAAATAAAGAGAATGTTACTATAAAAGGAATTGTTTTTTGCATAACTGCAACACCTAGGTTACCAAGTCCTGCATTCATTCCCAATGCATATCCTTGTGCTTTTTTAGGAAAGAAAAATGAGATGTTACTCATTGAAGATGAGAAATTTCCTCCACCAAGTCCAGATAATAAAGCCATTCCTGCAAAAAACATATAAGGTGAATTTACATCAGACAATGCTATTCCTGTTCCAATTGCTGGTATAAGTAATAGTGCGGTAGTTATAAAAACTACATTTCTACCACCACCTAATGAAATTAAAAACGAGTTTGGTAATCGTAATGTTGCACCTGCTAAACCTGCAATTGCTGGTAAAGTATAATAAAGGTTATTTACTTCTTTTAATGCAGCTATATATTCAATAGATCCAGCTACAAGTCCATCAGTCATTCCGAAATTGAAACCAAACTCTTTCATGTACTTAATTAGTACTCCCCACATGATCCATATAGAGAAGGCTAGTAATAATGCTGGAATAGAAGTCCATAGATTTTTATCTGCAATCTTTTTTCCTTTAGACTTCCAAAAGCCTTCATCGTCTACGTTCCAATCTTTAATATTTACTGACATAATTTTTTTTTAAATTTTAACTAATTAGATAGTTAATTATACTATTGTTTTTGTTCGATTTGTGTTGTAAACTCTGGATTGTTTTTACGAATTGCTTTAATAATTGTTTTATGCATCCAAATTAAACAAATAGTTGATATCGTAAAAATAAAGAACCAAGAACTTGTCCAGAACCCTGTAGAAGTTAATAAGTAACCAAAAACAATTGGTCCGAAAAACCCACCTAGTCCACCTATAAGTCCCACCATTCCTCCTACAACACCGATTTCATTTGGGAAATATTCTGGAATATGTTTGTAAACTGCAGCCTTTCCAATTCCCCAACAAGCTCCAATTAGTACTACCAAAACTAAGTAAACCCACATATTTGCTTCAAATTGAATATGTGTAACACCTTTTGCTAATAATTCTTTCTTTTTAACCGTTTGATTTTCTGCAACAATTACTTCTTGCCAAGAAGATTTCACTGGGAAAATTGGTTTTTCTGTTAATTGTTTTTCCGTTTTTGTTGCAATAACATATTCTTTATCATTTACCATTAATTTTTCAGAAGAAACATTTGTAACAATACCACTATTTCCTGCTAAAACTCCAGGTCCAGCAGTGAAAATTTCCATTTTAGGAAACATTAATAAAAAACTAATAACCATTGAAGTTCCTAAAACCCAATACATAACTTTTCTTGCTCCAAACTTATCAGATAAATAACCTCCAAACGCTCTAATAATACCAGATGGTAAACTAAATAATGTTGCAAATACACCTCCCATAACTAAAGTTGTGTGGTATACATTCATAAAATTTGGTAATAACCATTGAGAATAGGCTACGAAACACCCAAAAACTAAGAAATAATACATTCCAAATCTCCAAACCCTCATTGATTTTAAAGGTTGTAAAAGTATTTTTATATTTTTAGTTTCTCCTTCAACAATTTTCTCTTTTGTTAATAAAACAAATAAGAATCCGATAACTACAAGTACAATACCGTAAGTAATTGGTAAAAGTTTCCAACCATTAATTGGATCATTTTCTGAAAAATAATTTAATAGAGAAGGGGCTAAGAAAGTAGTTAGTGCAGCACCTGCATTTCCCATTCCAAAAATACCTAAAGCTCTACCTTGCCATTCTTTTGGATACCAAACAGAAGTATATCCAATACCTACGGCAAAACTAGCACCAACAACTCCAAATAATAGACTTAAAATAGCAAATCCCCAAAATGAATTAGCTAGCGGAATTAAAAATAATGGAATAGCGCATAAAAACAATAACCATGTAAATACTTTTTTACCACCATATTTATCGGTTAAAATACCAATAGGTAATCTTGTTAAAGCTCCAGATAAAATAGGAATTCCCATTAACCAACCTGCTTCTATAACAGTCCAATTAAAAATTCCTTTGTCTATTAAATACGTTACCAAAACACCATTTAGTGTCCAACATGCAAAACATATTGTAAACGCTAAAGTATTTATAAATAATATTTTGTGCGATTGTGTTAAATTACTCATACCCTTAAATAATTAATTTGCCGTAAAATTAAAGTTAAAAGGTAGGTATAATCATGATAATTATCAGTAAACAATAAAAAACTTCTTATCCGCCTATTTTAATCATGCTTCTATTTTTAGAAAACAGTTTAGGGTTTTGAAATTCAGAATCATTTTCCATTCCGCCTCTAACTGGAAATTTTGACTTAATATTTTCCTCAATTACAGGAAGTATACATTCTCCTTTTCGTAAAGTTTCTAATAATGAATTTTCGGTATTGGAAAATAGACAGTTTTTTAATTTTCCATCGGCAGTTAAACGAATTCTATTACACGTACTGCAAAACGGATTTGAAACAGAACTTATAACTGAAAAGCTTCCTTTAAAAGTTTCTATTTTGTGATTTCTGGCAGTATCATTTGCTTTGTCTTCAACCCTAAGAATTGTATTATCATCAAAATTAGCATCTACTTTTTCTAGAATTTCAGCATAGGTTACTAATTTAGATTTATCCCATTGATTTCCATTAAAAGGCATAAATTCTATAAAACGAATTTGAATATTTAAGGTTTTGGTAAGATTAATAAAATCAATAATTTCGGAATCATTAAAACCTTTTATTAAAACAACATTTAGTTTTATAATAAAGTTATTTTCTAAAAGTAATTCGATGTTTTTCCAAAGAGCATCATAATGATCACGTCTGGTAATTTGTTTGTATTTATCCTTTTGTAAAGTGTCTAAACTTATATTTAAGGAAGTAATACCTGCTTCTTTAAAAGTATCTATATATTCATGAACTAAAAGTCCGTTTGTAGTGATATTTAAATCGATGTTTAATTTTCCAAGACGTTCAATAATATCGCGAGCATCTTTTCTAACTAATGGTTCTCCACCTGTTAAACGTATTTTTTTTACTCCAAGCGACACAAAAGTTTTGGCAATAGTTTCAATTTCATCAGCCGTCATTATATGTGCTTTTGGAGTCAAATTTATTCCTTCGGCAGGCATACAATAGGTGCAGCGAAGGTTACAATTTTCAGTAATTGAAATTCGTAAATAATCGTGCACTCGACCGTGTAAATCTTCTATTTTCAACATATTATTTTCCGTGGTTAAAACCATTAATTATTTTAAATAAATGTAAAACAGATGGAAAAATAGCGTCCATCGATTCGCTTGCTCCATTTGTAGAACCTGGTAAAGCAATTACTAAAGTAGATCCAATAAATCCAACAACACTTCGAGATAACATTGCATAAGGAGTTCTATCTTGTCCGTACGAACGAATTGCTTCTTCAATACCCGGAATTCTTCTATCTAATAGAGGAATTAAGGCTTCAGGTGTAACATCTCTATTAGATAAACCTGTTCCACCAGTTAAAATAACTAAGTCAGTTTTACTTTCTTTTAATGTGTTTATTGTTTTTTGAATATCTGTAATTTCATCAGGGATGATAATATAATTTGAAACATCTAAACCTAAAGTATTCAATTTTGAAGTGATTGCTTTTCCAGCACTATCTTGTTTACTTCCTTTTGAAACGCTATCAGAACATACAATTACTGCAACATCTAAATTTAAACTTTTAGCATCGTTAAAATCAGATTTTCCTCCTTTTTTATGTAGTAATTTAACTGTTGAAATTTCTACATTTTTATCAATAGGTTTCAGCATGTCGTACATAGTTAAAGCAACAATACTTGCTCCATGCATAGCTTCAACTTCAACTCCTGTTCTGTAAATGGTTTTGACTGTGATTTCAATATGAATTTCCATTTCTTGAATATCATAAGCAATTGCTGTGTATTCAATTGGTAACGGATGACAATCTGGAATAGCGTTTGAAGTATTTTTCACAGCAAATAATCCTGCAGTTCTTGCCACTTCTAAAACATCTCCTTTAGGAACGGTTTTGTTTTTGATTGCTTCTATAGTTGCTTTACTTCCAACTTTTACAATTGCTTGAGCCGTTGCCGTTCTTTGTGTAATAATTTTATGAGTAATATCTACCATGATTAGTTATTTTTTTTCCAAGTATAGGTTTCGTCTTCAAATAGTTCTTTACCAAAAATGGCTACTTTTTCTTTAATTTCTTCTACTAAATAATTCAGTGCTTCATATACTACTTTTCTTCTTGGAGCCGAAACAAATACAAATAAACAAATTTCACCTGCTTTTACATTTCCTAAACTATGGTAAATATGCAAACAAGTTAGATCGTACTTTTCAAAAGCAGCTTCACGAATGTCATGAAAATTTTGTTCAGCCAATTCTTCATAAGCCGAATAGTCAATTGCTGCAACTGTTTTTCCATCTATTTCATCGGCACGAACTTGACCTAAAAAAATATTATGTGCACCAATAGATGTTTTAGTTTGGTGTTTAGCAATAGAGTTGCCAATGAATTCTGCTGAAATTGGTCCTTGAACAAATGATTTTTTTATAGGTTTTGATGTTTCCATTTTTTACTTTTTAAATAACTTCTAATTGTACGTTTTGAATTCCTTTTTGTAAATGTGTAATGTTTGTAAATCCGTTTTCTAAAAATAAGTCTAATGCTTTTTTACTGCGAATTCCACTTTGGCAAAAAAGAATAATAGGTTGGTCTTTATTAAATTTATTAAGATGCTTTTCTATTTCTAAAAACGAAATATTGATGATGTTTTTATGGTTTAATTTTGGTATCTCATGAACTTCACGTAAATCGATAATGGTGTAGTTTTCATTCGAACAAAAACCTAAAAAAGACTCTTTGCTAACTTCATGATTTTGCATTTTCGAATTTACTAATTGCTTTCCGTTTTTAGTTCCAATATTAATTTGTTCTTCATTTCTACTAAATTCTAATTCATTAAATGACATGTTTAATGCATTGTAAATAAGAAGTTTTCCTGACAGAACTTCTCCAATTCCAAGTATGATTTTCATAACTTCAGTTGCTTGAAGCATTCCTAAAGTATTAGGTAAAACACCTAAAACTCCTGTAGTTACACAATTTGGAACTTCATGCGAATTTTTCTCAGGAAACAAACAACGATATGTTGGTCCGTTTTGGTAATTAAAAACACTTATTTGGCCTTCAAATTTATGGATAGAAGCATAAATCATTGGTTTACCTAATTGAACACTTATGTCGTTAATAAGATAACGTGTAGCAATAGTATCGGTGCAATCTACTAGTATTTCATAATCTTTTACAATAGTTGCAATGTTACTTTCGGAAATAAATTCTGGATAAATATTTACCTTTACATCTGAATTTGTTTTTTGAATTGCATTAGCTGCTACATCCACTTTATTTTTTCCACAATCATCAGTTGTATAAAGTAATTGACGGTGTAAATTCGTTTCGTCCACAACATCACCATCAACAATTCCAAGTGTTCCAACACCAGAAGCTGCCAACATTTGTACAACAGGACAACCTAAACCACCAGCGCCAATTACCAACACATTTGCGTTTAGTAATTTTTGCTGACCAAGATTTCCAATTTCTGGAAGAGCCATTTGTCGTGAATATCGTTTTGAATTTTCCATCATTATTTTTTAACCACCTGCAAAAGGAGGTAATAAAGCTATTGTATCGTTATTGTTTAAATTCATTTCTGTTGATGTAATTGATTTATTCACAGCAATTACAAAAGAAACATTTTGTAAACCTGTATATTTTTCATGCAATTGTTGCATCAAATCGGTTGTTGTATAATCTGATTTTTCAAGACTAAACAATTCTTCATTTGTGTTTGTGATATCAGCTAATAAGCCAAAATATTTTAGTGTTATCGTCATTTTATTAAGTTTTGATAGTCTTCTTTTGTGTTGATGTTTTGCAATAAAGAATGCCATTTTTCAGGAACTTCAATAGTTTGATTCGGAATTGCTTCGACAACCATTTTTAACCTTAGTTGATCTTTTTTTAGATATTCTTCAAAAGTTTTTACTGCATTTCTATTATAAACCGCAATTAACGGACTTGTTTTATCAAATACTTTAACTTGTGTAATTAGTTTTTTATGATCAATATTAGCAATCAACCAAGTAATTATTTCAGCTGAAATTAAAGGAATATCTACACTTAAAACAATGTTTTGTTCTGTTTTTGAATGTGACAAAGCTGTAAAAATTCCACCAACTGGACCTTTATCAGGATATATATCTTCAATTCGATTACAGTTCAAAAAATCATAATCTGAATTGGCTGAAACAATAGTTATATTTTGAACAGCAGCTTTTTGTAATCCTTTTATAATATGTTCTATGAAAACATTTTCGTTTAAAGGCAACATACCTTTGTCAGAACCCATTCTGGAACTTTTTCCACCTGCGATTATGTATGCTGAAATGTTTTTCATTAAATAGTGTAGAGTTTAATAATTGCTATTCCTAAAACAAATGCCAAGACATTTCTCAATACAATGTTGTTGAATTTTTTACTTCCATAATACGCTCCCAATAATCCACCAACGAAAACTATTCCGATAAGTAGAGTAGAAGAAGTTGGAATTTCACCACCTTTTGATAGAAAACCGAAAATACCAGAAATTGAGTTTACAAATATGAATAATGCAGAAACTGTCGCAGTTTGCTTCATGTTTGCCCAACCTAATAATAGTAACACAGGACTCAAAACAATTCCACCACCAATACCAATTAAACCCGATAAAAAACCAATTATTGCTCCAATAATTAGCGCATATTTTATGTTTATTTCTTTTAAATCAGTCTTTTCTTTTCCTAAAAACCCAAGTAATCTAAAAACTGCAAACATCAATAAAGTTCCTAATATAATTTTATAAATTTTAGAATCAACAGTTAAAAATCCACCTAAAAAAGAAAATGGTATAGATGTAATAGCAAACGGATAAAATAAGTTCCATTTAAAGTTTTTCTCTCTGTAATAAAAGTAAAATGAAATCCCTGAAACTAAAATATTCAAAATTAAAGCCGTTGGTTTCATGAATGATATTGGCAATGCAAACAAGCTCATTAAAGCCAAGTAACCACTAGCTCCTCCGTGTCCGACACTAGCATATAAAAAGGCTACTATTGCTAATAACAAAAGTAATAATGGTGAGTTTAATATTTCAGATACTAACATAAAGCGTGCTTTTTTAGTTGTTCGTCCAAAAAAATCCAGCAATCTTTATTTATGGTTTCGAAAATAATAATTAAGGATTTTCCATAAGGTGTTAGTAAAGTTCCACCACCTTTTGCACCACCAATTTTGGTTTCTATAATGGGTTGCATTGTAGTTTTACTTACTTCATCAATTAAACGCCAAGCTTTTTGATACGAAATGTTTAAAGCTTTTGATGCTTTATTTAATGAACCTGTTTCATCAATCATTTTAAGTAATTGCACACGACCTTCACTTAAAAGAATTCCGTTATTTGATTCTATCCAAATTTTACTTTTTATCTTCAAGACATTCTTATTTCGTTATACTTTTACAAATATAACGAAATTGAACCTTCTTTATATATGATAAATGTCAACTTTTGAACCTTTTTTTAATTCGTAGTTTCCTTCGGGAAGATGAAGTAAGCAATTTGCAAGGGCAAAAGTGTTTAGCATAGAAGATTGTTGATGTGATAAAACTGAAACTTTATTATCTAAAAAAGCAGCTTTCAAAAATTGACTTCGTGTGTTATTTACTGTAAAATCATGTTTTATTTCTTTTTTAGTAGAAGAATTTTCGTCTAATTCACCAGCTATTTTTTTCAAAACAGGTTTTACATAAATATAATAACAGCTTAAACTTGCGGCAGGATTTCCTGGAAGAGCAAAGACTAATTTTTCTTCAATTTTTCCAACTAATAAGGGTTTTCCTGGTTTTTGATTGACTTTGTAAAATAAAGTTTCAACCTGTAATTCTTCTAAAGCTCCTTTAACAAAATCGTAATCACCAACAGAAATTCCTCCAGAAATCAATAAAATATCATTTTCTTTGAGTGCTTTTTCAATACTATTTTTGGTGTTTAGAAAATCGTCGTTTACTTCGTAAAGATTGCATTTTTTGATACCTGAGTCAAGTAAAGCAGCTTGCAACATTATGGAATTACTTTCGTAAATTTTACCATATTCTAATTCGTTTCCTGGTTTTACTAATTCATTTCCGGTTACTAAAATTCCGACACTCGGGTTTTTATAAACTGTGACAGAAGTGATTCCTAAACCCGCAAGAAAGCCAATTGCAGCAGCATTTAACTTAGTCCCTTTTGAAAGAGCAATTGTATTGGCTTTTATTTGTTCACCGATGGGTCTAATATTTGTATTTAAATTTATGGTTTCGTTTAAAGTTAAAATTTCATTTGTGACAGAAGTTTTTTCAATCTGCATGACAGCATTTGTCGAATCTGGAACTGCTGCACCAGTAAATATCTTAATAGCTTCACCAGGCATCAAACTCATTTTATGAGAATCTCCTGCTTTAATTTCGCCTATTAATTTATAGGACAAACTTTCGTGCATATGTAATGCATAACCATCCATGGCAGATTGTCTAAAAGGAGGCATGTTTATAGCTGAAATTACATCTTGAGCAAGAATATGTTTTTGAGCATCTAATAAAGAAAGTTGAATTTCTTTAGATTTTGGGATATTATTGTTTATAATTGAAATTGCTTCTTTAACGGATATCATGTAAAATGGGTTTTAAAATCAAATTTAAGATAAAATGGAGTAAAATTATAAAAGATTAAAACAAAAAAGGTCATGTCTAATAATTGACACGACCTTTTTCTACCAATAAACTAATTAACTATTTTGAAGAAGTGAATATTTTTGGGTTTATACTAATCATAATCCAAGCCCAGTTATTATCATTTCCTTTGTTTCCTGCTTTCAAAACTTCTAGAGTTTCTGTTCCAAACATTTGTGAATATCCTGCCGAAATTCCAATGTTTTTATGTAAATCATATGAAGCGACTAAGTCTATTTCAGTACCTAAATAACTATCCATAATTTTTGTTGCATTTAATGGGTCAATTACATCTGCTGCTGTCATAAACAAGTGTGGAGTTGCATTAAATTTCCATTTATTTGAAGCATAATTAAACTTCACGAAAAGATCTTGTAAACCCACTGTGTTTTTGTAATTTCCAACATAAAAATAATCCATAAACCCATTGAAAGCATGATTTGTTCCAAAAATAGGATTGAATGATTTTATTTTATTATCAGTATCTGTTTGATCTTTTCCGGATAATAATTCATATCCAAAACCTGCTTTAAATTTATCGGTTAGAGCATAGTTTAGATTTAATCCAAAATTATAAGCGCTAACAGTTGTGTTTTCAGTAACTAATTTTCCTTTTCCAGTTTGAGCATAAAAACTTAAATCGGCATCGAATTTATTTTTTTTGTATTTTAAATACGTTCCAAAAGTCTGCATATAATCTACTTTTAAATCAGTTGTTATAGCTTCTTCATATTGAAAACCAGTATTTAATGCCAATAGACTCATGTGTGCATCACCATATCTTGTATTGTACCAAGCATATTGCATGTTTTTATAATTAGTAGTATATAAATCTCTATAAATGTTTTCAGAATCATCGTTTAATGCTGCTCCAAAATCTAGTTGATTATTTAATTTTTTATACGATACTAAAATAGCATCGTGACTTTGTCCTTGTTGAATCCAATCTATTCCTCCAAAAATCCTTTGATTATCATAAGATATAACCTGTCTTCCTAAACGAGCGCTCCAATTTTCATCGAAACTATATTGTCCCCAAGCTTCAAAAAGCATTACACCATTTTTATCACTAGTTGAAGTCGTTTTAACATCTCCCCAAGTTCTCACGTTTTGAAATGAAAATTTTGCAGCTATTTTATCTTCCTTAAAATTTAAGTTTAATCTTGATCTTTGCGAAATAAATGATGTTGGTAATTCATTATCTGGCATTAATCCCTTAAATCCATTTCTGTATTCATAACGAGGTCTAATTTGCAAATCAGCATCAATTTCTTGTGCAAAAGAACTCATTCCAAGTATCGCAAATATTGGTAAGGCAATCTTTTTTATATAACTTGTTTTCATAAATAAAGTGTTTGATTTTTATTTCTTAGGCAAATTTAAGACATAGAATTAAGCTATAAGATGATATTTATCAGTACTTTTTACATTTATTAGTAATTGATTTTTATAGTTTTCAAGTTCTTTTAAAAGGATATTTTTTTCAAGACTAAAAAAAGGTGTGTTTGAAAATACATTTTTATAATATTCAATTCCTTCAATCATGTTGTTTTTAAATGCAGCTACTTTTTTTAATTGTGCATTTGTGCTTTCTGTTGTAAGAATGTTTACTTCTTTAATAAAATAATCCACATACATTTTTAGCTCTTTTATAAATAAATTTGGTCTATCTGTTTGAAGCATTACATTCGCATTTCCATAAATATGTTGCGTCATTTCTTTTAAAGAAACTTCTTTATCAAAATAAGCTAAATTTGGACCAGGACAAATAACAATTCCTTGTTGTTGCCCTTTTATAGGAATATTATTCTCTAAATAAGAAGCATTTGCTAAACCAACACAAAGACAAGCTTTTTCGGTAATTTTAGCATAATTTAATTCAAATTCTAATGAAGAAATTTCCTCTTTTTTAGCTTCTAATTTTTCTATTTCTAAATCTTGGTATTTTTTTGAAGCCGTGCAAGTTCCTTTTTTATCATAAGCTTTACTTAAAGCTAAAAACTTTTTTGGACATGAACTTCCGGCTTTATTATCATCAATTCTTTTTTGTTTCCAAAAATCGTTTGAAACACCTTTTACCGAATTAAATGGAACACCAAGAGGAGAAATATTACTCAAATAGAAATCATCTTCTTTAGCGTTAGCCAATAATTCTCGTGTTTCAATATCAACAGAAGTAGCTTCAGGAACCAAAAGAAAAGGAGAACCCCAACCAACAGAATCTAAATCAAATTCTTCTAATAAAAAGGCATGTTCTTCGGCTGTTCCAACTCCACCTTGAGCTGTGATTTTGATAGGTAAAATGTTTTTAGGCAATGTCATTTCTTTTATCGTCAAAGCTTTCATCATTAAATCATGCGTTGATTGAAGTAATTCGTTGCGTTTTTCTTTGAAATCTTGTAAAATTGGCCCCATTAAAAAGCCTTCAGTTGCAAAAGCGTGACCACCACAATTTAAACCTGATTCTATTCTATATTCAGAAACCCAAAGTCCTTTTTTGGCTAAAAAATTCCCTTGAATTAAAGCTGAACGATAATCGCTGACTTTCAGTATTATTTTTTTACGAAGAAAGCCATTTTCATCTGGAAAGAAATCAAGAAAACTTTCAAAATAGCTGTATAATCTTGGGTTCATTCCGGCAGATAAAACCACAGAAGAATTTAGATTACTATTTGCAAAACCTCTCAAAGCCGCGTGAGCATCGTTAAATTCAACAGGTAATTGTTCATCACCAATAAAGTTGTCTTTATCTACTTTTGTCATAATATTGACATCAATTTCACCAACTGAAATGTTTTTCTCAATAAAATTCACTAGATTATCTTTCATTGAAAAGCCTTCTTCTACAAACTCTTGCAAGCCTTTTTTCAAATCAGATTTGTTTGGCAAAAGAGCCATGTAGTTCTCTAAAGCGGTTTTACTTTCAGTAATTTCATGTTTAAACTTTTCGAATTTATCATTTACGATAGTATCCATTAAATTTAAATAATGGGTAATTCTTTCAGCACGATAATCACTAATTTTTTGAGTAATTTCTTGATAAGGAATACTGAATTTTTCGCTATAAAAAGCCCTCATTTTTTCGATTAAATCATCATCAGTAATTGAAACTGTTGATGAAATTCCATATTGAGCTACACGAATTGGACTATCAATAGTGAAAGCCAATCCCATAACTGGAATATGAAAAGTGTGATTGTTTTTTTTGTTAGACATATATATTGTTTTAAATATTTTTAGTTTGATTTTGTTGAAAGGTTTTAATTAATTGATAAATAATTATACCTAAACCTGTGATAATTCCAATTCCAAAAAACACAAAAGTAATGTGTAAAATATGTTGTGATTCTTGAAATTTGCTAAACGTTTCTGTTGAATTATTAAAGAGCCAAATACTTTTTTTTAATCCCATTATTAATAATGTTATCCAAAATAGAATGAATGAAATATGAAAAAGTTGGATGCCTTTTTTTAGTTTTTTGACAGTGTTTTCTGAAAATGAAAACTTCGTATTAAAAATATAAGTTATTGATGAAAATAGAATTAAAGTGTTAATTCCAATAGTTGTTCCCATTGAATGTGCTACTGTAATATGAGTTCCGTGTGTGAATAGATTGATGGCCGGAATTGAAATTAATAAAGCCAAAATAATATTCAGAAAAACCCATAAATCAGCTAAAATCATGAATTTATAGGCTATAGAAAATTGTATTTTTTTCTCTTGTGATAGATTTTTTTTCCAATCATATATAATTGAAAATAAGATAATCCATTCAGTCATACTAATTACGTAAGCAAAATATCGAATCCAAGAAGCTGTTGGAACCATATAAATATGATGAGCCCAACCAAACATTAAATTGGTTAAACCTAAAAAGTAAAAAAAGAATGCTTTTTTAGAAGTTGCGTAACTACTTTCGCCACTAATTTTTTCCATTACAAAAAGGGCAGTTCCGTAAACCAACATGTTCCAAGAACCCACATAAGAACCACCAGATTTCCACTGAATGGCAATATTTTGAATGTAATTATCTCTAAAATAAGGTAATAACCATAAATGTGCTTCGGTAAAATGAAAAATCATCAATACAATTCCGGTTGACCACATATAATAATACACAGGCCAATTTTTGAAAGAAGGAAGCATTGATTTAAAATAATTTATGCCAAATAAAATCCAACCTAAAACTATTGGAAAATAAAAATAACTTGGAAATTCTAGGTATTCTTTTCCTGCAAAATTTTTAGACAAATAAGAAAGCGCAATTCCTATTCCAGTTAAAATGAATAACCAAAAATGCCATTTTATGAGTTTGTAATTAAATATTTTTACAGATGAATTAGTTGTGATATAATAATAAATTCCTCCAATTGCTGCTAATAAAATCCAAGAAACTACGAATAAAGTATGTAAAGGTCGAACAGCATTAAAAGGAAGTACTTCTTTTATAAAAGCAGGTACAATATATTGAAAACCTGCTAGTAAGCCAAAATTCATACCTAAAAACAATGAAATTAAGGCTATAATTATAAAATAAAAAGGATATTTATTTTTTTTCATTTTCTAAAGACTTATTTTTTATAGTAACCCAACCATCATTGCTAATTGTAGCATTTACATCTGGATAATAACCTGTTTGATCAATTTCTTTAAAAAATTGAACTAGTTGATCTTTTTCTTCTTCTGAAAAATTGAAGTTTGGCATCGAATTTATACCACTATTTACAATAGTTTTGATGTATTTTTCACCTTTTCCTTCTTTTGAAAAAACATTAGTTACATCTGGACCAAGATAACCACCTAAACCATAAATTTGATGGCAGGAATTGCAATTGTTTTTTAACCAAATATCTTCTCCTTTTATTGCTTTATCAGATAAATGAATCTTTTTATAGGCTGATTCGGAAGTATAAATTATAAAATTATAAATAGAAAATAATCCAACTAACACAGAAAGAACAATAAGGTATCTTGAATAATTTTGCATTGTGAGCCCTAATTTTCTATATTAATTGTTGTTTTTAATTCAACTTCACTTTTAATAGAATTTGAAATTAAACAAGCAGCTTCAGACTTTTCTAAAATGCGTTGTGCTTTTTCTGTTTTTTCTAAATCATCAATAGTTAAATCAGCTGAAAGAATAATTTTAGTCATTAAATATTTGCCTTCAATTTTTTCTAAAATACCTTGAGCATCACATTTAAAATCAACAAATTCAAATTTTGAAAATTCAGCAATAGCTAAAAAAGTAGTCATAAAGCAACTTAAAACAGCACCAGTAAAAAAATGTTCTGGTGACCAAATATTAGGGATTCCTTTGTCAAATTCTGGTGGAGTTGCAACTTCAATTGCCGTTGGTAATTCTGGAGAAGACATAATTCCTTTTCTGTCTTTCTCCCACTTTAAACTTAAATTATAAACATGCTTTTCCATTATCGTTGTATTATTTAATTAAAACAACAAAAGAAAGAATAACTATCTGTTTTATATATGATTTAAGTCATATAAGAGTTAAATTATTAGTGCTATAATTCCAATTAAAAGCACTAAAAAGATGCTTAAAGTTGCTTTCCAAAACACATTTGCTTTTTTTAATTCCATAAAGTGAAAAGCCACCAATAAAAATTTTATTCCAGAAAGGACTAATATGGAAACAACTGCGATTTTATGAATACTAAATTTTGACAAAATAGCGGTGGCAACAGTTAGCAATAAAACTATTCCATATATGAGAGTTAATTGTTTTTTCATGGCTAAAAAATTAAATAAATTACAGGAAAAAGCAGTAACCAAATAATATCACACATGTGCCAAAATGCTGCTGTTGCTTCTACATCTTCTAATGCTGCTTTGTTTTTGCTAATATTTCTTTCGGTAATGAATAATAAAACCAAACCAATAAGCACATGAATGATATGGAAACCGGTTAACATCCAATAAAAAGAGAAAAATGTATTGGTGTCTAATGTAATTCCGTGTGTAATTTTGGTATAATATTCAAAGCTTTTTAATAACAGAAATAGTAAACCACCAAGCATGGCTAGTTTGAAAAATAAGGTCGTTTTTTTAGTGTTTCCTTCTTTGTAAAAATGTATTGCGTTTGCTACGAAAAGTCCGCTGGTTAACAAAAATATAGTATTAATTGCACCAATTGTTGGGTTTAGTAGTAATTTAGATTGATGAAAAACTTCGGCTTCTTCTGCACCGTAATAAACGAAAGCTACTAAAGCCATTCCAAATGTAATCAGTTCTAAAAATATAATAATCCACATTAAAATTCCTCCTGGTGGATAAAAAATGTCTTTATAATTTATAGCAGTTTTATTCATTTTTAATGTTTTATTTTCTCGTATAATTTCACCATTGATTTTAATAAATCGTCTGGATGAGTTAATATTTGATAATGATTTTGACCAAACATAAGCGGTAAATAATATTTTGCTTGAGCTTCAATGGCTAAAGCATAGGTGTTAATTTGGTTTTTCTTTAGTTCTTTTAAAGCTTGTTTTACATCGTTAATTCCGTATTTACCTTCGTATTTGTCATAATCATTTGGTTTTCCGTCAGAAAGAAAAATAACCCATTTATTTTTGGACTCTCTTTTTTCTAGCAAAGCTCCAGAATGACGCAAGGCTGCTCCAATTCGTGTATAACCTTGTGGTTCTGCAGCACCAATTTTATATTTAGCTTTTTGCCAATCTTCATCAAAATCTTTTAGGGTTAAATAAGTAGAGTAATTTCTTGTTTTGGAGAAAAAGCAATTAATAGAAAAATCTATATCAAATTCATTTAATATTTCTCCAAATAATATTGAAACTTGTTTTTCTACATCAATAATTTTGTTTCCAGCAGCATAAGAATCGCTTGATAAACTGATGTCTAAAAGCAATAAAATTGAAATGTCTTTTTCCTTTTTTCGCTTGGAAAGATAAATGTTTTCAGAAGGTGTTTTTTTGGATAAAACATCGGTAATCATGTCTGTTGTAGCATCAATATCAAATTCATCACCTTGTGATTGTCTTCGATGTTGTTGCATTTTATTGTTTACGTTGGCCAACATTTTTCGTAAACCATTTAAAATTGATGCTTTTTGCGAAATTGTTTTTAAGTAATACTCTGAATCTGTTTTTACTTGCGAAATAGGGTAGACCTTGCAAAAAGAATCTTTATAAGCTTTTTTTGAATAATCCCATTCGTTGTATTTTATATGATAGCCTTTTTCATCTCTTTCGGCACTTTCTGAAATGGTTGTGTTTTCAATAAAATCAGCTTGATAAACAGAATGAGTAGTATCATCGACACGAACTGTGAATTTCATATTCAATTCTTCTAAAGCTTCTTGGTGTTTTTCTAATTCATCAGAACCATCAAAATCCCTCCAATTTCCATTGAATTCTTCAGCCGTTTCTACTTTTTCAAAACTGTGTAATAAGACATAATCTTCTTGTTGTTTTTTATCTATGGCAAGACTTTTTATTTCTTCAACTGGATTTGCTTTTAAAACGGTTTGTTCTTTTTCGTCTGTTGCTTTTTTAGTTAAATCAGAAAAATTATTCAAGTTTTTATCACCTTCAATTTCTGTACTATTTTGCATCCATTTTCCGTAAAGCCATGTAAAATCTTTTACTTCTTGAGCATCAAAAAAAGTATAAAATTCTTGATGTAAATCTATCATTAATGGAAATTCTTCGCATAAATTCCTCACCACTTCAGGAGCAGATTCTAAGGCTTTTAGTTGAGAAAGATTCAAATTATCTTCTTGAACTCCATTCCAATTAAACTCCATTTTTCTTTGTTCCGTTAAATATAAAATCCTGAAAAAGTAGAATGAAAGATTGGCTTCAAAAGTATTAAATTGACCAAAAGAAATAGGAAGAAAAAAGTTGTTGTTTTTATAACCACCTTCACTTTCTGCAGGAAAAATTTCGATTACATCACCAGTTATAGCTCTTGCTAAAATAGTTAAACGCGGTTTTATTTCTTCTAAATGAACGGTTCGGTTAACCAAATCAATATCAACCTTTTTGTTTTTTTTAAAAAATTGTAAAACCTTGCTATATATTATTTCGTCAAGTTCCATTAAATCATTAAATTACATAAGTCGGTTAAGGCTTCTGTTATTTCTAAATCGTCTGTTAACGGTTCAATTACTGCTACTTTTACGGCTAATCTTTTTGGTAAATTCGTGTGAATTAATTTTGCAGCATCAACTAATAATCGAGTTGAAACAGTTTCTGCTAAACCTAATTCTGTAAGATTTCTAATTTTGTTTCCAATTTTCACTAATTTTTTAGCTATATCTGCATCTACATTTGTTTCTTGAATAAGGATTTCAATTTCTTGAGCAGCTTCTGGATAAGTAAATGATAATGCTGTGAAACGTTGTTTTGTTGAAGGTTTCAATTCTTTAAAGCCTCTTTGGTATCCTGGATTAAAGGATGCAACAAGCATAAAATCTTCGTGAGCTTTTATGGTTTCTCCTAATTTATCAATATAAATTTCTCTTCTGTGATCGGTCAAGGAGTGAATGGCAACAATAACATCTGGGCGTGCTTCTGCTATTTCATCTAAATATAAAATTGAACCTTCTTTAACTGCTTTTGTTAAAGGTCCGTCAATCCAAACAGTTTCTGCTCCTTTGATGATAAATCGTCCAATTAAATCGGTTGATGAAGTTTCTTCGTGGCAACTTATTGTAATTAATTTTTTGTCTAATTTATGTGCCATGTATTCGACAAATCTCGATTTTCCTGTACCAGTTGGACCTTTTAATAAAAAAGGGATTTTGTTTTGGTATACATTTTCAAAAACTTCAACTTCTTTGTCTATTGGATGATAAAATGGGATATTTGTGTTCATTTGATGTTTTTTTTTGATATAATTATTTTTTAACGGTTTCAATAATTATATCAATAGTTTCTTTATTATTTACGCCTAATCCTTCTTGTTGATGGATTAATTCTCCTTCTCTGTTAAACACACTTATGATATTTGAATGTGAAAAATCTAAAGGAGATATTTTTTTATATTTTACAGCTAAAACATTAGCAAATTCTTGAACAGTCGTTGGTGTTCCTTGTAAGAAAGTCCAATGAGCATCATCCATAAAATTATCTTTTGCGAATATTTTTAGACGTTCTGGTGTATCAGTTTCGGGATCAATACTCACTAAAATGAAGTTTAAATCTTTTAAATCTTCTTTAGGAATTTTAGATTCAATATCACGCATATCAGCTACTAATCTTGGACAAGCTGCTTTGCAAGTTGTATAAATCATGACCATTACTGAAACCTTTCCTCTAAAGTCTTTTATTTCAACAGTTTTATTGTCTTGGGTTTTCCATTTGCTGGATAAATTGAAGATTGATTCTTCTGATATTGCTGTATTTTTTAGTTCTTTTTTTCCTTGTTTACATCCAAATAGAAGTAAACTTGCAATTGCTAATAGTATAATTTTTATTTTCATTTTTCAATATCTTTTACACATCTAAATCCTAAATTTTGAACAGAATAATTAGCTTTAACACTTCCTCTAAAAGCATATCTGATAAAAGCAGCATAGTTCATTAAATCGGTTGCGTTTAAAGAACCACTTCCACAAAATAAGTTGTTGTTTTCTGCCGAATCACCTCTAGATTCACCAGTAATTAAAACCGAATTGAAGTCGGAAGTCCATTCCCAAACTAAACCATGCAAATCATGAATTCCATAGTAGTTTTTAAATGTTTGACCAATTTTATTTTGGTATGTTTTTGGTTTTTCGTACCAATCTAAAATCATTTGATTATAAGTTTCTAATTTTCGGGCATCAGCAATTTTTTCGTCTGACATACCTACATATTCCCATTCATCAACTGTTGCTAATCTTTTTCCTTGGCAATCACAATAAGCATTTGCAGCAAACCAGGAAACATTTGTTATAGGACTATTTGGTTTTGCATCAGTACTTAAAATGGTATCGTTTTGCCATTTAACTAAATAGTTTCCATCAGCAAATATTTTTTTAACTTTTGATTTTTGCCACTTTTCATTTTTTTTAACAAAATCTAAATATTCAGCATTTGTAACAGGATATTCGTCCATATATAAATCGTTTACAATTACTTTTTCTTGATTTTTTCCATATAAAGGCACATAACTACCTCCTTTAACTAGAGCCATTTCAGTTGTAACATTAAAAGAACTATCGGCTTCTTTTGTTATGATTACATTTGAAATAGGACTAATTTCAGAATCAATTAGTTCTTCATGGTTTTTACAGGAAACAATAAGTGTTGCGATTAATAGAAAATATATTCTATACATTTTTTTGGGTGTTTTAGTTTTTATTAAAAAATAACCATGATAGTAATAGTAGAAGACTACCATGGTTATTTAACTAATTAACTATTTTTTTTCTTTTCTAACTTTTTCAACCATTTCTTTAGTAACCTCTTTTTTACTGTTACCCCATGAGTCATATACGTAAGTTAAAACGTTTGCAATTTCTTCATCAGTTAATGTTTGTGCAGTCATTACACTATTATATTTTTTACCATTAACTATCATTTCACCTGTTTTACCATGAATAACGATGTCTATTGCTCTATTTACATCAGCATTTAAATAATCTGATTTAGCAAGAGGAGGAAAGGCATTTGGTATACCTTCTCCGGCTGGTTGGTGACAAGCGTAACATGTTGTTGAGTAAATTGATTTTCCATCAGCAATTCTTTCGGCAAGCGTTACTGCTTTTTTAGGAGAAGCTGATTTGTTACCTGGCATAGTTTGAATTGTTCCACCTTCTGGAGAATAAACTTTATCGGATTGATTTCCAGAATATAAAGTTTTGTTTTCTTCACCAGTAACAGATAAAATACCTAAACTACCTTTGTTAAATGTTCTAAAAATAGAGTGATCTACAATAACTAAATTTCCTGGAACATCTACTTTAAAATCTACAATTGCAGCTCCACCAGATGGGATTAATGTAGTTTGTACATTTTTGTTAATTAATGAACCACCTTCTACATGTACTTTATCGAATATTTCACCAATAACGTGGAATGAAGAAACTAAATTTGGGCCACCATTACCAACAAATAAGCGAACAGTTTCACCTACTTTTGCTGATAAAGATTTGTCTCCCGTTATAGCTCCAGTTTTTCCATTAAATACTACGTAATCTGGTTCTTCTTTAATTGCTTTTGCCATATCAAAAGGTTGTAATCCTTTTTCACCATAAGAACCTTTTGTGTAGAAATCTCCTTGCATAATATAATATTCTTTATCTACTTTAGGAAGACCCCCTTCTGGTTCAACTAATATTAAACCATACATACCATTTGCTATGTGCATTCCAACAGGAGCAGTAGCACAATGGTAAACAAATAATCCTGGGTTTAATACTTTAAAAGAGAATGTAACTTCGTGACCAGGAGCAACAAATGAAGCTTCTGCACCACCTCCAGGACCTGTTACGGCATGTAAATCAATGTTGTGAGGTAATTTATTATCTGGATGATTTTTTAAGTGAAATTCTATTTCATCACCAACTCTTGTTCTTATAAAACTTCCTGGAACGGTTCCTCCAAATGTCCAATACATGTATTTTACACCATCGGCCATTTCACCTTCTTGCTCTATGATTTCTAGATTAACAATTAATTTTTTTGCGGGTCTATCTCCAACAGGTTTTGGTACAAATGGAGGCGAAGTTAATTCAGCAATTATTGCTTCACCTTCAGTTTTTATTTTTGACGCATCGATTGATTCCTCATTGTTTGATTTACAATTCACAAATAATGCAATTGCAATAACTGCTAATGCTAATTTTAGTTTTTTCATTTTTATTGGTTTTAATTAAGATTCTAAAGCTTCGTCTGTTGGTGTCCCGTATTTGATAAATTCATAAATATACATTCCAATACCTACAGAGAACATAGTTGCACAGATAAGTAAAACTACGAAATGGATTGCGATTTCATTTTGCACATCCATAAAGTCCATTTTTAATTTTCTTTCCATGTAAACTTGCGCTACTCCAGCTACACCAAAGGCAACAGTCATTCCAAGTATTCCAATGTTAGAAATCCAAAAAGCCATATGTCCAGTAGTACTGTTATGACGTTTACGCCCTGTTAAATTTGGGAGTGCATAACTTATCATTGCTAACACAATCATCGCATAAGCTCCCCAGAATGCATAATGACCGTGCATTGCAGTAACTAAAGTTCCGTGAGTGTATAGGTTTGTTTGTGGTAAAGTATGTGCAAAGCCTAATAATCCAGCTCCAACGAAAGAAACAATAGCAGATCCAATGGTCCAAAACAAAGCTATTTTATTTGGGTGACTTTTTTCACCTTTTCGATACATGTTTACAGCAAATAATGCCATTGCTAAGAAAGCTAGAGGTTCTAAAGCTGAGAATATTCCACCAACGACTAACCAAATTTTATTTACACCAATGTAATAATAGTGGTGACCTGTGCCTAAAACTCCAGATAAGAACGTTAATCCAATAATTACATATAACCATTTTTCAATAACTTCTCTGTCAACTCCGGTAAGTTTAATTAATAAATAAGATAAAATACCACCCATAATTAATTCCCAAACACCTTCAACCCATAAATGAACTACCCACCATCTAAAGAATGAATCCATAACTTGACTATCAAACCAAATCATTCCAGGAATATATAATAAAGCTGCAAATACTAATCCCATAGTTAATACTAAAGCAGTTGTAGTTTTACGTTTTCCTTTAAAAAGAGTTCCTAAAATTAGGACTAAGAAAACCAAAACGTTAACGACCACCAAGTAATCTAATTCTCTTGGTATTTCTAAAAATTTTCTTCCTTCCCAATGGTTAAAATGGAATCCAATAATTGCTACGACACCTACTAAGGCAAGAGAAATCAATTGGATATAAGCCCATTTAACGCTAATTAATTCGCGCTGTGCTTCTTCGGGAATTATATAATATGCGGCACCCATGAATCCGGTTAATAACCAAACAACAAGTAAGTTTGTGTGAACTGCTCTAGCAGTATTAAATGGAATGATTTCATGTAAACCTTGTATTCCAATTCGGTCAAAGCCCATTATAAAGCCATAAATAATTTGTAATGTGAATAATAGCATGCACAATGCAAAAAACCAATAGGCTACTTTTTGTGATTTATATTTCATCTTTTATTGTATTTTTTGTTGATCTTTTAATTTGTCTTTAGCTAAGGGAGATACTATTCTGTCAAATCCATTTAGGTCTATTTTTCCAATCCATTTGAAATAAGCTACCATTGCATCTGCGTCTTCTTGACTCATCTTATAGGCCACCATTTTTCTTCCTTTTGGAGCCCAAGGTGCTGGTGACATTAGGACGGCTTTTATATAACCTTCTCCTCTTCGCTCAATAACTTTTGTTAATTCTGGAGCATAATATCCTCCTTCTCCCATAATACTATGGCAACCCATACAGTTGTTGGATTCCCATATTTCTTTACCTCTCACAACATTTTTATCAATGTCTTTGAAGTTGGTTTGGTCGTTACTAGGCATAAATGAATAAATAGTCAGACCGATAAATATTAAAAAGGTGACTACAGTACCGCCTAGAAAAAACGCTCTTGCTTGTGATTTTGAAAGCATAGGTTTTAGATTTTAGTTAGTAAATCAATAAAAGATAAAATTATCCTTTATTAAATACAAAATTCCATTTTTTTTAACAATTAAAACATGATAAAAATCATATAAGTTAAATAAAAGATAAAATTATCTTTTATTAGATAAAATTATTAATTTTGAAAAAAAAAATGTTTTCAAAAAGTTGTGAATATGGAATTAGAGCAACAATTTTTATTGCTAGTAAATGTTGTGAAAACAGAAGGGTTGGTTTAAAAGAAATAGCAATTGCCATAGATTCCCCATTAGCTTTTACTGCTAAAATTTTACAAATTTTATCAAAAAATAAAATAATAAATTCTACAAAAGGTGTTAATGGAGGTTTTGAAATTTTTCAAAAAAACCTAAAATCGATTAATTTAATGCAAATTATAGAAGCTATTGATGGGAATAGTGTCTTTTTAGGTTGTGGTCTTGGTTTAGAAAACTGTTCTGATACTCATCCTTGCCCAGTTCATAATGAGTTTAAAGTTATTAAAGCAGAATTAAAATCTATGCTCGAAAACACAACATTAGAAAAGTTAGCTTTAAATCTAAAATCAGGAAGTTTTTTTTTAAAATATTAAAAAAAGCATAGACTTACGACAATCTATGCTTTTTCTTAAAAAAAGATGAACAATTTTGAATTAATAATTATCTTTTATTTTGGTAATAAAACATCTCCAATTACGTGAATTATTCCGTTTGCAGTTGGAATTGTTGCTAGTATTTCAGAACCATTTACAAAAGTTTTTTCTCCTTGTTTAGTGATTTTTACTTTTCCTCCATAAACCATGTCATATTCTTGACCATCTTGCATGTATTCAGTTTTTAGATTTCCTACATAGGTATGGAACCCTAAGATGTTTTCTAAATCACCTTTTTTCTCTGGTTTTAATAAACCTTCAACGGTTCCAGCAGGTAATTTGTCAAAAGCAGCATTTGTTGGAGCAAAAACAGTAAAAGGTCCTGCATTACTTAATGAAGTTACAAGTCCAGCAGCTTTAACAGCAGCTACTAATGTTGTGTGATCTTTACTTCCTGACGCAACTTGTACAATGTTTGGATTAGAAGCATCGTCTATAACACCTTCTTGTCCAACACTTAAATCGACACTACTTTCTGAAGTAGCGGCTTCTTGTGGAGCTTCAGCGTTTTCTTTACAACTTCCTAAAAAAAGTAAAGATGTAAGGACTAAAAATGAGATTGTTTTTTTCATAATGGTTGTACTTTTATTTTATACTACAAAGTACCGTCATTACTATAAATTATTTTATGAGTTAAATCATAAAAAAGATGTTTTTTTTAACTTTTTTTCAAGTTCAAAAATGCCATTCTAAATATACCAAAAAATAATAGTATTGCTACTCCAAAAAGCATTTCGTTTGCATAAGGAATTAATGTATAACTAAAAGAAGCAATTCCCTGAACTCCTAAAACAATTTCATTTAAAAATATGCCTATTATAAAAAGAGCTAATGCTTTTTTGATAGCATTGTTCTGAACGACTAATTGATTTGTAAATAAATAAACCAATAAAAAAGATGAGATAATAGCCAGTAAAACCAAGTGTAAATAGGCGATTACAATAGGTCTAAATCCAAACGCTAATTTACCTATTAAAGGTACGGTTGAAGCCAATTGCAATATAAATTTTATAGAAACACAGGCAATTATACTTATGTAAATCCATTTATAAAAAGGAGCTAATGAATAATTTTTAATAAATGAAGGAATAATTTTTTTTATAAAAACATACCATGCGACTATTTGAAGAACAGCACTAATAATGGCAATTATATAAACCCATATTGGTAATTTAAACCATAAAATTGATAATAAATACGCTGGAATACAACTGATAAAAAACCAATTAAAAATAGTTTTGTTTGCCTTTTCAATATTTAAATTTGGAATTAATTGGCTAACAAATAAGCCAACACAAGCAAACCAAAACCAGCCGTTATATTGAAAATGCAAATAAAAATATATAGATGACAAATAGAGATCTTGAGTAATATTTTTAGTTGCCATCATGTAGGCCAATGCAAAAGTTCCAATGGAAGAAATTACATTAAAAAATAAGGCTGCTTTAAACCAGTTTTTCGATAAATTATCTTTTGGAATGAGCTTTAAATCTTTATAATACAAAACAGCAAACCAAAAGGAAACAAAAATCGATAAAGTAGAAAATAATATCGAAATTAAGCCATATCCTTGAATGATAAAGCTAAACAACATTATGTAGGCGCAAACTAAATTAGCAATGAATACTTTTTTGTATTTTTCTAAATTTACGACAACTTTTTGTTTAGATAAAAAATGAACCATTAAAACAATTAATGTTTGCGAAACCCAACCTGCAAATGCAAAATGCGAATGTGAGTGTTGTATGTTTTTTTGATTTAAATATGGAAATTCAAATGCTATTTTATAGCGCATTAAAAGGCCTAACGTAGCAACAAGTAATAAATTGAATAATGAGATTTTAACCCAATTTGAAATAGATAATTTCATTTTAAAAGAATAATTTATGATTTGTGATTTCCACTTTTTTATTTTTTTTCATTTCAGTTAAAGTTCTAATAACTGTTTCAACACGCAATCCTGTAAAATCAGCAATTTCTTGTCTTGTATATGGAATTTGAATTTTTGTGTTTACTGAAATCTCATTTTTTTTCTTAAAGTCCATCAAGAAAGCAACAATTCTAAATTCAGGTTTTTGGTTAATAATATTTTTGCTAGTTATTACTTTACTGTAAGCCCTTAAAGCCAATAGCTGCAAAAAACTTTTATTAATTTCAGGATACTCACTAATAATCGTTAAAAATTTTTCTTTAGAAATCTTTATAATGACACTTTCTTCATTTGCTAAACAGGAAGAAGGGTAGACTTGATCAATAAACAAAGGTGGTTCACCAAAACTTTTACCTTTATTAAAAACACCTTGTGTAAATTCTTTTCCATCTTCATTTGTACAAAACATTTTCACACTTCCTTCAACAACTTGATAATAGAATAAAGCTAAGTCATCTTCATAAAAAACAGTATCACCTTTTTGATATTTTTTTGCAACAGCTCCCCAAGTAAATAACAAGTCTAAATCGATTTGCATAATACACTTAATTTTACAAGACACAAATTTTGATAAATTTAAAGAATTAAAAAATGATAATTATCATATTTGTAACAATCGTTACAATTAATAATCAATGAAGTATGTAAATTTGTATTAATTATTATACCTATGAAAAAGCTACTCTTACTATTGATTTCTGTTTTCATTTTTTCTTGTAACAAAAAAAAAGAAGAATACAAACCTTTAGAAAACAACTCTATTAAATTAGATACAATTGTTCATAACGGAAAAAAACTGATGGAAACCCATTGCTATTTATGTCACAGTCCAAGCGCAAAAGAAGGTGAAGGCAGAATTGCTCCACCGATGATTGCGGTAAAATCAAGATATTTAATGGATTATGATGTAAAAATAGATTTTGTAAAAGCAATTTCAAGTTTTGTAGAAAATCCAACAGAAGATATGACTAAAATGCATGGAGCTGTTAAAAATTTTGGAGTAATGCCAAAACAAGTTTTCCCTGATAATGCTGTAGCTCAAATAGCTGATTTTATGTTTGATTATCAAATAGAAGAGCCAACTTGGTTTAAAGCACATTGGCAAGGTCATGGAAACGACAATTGGACACAACCAGGAAAAAAAGTAATAGTAGTTGAAAAAGAAAAAACCTATGAAGAAATTGGGTTAGAATATGCACTTTCAACCAAAAAATTGTTAGGTCAAAACTTAATGGAAACTATTAAAAAGAAAGGAACATTAGAAGCTTTATCCTTTTGTAATATTCAAGCGATGCCTTTAACCGATAGTATGTCAGTTAAATATAATGCTTCAATTAAAAGAGTTTCCGACAAAAATAGAAATCCAAATAATAAGGCAAATGCAGAAGAATTAGTTTATATTGAACAATTCAAAAAAACATTAGCAGTTAAAGAAGAACCAAAACCAGTTGTAATTGATAAAGGTGAAAAAGTCCAGTTTTATTATCCAATTCCAACAAATACAATGTGTTTACAATGTCACGGAAAACCTGAAAAGATTAAACCAGAAGTACTAAAGAAAATAAATGTTTTATACCCAAAAGATTTAGCAATTGGTTATGACGAAAATGAAGTAAGAGGAATTTGGAGTATAACTTTTGATAAGAAAAAATAATGACCAAAAAAGGATATATAATTACAGGAATAGGTATGGTTATTGGTTTAATTGCAGGCTATGCTTATTATTATTTTATAGGTTGTGTTTCAGGGACTTGTGCAATTACCTCAAAACCATTGAATAGTACTTTGTATGGTGGTTTAATGAGTGGATTGTTATTTAATATATTTGTAAAAACACCTAAAAAATAATATATATTTGCCAAATGAAATTTAAAGTTTACATACTTTTAATCTACTTAGTTGCTTTAACTGCATTGCCGTCTGTGCGTGCTATTAAACTTCAGCTTGGAAGTAATTGTGAACAATCGTACAATAATTCTGAAGAAAAAGAATGTAAAAACGGTAAGTTTGTAATGAGTTTAAATTTCAGTCCAGTGCAAGTGATTAATGAAATACATTATTCACTTAAAACTATAATTACATATTTTGATTTAAAAAAAGAAACTTCGTTTTATGAAGCTTATTTTATTTCAATTTACCAAACTTCCATTTGGCATCCTCCAAAATTTTTGTTGTAATAACGACTTAAATTTAATGCTGCATAAATTGCAGTTAACTTAACATATAATAAAATGAAAAAGTTTATATTTTTTCTTGTCTTGGTTTTAACACAACTAATTCAAGGACAAAACAATTTTCCCTATGATGTAGTTTTAACACCTGTGACTGTTTCAGGTTTACCAGGTTTACATTCATACGCATTTGGACAACACAATGGGAAGTGGTTGATTATAGGAGGAAGAAAAGACGGAATTCATGCTCGTCAGCCTTTTAACGCTTTTCCAGGGAGTGAAAATAATACGGATATTTATGTAGTTGATATTGCTACACAACAAACTTGGTCTGCATCTGTAAATTCATTGGCAATAGGTATAAAAGAGCAATTGCAATCCACAAATATGAATTTCTTTCAAGACGGAAATGCTTTGTATATAATTGGCGGTTATTCTTTTGCAACTTCAGCAAATGATCATATTACGCACGATAAATTAACGTCAATTGATGTATCAGGTTTGATTACTGCAATTACATCTAGCACTAGTATTACAAGTTATTTTAAGCAAATTACGAATACAAATTTTGCTATTACTGGAGGATATTTAGGTAAAATTGGAAATGAATTTTATTTAATTGGAGGCCATCGATTTGATGGTCGTTATAATCCTATGAATATGGCAACTTTTACACAAACCTATTCAAATTCAATAAGAAAATTCGAAATTGATAATTCAGGAACACAATTGTCTATTAGTAATTATTCGACTATTACAGATGCTGTTCATTTGCATAGAAGAGATTATAATTTATTGCCACAAGTTTTTCCAAATGGCGAATTAGGTTATACTATTGCTTCAGGTGTTTTTCAAATTAATGCAGATTTACCATTTTTATATCCAGTTGATATTAAGTCAAGTGGGTATTTTCCTCAAACGAGTTTTAATCAATATTTGAGCAATTATCATTCAGGAAAAGCTTGTTTATACGATGCAACTAATAACAATATGCACAATTTATTTTTTGGTGGTATGAGTCAATATTATTATAATAATGGTACTTTAATTCAAGATGATACTGTTCCTTTTGTAAAAACAATAAGTAGAACGACTCGTGTTTCTGATGGATCTTTGACAGAATATAAATTACCTGTTGAAATGCCTAATTTAAAAGGTGCTGGAGCAGAATTTATCCCGAATGAAAATTTGCCTCATTATATTAATGAAGTAATTAAGCTTTCTGACATAACAGCAACAGAATTTGTAATTGGTCATCTTTTTGGAGGAATTCAAAGTAGTTCAACATCACCATTTACGAGTAATCAACCTAGTTTATCAAGTGCTGATCCAACAGTTTATGAAGTAAAATTAGTATACAATCCAACATTAAGCGTTGATGAAATTGATGGAAGTAATCCATTTTCATTTACAGTTTATCCAAATCCTGCCGAAAACGATACTATTAAAGTTGATTTGTCAATTCCATATTCAGCTGAATTAGAATATATGATGTCTAGTTTAGATGGTAAAATTTTATCAGAAGGAACTATAGAAGATTTGAAAATAGGAAATAACCAAATGGATTTTAGTTTAAAAGATGCTAAAACAAACGTAGTTATTTTGACATTTATTTTCGATCATAAATTTTATAATTCAAAAAAAATCATAAAAAAATACAAGTAATAAAAAAGTTAAACAAATATTTATATATTTGTCACTTAAACGATTAAAAATAATTTAAAATATACAAAATGAAAAAATTAGTAACATTATTAGCAGTAGTTGCATTTATGTTTTCTGTAGATGCTAACGCTCAAACACCAAAACAAAAAAAGAAAGAAGCTAAGAAAACTGAAAAAGCAGCATGCGCAACAGAAGACAAAAAAGCATGTGGAACTGAAGCAAAAGCATCTTGTTGTTCTTCTAAAAAAGCTGAAGCTAAAAAAGAAGATTAATAATAATTTAAAGCATCTCTTAATTGAGATGCTTTTTTTTGTATCTTTGTTAACCAAATGGTTAAACTAATTAGTTGAAATGAAAAAAACACAAAATAAAGAAACAACAGAACAACAAATATTAGATGCTGCTAAAACAGTATTTCAAGCTAAAGGAATGGATGGTGCTAGAATGCAAGAAATTGCAGATGAAGCAGGTATTAATAAAGCAATGTTACATTATTATTATAGAAGTAAAGAAATCCTTTTTGAAGCTGTTTTTAAATCCGCTTTTTTACTATTAGCACCACAATTAAATGCTGTTTTAAATGATGATTCTTCCATTGAAGAGAAGATAAAGAACTTTACTTTTAACTATGTTTCTTTTATGATGAAACATCCTTATTTACCAAATTTCATCATTCAAGAGCTTAATAGAAAAGAAGATTTTATTCTAAAATTAAAAGAAAATACAGGTTTTCCTAACCTTGAAAAATTTAAAACAAAAGTAGAGAGTGAGGTTAGTCAAGGAATTTTGAACCCTATAGAAGCAGATCAATTATTTGTCAATATTATAGCACTTAACATATTTCCTTTTTTAGGAAAGCCATTAATAAAAGCCTTTGCTGATAAAGATGACAAAGCTTTTCAAGAATTTGTTGATTGCCGTAAAACAGAAGTTGCCAATTTTATTATCAATTCAATAAAACGTCATTAAAATGGAACGATTTATTTATATTTTAATAGTATTATTTACAATCCCAGCATTTACACAACAAAAAATAACGTTGAACGAATGTTATGATTTGGTAGAAAAAAACTATCCTTTGGCCAAACAAACTAATTTGATAAAGGAAAAATCAACATTAGAAATAGATGCTTTAAACAAGGCAAAATTACCCAAAATAGATATTAATGCTCAAGCAACTTATCAATCAGATGTTATTGGTTTGCCAACGTCTTTGCCTGGAGTTCAACCTATAAATAAAGATCAATATAAAGCCACTTTAGATGTCAATCAACTAATTTATAATGGTGGAATGATTGAGGCAAATGCCAAATTAAAGGAAGCACAAACGCAAACATTACAACAACAAGTTGCCATTAATTTGTATCAGCTCAAAGCAAGAATTAACTATTCATATATGATGATTTTGCTTTTTCAAGACCAAAGAGAATTATTGGTAGCAAAACAAAACACTATTAATTCAAAAATAAAAGAAGTAAAATCGGGAGTAAAAAATGGAGCTATTTTGCCCGCTTCAGAACAAGTTTTAGAAGCCGAATTGTTAAAATTAGAACAGGCTTTGACCGAAAATAGTTTTCAACGAATTAAAGAACTTCGAAATTTATCTAGTTTAACAGCAACTTCATTTGAGACAACTACAATTTTAGAAAAACCAATCACAAATCTTGAAAATAAAGGAACTCGTCCTGAAGTACAATTTTTCGAATTACAACAGGCTCAAATAGAAGCTTCTAAAGATGTAATTTCAAAATCAAATTTACCAAAACTAAACGCTTTTGGTCAAGCAGGTTATGGAAATCCAGGTTTAAATATGCTTGATAATTCTTTTCAAAGTTTTTATGTAGTTGGTTTAAAATTAAATTGGAATGTGTTTGATTGGAACAAATCTAAAACGGATAAACAAGCTTTAGACATAGCTAAAGAGCTAGTTTCAACCGAAAAAGAAACCTTTGAAACCAATAATCAAATGCAATTAAATGAGTTGCAATTAGAAATTTCTAAAATGGAAACTATAATTAAAACTGATGTACAGATAATTCAATTGCGTGAAAAAGTAGTACAATCTTCTGATTCTCAATTGCGAAATGGTGTAATTACTTCATCAGAGTATGTAACGGAATTAAATAATCTTTTTGATGCTAAAACCAATCAGAAAGTACACCAAACACAACTCGAATTAGCTAAAATAAATTATCAAACTAGTAAAGGATTAAAATAGTTGAAAGTCAAAAGGCGAAAAATAAAAAATATACAAATGAAAAATATAGTAACACTATTAATTGCATTAACCCTATTTTCTTGTAAAAAAAGCGAAAATGAAGCAGATGCTTACGGAAATTTCGAAGCAACAGAAGTCACCATTTCGGCAGAAAGCAACGGAAAAATAGAATTTTTAAATCTTGATGAAGGAATGCAACTCGAAAAAGATGTAGTAATTGGTCAGATTGATACGGTTCAGTTGTATTTGAATAAACAACAATTAATGGCTTCAAAAACTACGATTTATTCCAAATCAGCTAATGTTTTATCCCAACGAAATGTAGTGCAAGAACAATTAAAAACAGCTAAAATTGAACAAAACAGAATTGCAACAATGTTTAATGAAAACGCTTCAACCAAACGCCAAGTTGATGAAATTACTGGAAAAGTAAAAGTGTTACAACAACAAATAAATAGTGTAGAAACACAAAACGCACCAATAATAAACGAAGTAAAATCGATTGATGTTCAAATCGAAAAAATTAACGACCAACTAAAAAAATCAAAAATAATCAATCCTGTTAAAGGAACTGTTTTGGCCAAATATGCAGAACCAAATGAAATTACAGCTTTTGGAAAACCATTATACAAAATTGCTGATTTATCTGAAATGACATTACGTGTTTATTTTAGCGAAACTCAATTGGCTTCCATAAAAGTTGGACAAAAGGTTAACGTAACTATTGATGATAATGATGGAACAAAACCCTACAAAGGAAAAATATCTTGGATTTCATCATCAGCAGAATTCACACCAAAAATCATTCAAACCAAAGAGGAAAGAGTCAATTTGGTGTATGCTGTAAAAGTTATCGTTAAGAATGATGGCAGTTTGAAAATTGGAATGCCAGCAGAGGTTAAATTGTAATGCAATAGCAAAAATCAAATTCAAAAATCAAATTCAAAAACTATAAATTATGAACAAATTAAAAGTTACAACAATTGTATTATTAGCATTCTTTCTTTTTTCTTGCAACGATAAAGCAAAAAATGAAACTACTGAATTAAATCAAACCACCGAGACTGAAGTTCACAATCATTCAGATGATGAAGCTATTCAATTAGATGGCGACAAAAAATGGAAAGTTGATGACAACATGATGGCTCATATTCGTAATATGGAAAAAGATGTGACTTCATTTGATAAAGAAAAACCAGAAACCTATCAAGTATTAGCAGATAATTTGAAAGAAAATCTTGATTTATTAACTTCAAATTGCACAATGAAAGGTCAAGCTCACGACGAATTACACAAATGGTTATTACCTTATATTGATTTAGTGGATAATTTTTCAGAAGGTAAATCAAAGGAACAATTTACTGAAATTCAACACTCATTTACAACATTTAATCAATACTTCGAATAATGAATTTACAAGACCTACACACAGAAAACAAAGCAGTTCAAACAAGTGTGTTATTTGAACCGACTCAAAATGTGATTTCAATACAAATTGCTAAAGGAGAACAATTAAAAGAACATATCACAAAAATTCCAGCTTTATTGGTTTGTGTTTCAGGAAAAGCAAAGTTTGGAAACGAAAACGGACAGGAAATTAATTTACAATCGGGCGATTACGTAAAAATTGAACCTAACGTTAAACATTGGGTAGATGCTTTTGAAAATAGCAGCTTCTTATTAATTAAATAATTTTCAATAGAGAATGGAAACCTTTTAAAACTAAAAAAATGAAAAAATCAATCATATTACTTGCCTTCTTTGCTTTATTCAGTTGTAAATCTGTTAAAGTAGAACCCATAAAAACCATGAATTTAAAAGACTTACACACAGAACAAAAAGATGTTCAAACGGCTCTTTTATTTGTGCCTTCAGAGAACAAAGTAGTGTCTTTACAAATTGCAAAAGGCAAAAAATTAGCCGAACATATAACAGCAGTGCCAGCCTTATTAGTTTGCGTTTCAGGAAGTGGAAGTTATGGCGATGAAAGTGGAAGAAAATTGAACCTAAAATCGGGTGATTATGTAAAAATTGAGCCAAATATAAAACATTGGGTTGATGCAGAAGAAGAAAGTAATTTTCTGTTAATAAAATAATTCATAATTCATAACTCATCATTAATAATTATATAAATGAGTATTAAAGTCCAAAATATATCTAAATCTTACAACAAAATCAAAGCTGTTGATGCTATTTCTTTTGAAGTAAACTCAGGAGAGTTATTTGGATTAATTGGACCAGATGGAGCTGGAAAAACTACAATTTTCAGACTATTAACAACGCTTTTAATTGCTGATGAAGGAAATGCCTCAGTAGCTGATTATGATGTAATTGAAGATTATAAAGCTATTAGAAATTCAGTTGGATATATGCCTGGAAAGTTTTCATTGTACCAAGACTTAACCGTTGAAGAAAACTTGACATTTTTTGCAACTATTTTCGGAACTACAATTGAAGAAAACTATGATTTAATTGAAGATATTTATGTTCAAATAGAACCTTTTAAAAAGCGTAGGGCAGGAGCATTATCTGGTGGAATGAAACAAAAATTAGCCTTGTGTTGTGCCTTAATTCACGCCCCAAAAGTCTTGTTTTTAGACGAACCCACAACTGGAGTTGATCCTGTTTCTCGTAAAGAATTTTGGCAAATGCTAAAACGATTACAACAAAAAGGAATCACTATTTTAGTTTCAACACCTTATATGGATGAAGCTTCACTTTGTGATAGAATTGCTTTAATCCAAAAAGGTAAAATCTTAAAAATCGATTCACCGCAAGCCATAACAGCTAATTACGAAAAAGTGATTTATGATATTCAACCTAAAAACACACATGGATTAATTCATGATTTAAAAAATTACCCAAGTCATTATAGTGTCTATGCTTTTGGAGAATTCATTCATTATATTGATAAAAATTCAGATTTCAATCCAAACGATTTGCAGGATTATTTACAACAGAAAAGTCATAAAGACATTATCATAAAACCAGCCCAAACAACCATAGAAGATGTGTTTATGGATTTATAATTATGAACGAAGAAAAAATCATACAAGTAGAAAACTTAACAAAAAAATTTGGCGACTTCACAGCTGTGAAAGGAATCACTTTTGATGTTTATAAAGGAGAAATTTTCGGTTTTTTAGGAGCAAACGGAGCAGGAAAAACTACAGCAATGAAAATGCTAATCGGAATTTCTAAACCAACTTCTGGAAAAGCTATTGTTGCTGATTTAGATGTTGCTACACAAGCTGATTTAGTTAAGAAAAGCATCGGTTATATGAGTCAGAAATTCTCTTTATATGACGATTTAACTATTAAAGAAAATATTACTTTTTTTGGAGGAATTTATGGTTTATCGCGTAAGCAAATAAAAGAAAAAACAATCCAATTAGTACAAGAATTAGAAATGCAAAATGTTGCAGATAATTTAGTGAGTTCTTTACCATTAGGATGGAAACAAAAATTATCATTTTCAGTTGCGTTATTACACGAACCCAAAATTGTATTTTTAGATGAACCAACTGGCGGAGTTGATCCAATTACAAGAAGACAGTTTTGGGAAATGATTTACACACAAGCTTATAAAGGAACAACCATCTTTGTAACTACACATTATATGGATGAAGCCGAATATTGCGACCGCGTTTCCATAATGGTTGACGGAGTTATTGAAGCATTAAACACACCAAAAAAACTAAAAGAACAATTCAAAGTAGATTCTATGAATGAAGTGTTTTTAAAATTGGCACGTAACATAGAATAGAACAAAGAACAAAGAACAAAGATGAAAAAATCCGTGGTAAAATCAGATTTCTTTAATTTCTTAAATCTGTGTTCCAAAAATTAAAACCTTGCGAACTTTGCGTAAACCTTGCGAACTTTGCGTAAACCTTTGCGGACTTTGCGGTTAAAAAATAATAAAATGAAAAGATTCATCGGTTTTGTAAAAAAAGAATTCTATCACATTTTTCGTGATAAACGTTCTATGTTCATACTTTTCGGAATGCCAATTGCACAAATTATGTTGTTTGGTTTCGCTATAACAAACGAAATTAATAACGTAAACATTGCTATTCTCGATAAATCAAAAGATACTGAAACCCACAAAATTATCCAGAAAATAAGCAATTCTTCTTATTTTAATATAGAACAAGAAATATCAACCGAATCACAAATCGAATCCGTTTTCAAAAAAGGAAAAGTAAAAGCGGTTTTAGTTTTTGAAAAAGATTTTATTAAGCATTTGCAAACCGACAAAAACGCAAAAGTTCAGGTAATTACAGATGCAACCGATCCAAATATGGCTAATACTATATCCAATTACATTACGTCAATATTGCAAAATTTTATTCAAGATAAAAACAAAAATAACAAGGCAACGTATCAAATTCAAACGCAAATACAACTGTTTTATAATCCAGAAATGAAAAGCGTTTTTACCTTTGTTCCAGGTGTAATGACTGTTATTTTAATGCTTGTTTCAGCTATGATGACATCAATTTCCATAACACGCGAAAAAGAATTAGGCACTATGGAAATCCTATTAGTTTCACCATTAAAACCCTTTCAAGTAATTGTAGGCAAAGTGTTTCCATACATTTTTCTATCCATCATCAACGCAGCAGTTATATTGCTTTTAGGCTTTTTTGTATTCAAAATGCCCATCGAAGGAAGTTTGTTTTTATTAGCCGTTGAGAGTGTTTTATTCATCATTTGTGCTTTATCACTCGGAATATTAATTTCCACCTTATCCGATTCACAACAAACAGCCATGATGATTTCACTATTTGGATTAATGTTACCCGTAATTTTGTTGTCGGGATTCATTTTTCCAATTTCGAGCATGCCTTTACCGTTACAAATTATCAGTAATATTATTCCAGCTAAATGGTTTATCATCATCATAAAAGCGATTATGCTGAAAGGAGTAGCTTTTTCTGTAATATGGAAAGAAACTCTAATTTTAGTTGGTATGACACTGTTTTTTATAGTAGTAAGCATCAAAAAATACAAAATACGATTAGAATGATTTTTTAGGAGCTATTTCCTGCTATTCGTTACAATCTTTTTTTTCAAAAAAGGATTTTCACTTCTATCAGGGCTATGAAATTCGTTTACATAACATAAATAGCCACAAAACGTCAATCTTAATACTCAAAAAATGAAAACAATACTATTCATAATTCAAAAAGAATTCAAGCAAATTTTTAGAAATAAAAGTATGTTGCCAATTATTTTTATATTGCCCTTAATGCAATTGGTTATTCTGTCAAACGCAGCAAGTTTTGAAGTCAAAAACATCAAATTCTCTTACATAGATCACGATCATTCTTCAGCGTCACGCGAATTGATTAGCAAATTTCAAGCCTCAAACTATTTTGATATAATTTCAGAATTTCAATCAAAAAAAGAAGCCAATCTACAAATGCAAAAAGGAAACATAGATGTAATTCTCGAAATCCCAAATCACTTTGAACGTAATTTAATAAAGCAAAATAACACCAATCTTTCAGTAAGTATTAATGCCATAGATGGAGCTGCTGCTGGAGTTTCAAATGTTTATATCACGCAAATTATTTCGGGTTATAATCAATCTATAAAAACACAACTGCAAAGCTACAATCAAGGAACTATTGTGCAACCCGAAAATATAACAACAATTCCATCATTTTGGTACAACAAAACGTTGAATTACAAAACATTTATGGTTCCTGGAATTTTGGTTTTATTAGTAACAATGCTTTCCTTATTTTTATCATCCATGAATATAGTTCGTGAAAAAGAAGTCGGAACTTTAGAACAAATTAATGTTACACCAATCAAAAAACATCAATTTATTATCGGAAAATTATTTCCATTTTGGGTTTTAGGATTAATTATTTTAACCGTTGGATTAATTATAGCAAAACTAGTTTTCAATGTACCAATTTTAGGAAATATTTTCTTGATTTATGGATTCACTTCTGTTTATTTAATTTTAATTCTCGGTATTGGTTTATTTATATCAAATCATACAGAAACCCAACAACAAGCTATGTTTATTGCTTGGTTTTTTACTGTAATTTTTATCCTAATGAGCGGACTTTTCACTCCTATTGAAAGTATGCCAACTTGGGCTCAAAAAGTAACTTTATTGAATCCAATACGTTATTTTGTCGAAGTCATAAGAATGGTAATGCTAAAAGGAGCAGGTTTTAATGATATAAAAAATCAAATTGGTATAATTGCAATTTATGCTTTTGTTATTAATGCTTTTGCGGTTTGGAGTTATAAAAAAACAAATTAGTTGTGTAACAAATGTTGCTGTAATTAGCAATTTAATAGTCTAATTTTGAGATACTAAAACTAATTAAGATGTCAAAAATTGTAATATTAGGTGCGGGAATATCTGGTCATACAGCAGCTGCACATTTGAGAAGAAAACTAGGTAAAGAACATGAAGTTCTTGTAGTTTCTCCAAATCGAAATTACCAATGGGTTCCTTCCAATATTTGGGTAGGGATTGGTAGAATGAAAGCTGAACAATTAATTTTTCCATTAGAACCATTATATAAAAGGAAAGGGATTGGCTACAAACAAGCAAAAGTAGTTTCTTTTCATCCTGAAGGAAATAAAACTGAAAGCAAACCATTCGTTTCGGTTGAATATGTTTTTGGAGAAAAAAAAGGCACACAAGAAAATGTGACTTATGATTATCTAATCAACGCAACTGGACCAAAATTAGCTTTCGATATGACTGAAGGTTTAAATCCAGGAACCAATAAAGCCTTTTCTGTTTGTACTTATGATCATGCGGAACACGCTTGGCACGGCTTAAAAGAACTTATAGATCAATTAAAAACTTCTGATAAAAAAGCTAAAATTCTTATTGGAACAGGTCATGCCAAAGCAACATGTCAAGGAGCAGCTTTTGAATATATTTTAAATGTAGAAAAAGAGTTAGTCAGACATGGTGTTAGAGATAAAGTAGAAGTTACATGGATTTCCAACGAAAATGACTTAGGTGATTTCGGAATGGATGGTATGTTAATGGATTACAATGGTTTCAATATGAAATCAAAAGACATGATCGAAATGATTTTTGAAGACAGAGGTATCAAATGGATTTTAGGTGCAGGTGTAAACAAAATTGAAGATGGAATTGCTCATTACGAAAATTTGGAAGGTGAATACAAATCAGAAACTTATGATTTTGCGATGTTAATTCCAGCTTTTTCTGGACATGGCTTTAAAGCTTACGATAAAAATGATGCAGATATTACCGATAAATTATTCAAAGGATTTATGATAGTGGATGCCGATTATACACCAAGACCTTACGAAGAATGGACGGTTCAAGATTGGCCAGAAACTTATCAAAACCCTTCATACAATAATATTTTCGCTCCTGGAATTGCTTTTGCTCCACCTCATTCAATTTCAAAACCAAGAAAAAGCAAAAACGAGACAGATATTTTCCCATCTCCACCAAGAACAGGAATGCCTTCTGGAATTACAGCAAGATTAGTGGCTGATAATATCATAGATTCTATTAAATTAGGAAAAGAATCATTACATCATAAAGGTTCTATGGGAAATATGGGAGCAGCTTGTATAGCATCAGCTGGTTTTGGAATGACTAAAGGAAGTGGTGTAAGTATCACAACTTTTCCAATTGTACCAGATTATAAAAAATACCCAGAAACAGGTGGAAGAGACATTAATAAAACATTTGGAGATATAGGTTTGGCAGGACACTGGGTTAAATTATCCTTACATTATGCTTTTATTTATAAAGCAAAAATGCTTCCTTTTTGGTGGTTAATTCCTGAATAGAGTATTAAGTATAAAGACTGATAACTGTCAACTGACAACAAAAAAAATAAAAAAATGGCACAAAGAATATCAAACTCACAGCGTTCCAAAATGCAAAATCCTTTTTTACAGTTTTTTAAATTTTTCTATCTAAACATTAGAATTATTAAAATTGTAGCAGGAGGTCACGGAGGAACACGATAGTAAATCGTCTTAATTGATGATTGTTTTTAGTTTATTGGTTAGTATTAGAGGTTGTTTAAATTGAAGTAAACAACCTCTTTTCTTTTATAAAAACGTAGTGTAACTCTTGTTACTGACTACACTGTTTTCTGGATGTACATTTGCATAAATAAGTTAATAACCATGAAGAATAAACTAGTACTCACTTTAATTGGAATTTTTACCTTAGCTTTTAATGCTTTAGGTCAAGATACCATTGCGATTTCTAAAAAAGATATTTTAGAAAAAGTAAACGATAATAATTTGCAAATCAAAATTGCAGAAAAAAATGCAGCTTCCGCAAAAGCAGATTACAATCAATCGAATTCATTGTTTTTGCCAAGTATAACGGCTTCGCACACCGCAATTTCTACAACAAATCCTTTAATGGCTTTTGGTTCTAAATTGAATCAGGAAATTTTAACAGCATCAGATTTTAATCCAGCCTTGTTAAATGATCCAAACAAAACGCAAAATTTTGCTACTAAAATTGAAGTGTTACAGCCTTTAATTAACGTAGATGGTTTTTACGGAAGACAAGCTGCTAAATCAAAATACGAAGCTTTCCAACTGCAAACAGAAAGAACTAAAGAATATTTACAATTGGAAGTAAATAAATCTTTTATGCAATTACAACTAGCTTACAAAGCAGTTGAGGTTTTAGAAAAAGCAAATACAACAGCTCAAGCCAACTTGAAATTAGTTGAAAATTACTCCAAACAAGGCATGCTTCAAAAAACAGATTTACTTTCTGTTCAAGTTCGTGTGAATGAAGTTAAAAATCAATTGCAATATGCAAAATCTAATGTGCAAAATGCTTCAGATTATTTAGCTTTTTTATTGAATGAAGATAATACAAACAAAGTTTTCAAACCGATTGAAGATATTGAAAAAGTAATTGAAATTTTATCATTTGACCCAAAATTGATTTCCAATAGAAAAGACATTTTAGCCATGGATAAATCAGTAGAAGCTTATGGACAAATGACACAAATGAATAAAATGGGTTTCTTACCTAGATTAAATGCTTTTGGAAGTTATGAATTATATGACACCAAAATTTTTCAAACAGGTGCAAAAGGATATACAGTTGGAGCACAATTATCTTGGAGTGTTTTTGATGGCTATAAAACTATCGGAAAATATCAAAAAGCAAAAGCAGATTATGATAAAGCTCAAACAGAAAGCCAACAATACAAAGCTCAAAGTCAGTTAGAATTAAATAAAACCAATCGTCAATTGTTAGATGCTGAAAATAAAGTGAATCTTTCAAAATTAGCTTTAGAACAATCACAAGAAGCTTATAGAATTAGAGAAAATCGTTTCAAGGAAGGTTTAGAAAAAACAACCGATTTATTAAATTCAGAAACCTTACAATTCCAAAAAGAATTAGAATACTTACAAGCCGTTTTTGAATATAATTTCACCCAAAAATATTTAGAATTTTTAACCCAATAAGAAGAAAGAAACAAGAAGAAAGAGAAAAGACAGAATTTTTTAAGATTTCTCATATTTCTCAAATCTGTGTTCCAAAAAAATAAAATTATCAAGATGAAAACAAAAATAACAATAGTAATCCTTTCAACTCTTTTCCTAATCTCTTGTGGTGGTGAAAAGAAAAACGAAATAGCAACTGAAACTCCTATCGCAGTAAAAGTTAGCGGAACAACCGAAAATGATAACAGTCCATTTGTAACAGCCAGTGGGAAAATAGAATCACAAAATAGTGCTAATGTTAGTACAAGAATGATGGGTTATGTAACCAAAGTTCACGTAAAAATGGGACAAAAAGTAAGTCAAGGTCAATTATTGGTAAGCATTAATAACACGGATTTACAAGCCAAAAAAGCACAAGTTGACGCTTCCATTTTACAAGCTACAGCTGGATTTAATAATGCTAAAAAAGATTATGAACGTTTCAAAACCTTATTTTCTCAACAAAGTGCGTCTCAAAAAGAATTAGATGATATGACATCGCGTTACGAAATGGCAAAAGCCGGTTTAGAAGGAGCCAAACAAATGCGTAACGAAGTTATGGCTCAATTTTCTTATGCTAATATTACAGCACCATTTTCAGGAGATGTTACTAATACTTTCGTGAAAGAAGGAGATATGGCAAATCCAGGAATGCCTTTAGTTAGTGTGGAAGGAAACGGTTTAATGCAAGTAATGGCAATGGTTTCTGAAGGAGATATCACTTCAATCAAAAACGGAATGCCTGTGACAGTTTTAGTAAAATCATCTAACCAAGAATTAAAAGGAAAAGTGAGCGAAATAAGTGGTTCAGCAACAAATACAGGTGGACAATATTTAGTAAAAATCAATTTAGATAAAACAGATAAAAATATCCTTTCGGGAATGTTTGTAAATGTTCAATTTCCTATTGAAAAAGCAAAAAAAGCAACCGAAACTACTAAATCAGATAGAGTTCTCGTTCCAGAATCAGCTTTGATAACAAATGGACAATTAACTGGAATTTACACTGTAAGTAATAATGTAGCTATTCTACGTTGGATTAGAACTGGAAAATCATTCGGAAATCAAGTAGAAGTTTTATCAGGATTATCAGCAGATGAAAAATACATCGTTTCAGCTGAAGGGAAATTATATAACGGAGTAAAAGTTAGTGTTCAGTAATTAGTTTTTAGTATTCAATCATAGTTTTCAGTTTGCAACAACTTGAAACTAAAAAAACTAAAAAAAACTTTTAAACAAAAAATTATGCAAGAAGGTATAGCAGGTAAAATAGCCCATTTTTTCATCAATTCTAAATTAACCATTTTATTGATGGTTGGTTTGATGATTATTGGTATATATAGTTCGTTCTTAATTCCACGTGAAGAAGAACCACAGATTAATGTTCCCATGGCTGATGTAATGATTGGTTATCCAGGAGCAAGTCCGGCAGAAGTAGAAAGTAGAGTGATTAAACCACTTGAAAAAGTATTGTCAAACATCAAAGGAGTAGAGCATTTACATAGTATGGCTATGAATGGTCAAGCGATGATAATTGTACAGTTTTATGTAGGAGAAGATTCAGAGCGTTCATATGTGAAATTATACGATGAGTTGATGAAAAACGAAAATATATTCCCAAAAGGAGTATATAAACCAATGGTAAAAACACGTTCTATTGACGATGTTCCAATGTTGGGATTAACGCTTTGGAGTGAAACATTAAACGATTTTGAAATCCGTCAAATTGCGGAAGAAGTTACTTCTGAAATTGAAAAAGTAAAAGACGTTGCCATCACCAAAGAAATTGGTGGAAGAACTCGTGAACTTAAAGTAGTTTTAGACAAAGATAAAATGGCTGAAAACGGAGTAGATGCTCTTGGAATTATGCAAATGATTCAAGCCAATAATGGAAGTTCTCAATCAGGAAATTTTGTTTCAAACGATACGGAATACTTAATCACAACAGGTGAGTTTCTAAAAAGTTCAGAAGATGTAGAAAATTTAGTAATTGGTGTAAATGCAAATATGCCAGTATATTTAAAACAAGTAGCAAAAATTCAAGATGGACCAGCAACTCCAAGTAGTTATGTGTCTTTTGGATATGGAAAAGCCAATGAAAAATATACAAAAAATAAATCAGAATATCCAGCCGTTACGATTTCAGTAGGAAAAGTAAAAGGTGCGGATGCGATGAAAATTGCTGATAAAATTCTTGAAAAAGTAGAAGGTTTAAAGAAAACATTAATTACAAACGATGTGCAAGTTGAGGTTTCACGTAATTATGGAGAAACAGCTTCACACAAAGTAGGTGAATTACTAATGCACCTAGGAATTGCAATTATTGCAGTAACACTTTTAGTAATGCTAGCCATGGGTTGGCGTGGTGGATTAGTAGTATTTTTTTCTGTGCCATTAACGTTTGCCTTGACATTGTTTGCCTATTATATGTTAGGTTATACGTTAAACAGAATTACACTTTTTGCTCTAGTTTTCGTTGTCGGAATTGTTGTGGATGATAGTATCATCATTGCCGAAAATATGCACCGACATTTCAAAATGAAGCGATTGCCCTTCAAACAAGCAGCAATTTTTGCCATTAACGAAGTAGGAAATCCAACAATATTAGCAACGTTTACCGTAATTGCTGCGATTCTTCCAATGGCTTTCGTATCAGGAATGATGGGACCATATATGAGTCCAATGCCAATTGGTGCTTCTATAGCCATGTTATTGTCATTATTTGTTGCCTTAACGGTGACACCTTATTTAGGCTATCATTTATTACACGAAAAAGACGAACAAAAAGAAAAAGAAGAACAAGGTTTAGAAACGTCTTGGATTTATAGAATGTACAATAAATTGGAACGACCATTTTTAGATAGTTCTACAAAGCGTAGGGTAATGCTAGGAGTTACCGTTCTATTATTAATGGGTTCTGTAGCGATGTTTTTTACGAAATCTGTTTTAGTAAAAATGTTGCCTTTCGATAACAAAAACGAGTTTCAAGTTGTAGTAGATATGCCTGAAGGAACTACGTTAGAAAGAACAGCTGCTGTAACACAAGAAATTGCTCAATATTTGACAACAATTCCAGAAGTTGTGGATTATCAAAATTACATTGGAACTTCTGCACCTATTACGTTTAACGGATTGGTTCGTCATTACGATTTGCGTGGAGGAAGTAATATGGCTGATATTCAAGTAAACTTATTGCACAAAGCAGATCGTGATTTACAAAGTCATGATATTGCTAAAATCGTTCGTCCAGAAGTACAAAAAATTGCTAAAAAATATGGAGCTAATGTAAAAATTATTGAAGTGCCACCTGGACCACCAGTTTTATCGACTTTAGTTGCCGAAATTTATGGACCAGATTATAAACAACAAATCGAAGTGGCCAATCAAGTAAAAGGAATTCTTGAAAAAACAGCAGATATTGTAGATGTGGATTGGATGACCGAAGACAATCAAATTGAATACACATTAGAAGTAGATAAAGAAAAAGCAATGCTAAACGGAATTGCACCACAACAAGTAGTTGGAAATTTGACGTATTTATTAAAAGAATATCCAGTTTCTACTTTGTATGATGAAAATTCAAACAGTAGTGTGGGAATTGTACTTTCATTAGATGATAAAGACAAATCATCTTTACAAGACATTCAAAACTTAAAAATAAAAGGTAGTAGAGGCAATGTAGTTCCAGTTACTGATTTGGTTAAGGTTGTTGAGGGAACTTTGCAAAAAACCATTTATAGAAAAGACCAAAAACGAGTTGTTTATGTTACAGCTGATATGGCTGGCGATTTGGAAAGTCCTGTTTATGCTATTTTAGGGATGAATGAAGAATTGCAAAAAATGAAACTACCAAAAGGCTACAAAGTCAATGAATTGTATATGGAACAACCTACAGACGAAAGTGATTTTACTGTAAAATGGGATGGTGAATGGCAAATTACTTTAGAAGTTTTCCGTGATTTAGGAATTGCTTTTGGAGTAGTAATCGTAATCATTTACATGTTGATTGTTGGATGGTTCCAAAACTTCAAAACACCAATGGTAATGATGATGGCTATTCCGCTTTCATTAGTTGGAATTGTATTTGGTCACTGGTTATTAGGAGCTTATTTTACGGCTACATCCTTTATTGGAATGATTGCTTTAGCAGGAGTAATGGTCCGAAATTCCGTCTTGCTAATTGACTTCATAGAAATTAGATTAAACGATGGAATTCCCTTAAAACAAGCTATTATTGAAGCTGGAGCCGTAAGAACAACACCAATTTTACTAACAACTGGTGCAGTTGTAATTGGAGCCGTAATAATCCTTTTTGATCCAATTTTCCAAGGTTTAGCTATTTCATTGGTATTTGGAGCAATCGTTTCAACTGTATTAACTTTAATCGTTGTGCCATTAATTTACTACATCGTGGAACGCAAAAAATGGGAACATCAAGTGGTTGTTGAAGAAAGCACAGGTGAATCTAATAAATAAATATCATGAAATTACTAATAATTACAGCCATAAAAGAGTTTGAAAAAGAAATCAAACAACAATTAAAAAAAGCAAAAGTCAGTACATTTTCATATAAAAATGTCATTGGATATAGAGATAATACAGAAGATGCTATAGAATCCAATTGGTTTTCAAGCGAAATGAATAAGTCAGAATCTATATTGTTTTATGCTTTTGTAAAAAAGGAAAATGTAGATATGTTGTTTGAATCCATAAATGAATTTAACACAAAACAAGAAACGCTTTCAAAAATTCATGTTGCAGTTTTAGCAATTGAAAAATCAAATTAAAAACAGAAAAAATGGTAGAAAAATTAATAAAAAGAATCGCTGGAATATTTATAATTATAAGTGTTCTATTAGGAATGTATGTAAATCCAAACTTTTATTGGTTTACTTTATTTGTCGGAGCAAATTTGCTACAATCATCATTCACCAATTGGTGTTTATTAGGAGACATTCTTCGAAAAGTGTTTAAAGTAAAAGATTAAAAATAATTGTGACTGGTAAGTAATTCTTAAAAGCCGAAATGTAATTAGTTATGTTTCGGTTTTTTGTATTAATTTTAAAGACCAAAACTCAGATAATGAACGAATTATTATTTTGTTTTTATTAATTTATTTTCTTACATTTATGAACTATTGAATAGTAAAAACTAGCTTTTTATGATAGAGCGAATAGACCAGCAAATAAAAGATTTGAAATTAAAATTGGAGAACTTAGAAAAAGAAAAATTTCTAACAGACCAATTTTTAGACAGAATTACAGATGCATTTGTAGCATTAGACGAAAATTGGTGTTATACCTATGTTAACAAACATGCCGGAATATTACTTAATCGCGAACCTCAAGATTTAATAGGTAAACATATTTGGACTGAATTCTCTGAAGGTATAGATCAGCCATTTTATAATGCTTATCAGAAAGCATTTGAAAATCAGAAATATGTTTATTTTGAAGAATATTATTCTCCATACGATAAGTGGTTTAGTAATCATATTTATCCATCTCCTAATGGATTATCTATTTATTTTAAAAACATAACGGAAGAAAAAAAAGCAGAAAAACAATTAAAGAAAAGTGAATTATTTAATCGAAGTATATTAAATTCAATTGATTCGCAAATTATAGTTATTGAAAATTGTGGAACTATTGTAGCAGTTAATGAGTTATGGAAAAACTTTATAACTGATAATGGAGAAACAACTTTAATACATTGTAATGATGAATGTAGTGAAAAATGTAATTACATTATTGAAACACAAAAAAGAGTAGATTTAGGTAATAAAAAAGCAGCTGAAGCTTTAGAGGTAATTCGAGAAGTAACAGAAGGAAAGAAGGCTATAGCAGTTTATGAATATCCATGCAACAACCAACATGTAAACCGATGGTTTATGATGAGGGTAACAAGGTTTGAAAAAAACCTGCCCATGGTTGTAATAGTTCATACAGAAATTACAAATCTAAAAAAAGTAGAAGAACAACTTTTATTAAAGAATACAGAATTAATAAAATCCAATAACGAATTAGACCGTTTTGTATATAGCACATCTCATGATTTACGCTCTCCTTTAAAATCAATATTAGGCCTTTCTGAATTAATTAAAGATGAAATGGCACCGGATGATATTGAACAGAAAGGACGTATGGATATGATAAAAGAAAGTGTTATTAAACTTGATGATTTTATTGAATATATTTTGGTGTATTCTAAAAACTCAAGATTAGAAGTAACCCATGATGAAATTATTTTTGATAAATTAATTCAAGAAATAAGAAATTCACTTCAATTTTTGGAAGGTTCTGATAGCATTAAATTAATCTTAGATATTGATGAGTCTTTAAAAATCATTTCTGATAAAAATAGGTTAACTGTTATTATGAATAACATAATTACTAATGCTGTAAAATACCAAAGACAAGATATAAATGATTCATTTGTGAAAGTTAGCGTTAAAAAAACTAAAAATAAATTAACTATTATTGTTGAAGATAATGGAATTGGTATAGAAAAAGAAAAACAAAGTCAAGTATTTGATATGTTCTTTAGAGCAACTCACGAATCTACAGGTTCAGGGTTAGGATTGTATATAATCAAAGAAATGATTGAAAAATTAAATGGTTCAATTATTGTTGAATCAGAATTGTTAAAAGGCTCTAAATTTACAGTTACAATTCCAAATTTGGGTTAATAAATTACTTTTTGAAAATGAAAAAAAAACATATTTTATTAATTGATGACAATAAAATTGATAATTATTTATCTAGTTATATTATTTCTAAAAATCAACTAGCCGAAAAAACAACTATTGAAACTTCTGCAGTAAAGGCCTTAGAATTGTTAAAAGTATTGAATGATTCAGAATTTCCAGATTTGATAATGTTAGATTTAAAAATGCCTGCAATGGATGGTTTTGAATTCCTTGATGATTTAATAAACTTTCCTGTCAATAAAACAGAGAGTTGTATCGTTGTTATGGTAACTTCGTCAAATAACCAAATAGATATTAACCGTTCAAAAGAATATCCTATCATTAAAAAATTCATAAATAAACCAATCACATTACAAGCTTTTAACGAAATTATAAATATTTAGTAAGCTTAATTTGATGCAAAATAAAAAATTTGTGAGGAAAAATATTTTAAGTTGAAGACCAAATAAAATTAAAATGCCGTACCATTCTTGAAACTGCATTTTTTTTATCACTATAAATAAATTAAACTATCATTTTACTATACTAACAGCTGTACCGGTAATAGATACAGCAACCTAATTAGTTGTGGTTAGTTCAATGTCAACTGCAATTCCTACGACAGCATTTGCATTCAGTTTTTCAGCATTCTCTTTTAATTGCTCAAAGGCTTGTGCTTTAACTTCGGAAACACTTTCACTAATTCCTGCATAATATTTTTGCATGTTGAAAGTCATTTTCATTTTTTGCACATTTACTGCAGTTCCTGAAACAATACCTCTATATTCTAAAATTTTATAACCTTCTACGGAATTGGTTGTTGTTAATATCATAATAAAAGCTTTAATCGTTAAGTTAATGTGTTAGTCTGTTAATCTGAATTATTGTTACTATTTTTTTCATTTTAAATGCTATATTCATCTTTGCAACTTTGCAACTTTATACTATCTTTGTAGCTTATAAAAATCACAAACCATTATGTTTAATAATTTAACCGATAAATTAGATAAAGCGTTTCATATTTTAAAAGGGCACGGAAAAATTACCGATGTAAATGTTGCCGATACCTTAAAAGAAGTACGTAGAGCTTTATTAGATGCCGATGTTAACTTTAAGATTGCTAAAGATTTTACAACAAAAGTAAAAGAAAAAGCAATTGGTCAAAACGTGTTAACTAGCTTACAACCAGGACAATTGTTGGTAAAAGTTGTTAAAGACGAATTAACCGAATTAATGGGTGGTGAAGTTGAAGGTATAAACTTATCAGGGACACCTTCAGTGATTTTAATGTCAGGTTTACAAGGTTCTGGTAAAACAACTTTCTCTGGAAAATTGGCTAACTTTCTTAAAACAAAAAAGAATAAGAAACCATTATTAGTAGCTTGTGATATTTATCGTCCAGCGGCAATTAACCAATTGCATGTAGTTGGGGATCAAATTGGTGTTGAGGTTTATTCAGAACCAGAAAACAAAAATCCAGTTGAAATTGCTCAAAATGCAATCAAACACGCAAAAGCAAACGGATTTAATGTAGTAATTGTCGATACAGCTGGTCGTTTAGCAATAGACGAACATATGATGAACGAAATTGCTGAGGTTCACAAAGCAATTCAACCACAAGAAACATTATTTGTTGTAGATGCAATGACAGGTCAAGATGCTGTAAACACAGCAAAAGCTTTCAACGATAAATTAAATTTTGACGGAGTTATTCTAACGAAATTAGATGGTGATACACGTGGTGGAGCTGCTATTTCTATTAAGTCTGTTGTTGATAAACCTATAAAATTCATTGGTACAGGTGAAAAAATGGACGCAATTGATGTGTTCTATCCTTCACGTATGGCTGATAGAATTTTAGGAATGGGAGATGTTGTTTCCCTTGTGGAAAGAGCACAAGAACAATATGACGAAGAAGAAGCAAGAAAATTACAAAAGAAAATTGCTAAAAATGAATTTGGTTTTGATGATTTCTTATCCCAAATTCAACAAATAAAGAAAATGGGTAGCATGAAAGATTTGGTTGGAATGATACCAGGTGCTGGAAAAGCTATGAAAGACGTTGAAATCGAAGATGATGCCTTCAAACATATTGAAGCAATCATTCATTCAATGACGCCAATTGAAAGAAGTAAACCATCAGTAATTGATGTAAAAAGAAAAAATAGAATTGCAAAAGGTTCAGGGACAAAAATTGAGCAAGTAAATCAATTGATGAAACAATTCGAACAGATGAGCAAAATGATGAAAATGATGCAAGGTGGCGGTGGCAAAAATATGATGAAAATGATGCAAGGCATGAAAGGCATGAGATAATAGTTAAAGACGCGTTTTACCGCGTCTTTTTTTTAGATATAAATTATTAACTACAACTACACACAACAAACACAAAATGATTTTATTAGACGGTAAAAAAGTATCAGAAGACATTAAAAATGAAATTACTGCTGAAGTAGCAAAAATGAAAGCTAATGGAGAAAAAGTTCCTCATTTAGCAGCAGTTATTGTAGGAAGTGATGGAGCTAGTTTAACTTATGTAGGAAGTAAAGTGAGAGCTTGTGAAAGAGTTGGTTTTGAATCTACTTTAGTAAAAATGCCAAACACAACTTCTGAAACCGAACTGCTTAAAAAAATCAAAGAATTAAACGAAAATGATGATATTGATGGATTCATCGTTCAGTTACCATTGCCTAAACAAATTGATACTCAAAAAGTATTAATGGCAGTAGATCCAAGTAAAGATGTTGACGGATTTCATCCTGAGAACTTCGGAAAAATGGCTTTAGATATGTCAACTTTTATTCCGGCAACTCCTTTTGGAATTCTTGAATTATTAGAAAGATATAACGTTGATACAGCTGGGAAACATACCGTTGTTATTGGTCGTAGTCACATTGTGGGTCGTCCAATGAGTATTTTAATGGGAAGAAAAGGGTTTCCTGGAAATTCGACTGTAACATTAACGCACAGTCACACTAAAAATATCAACCAAATTACAAGCCAAGCTGACATTATTATTACTGCACTAGGTGTTCCAAATTATTTAAAAGCCGAAATGGTAAAAGATGACGTTGTAGTTATAGATGTCGGAATTACACGTGTAGCTGACGAAACAACAGAAAAAGGATATAGAATTACAGGTGATGTGGATTTTGAGAATGTTTCAAAAAAGGCATCATACATAACTCCAGTTCCTGGTGGAGTAGGACCAATGACAATTGCAATGTTGTTAAAAAACACACTTTTAGCTAGAGAACAAAAACGAATGAAAAACGCATAATTTTCAAAAATAAACTAAAACTATTATCACGAATTTACATCACTTTTTTAGTGTGAATTCGTGATTTTTTTCTAAAAAAAATGGAAATAATCCAAATAACTAAATCTCAATTACCAATAGTGGCTAAATTGGCTCATGAAATTTGGCCATCTGCTTATGGTGAAATTTTGTCAAAAGAACAATTGACATACATGTTAGATAAATTTTACAGTTTGGAAGCTTTAAGTCAACAATTAGAAGAAAAGAATCATGTTTTTTTACTAGCTGAAGAAAATGGAGAATTCATTGGTTTCGCTTCCTATGAATTGAATATTGAAAACCATAAGACAAAGATTCATAAAATTTATGTTTTGCCAACAACGCAAGGTAAAGGTTATGGAGTTCAATTGATTAATGAAATAGAAAATAGATCCAAAGCGATTAAAAATGATGTTTTGTTTCTAAATGTAAATCGTTTCAATAAAGCCCAATATTTCTATAAAAAGTTAGGTTTTGAAGTTGTTTATGAAGAAGATATTGAAATCGGTAATGGTTATTTGATGGAAGATTTTGTGATGGAAAAGAAGATTTAATTTTTATTTTACTCAGATAAAATTCTTTTTGACCTTACGTATAAATCATTAAAGTCAATTTCTTCTTTAATGGTTTGTTTTCCAACATTTAAAATCATTTTGGCATGTTTTATAACTGCTTTTTTATGATTTTCTTTCTTAACGAAACCATTAATTGTAATTTGTGCTTCCATTAGCCTAATAATTACAGCTGTACTTCCTGCAGAAAATTGTCTAATTTGATTAAAGGCTGCATCTAATAAACCTTCAAATTCAGTTGTGTTTGCAATTATTCTTAAATTATTCTCATTATCAATTCTATACTTTGAGGGAAAATCAATTTGAGAAAGTCGGCACATTGTAGCCGTTAAATTATCAATACAAGTAATAGCAGTATAAGGATCATTTACACCAGGAGAAAGAGCTCGTGATGCAATTTCAACCATTTGATGAATGGAGAACTCAAGGTCTTGTTCTGCAACTTTTATTTTTCCAATAACGAATTGATTACAAATATCTTCGATTTGTTCTTTGTTTAAATCATTGTTAAAGTATAATTTTCCAATTTCAATTCCTTCAACTAAATGATCTCCTGGTCTAAAATACAATTCTAACAAGGTATCAAAAGAAGAAACTGCTTTTAAAAGAGATTCACTATCAATATATTGAATATAACCGCTTTTTGGCGATTTAATAATAATTGTATTAAGATATTTTGACTTTATAGTGTCAACAATGTTTATTTTTTCGTTATCTAATGCTTCCCCCATTTTATTAGGATACAAAGAATTAATTTGCTCATAAATAACTTCTGAAATGTCTGAAATAACTTTATCAGCCTGAATACTTGTTGCTATTTTATGTATAAATATTATAAGAAGTATAATGTTAACTAAAGCAGTAATTATGGCTACAAGAATCGAAATTACAGGTATAAAGGTATAATTATCACCTTCTTTTATAGCATTTAGAACAAAAAGACAATATAAGTATGTTGCAACGTAAGAACCTAAAACAACTTGATTAAGTCTTACATACATGAAGTTTTTAATTAACCTTGGGCCAAATTGAGAAGAAGCCAAAGTTAATGCCACAAGAGTCACTGAAAAAACAGTTCCTGCAACACCTATCATGGCTCCGGAAATAGTAGACAATATACTTCTAGCCGAATCAGCACTAGTAACAAAAAAGTATTTACCCAAGCCATCCTGTGAAAATGTAAATTTTTGATCTAATATAACTAACCCAACAGATAGGAAAATCGAAATAGCAATAATCAATACAGGAACAAACCAAAAAGTAGTCATCAACTTTTTATAGAAAAATAGTATTTTTTTCATTTTAATAAGGAATTTTGTGATCAAAGAATCTTCTTTGTGGTTTTAGATTAATTATATAATTTAGTAATCTTATTATCTAAGAAATTAATCTAAACCGTCTCAATTAAAACAATATTTCATGAAAAATTTAAATCTTATTTTATCCAATTTAACAATACAAAGAGGTTTTTTAAATTAAAAATTTAATAAACTTTACTGAAGCTTTAATTACAACTTAATATTAATTTTCTTTTACGGCATTAGAAAAAGCATCAAGTCCACCCACAATAGGTAAAGTTAAAATTGTTCCGTCTAAATCAATAGTTAATTCCGTGCCTGGTTCTGGATGTAAAGTATATTCTTTATCGCTAGAAAAAATCATTAACCCTATTTGTTGTCCTTTTTTGATGATTTGATCGTCTGGCATTAAATCGAAAGAAACTTCATAGAATTTACCATTGACTAAAGGTTCACCTTTTCTTATCGAACTATGGTTTTGTGGATCAGCCCAACCACGAGTAATGATGTTGTCATTGATTTTTGTGCCTCTTCCTTCATTCCAAGGAAGTGATACTAACCAAACTGATAAATTGGCAGCAGGTTTACTACTGGATAATTTAACTGTAATTCTTGGAACTCCAGAAATATGCACATCTTGTGAAAACTTTGGAGTTACATATAAAACACGGTGATTTGTGTTTTCAGCTCTAGCTAAAATCTCACCAGTAAATGAATAATTATCAACTAAAGTTTCTTTCCCTTGATTTGAAGATTTAGTTGTTGTTAAACCTCCAACTTTCGGAGCACCTTTAGTTAAATAAAATGATATTGATTCAGCATCTGGGTTTGGGTAATCTTTATAGGGTGTTGGGTTGCTCATGTCATCATTTTCGCGAACAATCCATGCTTTGTTTGTTTCTTTTTCTATGCCATTATCAATACCAAATAAATAATGTGTAAACCATTTGTTCATCATACTAATTGGTGGCTGACCACCGTGAGCATTTTGATGGTAGTAAATACCTGTTTCTAAGCCCATTTCTTTGGCTTTCTTATAAATACGGTAACTATGTTCCGGCATCACATTCCAATCGTTAAAACCGTGAGACATTAGCATAGCGGCTTTCATGGTTCCCATATGATTAAGATAATCACGTCCAGCCCAAAAATCGTTGTAATCTCCAGTAATTCTGTCCATTCCGTTTTTCATTTCGGTATCACGAATTAAAGCATTGCTATAAGCTCGTTTAGATTCATCACCACTATGAATAAAATCATACAAAACATCAACGTCTTCTCCTAAATAACCTCCAGGAGAACGTACTAATCCGTTAGAACGATAATAATGATAATAAGATGTATTTGGAGCAACCGGAATGATAACTTCTAAGCCTTTTACTCCTGTTGTAGCAGCTGCTAAAGGAATAGTTCCATTGTAAGATGTACCAGTCATACCAACCTTTCCAGTAGTCCAATAAGCTTTAACTTTTTCATTTCCATCAGGAGTTGTATATCCTTTTGCTCTACCATTTAACCAATCAATGACTGCTTTTGGGGCTAAGGATTCGTTTTCGCCACCAACTGTTGGTGAACCTTGTGATAAACCAGTTCCAGGAGAACAAGAATGTACTACAATAAAACCTCTAGGTAACCAAGTTGAAACTTGTGAGTTTGATATAATAGGACGTTTACCTGTTCTAACCACTTCTGCATGAACACGTTCTTTTCCTATTTGTCCTAATTCATGATTTACATCCCAAAAGCCACCTTCTACATCTGGTGCAACACCAGAATAATACGGGCTTGATTCATAAATAACAGGAAGTTTTAATCCTTCAGTATCGGTTTGAATAGGTCTTGTGACATCAACATACATTCGGTCTTTTTTACCGTCACCATCAGTGTCAAAAGCTGTTTCTACCCAAAGATCATGTCTAATCCATTTTTCAGAATCTTTAAATTCAGGAACAATTTGTGCCTCTCCATTTTCAAAAACAGGAACAGATTTTGCAACCGTTTGTGCATTTGCAGAAATGAAAGGAAAAATTAGTACTGATAAAAAGAAACTTAATTTGATTATTTTTTTCATGATATCTTTTTTTTTTTTTTGTCTTTATTGGTTTTAATGTTTGTTAACGTTTTACGCTAGGATATTTGATTTTATTAATCACAAACATAACAAATATATACAAAATTTTTAATCGTAGTGGTTTTTCAGAAGGAAAAGTATAGTTCAAATTATTTAAATAAAACTCTTACTAGTCCTATTTTTTTAGTTTTTAATACACCAATTCGATTTTGCTTATCATAAATCAATATCAAATACTTTCAACAAACTTTAAAAACACTTTTTTATGAAGTTCAAGATCTAAATTAGGAGAAAGAGAAGCACGAACAATATAGTCTTTATCACCTTCTTTAGTTGTTCCTTGAGTAGAGGTTGCTGGTATTGTCCAATAGCATCCTTTTAACTGTCCATAACTTACACAAAATTTGCTTTCATTTGGAATTTCAGTGATCATTAAGTTGATTAGCTTTAGGTTTAATTCTCTCTTATGCGCTTCTTTTTCAGTAGCAGTATTTCCTTTTGCAGGAAGGTCTAATGAAAAAACAGAAGGTGTAAATCCTTGTTCAGTCAATTCTTCTGAAACAAAATTAATTTTTGCACCAGGTAAAGAAGTGTGGATGAAATTTACAAAATCACGAGTATTTTTATAGGCATCAACAATTCTTTGATTCATTGAAGGCAATTGTTTGGCTAATATCTCATATTGAAGCGCTGTAGCTTCATTATCACAAAGATCTAAATGCATAGCTATTTTTTCCATCAAAGCATCTGTTTTTTTATTTCCTACACAATAACCTGCAGTACATAGTCCGCCACTTGGGAATTTTGATCCACTTGCAAATGAAATCGTTCTAACTGTTGCAAGTATATCATTTTCACCTAAAAAATGTACATTAGGACAAAATGTTTGATCTAAAATAAAAACAGGATCAATTGCGATTGAACCTTTTACCGTTTTGCGTTCTTGACTTAAAACATTTTTTAAATCTATAAGATTTGGAACTTCAACTCTTGGGTTTGTTGGAATCTCGGCAATGATATACGGAATAGCATCTTCATTAGCAATTTGAGATAATACGGTATCAATACTTTGAACCATGTCATTGTCACCATCAACAAGCAAATCTATTATTTCAACATTATCAATACAAGCGGCAACACGTCTTGCTTGGTCATTTGTTCCACCATAACAATTAGGAGGAACGATAATTTTGATTGCTTTTCCGCTATGTTTCTCTTTTGCATCGTGAATTAATCCCATTAAAATTGCATACTGAATTGATAATCCACTTGAAGCAACTAATGGTTTTGTTTCCGTATTTGTTATCTTTTTAATTGAATTTAAGACCGATTTTTTGTCTGCTTCAATATTTTTTGTTGTTGTGTTAACGGCAGATTGTGATACAAGAAGTTTTAAGGCAGTAAGAGAATCATCAGGTGTCATTGCAATGGTTTCTCTTCTTCTTACATGCTGAATATCTGAAATGTAATTTTCATTTTGTTCTCCGTTAACAATCAAAACACTTCCTAAATTGCTATAAAGACTTATGAAAAAATCAACTCCAATTGGAATATCAATTGCATCAAATTTTTCTTCATTTGAAATTAAAACGGTACTACCATCAAAAGCTGGAATTGCTTCTGTATTTTCAACTTTCTTTAAATCAAAATGATAGCCATAAATGGTTTTTACTATTTCAGCATCAAAAAAATCAGGTAATTTACCCGTATAGATGATTTGGGTTTTTTTATTATCTAATAAGTTTTTTCTCAGAACTGCTAAAACAGGAACTGTCATCGATGAAAAACTAATTACATTTTCTGATTTTAGATTGTTTAAGTTAGCTATTCCCCATTCTAGTATACAAGATAAAGGGTGACCTAAACGAATATAATCGTAAGCAGTAGGTAATTCATTAAGTGCTAGTGAGTCGGAATTATTGTTATTGTATAAGGTTTCAAACTGATCTAAAAATTGCGTTTTGGCTAATTTTTCATCATAAATATCTAATCTATGAGTTGTTATATTCAACCAACCAATAGGCATGTTTTTTAGTACTTCTTTAATGTAATTTAGCATTTTATTTTCTTTCATTATTTTTCTTTTGAGTTGGATAGGAGCATTGATTATTTCTTCTTAAAAGTCTTATTAGGAGTAGCTCTTTGTCCTGGAATATTTCTGTCAACTTTTGGTAAACTAGCCTCTTCTGTTTTGCTTGAAGGTTCAATTAATTCGTTTAATTGTGTGATTTCAGATTCAGATAAATTTCTAAATTGTCCAACAGGAACATCTAATGAAATATTAATTATACGAGTTCGTTTTAAGGCTACAACTTCATAGTCTAAATATTCACACATTCTACGAATTTGACGGTTTAAACCTTGCGTTAAGATTATTCGAAAGACGGTTTTACTAATTTGTTCGACTTTACATTTTTTGGTCAAAGTCTCTAAAATTGGAATACCGTTACCCATTCTTTGGATAAAACGTTCTGTGATTGTTTTATTTACGGTTACAATATATTCTTTTTCGTGGTTGTTTCTTGCACGAAGAATTTTATTGACAATATCTCCATCATTGGTCATAAAAATTAAACCTTCACTGGCTTTGTCTAATCGTCCAATAGGAAAAACTCGTTCAGGATAATTGATATAATCAACAATATTATCTCGTATACTTTGATTAGTGGTGCATTCTATTCCGACAGGTTTATTGAAAGCTAAATAGATTCTTTTTTCAGTATTTTCATTAATCATAGTGCCATCGACACGAACTTGGTCTTTTGAAGTGATTTTTGTTCCCATTTCTGGGACAACTCCATTAATTGTGACTCTTCCTTGTTCAATTAACTTATCAGCTTCTCTGCGAGAGCAATAGCCAGATTCTGATAAGAATTTATTAATTCGTGTTGCATTTTCTTCCATAGTGCAAAGATATGAAATAGAATTATGAATTGTGAATTATGAATTATGAATTTCTAGAGCTTTAAGATTATTTAGAATTTAATATAATATGGAAAATTGTTATAAACGGATAGAGCTTAAAAATCGTATCTATAATCAAAAATAAAGGCAAAAAAAAATCCCGATTTTCATCGGGATTCATATTACATTTTAGCGAAAAGCTTTTCCATTTTTTCTCTTTCTTCTTCAGCTAACATACTGTCAACTAAAATTCTTCCACTATGTTCATCAGTAATTATTTTTTTTCTACCAGCAATTTCCATTTGAGTTTGTGGTGGAATTGTAAAGAAAGATCCTGCCGAAGCTCCACGTTCGATAGAAACAACTGCCATTCCGTTTCTTACACTTCCTCTAATTCTGTTGTAAGCGTTTAGCAATCTTTCTTCTATTTGTTTTTGATATTCTTCTGATTTTTTAGTTAAGAAAGTTTCTTCTTTTTCTGTTTCAGATAAAATATCGTTTAATTCAGATTTTTTATGCTTTAAGTGCGTTTGTTTAGATTCTAAACGCTCTTTTGATTGTCCGATAACTTCTTTTTTGTGCTCTAAAGAAGCTTTCATTTCTTTAATGTGCTTTTCAGCCAATTGAATTTCTAATTCTTGAAATTCCATTTCCTTAGCCAAAGAGTTGAATTCTCTATTATTACGAACATTATTTTGTTGTTCTAAATATTTTTTGATTGAAGTTTTATGCTCATCAATTGCATTTTTCTTTTCTTTGATTTTTTCATCAATGCTTTCCAAGTCAGCTTTTAACTTGTCTAAACGAGTAGTTAGTCCTGTAACTTCATCTTCTAAATCTTCAACTTCTAAAGGCAATTCACCTCTAACATTTCTGATTTCATCAATTTTAGAATCGATTAGTTGTAAAGCATATAATGCTCTTAATTTGTCTTCAACGTTTAATTCTTTAGTAGCTGCCATATTTTAAAAGTACTTAACTGGATTTGTATTTTCTTGTGATAAAATGATTGCAAAATTAGTGATTTTTTCTTTAAGATAATCAACAATATAGTTTTTTGTAAATCTTTCGCTTTCAAAATGACCAATATCGGCCAATAATAGTTGATTTTCAGCTTCGTAAAATTGATGGTATTTTAAATCTGCCGTAAGGTAAGCGTCTGCTCCCGAGGCAATAGCGTTCTTTATTGCATAACTTCCTGATCCACCAAGAACAGCAACTTTTTTAATGGGTTTTCCTAAAAGTTTACTATGTCTAATGCCTTTGCAATCTAGTTTTTCTCTAATTAATTGTAAGAAATCTGATTCTGAAAGAGCGTTTTTAAGCGAGCCAACTCTTCCTAAGCCTATATTTTGATGTTCATTTTCGATGCTGTAAATTTCATATGCAACTTCTTCATAGACATGATTTGAGAATAATGCTTTTATGATTTTTGATTGCAAATGCTTTTCAAATGTGACTTCAATTTTAATTTCTTTAGCTTCTACAAACTCAAATCGCGAACCCATTTCTGGATTGCTATTTTCATTTCCCATGTAAGTTCCGATACCTTGACTACTGAAACTACAATCTTCATAATTTCCTATATTTCCTGCACCAGCATCAAATAATGAATTTCTTAATTTTTCTGCATTATCAGAAACTGTATAAGTCACTAATTTTTGAATATAATTTTGTTTTGGAATCAATACTTTTGAATTTTCTATTCCTAAAGCATCACAAAAAATCTTATTAACTCCATCTTTATGATTGTCTAATGCTGTATGAACGGCATAAATTGCTACATCATTTTTAATGGCTTTAATAACAGCTCTTTCGACATAATTTTTTCCAGTAATTTTCTTTAAACCACCAAAAAGAATAGGATGGAAGCATACAACCAAATTGCAATTTTTAGCAATAGCTTCATCAATAACTGTTTCTAAAGCATCGTGACAAACTAAAATTCCAGTTAGATTTGTATTTGCATCACCAAGTAGTAAACCAACATTGTCAAAACTTTCGGCATAACCAAGTGGAGCCATTTCTTCAAGGATTGCAAGTGTGTCTTTGATTTTCATTTGGAAATAAATTTTAGTTTAACAAAGTAACGAATAATCATTTCAAGATAAAAATTTGATGTAAAAAAAGTGTATTTTCGTGCTATGAATATTTTTCGAAAACTACTGTTTCCTATCGCGCTAATTTATTGGTTAGTGACTTTTATTAGAAATTTTCTATATGATGTCGGATTTTTTAAAAGTGAAAGCTTTGATATTCCGATTATTGCAGTTGGAAATTTGAGTGTTGGTGGTACAGGAAAATCCCCTCAAATTGAATATTTAATTCGGTTATTGTCCGATAATTATCAAGTAGCAACTCTAAGTCGTGGTTATAAAAGAAGCACAACAGGTTTTGTTTTGGCGGACCATAACGCAAATGCAAAAACGCTTGGTGATGAGCCTTTTCAATTTTATTCTAAATATCCAAAAACTATTGTGGCTGTTGATGAAAATAGAGTAGAAGGCATTGAAATTCTTTTGGATTTAGATAAAAAACCAAACGTTATTTTGTTAGATGATGCTTTTCAACATCGAAAAGTTAAAGCTGGGTTTTATATTTTATTGACTGCTTATGATGATTTATTTTGCGATGATTTTATTTTGCCTTTCGGGAATTTACGTGAACCAAGTTTTGGAAAAAATCGTGCTGATATGATAATTGTCACTAAATGCCCCAATGATATTGACGAACTTGCACAACAGAAAATTAAAGATAAATTGAAAGTTTCGCAACCTATTTATTTTACTTCAATTGCTTATGATGCGAATGTGTATAATGAATCAGGTCGACTTTCGTTAAATGAAATAAAAGAAGAAGAAAAAGTTATCGTTGCTGGAATTGCAAAACCAAAGCCATTTTTTGACTTTTTAGAAGTAAATTCTAGTCAAACTTTGATTTTTCCAGATCATCATAATTTTGAAGAAAAAGATATAAATTCAATTTTAAATAAAGCAAAAAATAATAAAATCATTACAACCGAAAAAGATTATGTAAGACTGAATGATAAGTTGCCCAAAAAGCAGCTATATTATTTACCAATTCAAGCAAAATTTTTAAACGCTAGTACTGATTTTGATAAAAAAATAACAGATTATGTGGAACAAAGTTCAAGAAACCGTTAATTATATTCAATCAAAAACAAATAATTTCAAACCAGATTTTGGTGTGATTTTAGGTTCAGGTTTAGGAGGTTTTTCAGAAGACATTCAAATTGAATATACTTTAGAATATAAAGATATTCCAAATTTTCCAGTTTCGACTGTTGTAGGTCATAAAGGAGCTTTGATATTTGGATCAATTGGAACAAAAAAAGTGTTGGCTATGCAAGGTAGATTTCATTTTTATGAAGGTTATAATATGCAAGAAGTTACTTTTCCGGTTCGTGTGATGAAATACTTAGGTTTACAAAACTTAATTGTTTCTAATGCTTCTGGTGGAGTTAATCCAAATTTTGTTGTTGGTGATGTTATGATTATAACTGATCATATTAATATGATGCCAGAACATCCTTTAAGAGGGCATAATGATGAACGTTTTGGACCAAGATTTGTAAATATGAGTGAACCATATTCTAGAAAAATGATTCAATCTGCTAAAGAAATTTCAAAAAACTTGAATATTGATGTTAAAGAAGGTGTTTATGTAGGTTTACAAGGCCCAACTTTTGAAACGTTAGCTGAATATAAAATGGTAAAAGCAATTGGTGGTGATTGTGTTGGAATGTCAACAGTTCCAGAAGTTATTGTAGCCAAACACATGAATATGGATTGCTTTGGAGTTTCAGTAATTACAGATATGGGTGATGTTGAAAATATAGAAGAAGTAAATCACGAAGAAGTTTTAAAAGCAGCTAAAAAAGCTGAACCACATGTGAGAAGCTTGATTAAGAATTTAATTTCTAATTTTTAAAATCAAATCAATAATTCTTGATGAATAACCAACTTCATTGTCATACCAACCAACTATCTTAACCATGTTGTCAATTACTGAAGTTAGTTGCGCATCAAAAAGACAAGAATTAGTATTGCCAATTATATCAACAGAAACGATTGGGTCTTCCGTGTAATCTAAGATTCCTTTTAAATTAATTTCAGATGCTTTTTTGAATGCAGCGTTAATTTCATCAATTGTAACTTTTCTTTTTACATTTAAAGTAATATCAGTTAAAGAACCATCTGGAACAGGAACGCGTATGCCACAACCACCAATTTTACCTTCTAGTTCAGGAAAAATTTTAGTCAAGGCTTTGGCTGCACCTGTTGTCGTTGGTACTATAGATTGTGAAGCACCTCTTGCTCTTCTTAAATCTTTATGAGGTTGATCGTGTAAACTTTGATCAGTAGTGTAGGAGTGAACCGTCGTAATGTATGCTTGCTCAATTCCACATAATTCTTGCATAATTTTAAGCATTGGAGCAGCATTATTTGTGGTGCAACTAGCGTTTGAAATTATAGTTTCAGAACCATCTAAAATATCTTCATTTACACCTAAAACAACTGTTTTTATGATGTCATCTTCAGGTGGAACAGATAAAATTACTTTTTTGGCTCCAGCTAAAATATGTTGATTTAATAATTCTGTAGTTTTAAATTTTCCTGTTGCTTCAATTACAACATCAATATTTAAAGATTTCCAATCTAAGTTTTTGATTTCTTTTTCACTAAAAAACAAATACGATTTGTCATTGATAACAATCGAATTTGAAGTATGTGAAACTTTTTCTTTTAAAACACCATGAATACTGTCATATTTAATTAAATGACTCATGGTTTTTGTATCAGCAATATCGTTGATTGCAATAACTTCTATTGTAGGATGATTTAATAATAAGCGAAAAACATTTCGACCTATTCTTCCAAAACCATTAATTGCGATGCGAGTCATTTTTATGGGTTAAAAGGTTAATGTTTAAAATTTTAAAAGGGTTTGTGTGTAGGTTTTCTTTTAACCTCATAACCTTTTAAACTTTTAACCATTTTTATAAAATATGTTTTTCAGCATGATAAGACGAACGAACTAAAGCACCACTTTCTACATGTCTAAATCCTAATTCTTTTCCTATTTTTTCGTATTTTTCAAATTGTTCTGGAGTGATATATTCTTTAACAGGTAAGTGTTTTTTTGAGGGTTGAAGATATTGTCCAATAGTTACAATGTCTACTTTAGCATTAGCTAAATCGTGTAAAACTTCGATAACTTCTTCTTCTGTTTCTCCTAAACCTAACATGATTCCAGATTTAGTTCTTTTGATTCCTTGTTCTTTTAAGTAACGAAGTACTTCTAAGCTTCTTTCATATTTCGCTTGAATTCGTACTTCACGAGTTAAGCGTTTAACCGTTTCCATATTGTGTGAAACTACTTCTGGAGCAACTTCTACAATTCGGTCTATGTTTCTAGTATTTCCTTGAAAATCAGGGATAAGTGTTTCTAGTGTTGTAGTTGGATTCATTCTGCGAATTGCTTTCACTGTTTCTGCCCAAATGATTGAACCCATATCTTTAATGTCATCTCTATCTACACTTGTAATTACTGCATGTTTAATGCTCATTAGTTTGATAGAACGTGCAACTTTTTCTGGTTCATCCCAATCAACATCTTCTGGACGACCCGTTTTTACACCACAAAAACCACATGAACGTGTACAAATGTTTCCTAAAATCATAAATGTTGCAGTTCCTTCACCCCAACATTCACCCATGTTTGGACAACTTCCAGATGCACAAATAGTATTTAATTTGTATTTGTCAACTAATCCACGTAGATCAGTATATTTTTTTCCTGTTGGTAATTTTACACGGAGCCATTTTGGTTTTGGTTCTCTTGGTGGGAATACATTTTCTATAGCGTTGTTCATCGGCTTAAAATTTGAATGGCAAAGATACGATATTGAATTTAGAATTCAGAAGTTAGAATTTAGAAAATAAAGTTAAAAAGTAATAGAAGTTTTTAAAACAGAAAATATTATTTTTTCTTAATGATTTCAGCCAGCAATTTCTTGCCTCTTAAAAGCTTTATTTTAATATTATTCAAAGGTTCTTCTAATTGATCTGCTATTTCTTGGTAACTCATTTCTTGAAAATAACGCATTTGAATTACTTCTTGATAAGCAGGCTTTAATTCTTTAATACAAAGTAATAGTTGAGCTAAATTTTGTTCAATAATCAATTCATCTTCTGCAGTTGGCGAATCATCAGCAATTGAATTAGCATAATTAGAATCATCATTAGTGTCAACAAAAAGTGAAGATTTCTTTTTGCGAAGCATATCAATATGAACATTTTTTGCAATGGCAATTAACCAAGTATTAAAGCCATATTCAGTATTATAGTTGCTAATTTTATCGAAAGCTTTGGCAAAAGTTTCTATTACAATGTCTTCTGTGTCAGTTTCATTTTCAGTACGTTTAATCATAAAACCATAAACTTCATTCCAATAGAAATCTAATAGAAAAGTAAAAGCTACTTGGTCACCCATTTGAGCTTTTTCAATGTTGGTTTGTATGATAATTGATGTTACTTCCAATGTACAGGTTTAGAAAAAATATTTGTTAAAAATATATTGATATGTGTAAATATAAGCACTAATTCTATAATTGGATACCAATACATTACATCTTTTTCATTTAATTTTCCTGCTCCATAGCCTAATGAAATCCATGTAAATATGTATCTAAATAAAATAATTCCTAGAACAATCATCCATTGAAATTGAAAAGCTAATAAAATAATAGCCAAAACAAAGAACAAAACTTGCGAAAGGAAATATAATCCCAATTGGAATTTATCAAAAGGTTTGTAGAGTTTTGCAGTAGTTACGTGTCTTCTTTTTTGGTTAAACCAATCTTTAAAAGTTGTTCTTGGTGTTGAATAGGTAAAGCTTTCTTCTGAAAAAATTATAGCAGTATTTTCTTTATCAGCAGCTTGATTGACAAACAAGTCATCGTCACCAGAACGCACTCGCATATGATCCATAAATCCACGATTGTCAAAGAAAACAGATTTTTTATAAGCTAAATTTCGTCCAACACCCATATAAGGTTTCCCTATTTTAGCCCAAGAAAAATATTGAACAGCGGTTAAAAGGGTTTCGTAACGAATGATTTTATTTAAGAATGAATTCTTAATTTTATCATAAGCACCATAACCTAAAACAATTGTTTTCTTCATGGTGAATTGAGATGTAATTTGTTGCAACCAATCTTTTGAATTTGGATAGCAATCAGCATCAATAAATACTAAATAGTCTTTTGTTGCCGCTTTAATTCCTAATGTTAAAGCAAATTTTTTGTTTCCCCAAAAGGCTTCATTGTTTTCAACTTTAACCAATTTTACATTTGGATATTGTTTCTCAAATTCTTCAAAAAGATCTAGAGTTTCATCGCTAGAAGCATCGTCAATTAAGACAATTTCGTAATCCGAATAATTTTGATTAATTAATAATGGAAAAAATTTCTTTACGTTTTCAGCTTCGTTTTTTGCACAAACAATAACTGAAACCGGAACTTTTTTAGGAGTAATATCTTGTTTTTTAGCAAAAGTAAATCGACCAAAAATTCCGATATAATAAATAAATTGAATCACAACTATTGCTATGAATGAATAAAGCAAAATGAATAAAATCATTTCCATTTAAATAAATTAGTTATGAGATGTCTCTGTACAATCTTTCATTTGTTCTGGAGTTTTTCCGCAAAAGCCACAGCTTTCTCCGTCTTTATTTAAAAATGGACTTTGACTAGCACAAGTTCCTGAGAATTTACCGTCTTTTTTCGCCCAAATCTTTATAGCAATTCCAGCAAATGCAAGTGCTAATAATCCTATGGTAAGTAAAATAAGTTTCATCTTTAATGTGTAATTTTTATTGGGTACAAAGATAATAAAGTATTGTTAGATTTTCAGATTTTCGGATGATAGATTTTCTGAAAGTCTGAACATCTAATATCTGTACATCCAATATCTCTATATCACATTCACTTCAGCTTCAATAAAAATTCCAAATTTCTCAAAAATAGTTTGTTGAATATCTTTTGAAACGGCTAAAACTTCTTGACCTGTTGCGTTGCCATAATTCACTAAAACTAAAGCTTGATTCTTGTGAATTCCAGCATCACCAAAGCGCTTTCCTTTAAAACCAGCTTGTTCAATTAGCCAGCCTGCGGGAACTTTGACTTCTGTTTCAGAAACCACATAATGAGGTATTTCTGGATGATTTTGCTTGATTTTGTCGTAATCTGCTTTTAAAATAATTGGGTTTTTAAAGAAACTTCCGCTATTTCCAAGTTCTTTTGGGTTTGGAAGTTTACTTTGTCTAATAGAAATTACAGCATTACTAATCTCTTTTAAGGTAGGATTTGTAATATTGTCTTTTTCTAGTTCAGTATCAATTGCTCCATAAGAAGTATTGATTTTATGATTTGTCTTGGTTAACTTGAAAGTTACATCAGTAATAATGTATTGGTTTTTTAATTCGTTTTTAAAAACACTTTCTCTATAACCAAAATTACAAGTTGCTTTATCAAATGATTTTATACTTTGATCATCAATTTTCATGGCTGTGCAACTATCAAAAGTGTCTTTAATTTCAACGCCATAAGCACCAATATTTTGAATTGGTGTAGTGCCAACATTTCCTGGAATTAAAGATAAATTTTCAAGTCCTCCAAAATCATGTTTAATGCACCAAAGGACAAATTCGTGCCAATTTTCACCAGCTTGAGCTTTAACCCAAACATGATTTTCGTATTCTTTTACAATTTCAATTCCTTTTAAATTTACATGAACGACTAATTTTTCAATGTTTTGAGTTAACAACATATTACTTCCTCCGCCAAGTACAAAAATATCTTGATTCGATTTAAGAACAGAAGCTAATTCGTTTGTATTTGTCACAGCTACAAACTCTTTTGCTTGAGCAGAAATACCAAACGTATTGTATTCTTTTAATTGAAAATTTGACTGAAAATTCATAGGTAAAAATTAAAGGACAAAAATATGATTTATTATTCAATAATAATATCAACTTAAAGTTTAAAAATCTTATAAGATTGAAGAGTAGATTGAATTATTGTTTCGGTTCTCTGTTCGTGAGTATCAGTGATAAAAATTTGTCCAAAAACATCATTATTTACCATGGAAACTATTTTTTGAACTCTTGTTTCGTCTAATTTGTCGAAAATATCATCGAATAATAAAATGGGAAGAACACCACTTTTTTCTTTGATAAATTCAAATTGAGCTAATTTTAAAGCTATTAAAAACGATTTTTGTTGGCCTTGAGAACCAAATTTTTTAATAGGAAAACCATCAATTTCAAACGATAAATCATCTTTGTGAATTCCAACTGAAGTGTATTGTAAGGCTTTATCTTTAGGTAAATTATTCTTTAATAAATTTTCTAACGAATTTTCAAACAATTGACTTTCATATTTTAGTTGTACTTCTTCTGCCGAATCTGTAATAGTTTGATGATGTTTTTGGAAGATCGGAATAAAACTATCTAAAAATTGTTTTCTTTTGTTGAATATTTTTAATCCAATTTCAGCCATTGGTTCGTCATAAATGGCTAAATTATCAGCATCAAAAACCTGATTTAACGCAAAATACTTCAGTAAAGCATTTCTTTGAGAGACAATTTTTTGGTAACGAATTAATTCATTCAAATAGGAATTATCTAAAATAGAAATTACACTATCAATAAACTTCCTTCTCGTTTCACTTCCTTCTGTAATTAAATCAGAATCAGATGGAGAAATAATAACTAAAGGAATAAAACCAATATGCTCTGATAGTTTATCGTAAATTTTACCATTGCGTTTTATGGTTTTTTTTTGCCCTTTTTTTAGACTACAAACTACTTTTTCTTCTTTTTCCTCTTTTTCGAAAATACCATCTATTACAAAAAATTCTTCACCATGCTTAATATTTTGGCTTGCTAATGGGTTAAAATAACTTTTTCCATAAGCCAAATGGTAGATAGCATCCAAAACATTTGTTTTTCCAACACCATTTTTACCAACAAAACTATTGATTTTGGTATCAAAGTCATATTGTAGATCGGTTATGTTCTTGTAATTAAGTAAGGAAATGGATTTTAAAAACACTAGTAAATTTAAGATTTGGGAGGTGAAAAAATAGTAAAGCACAAATTTAAGTGTAAATTATGGAAAATAATAGAGAGATTGTTTTTAATTTTCTTAAAATTTTTATGGCTAATTCAATAAAAGTTATATTTTTGCACCTCATTAAATTAAAAGCAAATGGCAACGTATAACAAAAGAGGATATAAAGCACCTAAACCAAAAGATATTGCAGATGATGCATCAAATGAAATTGATGGAACTTTTGACGGGGATAGTACTACTGAAGAAGTTTTTGAAACCCTAGACGTTCAAGCTAATAAAGCGGAAGACTGGGTTGTTAAAAATCAAAAATTAATAATGGGAGTTGTTGGAGCAATAGTTCTTTTATTGGTTGCTTATTTTGTTTACGACAGGTTTATTGTTGAACCAAATGAAGAAAAAGCAGTTAACGAAATGTTTCAATCGCAACAATACTTTAAGCAAGCAGTTGATGGACAGGCTACTCCGGATTCATTATTTAATTTAGCGTTAAAAGGCGCTGAAGGAAAGTTAGGGTTTGAAGGAATTATTTCAGAATATTCTGGAACTAAGTCAGCTAACTTGGCTCAGTATTATGCTGGAATGTCTTATTTAAATTTAAAAGATTATAAAAAAGCGGTAGAGCATTTAGAGAAATTTTCTTCTGATGATGAAATGTTAAAACCAATTGCTTTAGGAGCTATCGGTGATTCATTCTCTGAATTGAAAAAAGTTGATGATGCACTTTCTTATTATTTAAAAGCTGCTGAAGCTTCTGATAATGATTTTACGTCTCCTCGTTATTTAATGAAACATGGTTTATTAGCTATGTTGAATGGTAAAAACGAAGTGGCTTTAAAATCATTCAAAACAATTAAAGAAAAATATAGCACTTCTACAGAAGCGGCAAATATTGACGGATATATTGCAAGAGTTGAATAAATATGGCAACAGAAAATAAAAATTTATCTAATTACGATAAAAACGCAATCCCAAACGTGAAAGATTTTCGGTTTGGGATTGTTGTTTCAGAATGGAACGACGATGTAACCGAAGGTCTTTTTAAAGGTGCTTTTGATACATTAGTGGATTGCGGTGCTTTGTCAGAAAACATTGTAAGATGGAATGTGCCAGGAAGTTTTGAACTAATCTTTGGAGCCAAGAAAATGCACGAACAAGTTGAAGTCGATGCAGTTATAGTAATTGGTTCTCTTATCAAAGGAGAAACAATGCATTTTGAATATGTTTGTGAAGGTGTAACGCAAGGAATTAAAGATTTAAACTTAATGTATGATGTTCCTACAATTTTCTGTCTTTTAACAGACAACAACAAACAACAATCACTTGACAGAAGTGGTGGAAAACACGGAAACAAAGGAGTTGAAGCAGCCATTGCAGCTATTAAAATGGTAACTTTGGGTTAAATTTGACTTAAAAAATAGTTAACCTACTCATTTGAGTAGGTTTTTTTATGGCTTTTAGCTAATAATTCTGTAAATTTGATTATTATTTAACTAACAAAAATGCTATGTTTATTAAATCATTGTTAAGACTTCATTCTCATAGAAGGTTTGATTATCAACCTCGCTATTATGACGAACAAAAAGAACAAAGAGAACAAAGACTTGAAAACAGACGACTATTGAGAGATACTGAAAAACGTATTTCCTTTAGAACGGGTTGGCATGCAGAAAGTAAAATGTATTCTTCAAGGTCAAGTAGTTTTAGAATAGCAATTATAGCTGGTGTTTTAATCTTAATTTGTTACTTCATTTTACGTTCGCTAAATATCGATTTATATTAATGTCAGCAAAAATTAAACTATTACCTGATCACGTTGCCAATCAAATTGCCGCTGGAGAAGTTGTTCAACGACCTGCTTCTGTAGTGAAAGAATTGATTGAAAATGCAGTAGATGCAAACGCTACAGAAATAAAACTTATTATAAAAGATGCTGGTAAAACCTTAATTCAAGTAATTGATAATGGTTCTGGTATGAATATTATTGATGCTAGAATGTGTTTTGATCGACATGCTACTTCAAAAATAAAAAATGCAGAAGATTTATTTGATTTACATACCAAAGGGTTTCGTGGTGAAGCTTTAGCTTCAATTGCTGCTATTGCTCATGTTGAATTAAAAACGAAACTAGCAGCTGAAGAATTAGGAACACATATAATAATTGAAGGAAGTAAATTTACTTCTCAAGATGTTGTTGTTTCTCCAACTGGAACTTCTTTTTCAGTTAAAAATTTGTTTTATAATATTCCAGCAAGAAGAAATTTTCTTAAATCAGATACAGTTGAATTTAGGCACATAGTTGATGAATTTCAACGTGTAGCTTTAGCGCATCCAAATATTTGTTTTATCTTATATCATAATGGAGAAGAATATTTAAATTTACCTATTTCAAATTATAGGCAACGTATTGTGAATCTTTTTACAGGAAAAACTAATGAAAAATTAGTTCCTGTAACTGAAAATACCGACATAGTTGCAATTCATGGATTTGTTTCAAAACCTGAATTCGCCAAGAAAAACAGAGGAGAACAATTTCTATTTGTAAATGATAGATACATAAAAAGTGGTTATTTGCATCATGCGATTATGAATGCATATGATGGTTTATTGAAAGAAGGAACACAACCTTCTTATTTTTTATATTTTGATGTACCAAAACATACCATTGATATTAATATTCATCCGACAAAAACTGAAATTAAGTTTGATGATGAGCAATCTATTTATGCAATTTTAAGAGCTAGTATTAAACATAGTTTGGGTCAATTCAATGTTTCTCCAATTTTAGATTTTGAACGTGATTCTAATTTAGATACACCATACGAATATTCTAAAAAAGAAGCAGATGCTCCTGTAGTAGAATTTGATACAACTTTTAATCCTTTTGTAAAATCTACTGAAAAGCCTGTTCGTCATGTCTATCAAAAGAAGGAGACGGCAAATTGGGAAAGTTTATATGTTGGATTAACCGATGAATTTCAATCTAAAAGTAATCATTATGAATCTGATGAAGTAGCCTCTTCTTTATTTGATAATGTAGAAGTAGATTCAGTTGTTCAAAAAAACTATCAATTACAGAAAAAATATATTGTAAGTCCAATAAAATCAGGTTTATTAATTATTGATCAAAGAAAAGCACATCAACGTATTTTGTACGAACAATTTTTAACAAACATTACTATATTAAAGGGAAATAGTCAACAATTATTATTTCCTTTATCAATCATAATGTCATCACACGAATTAGAATTACTAAAAGAATTAAAAGTCCAGTTGGAACACACGGGTTTTGTATTCGATAAATTTACAAAAGAAACCGTTATTTTTTCTGGAATTCCAACCAATGTTCAAGAAGGAAAAGTGCCTAGTTTGTTAGATGATTTAGTTAACGACTTGCAACAAGACTTTCCACAAAGTAGTTTTTCTCAAAATGATAGTATAGCCAAATCTATGGCAAATAGTTTAGCTATAAAAACAGGAACTTATCTAACACAGTTAGAAATAGACAATATGGTTAATGCTATGTTTGCTTGTAAAGATCCAAATATTTCACCTTTTCATAAACCAACATTCATCACAATAACAACTGATGATTTAGATAAACGATTCTCTTTATGATGAACATCACCGAAACAGTTAAGCAGCTGTTAATTATCAATATTTTATTTTTCATTGGAAGCCAATTCGTACCTGCTTCTTATGATCTATTGGCTTTACATTATTTTGAAAGCGAGAAGTTTAAACTTTGGCAACCTTTGACTTCGATGTTTATGCATGGAGGTTTGATGCACATTGCATTTAATATGTTTGCCTTATATTCATTCGGAAGTGCGTTAGAGCATAGATGGGGAGCAAAGAAGTTTATCTTTTTCTACATTTCTTGTGGTTTAGGTTCAGCCGTATTGTATTCTGCTTTCAATTATTATCAATTTCATGAAGCAATTCAACCATTATTCGATGGTGGTTTGTCTAGCTCTCAAATTTTAACTGCTTTCAACGAACGAAAATTTGATTTATTCAACGGAATTATTACTCAAGCTCAATTTAATGGTATGGATAGTGTGTTTTACGGAACAGCTGTTGGTGCTTCTGGAGCAATATATGGTTTACTAGTTGCGTTTGCATTTTTATATCCAAATGCTGAATTAGCTTTGATGTTTATTCCAGTTCCGATAAAAGCCAAATATTTTGTACCTGGAATTTTAGTTATTGATTTAGTGTTAGGTTTAAAAGGAAATTCAATTTTTGGTGATGGTGGAACAGGAATTGCTCATTTTGCCCATTTAGGTGGTGCATTATGTGGTTTCTTAATGATGTGGTATTGGAAAAAAAATCAATTTAACGATAACCGTTGGGATAGATAAATATAGTAGATTTTAGAATAAATAAACACATGAATATTTTCCAAGATTTAAAAAACCAATATACAAATAACGGTATTGTTCAAAAACTTATTTTTTGGAACATAGGTATTTTTTTGTTGACTATTGTTTTCTTTTATAATTTTAAATCTGGTGCTTTTTCTTTTCCTAAATGGTTAGTGCTTTACTCTACTTTTTCAGATGTAGCAACAAAACCATGGACATTGATTTCTTATATGTTTGTGCATTCAGATTTTATTCACTTGTTGTTTAATATGCTGACGCTACATTTTGTAAGTCGATTTTTCCTTACATTTTTCACAGAAAAACAATACTTAGTGGTTTATTTACTTGGAGGAATTTTTGCTGGATTTGTTTTTGTCTTAATTTATTATTTTTTAGGAATAACAGTTCCTGTTGTTGGAGCAAGTGGTGCTATCATGACTTTGTTAGTTGCTGCAACAACTTATTCACCTTATTATATTTTACAAATTCCTTTGATCGGAAGAATAAAATTGTGGCATATAACGGCTTTAGTTCTTTTCATAGATATCTTGCAATTGTTGTTGGTAAATACAGGAGGACATATTGTTCATCTTTCGGGTGCGTTTTTCGGTTTCTTATATGTATTTTTGTTAAAAAGAGGAACAGATTTAGCCAAACCGTTTTCTAATTTATCTTTTAAAAGACCAGTAAAAAAGAAAACACCTTTTTCAAGAGTTCACGTAAATAAACCTAGTTCAAATCTTTCTAAAGTTGCTAAAACAGATGTTGAGCAAAAAAAAGTAGATGATATTTTAGATAAAATAAGTAAATCAGGTTATGATAGTTTGACAAAAGAAGAAAAAGAATTTCTTTTTAAACTCGGAAAATAAGCAGGCATGAAGAACCAAACATGGTTAAGTAAAATTATGCATTTTTTAAATATTGTACTAGTTGTAGTTACAATACTTGCTTATGTCTTACCTTTTTTAGCACCCAAATTATTCCCTTTTTTAAGTGTGTTTTCATTGGTTTTGCCTTTTCTATTAATTCTTAATTTTTTATTTTTTGTTTATTGGTTGCTTCAATTAAAAAAATACATGTTTATTTCTGGAATCGTTTTGTTATTAGGAATAACATTCATCAATAAACTGTATAAATTTTCTGAAACTAATATTCCAGAATCAGAAAATGATTTTGTTATAATGAGTTATAATGTGCGATTATTCAATTTATATGAATGGTTGCCTAAAAAAGACGTACCAAAAGAAATTAATAAATTTGTTGCTCAAGAGAATCCAGATATACTTTGTATTCAAGAATTTTCTCCAGTTGATGCTATTAATTTTAGTCAGTATAAATATAATTACATTAATGTTGAAGGAAAGAAAAACAAATATGGACAAGCTATTTATTCTAAATTTAAAATAATAAATAAAGGAGAAATTGAGTTTCCACATTCTTCTAATAAAGTAATTTATGCAGATGTTTTACGTAAAAAAGATACAATTAGAGTTTATAGTATGCATATGCAATCTGTTAAAATAAGTACAGATATAAACGATAATATTGATGAAGAAAAGTCAAAATTTATTTTTAAAAGAATTAGCGAAGCTTTCACAGAACAGCAACTACAAGCAGAATTAATTAAGAAAAATGTTGACGCTTGTAAATTGCCAAAGATTATTTGTGGAGATATGAATAATAGTGCTTTTTCATACGTGTATAGGTTAATAAAAAATGATTTAAAAGATGCGTTTGAAGAAGCTGGCACTGGTTTTGGGAAATCGTATAACTTTAAATATTACCCTGCTAGAATTGATTATTTATTAGTTGAAAAAGAGTTTGAAGTTAAACAATATCAGTCATTTGATGCTTTTTTTAATAGTGATCACTTTCCGCTTTCTACTAGATTAGAACTGAAAAAGAAAGATAATTAGTATTTATAAAATTTGTTTTTTCAGATAATCTACAGCATATCTTCCTTCATTAAATAACAAATCAAGAATGCTTAAATTATTTATAAAACCATGTTTGTCATCAAAAACTTGCGTGTATGATTCAATTTGAGTTGTATCTTTTTTTCCGTTGACTAAGTAGCGTAAATCATTTTCGTTTTCAATAGTATGAAAATATTCTGTTGTTTTTAAAAAAGGTAATTCAATTCCTAAACACGAATTTACTATATCAAAAGTTTCAAAATTTAAATCAATTAAAAACTTATGTTTCTTTTGATAAATTGGAGCGATATCATCAATAAAATATTCAAAAAAAGGAGAATTTTTATAAGCAGATTCTAATGATTTTAAATGAATTTTTTGCCAATTCGAACTATCATCAATTAGTACATCTTTGTATTTCTGATTTTTTTCTGTAGAATGTTTAACGGAAATATTAAGCAATTGAAGTCCGTTTGCACTGTAAATATACATTCGGTTTCTATTCGTTTGCTTTTGAAAATTATCGTCAACTTCAAATACCAATTCTTCTGCCTGAATCATTGCAATATAATGACTAATAGAAGGAAAATATGTTGGATGAAGTAGGGTTTTCATTGATTTCGAGAACTACTGATTTTCTTTTTTCTTTTTCTTTCCTCTAAAGTAATCAAACGCAAAATAACCAGCTAATAAGAATAAGAAAAATTTAAAATACGATTGTGGTTGACCTTCACCGCTTACTGTAGTAAACATTCTATCCCAACGAATTTTGTTCATTATTCCTTGTGCATTTGAATCCCAACTCATCCAAATAAAGATTGGTTTTCCAACAACATGATCAGCAGGAACATAACCCCAATAACGTGAATCTTCAGAATTGTGACGATTGTCTCCCATCATCCAATAGTAATCTTGTTTAAACGTATATGATGTAGCAACTTGACCGTTAATTCTAATCTCGTTTCCAGTTTGTTGTAAAGTGTTTCCTTCGTATTCTGTAATTAACCTTTTGTAATATGGAAGTGTTTCTAAATTTAATTCCACTTTTTTTCCAGCTTCAGGAATATAAATTGGCCCTAAATTATCTTTTGTCCAGTTCTTCTGATTTGGTCCATGTGGAAAAATATCGTACATTTCTTTAGTACTTATTACCGATTTTTGACTTTTTATCAAATTAACAAACTCTAATGGAAGTCTGTTGATGCATAATAAGTTTTTGTTTGTATCTTCAAAGACAACAAATTTATTGGATTCTTTTATTCTAGTTACAATGTTTTTTAATTCATTGTCATTGATTTTTGGATCAATTTTAAATTCATATGAGAATATTGTATTTGTTGTGTCAATCATTCTTTCAACATCAGAGACACCAGGGATTTTCTTTAATTTCTCAACGTTTTCAGAAGTCAAAGCTGGAAAATATGCTGTTTTTTGTTCTGCAAGAAATCCATATCTATCGTGCGTATTTAATTCACTAAATAATGAATTATAGTCAACATTATCTAAAGGTTCTACTTTTGCTGAATATGAAAATTGTGGTTTTGCTCTTTCTGATAAAACTAAAACTTTATCGTTTACATATAGTTCAGAATTCTTTATTTCAATTTTATCACCAGGAATTCCAACACATCTTTTTACATAATTAGATCGTTTGTCAATTGGTTTCCATGCATATCTGTGTAAAGGGTCTCTAAATTGATAAACAGTATCAATAGGCCAGTTGAAAACTACAATGTCATTATTTTTTATTTTTTCATAACCTGGTAACCTAAAATAAGGCAATTGTGGCCAGATAGTATATGATTTAGTCTTTATGAAAGGAATAGTATCATGAACCATTGGAGCAGCAACAGTAGTCATTGGAGTTCTTGCTCCATAATTATATTTACTCACAAATAAGAAATCACCAACTAATAACGATTTTTCTAATGAAGAAGTCGGAATTGTAAAAGGTTGAATAAAATAAGTGTGTACAAAAGTAGCAACAACAATTGCAAATAATAATGAACTAACAGTATCAGCAGTTTTATTAGTTGGTACTAAACTTCTATCTGTAATATAAGTTGGGTTTTGCGTGTAATTAATATAATAGATATAAAAACCTAATGTAAGAATTACTAAAGCAGTATCTTTTGAAGAGTTATAGCCAAAACTTCTAATAGTTTCTACCCAAACAACTGGAATCATTATTAGGTTGATAATAGGAATAAATAGTAAAAAAGTGTACCATTTAGGTCTATTGATAATTTGCATTAAAACTATTGCATTGTAAACAGGAATAAATGCTTCCCAAGCTTGTCTACCTGCTTTTACATACAATTTCCAAGTTCCTAATCCGTGAATCAGTTGAACTATTATTATGAAGAATAACCATTGTAATGCTGTCATTTTTTATTGTTTAAAAGTTTAAAAGTTTCTGTGTTTAAATTAACTCAGAAACAACATATATTTTATATTCCTAAAACGTCTTTCATAGTAAAGACACCTTTTTTTCCTATTAACCACTCAGCTGCAATTACAGAACCTAGTGCAAAACCTTCTCTGTTATGTGCTGTGTGTTTTATTTCTATTTGATCTACTTCAGAATCATAAAAAACGCTGTGAGTTCCGGGTACGTTTTCAATTCTTTTGGCATCAATATGTATTTCGTTGTTCTTTGGATTTTCTAATGTCCAATTTGTATAATCTGAATTTTCTATAACGCCTTTAGCTAAAGAAATGGCTGTTCCGCTTGGGGCATCTAATTTTTGTGTATGATGAATTTCTTCCATTGAAACGTTATATTGTTTCAAATTACTCATCATTTTTGCTAAATAGTTGTTTAGTTCAAAGAAAATATTAACCCCTAGACTAAAATTAGAACCATAAATAAAGCTTCCATTATTTGTTTTGCAAAGTTCAACCACTTTGTCATAATTTTCTAACCAACCTGTTGTTCCTGAAATTACTGGAATATTGTTTTTTAAACATTCGGAAATATGAGAAACGGCAGAATCAGGAACGCTAAAATCAATCGCGACATCTGCATTTTTCAAACCTTCAAAAGAATTAGCACTTGATTTTTTTAAAACTATAGAATGTCCTCTTTCTAAAGCTATTTTTTCAATAACCTTTCCCATTTTTCCGTAGCCTAAAAGTGCAATTTTCATGTAGATAAGTATATAGAAATTAGTGTTTGTTACAGTTTGAAGCGTTAATTAAAGTTAAAAATTGTAATTAAAAGTCAATCCCAAATTTTGCCTATTGTTTAACTGATTTTGATATAAATCTGGTTTTATAGATAAGTTGTCATTCACGTTAAACTGAATCAAATGTGCGTCAACATTAGCATCTACTATGTTTAAAATGTAGATTCCAACAGTTAATAGCATCGATAAGTCTCTGTTTCTTTGATGGAATTTTTGAGCACTAATTAATCGTGCGTCATCTAAATTTCCATAAATAGGATGATTTGGATCTGATGTTCCATCAAGTCTTCTTTTGTACTCATCTCTAAATTTATGATATTCTCTTTGATTAAAAGTATAAGAATATATGGAAATTCCCAAGCCGGCATAAACAATTGGAATTTTCCAATATTTTTTATTATAGGCTTGTCCAAGACCAGGTAAAATAGCTGAATAAAATGCAGCTTTTGAAGGTGTCAAAGGATCTATAGTTTTAACAACAGTGTCTTTTGCCTTAATGATTTCTGGTTTCTGTGCAAAAAGAGTATTGCTACAAAAAAAAGAAAGAAGTAAATATATGAAAACTGTTTGCTTCACTATTCTTTAATAAGTTTCAAAATACGTTCAAAATCTTCTTCAGAATGAAATGGAATAGTAATTTTTCCTTTTCCATTTCCTGCTGATTTAATATCTACTTTTGCTCCAAAATAATGCGCAAAAGTTTTCTTTTGTTCTTCATCTATTTGAAAAGAATCAGATTTAGGTTTCTTAGCTTTTGGTAAAAGGCTTTCTTGGTATTTTTTTACTAAAGCTTCTGTATCTCTAACGGATAAATTTTCGGTAACGATTTTATGGTAAATATCTCCTTGAACATCGTTATCTTCTATGTTTATTAATGCTCTTCCGTGGCCCATAGAAATAAATCCATCACGAATTCCAGTTTGTATAATTGGATCTAATTTTAATAAACGAAGATAATTGGCAATAGTTGAACGTTTTTTTCCAACACGATCACTCATTTGCTCTTGTGTAAGGTTGATTTCGTCAATTAAACGTTGATATGATAAAGCAATTTCAATAGGATCTAAATCATGACGTTGGATATTTTCTACCAAAGCCATTTCAAGTGATTCTTGATCATTTGCAATACGAATATAGGCAGGAACAGTTTCAAGACCAATAATTTTTGAAGCTCTTAAACGTCTTTCTCCAGAAATTAATTGGTATTTGTTAAAGTCAAGTTTACGAACCGTAATAGGTTGTATTACACCTAGTTCTTTAATAGAAGTTGCTAATTCGTTAAGCGTTTCTTCATTAAAATTTGTTCTAGGTTGAAACGGATTTATCTCAATTGAATTAATGTCTAATTCAACAATATTTCCTACTACTTTATCTGCATTTTTATCTTCTACCGATTTTATATCATTGGCAGGATCTTTTAAAAGAGCAGATAATCCTCTTCCTAATGCTTGCTTTTTTACAGCTTTCGTCATGCGTTATGCTTTGTTTTTTTTAATAATTTCTTCTGCCAATTGTAAATAATTAGAAGCACCTTTACTGGTTGCGTCATAATTAATTATACTTTCTCCAAAACTTGGAGCTTCACTTAATTTGATATTTCTTTGAATTATTGTATTGAAAACCATATCAGAGAAGTGTTTTTGTACTTCTTCAACCACTTGATTTGACAAACGTAAACGGCTATCATACATAGTTAATAACAAACCTTCAATATCTAAATCGGCATTATGTATTTTCTGAACACTCTTAATTGTTGTTAATAGTTTTCCTAAACCTTCAAGAGCAAAATACTCACATTGAATAGGAATGATTACGCTATCAGCAGCCGTTAGTGCATTTAAAGTAAGTAAACCGAGAGAAGGAGCACAGTCAATTAAGATGTAATCGTACTTGTCTTTAACGCTTTCTAATGCTTGTTTAAGCATGTACTCGCGATTTTCTTTATCTACTAATTCTATTTCAATGGCTACTAGATCGATATGAGCTGGAATAACCCACACATTTGGTGCAGAACAACTTATTATAGCTTCTTCTGGAGTATTACTGTGTTCTAGAATTTGGTAAGAACCAATTTCAACAGCTTCAACATCGATACCCAATCCACTACTGGCATTTGCCTGAGGATCAGCATCAATTAATAGTACTTTTTTTTCCAAAGCTCCCAATGAAGCTGCTAAGTTTATTGAAGTTGTTGTTTTACCTACACCACCTTTTTGATTTGCAATTGCAATGATTTTACCCATTTGATATATTAAAATTAGGAACGGTAAAAATACAATTAATTATGGTTTTTTCAAGTCTATTTTGTTAACAATAGAATAAAGTTATTAGTGTAAAAGTTAAAATATTCTTTATAAATAAGGTGTAGTATTTGATTTAAAAACAAAAAACACGAAATGAATCGTGTTTCTGTAAGGTTTTAATCTCTTTTTGGACTATTTTTTTTGTCTCGTTTTTCTGCTTTCTTTTCTTTAGCAGTTTTAAGCGGTTCTTTCTTTTCCGTTTTTTTTGCGTCTTGACTCTTTGCCATAATATAAATTTTTAATTAAGTAAAGATAATAAATTTAATTTCATTAAATACAAAAGAAACACTTATTTGCTTATCGCGATAAGCTGAAATGAGCTCTAAAAGTTCTGGAAATATTGTTTTCTTCAAAATTAATAGTAAACCAATAATCATCTGCAGGTAAAGAATACCCATTGAAAGTTCCGTCCCAACCAGCATTATTAGGTAAAATTTGTTTAATTAATTTTCCATATCTATCAAAAATAGACACTTCTACTTTCTTTAAATTATTTAAACCAGTAATCATCCAATAATCATTTATTCCGTCACCATTTGGAGTAAAAAAATGAGGGTAATTTAATATAAGAATATCTTTTGATAAAGGAGGAGAACATCCATTTTGATCCATAACTGTAACTGTATGATTACCAGATGAAACATTGGTAAATATATTGTTGTTTTGGAAGTTACCATTGTCTAATTGGTATAAATAATCTCCACTAGCAAAGGCTAAAACGGTTACGATTTGATTTTCAGAAAAAGCTCCAGTTGTTGTGTATTCTATACTTGTTAAAGTAGGTTCTAAAACGTTTACACTTATGGTTTGTGAGACAGCACACTGATTAGGATTTGGTGTAAATGTGTAACTTCCTGAAGCTGTATTGTCAATTACTGAAGGATTCCAGGAGCCGTTAATGTTGTTAGGAGATGTTGTGTCTAAAGTTGGTGCATTTGAACCTGCACAAAACGTAATTACATCAATAAAATCAGGAATAAAACCACTGGAAACTGTAATTGATATTTGATATGTTTGAATATTTTGACAACTAGTTGCTTGTGGAGTGAAAGTATAAGTTGTAGTTCCAGTATTTGAAGTGTTAATAGTTGTAGGATTCCAAGTTCCAGTAATTGGGATTGTGTTTGATGATGTCGTTGGTAAAGTTGGAGCTGTTGCATTTAAACAATAAGTGGTTGGAATAGTTGTAAAAGTAGGGGTAATGTTTGTTTGTGGATTTATAGTTATCGTTATCGTTTCAGCCATTCCTTCACAACCGTTAACTATCGGAGAAACTGTATAAGTAACTGTTCCATTTGTACTTCCGGTATAAATTAAAGTTTGTGCAATTGTATTTCCAGTTCCGTTAGAAAATCCCGTAACATTTGTTGAAGTAGCCGTCCAATTAAAAGTTGCATTTGAATCTGAAGCTGTTAATGTAATGGATGTTGTTTCAGTTGAACAAATTGTTGTTGTTCCCGAATAAGAAGCTGTTGTCATTGGTAAAAGTGTGACAGCAGTTCTAGTATTGCTTATACAACCTGTAGATAAATTATAAGCTTCTGCATAAAAAGTTCCCGAAGCTGTTGAAGTGTAACTAGACGAGTTTGATTGCAGTAAATTGCCATTAGTTGGAGCATCATACCAATTGACACTCTCATTTGCGTTTGCTGTTACACTTAATGAAGTACCTTGGTTGCTGCAAAGCGTTTGATTGCCATTTGAGACAGGTGGATTTGGTAAAGCATTAATAATTACAGTAAAAACATCAGACAAAGTCGAGCAATAAGGGTTGCTTAAATTTACAATGTCATTAGCGACTTTCACTCTATAATAAGTAGTTGTTGTAATGGTTGGAATGAAGTAAAGAGAAGAGGTTTCACCTGTTATATCTACATAATTAACGTTATTGCTACTTTGTTGCCATTGGTAAACATTTGAAGCTGTTCCAGTTGTACTAACTTGTAATTGGTTGTTGGTTATAGTTTCGTTTTCACAAATTGATATTGAATTTGAAGGATTTCCACTATTAGTAATGTTGCTATATTCACCACAAGCACGAAACATAATATCGTCAATAGCTAAATCATTTCCTAAACCACCATTAAAATTATTTCTCATTTTTAAAATCACAGAGGTTTGCCCTGCAGGCATTGTAAAAACTAGACCAAATTGATTCCAAACCGGAGTAAATGTATTAGCAATAATTCCTGTGCTACCAGTTTTAAGCAATATTGTATCAGTTACATCCCATATTTCGAAAGTTACATTTATTGGAGATTGATTAGTAGTAGCATTTAATATATTTAATACCCATGCTGAGAATTCAAAAGTTGTATTGCTGCATAAACCAGTAACAGTTCTTTTGTAAAATTGACTTGGATTAATATCTGCATTAACTATTAAACATTTTCCATTTACTCCATCCGCTTCTGAATCAGGTGTGTGATCTAAAGAGTACATCCAATTTTGTGAATTTGGAATAAGATTAGTTCTATAGTACAAAGTATATTGGCCATCATTAGGAAAACCACTATTTACATAAGTATAATTGGTTACACCAGTCGCCAAAGCAGGTCCGTAACTTGTGCCACTTCCAAAATTTTCAAAGAAAATAGGTGCACCGCTACTTCCGTTGCAGAAACTTAATTGACTAAAAGCAAATGTATAATTTAAAAAAAGGACTAATATTAAGTAGTTCTTATTCATTATTGATAAATTTTAATATAAAAAAACATTTTTATAAATATAAACCCAAATAATTTATGATAATCATGATTTATGTTTATAAAAACTATACACTTAAGCTAGTGATATTGCCTAGTTAAAAAGCGTTCTATGCCATTTTACAAAGCAAGTTGAGAAAGATACCTAAAGGTGTATAGGTAATGTTAAGGTAATCACAACATTTTCGGTTGTATTATATTTCTTTGATTTTTAAATATGTGTTTAAATTGATAGTGTTGTTCTTAAAACAAGTTTTAACTTTACAAAAAATCACACCTTGAAAATAACAATCCTAACTCCAATGGAAATTGAGCAAGAAAAAGTACTAAATGCTCTTTCTCGCATTGCTAATTTAAAACATACTTATCAAGTCTTAGTTTCGGGTATTGGTAGAGAAAGTACAGCTAAAGCTTTAATGCAATTGTCAGAAAATGATGTTTGTGTTTTAATGGGTTTTGCTGCTGTGGTTGGTAAAGAATTAAACTTGCCTGCTCATTTGGGTTTAGGTAAGCCTGTTGAAATTACAACTTCTTCTATATATGGTTTTGAAGGTGGTTTGTTTGAGAATGGCAAACCTATAAGTGTTGACCCAAAACTAAGTTTGCCGTGTTTGTCTTCGTTGACTTCGGATAAGTTTGTTAGAACTACAGATTTAGAAGAAGGTACAGTTGTAAATATGGAAGATTATACTTTTATGTATTTAAAGAGACCTCAGGATTTTATTGTTCGCATAGTTTCTGATTTTTTACCTCATGAAACCGAAATTGACTTTTTTGAACATGTAAAAGCAATTGATTTTATGGAAGGGGTTTTAGCTATAGAACAAATTGAAGTTTAGTTTTTTAGGAACACAGATTTAAGGAGTTTGAGAAATCTATAAAATCTCTATTTGGGAGTTTTTGAATAAAAAAAACACCAACTTTTCAGTTGATGTTTTTGTAATTTTATATGCTGAATCGAGTTCGGCATGACAACGGTGAGATTAATCTTCCAATAAAACCTCCAAGATTGTTATTGCAGCTTCACTGATTTTAGTTCCAGGACCAAAAACGGCAACTGCACCAGCATCAAATAAGAATTGGTAATCTTGAGCAGGAATTACTCCACCAACAATAACCATAATATCTTCTCTTCCGTATTTTTTAAGTTCTTCAATTACTTGAGGAACTAGCGTTTTATGTCCAGCAGCTAAAGAAGAAACTCCTAAAATGTGAACGTCATTTTCAACAGCTTGTTTGGCAGCTTCTTTTGGAGTTTGAAATAATGGACCAATATCTACGTCAAAACCTACATCAGCATAACCTGTTGCTACCACTTTGGCTCCACGATCGTGACCGTCTTGTCCCATTTTGGCAATCATTATTCTTGGACGACGACCGTCTTTCTTTGCGAAAGCATCGGCTAATTGTTTTGCCTTTTCAAAGCTTTCGTCATTTTTTATTTCTTTACTATACACTCCGCTAAAACTTCTAATTTGTGCTTTATATCTTCCGAATACTTCTTCTAAAGCATCGCTAATTTCTCCTAATGTTGCTCTTTGTTTCGCAGCTTCAACAGCTAAAGATAATAAATTATCATTTTTATTCTGATGTATATTAGAATCTTTTGAACTTTCCACACTAGCTCTTGCACAATCAGTTAATTTTGCTAAACACGATTTTACTTTATCATTATCACGAGAAGCTTTTATTTGTTCTAATCGTTCAATTTGTTGTTTGCGAACCATATCATTGTCCACATCCAAAATATGTAAAGGATCTTCTTTTTCTAAACGGTATTTGTTTACACCAACTATTATATCTTGAGTACTATCAATACGTGCTTGTTTACGAGCAGCAGCTTCTTCAATACGTAATTTCGGAATTCCTTCTTCGATGGCTTTTGTCATTCCACCTAAAGATTCTACTTCTTCGATTAAAGCCCAAGCTTTTTCGGCAATTTCAGCCGTTAAACTTTCCACATAATAACTTCCAGCCCAAGGATCAACAGTTTTGGTGATTTTGGTCTCTTCTTGCAAGAAAATTTGTGTGTTACGTGCAATTCTAGCAGAAAAATCTGTTGGTAAAGCAATTGCCTCATCTAATGCATTGGTGTGTAAAGATTGTGTTCCTCCAAAAGCAGCAGCGGCAGCTTCAATAGTTGTTCTTGCTATGTTGTTAAAAGGATCTTGTTCTGTTAAACTCCAACCACTAGTTTGACAATGTGTTCTTAAAGATAATGATTTATCGCTTTTTGGGTTGAATTGTTTTACCAGTTTTGCCCATAACATTCTTCCAGCTCGCATTTTGGCAATTTCCATAAAATGGTTCATTCCAATTGCCCAGAAAAATGATAATCTTGGTGCAAATGTATCAATGTCCATTCCAGCTGCAATTCCAGTTCTGATGTAATCTAAACCATCTGCTAAAGTGTAGGCTAATTCAATATCAGCCGTTGCTCCAGCTTCTTGCATGTGATAACCCGAAATTGAAATTGAGTTAAATTTTGGCATATTATCACTGGTATATTCAAAAATATCAGCAATAATTTTCATAGAAGGAGTAGGTGGATAGATGTATGTATTTCTAACCATAAACTCTTTTAAAATATCGTTTTGGATAGTTCCAGATAAGTCTTTAATATCGACACCTTGTTCCATTGCGGCAACAATATAGAATGCCATTATAGGTAAAACAGCACCATTCATAGTCATGGAAACTGACATTTCTCCTAAAGGAATTTGGTCAAAAAGCACTTTCATGTCTTCTACAGAATCGATGGCAACACCAGCTTTTCCTACATCACCGAAAACTCTTTCGTGATCTGAATCGTAACCTCTATGTGTGGCTAAATCGAAGGCAACTGATAATCCTTTTTGTCCTGCGGCTAAATTTCTTCTATAGAAAGCGTTACTTTCTTCTGCAGTAGAAAAACCTGCATATTGACGTACTGTCCAAGGTCTTTGTACATACATTGTTGCATAAGGACCACGAAGATTTGGTGCAAAACCTGCTGCAAAACCAATGTGTTCAAGTTTTTCAATGTCTTCTTTTGAATACGTTGGTTTTACTTCTATATTTTCTGCAGTAAGAAAGTTTTCAGTGTTTGACACTTCTGATTTCTGATTTCTGACTTCTAACTTTAAATGTTGGATGTTTTTTCTCATGACTTATTCTTCAGCATTTAATCGTTCTTGTTCCATTTTTTCTGCTAAACGTTTTTCGATTATAGGTGTGATTAACGTTTTTCTTGGATTGTTTTTCACAAAAGGATATAATTCTAAATCGTGTTTCATTTTGTCATTTTTGTTGGGATATTTATTAGTTCCTAACAAAATTTCTTTTCCGTTATCGAATAAATCTTGCTCTTTTTGAGCAGATTCGTTAATTTTTCTTTGGATAGTTCCTTCTACTAATTGTGTAATAAAACCACCATTTAATTCAATGTCTTTAAATAATTCAAGAGCTTTTTCGGCTAATTGTTCTGTTAAAGATTCAATGTAATAAGCACCATCAGCTGGATTATTTACTTTATCAAAATAGCTTTCTTTTTTCAAAATTAATAATTGGTTTCTTGCTATTCTGTCACCAAATTCATTGTCTTTATGATATAATGCATCATAAGCTAAATTTGCTACTTCATTTGCTCCACCTAAAATAGCTGACATGCATTCAGTTGTTGTACGTAGCATATTTACATTATAATCGTATAATGTTTTGTTTCGTTTTGTGGGTGTTGCTATGATATTACATTCATGTGTGTGATTGTATTCTTTAGCTAAAGCATTGAATAGGATTCTTAAAGCTCTTAGTTTAGCGATTTCAAAAAAGTAGTTTGTTCCAACAGAAACTTCAATAGTAATAGGTTGGTTTAAGTTTTCAATTCTATTAAAATATTCGTTTATATGTGCTAAAGTATAAGCTAATTGCTGAACCATATTAGCTCCAGCATTTTGATATATTCCAGATTGGATGGATAAAAATGGAGTTTTAGCGCTAATTTGATTTAGAGATTTAAAATCAGTTTCTAAATTTTTAAACCAATTTCCATCTTTCACTAATTGTCCGATTGGATCGATTTGAACCGAGAAAGTAGCTTTATTTTTTGTTGCGAATTCAGTTAGTTTGTTAACGAAATCGATTGATAAAAATTTCAAATTAAAGTAATAAGAAATGTTTTCAAAAGGAAGGTTTTTTAGTAAGCTTTCTAAAGAAACGGTTTCATTTTCAATTGTAAATCTTATGCTTTCTGCTCCTCTTTTTAGAGAATCAATTGTTTTTGAATTAGATTTTTCTACATCATGAACATAAATGTTTTGTAGAATTTTAAATTCAGAAACTTTTGTTTGAACATTATTAATTAAATTATCTTCATCGTTATGATAAAAAGGTTTTACTTTGATGCCTTCTAAGCTTTCCCAAACTAGGTTTTCATTATAGTCGGCTCCTTTTAATTCAAATTGAATTTGTTGTTTCCATTGTTTGGAGGTAACTTTTTCAAACCCATTAAATAAATTGTTCTCTTTTATCACGATTGTTGAATTTATTTATTCCAAAACATTTTACTTGTTTTGGAATTTTATTTAAAATCTTTTTTTTGACTCTTCATCATGCAAATCATCTTCAAACTCTATGATGTAAATATCTTCGCTATCTTTTTTCATAAAGTATTTTTCGCGAGCATATTTTTCAATCATATCTGGATTTTGAAGTTTTTTTATTTTAATACTATCGGCAGTTATTTCCTCTTTATAGTATTTTTGATTTGCTTCTAATTCATTTATTTCTTTATTTAAAAGTCTATGATCAATATACGAATAATTGTCTAAGAATAACATCCAAATCACAAAAAACAACACTACCAAAAAGTACCTATTCCAAATAATTTTTAGGAAAGGATATTTTAGGCGTAATTGTTGAATTTTTTTGAACATTTATTTTTCTATTCGTTGATTAATTACTGCTCTTACTACATCAATAGCTACTGTGTTGTATTTGTCATTTGGTATGATAATGTCGGCAAAAGCTTTTGTAGGTTCAATAAATTGTTGGTGCATAGGTTTAAGTGTGTTTTGGTAACGATTTAAGACTTCTTCCATGTCTCTTCCACGCTCTGCAATGTCTCTTTTTAAACGTCTTATTAGTCTTTCATCAGAATCTGCATGAACAAATACTTTTATGTCAAACAACTCTCTAAGTTCAGGATTTGCAAGAATTAATATTCCTTCTACAATCATAACTTTTCTTGGATGAGTTACAATTACATCATCTGTTCTATTATGGGTAACGAATGAATATACAGGCTGTTCAATTGTTTTTTCTTCTTTTAATTGCTTTAAATGCTCTACTAAAAGTTCAAAATCTATAGCTCTTGGATGATCAAAATTAATTTTTGTACGTTCATCATAGCTCAAGTTAGAAGTTTCACGATAATATGAGTCTTGAGAAATAATTCCGACTTCAGTTTGAGGTAATTCGTTCATTATTTGGTGAACAACTGTTGTTTTTCCACTTCCTGTACCACCTGCAATTCCAATTATAAGCATAAAAATGTATCTTTATTATTTGACAAATTTAAGTATTTGAATTTAATTATATGCTTTTAATTTACACAGAAAAAAATATTTTTAAAATTCATTGCAGATATAAATAATTACATTACATTTGCACCTCACTTTTCGGGGTGTAGCGTAGCCCGGTCATCGCGCCTGCTTTGGGAGCAGGAGGTCGCAGGTTCGAATCCTGCCACCCCGACAAAAACCTTCTTGGACTTCAAGGAGGTTTTTTAATTTCAGAAAATCTTCAATAACTTATAATTATACTATAATAGATTTTTTGTAAGCTATAATACATTTCAATTCATTCAAAATTATTACTTTTGGGGCTTTAAAATAAAATAATTATGTCAGATACAATAGAGAAAGTAAAATGTTTAATAATAGGTTCTGGGCCTGCAGGATATACAGCTGCAATTTACGCTTCGAGAGCTAATATGTTTCCAGTTTTATATCAAGGAACCCAACCAGGTGGTCAATTGACAACAACAAATGAAGTAGAGAATTGGCCTGGAAATCCAGAAGGAATTACTGGACCCGAAATGATGGTTGGTTTACAAGCTCAAGCGCAACGTTTTGGTGCTGATGTTCGTGATGGTTGGGTTACTAAAGTAGATTTTTCTGGTGATATTCATAAAGTTTGGATTCAAGATGATAAAGAAATTCATGCAGAAACTGTAATCATTTCAACTGGGGCTTCGGCTAAATACTTGGGATTACCTTCTGAACAAAAATATTTAAATTTAGGTGGAGGAGTTTCTGCCTGTGCAATTTGTGATGGCTTTTTCTACAGAAATCAGGAAGTAGTAATAGTTGGGGCAGGAGATAGTGCTTGTGAAGAAGCTCATTATTTATCTAAACTATGTAAAAAAGTTACCATGTTAGTAAGAAGTGAGCAATTTAGAGCTTCTAAAATTATGGAGGCACGTGTTCGAAAAACAGCTAATATCGAAATTTTAATGAATCACGATACTGTTGAAGTTTTGGGTGATGGACAAGTTGTTACTGGTGTAAAAGTTCTAAATAAAGCAACTAATACTGAATTGGAAATTTCAGCAACTGGATTTTTCGTTGCCATTGGTCACAAACCAAACACAGATATTTTTAAAGATTTTTTAAACCTTGATGAAACGGGTTATATATTAAATACACCTGGGAGTTCTAAAACTAATATTGATGGCGTATTTGTATCTGGTGATGCTGCGGATCATGTTTATCGTCAAGCTATAACAGCTGCGGGAACAGGTTGTATGGCTGCATTAGATGCTGAAAGATATTTGGCTGCAAAAGAGTAATTAAGTATCACTTTGTTTCAGTTATATAAAAAAATCCAGCAATTGAGCTGGATTTTTTTTTATTCTATTTTTCAATTTTTTGAAGTCTAGCATTATTTCTAAAGACTGGAATTTCGACTTTAGCATCGCCTAGAAACTCGATTTCTGATTTTCCTGTGGCAGAAATGGTTACTTTATCTTTTACATTTATTTCGCAATAGCTATACATTTCAGTAGATAAATTCATTTCATTAACTGCTAATTTTTTTGCTTTTAGATTTGCATCGTTATCTAATCTGATATTCGCTATAGTAGTTTCGCCTTCAATTTCAGCTTTAGATTTTTGATACATATCTAATTTTAAACTCGCAGAAGCTATCAATGCTTTTAATTCGCTGCTTGTGCTTAATTCTAGTGTTGTTTTGTCAGCTTTTATGTTTAATTCGGCTTCTGATTTATCATTAAGTATAAGTGTAAAATCGGTAGATTTAACATTTAAAAATGATTTTGAATTATCAAAGTTTTTTATGGTGATGCTGTCTAAATTTAAATCGGCTAACGCATTCAGTTTAGCTTCATTTTTAACAACAACCATTTTTAAATTACTTGTATAATTTACTCGAACACTAAATTTTTTGGCTCTAATGACATCTTTTGTTGAATAAAGTTTTAGCGTGCTTCCTATTATTTCAAAAATAATTGCATCATGTAGATTGTCATCAGCTTCAATTTCCACTGAATTTTTTTCTCCTTTTACCAAATAGACATCTAAATTATCCGCTATGTCAACAGAGTCGAAAGTATCAACTTCTTTAACTGTCACTGTTATGATTTTAGATCCTTTAATTTTTTCTTTCTTTTGTGCATAAGAAAAAGTTGTTATAAATAAAACAACAATGATATAAGCTATTTTAAATTTCATAGTATTAATTTAATTAGTTACAAATGTATGTTTTTTTATATATCAAAAAAAACACCAGTTTTTGGCTGATGTTTATTTTTTTTATTTTTTTGATACACTTGCACCCGAACTTTCGTCTACTTTTATTTGTTTTGGAGTGGTGTAATATTTGATACTACTTCCACTTGAAGCATCTGCATCTAGAGATTCGGTTGGATTTACTTTTGTAGAACTTCCGCTAGAAGACTTACAAACAGCATTTGCTACTTCTAAATCATTTAGAATAATTGAGCTTCCGCTAGAAGCTTCTGTTCTTAGATTTTCAGATTTACCATTTGCAATAATCTCACTTCCGCTACTACTATCACATGTTAAGTTTTTAGCATTAACACGTAGGTTCATTTCGCTGCCACTACTTGATTTTAAATCTAAATTTTCTGATTTAATTGTTGTAACACTTTCTACAGAAGATCCGCTTGAAGAGGATATTTTTCTAAGATTAGGAACTTTAACATAAACAGTTCTTTCATCGGCTGTATTGATGTTTTTATCAAAATAGATGGCCAAAACTCCGTTTGAAACTTCTGTTTTTAAATGTTCTTGTAAGTTTTCATTTGTTTTAACTTCAATAGCATAGTTGTCAGATTGCTCAATGATAACTTTAATACCTGTTTTAGCTTCAATAGCATCAAAATTTTCGGTAGTTCTTTTTGATGATGTTACGTTTCCGTCTCCGGTTAGGCCATCATTCATGAAATTTACATTATTTCCACATGAAACCGCTAACAGTAACATGACAGCTGTAATAATGATTTTTGTAAGTTGGAAAATAAATTTTACCATGATTAGTTTTTTAGTTCTTCAGAAGAAGAGTTATTTTTTGTTTTTTGTTTGTATTTTTATTCCGTTTTCGTCAATATTAATAGTGCTAATTTCTGATTCAGAGGTAATAATATCTTTACCATTTATTTTTAATTCTACTTTACTGTCTTCGTCATCAGAATTCCATTCATTATCATCTTCATTATTTGGACAATCAAGACATTCAAATTCACCGTTAATTAGTTTGTAATGATGGTTTTCTTCTCCATAATACATATCAATATCAGAATAACGATTAGTTAAATAATCAGAAATAGATTCATTAGGGTAAATGACAGTTCCTTTTGGTATGTATAAATAAATATGAACTTCTTGATCTCTAAATTTATTACTTCTGTCTGTAAGTAAATAATTGTCTAAATTAATGATATTTCCTTGAATTTCAAAATTATAGATTATTTTTTGAGCTCTATTTTTGGCATCATTATAAGAACGACCATTAGCTGTCTTTTCAATTTGAATAAAGGGTTTGCTTTCATCTGTTTTCATTAAATGTATTTTTACATTGTTAGAATAGATGATTTCTTTGTCCTTTTCATCTGCTGTAAATCTAAAATCAGTTCTGTTGAAAACACTTTTTGAATAAAAGCTATTGTATTTCATATTGATTTTAAGCGTATCATTTGGAGAAATAATTAACTCTCTTTTTTCAACAACTTTACCTTCATGACCAACTTGAGATGCTTGACTTAATCCAAAATAGACTAAAAATACTATGGATAATATCCAAATTCCCAATAAGCTATATTTGGCATAACTTCCAATTGATTTTAAGTTGTTTACCAATAATTTCAATCCTAAAATAAAGAAGAAAAAGATTGGAATAGCAGCAGCAAAAAATGAAAATATATACAAAATCCACATTGGAAAATCAGTATAATTACTTGCTCTTAAATATTCATTCCAAGGCATGCTGACATGGTCAAGTGTGGTTGAAAAAAACATAAAAATTGTTCCGATAAGTAATCCAATTAAAGAAATTGAAGCTACTAAGACGATAAAACCTCCTAACAATTTACCTATAATTTTAAAAATAGTTGTAAAAATATCTTCTATAGTAGAACCTACTCTTTGAGAACCATTCCTTGCATTATGCATCATTTTTTCAGTATCAATGTCGCTAATTTTTGAAGTAATATCGTCAATGCCTTCCTTTACTTTTTTTTCGATATTAGTAATGTTAATAGGCATTCCACGCATTTCTAGCTTTTGGGTTGTTGTTATAGCTTCTGGAATAATTATCCATAAAATGATATAGATGAAAAATCCAGTTCCAAAGAATACTAATAAAATTGCCATAACAATTCTTAACCAAATAGGATCTACACCTATATATTGGCTTATTCCAGATAAAACTCCACCAATAATTGAATTGTCCTTATCTCTATATAGTTTTTTTGTACCACCATTATTATTGTAATTATATGTAGAACTATTATATGAATTATTTATTGGTTCATCGTCTATTTTATAATCTTCTGGTTGACCCATAATGGCAATCATGTCGTCAACTTCTTTAGCGCTAATTACTTGTTTTTCATTTTTAATTTTTTCTTGAAAAAGTTCAGCTATTCTGCTTTCGATGTCTTTAATAATTTCATCTCTTCCTTCAGGGGAAAGTGAACGTTTCACGGCATCTAAATAGCGGGTCAGCTTGCTATAAGCATCTTCGTCTATGTGGAAAAAGAACCCTCCTAAATTTATACTTATTGTCTTGTTCATGATCTTAATTTTAGTTTGTTATGGTGTTCACAGCGTCGGATAATTCTTTCCAAGTACTGCCTAATTCGTTTAAAAATTCTTTTCCTTCATCTGTTAAGCCATAATATTTTCTTGGTGGTCCAGATGTTGATTCTTCCCAACGATAAAGTAATAATCCATCGTTTTTTAGTCTTGTTAATAAAGGATAAACTGTTCCCTCAACGACTAATAGCTTAGCTTCTTTTAATGTTTCTAAGATTTCAGAAGTATATGCATCTTTTACTTTTAATACAGAAAGAATGCAAAATTCTAAAACACCTTTTCTCATTTGAGCTTTTGTGTTTTCAATGTTCATAATTCACTTTTGTTTTTTTTAAGTTACTACTCATTTTTTGATTTATTATGAACTCGTTTCAGAATCTGTTGAATTTTTAACTGATTTGTTTCAGTATTTCAGAATCTTCTGATTGATTTTAAGTCCATTTTTATTGATGATTGAAACTAATAAATTCTTTAACCTATTATTTTCCTATACAAATATATGTCTATTAGAAGGTATTATGTTACGCATAGTACTAATATTTAACATTAATTTAACTTTTTCGTTTTAGTATGTATGCATAGTATTTTTTTGTACATTAGCGAAAAATATACTACTCATGAGCATTTCTCCTTTTAAATTGAACTTATATATGTTTTATAAATTGCCTTCAGCTTTTTGGTGTGGCGTTAGAGCAAAATCAATTTCAGCGGAAGTTTGTCAATCAAGTGTTAAACACAGATGGTTTAATCAAAACCCTTTTAATTCAATGTATTTTGCTGTTCAAGCAATGGCTGCAGAATTCACTACAGGAGTTTTAGTGATGTATCAAGTTAAAAAAAGTGGAAAAAAAATTTCGATGTTGGTAGCAAATAACAAGGCTACTTTTACCAAAAAAGCAAAAGGAAGAATTACATTTGAGTGCAATCAAGGTGCTTTAATTGAAGATACAATTCAAAAAGCTATAGAAACAAAAGAAGGACAAACTATTTGGTTAACTTCAATAGGAACTGACGAAAAAGGAGATCAAGTATCAGAAATGCAATTTGAATGGAGTGTCAAATTAAAATCTCGATAATTCAAATTAGAATCTCAAAAAAAAGTAATTCATTTGCCGTTCGTTTTTTAGCCAAAGGATAATTTGTTTGTTTTCTGAAAATATAATAGTTGAAAATCCAGTATCTAATAACAACAACTGTTAAGAGTAGTTAAATACCTATTGATTTGATAATTTCTTCCGTAACTTTGAATAAAAAGATAAAGATGAAAGTATTAATAACAGGTGCAACCGGGATGATAGGTCAAGAGTTGGTGAAAGTTTTGCATCAAAATAATGTAAAAGTAAATTATCTATCAACTTCAAAAGATAAATTAGTTTCAAGAGAGAATTATAAAGGATTTTATTGGAATCCAGATACAAATGAAATTGATATCACTGCTTTTGATGGAGTTTCGGTAGTTTATCATTTAGCAGGAGCAACTGTAGCCAAAAGATGGACATCTTCTTACAAAAAAGAAATTCTTGACAGTAGAACGATTCCGACAAGATTGCTGTTTTCGACTTTAGAAAAGAATCCTAATAAAGTTACTCAAATTATTTCGGCATCTGCAATAGGAATATACCCTAATAGTTTAGGAGCTATTTATAATGAAGAGAATACCGGAGTAGATGATTCCTTTTTGGGAGAAGTGGTTCAAAAATGGGAAAATGAAGTTGATGCTTTTAAAAAGCTTAATATATTAGTTACAAAAATTAGAATTGGAATTGTACTTTCTAACAAAGGAGGAGCATTGCCACAAATGGTTAATCCTATTAAATATGGAGTAGGAGCAGCTTTTGGTTCAGGAAAACAATATCAATCTTGGATTCATGTAGAAGATTTGGTTAATATTTTTTATTACACCCAGGTTTCTGAATTAGATGGAATTTATAATGCTGTAGCACCACATCCTGTTACGAATTCAGTTATGACAAAAGAAATAGCTAAAGTTATTAAAAGACCTTTGTGGTTGCCTAATATTCCAAAATTCGTAATGAAAATGATATTAGGAGAAATGTATATTTTGGTTTTTTCAAGTCAAAGCGTGAGTGCTTTAAAGATTTTAAATCAAGGCTATCAGTTTAAATACGCTACATTAGAGAAAGCCTTAGCTAATTTATTAAAATAAAAAAAGCACCCTATTTGAGTGCTTATAGTGGAATTTAAATAGTATTTATTTTTTTTCTTTTATGTTAAGTTGAAGTACAATATCATCATCAATAAATTTATCTCCTAAATCATCAAAAATAGATTTTGAGCCATAATTAACACCCCAAAGTGTTCGGTTAATTTTAAATTCTGGGGAAGTCAATGTAATAACATCATCAACTTTTTCCAAAGAAACGGGAAACTTCACTTTGTTAATTTTATTTTTAATGGTTAAGTTTCCTTCAAGCATATCAACACCATTTTCATTTGTAAAGGTTAAGACTTCAAAAGATGCTTCTGGATATCTTTTAACATTAAAAAAATGATCTTCAACATCATCTCTATCGCCTTTTAAATGGGCTTCTAATTTAGCTTTATCTTCACCTTCTAAATCGTTAACATGGATGGTATTCATGTCAATTACAAACTTTCCTTCTGTAATTTTACCAGCATCAACACTAAATTCACCAAATTTAATTTTGATTGTTCCTGAATGTTTTCCTGTTTGTTTTGAGCCTATCCACGTAATAGAAGAAGTTGAGTCAACTTCAAACTTTCCTTTAATACTTTCATCAATAGTAGTTGATACTAAAGTTTCTTTTTCTTCCTCTTTACAACTAATAAATAATAAAAGCCCTAATCCTAATAGTGTTAATTTTTTCATATACTTTATTTAAGTTAATAATTATTTCAAATATAATGAAATATTAATCAATATTAAAAAATAGTAAATTCTGTTAAAATTAATTTTTGTGACAATTTGACATTAAATAAGAAATGGCAATACATTTGCTATATACCAACAAAAGAAAAAATGTTTAAAAAAATATTCAAAAATATGAACCAAGAAAGTACTGAAAACATTGAAAAAGATGAAGTAAACGGAGAAACTGTTTCAGAAAATCAAGAAGTACAACAACCAGAATTATCTTTAGAAGAACAACTTCAAGAAGATTTAGCAAAGGAAAAGGATAAATTTTTGCGTCTTTTTGCAGAATATGACAATTTTAAAAAACGTACAGCCAAAGAAAGAATCGATTTATTCAAAACAGCAAATCAAGAAGTTTTACAATCTATGTTACCTGTTTTAGATGATTTTGACAGAGCTATGATAGAAATTTCGAAATCTGAAGATGAGGATTTAATAAAGGGTGTAGAATTAATTCACGAAAAACTAAAATCTACATTGGTTTCTAAGGGATTAGAAATAGTTGAATTAAAAGCAGGTGATATTTTTGATGCTGATTTTGCAGAAGCTATTACACAAATTCCTTCTCCAGAGATGAAGGGTAAAATTGTAGATGTAATAGAAAAAGGGTATAAGTTAGGAGACAAGATTATTCGTTTTCCTAAAGTAGTAATTGGTCAATAATAGTAATCCATAACTATTCCATGAGCCAAATTTTATTGGAATATGGGATTTTTTTATTGGAATTTATATAAAACATGAAGAAAGATTTTTACGAAATATTAGGTGTTAGCAAATCAGCAACTCCAGAAGAAATAAAAAAGGCTTACCGAAAAAAGGCGATCCAATATCACCCAGATAAAAATCCAGGTGATTCAGAAGCAGAAGAAAATTTCAAAACGGCTGCAGAAGCCTATGAAGTTCTTGGTGATGCTGACAAAAGAGCACGATATGACAGAATGGGTCATGCTGCCTTTGATGGTGCTGGTGGAGGACATGGAGGTGGTCAACACATGAACATGGACGACATCTTTAGCCAATTTGGAGACATTTTTGGAAGTGCCTTCGGTGGTGGTTTCGGTGGAAGTGGTTTTGGTGGTGGAGGTCAACGTAGAGTAAAAGGAAGCAATCTTCGTATAAAAGTTAAATTAACATTAGAAGAAATAGCTAATGGTGTTGAGAAAAAAGTAAAAGTAAAACGCAAGGTACAAGCTGCTGGTGCTACTTTTAGAACTTGTTCTACATGTAATGGTCAAGGACAAGTTATGCGTGTTTCTAATACGATTTTAGGAAGAATGCAAACAGCTGCTACTTGTCCAACTTGTCAAGGTTCGGGACAAATTTTGGATAAAAAACCAGAAGGTGCTGATGCATTTGGTATGTTGGTAGACGAAGATACAGTTTCAATCAAAATACCTGCTGGAGTTGTAGATGGAATGCAATTAAAAGTTTCTGGAAAAGGAAATGAAGCACCAGGTGGAAATAGTATTCCAGGTGATTTAATTGTAGCCATTGAAGAAATTGAACACGAATTTTTAAAACGTGAAGGAGAAAACCTTCATTATGATTTATATGTAAGTTTTCCAGAAGCTGCTTTAGGAATTTCTAAAGAAATTGAAACAGTTTCAGGAAAAGTTAGAATCAAATTGGAAGAAGGAATTCAGTCTGGAAAAATATTAAGATTAAAAGGAAAAGGAATTCCAAGTATCAATTCATATGGAAATGGTGATTTATTAGTTCACGTTAATGTTTGGACGCCAAAAACCTTAAATAAAGAACAAAAGAATTTCTTTGAAAAAATGATATCAGACGAAAACTTCATTCCAAACCCTGAAAAATCTGATAAATCTTTTTTTGAAAAAGTTAAAGATATGTTTTCATAAGTAAAATTAATTAGTTACATTTGAAAATCACTTTTTTAGGAAAGTGAATTTTTCTTTTTCATAGCAATTTTTCCCATCTTAAAGTTTATTCATTAAGGTGGGTTTTTTTTGTAACAAATCTTATGCAACTCCAACTAATACAATAAACCTCATTTTAAATGAATTCTATATTAGAAGTAAAAAATGTAAACAAACAATTTGGTGATTATAAAGCACTAAATAATGTTTCATTTACAATTCCAGAAGGTTCTATTTATGGCTTACTTGGGCCAAATGGTGCTGGTAAAACAACTTTAATCCGAATCATCAATCAAATTACTATGCCAGATTCTGGTGAAGTTTATTTGGATGGAAAAAAATTAAGTCCTTCGGATATTCAACATATTGGATATATGCCAGAAGAACGTGGTTTGTATAAAACTATGAAAGTTGGAGAACAGTGTTTGTATTTGGCTCAGTTAAAAGGGCTTTCAAAAGAAGATGCAAACAAACAATTAAAATACTGGTTTGAAAAATTAGAAATAGAAGGTTGGTGGAACAAAAAAATCCAAGAACTTTCAAAAGGAATGGCTCAAAAAATTCAATTTGTAGTTACAGTTCTTCATAAGCCAAAACTTTTAATTTTAGACGAACCTTTTTCGGGTTTTGATCCAGTAAACGCAAATCTAATCAAAGACGAAATTATTGAATTAAACAAACAAGGAACATCTATCATTTTTTCAACACACAGAATGGAAAGTGTAGAAGAAATGTGTGATTACATTGCTTTAATTCACAAGTCAAACAAACTTATTGAAGGAAAATTAGTTGATGTTAAAAAAGAATACAGAACCAATACTTTTGAAGTTGGAATAATTTCTCCAAACGTAGAAGGATTAATGTATGACTTAACGCAAAAATTCAAAGTAGGACAAACAAATTTCAAATCGTTGAATGATGATATAAAATTAGATATTCAATTAGGAGCACATAACTCTAATGAACTTTTAAGTATTTTAACTAAAAACGGTCAAGTGACTCATTTTTTAGAGAAAATTCCAAGTGTAAACGATATATTCATTCAAACTGTAAGTAATAAATAATGAAAACATTATCCTTAATAATAAAAAGAGAATTTATTGCCAAAGTTCGAAACAAGTCTTTTATAGTAATGACATTTTTAAGTCCATTATTATTTGTAGGAATTGCAGTTTTCGTTGGTTTTTTAGCTTCAATGGATAAAGATGAAGCCACGCAAATTGCCATTCATGATGAAGTAGGATTGTTCAAAAATGAATTCAAAAACGACAAAAATACGCATTATGTAGATATTTCATTTATGTCTTTTCAAACAGCAAAAGACACTGCTACTAACAATTATGATGGGTTATTGTATATTCCAAAGGTAGATTCAATTCAACAATTGGCTCAAAAAATTGAGTATATTTCAGAAGATAGTCCAAGTATAGAATTTATTTCAGATGTTGAACATATTGTTGATTCTACACTAACTTCTGATAAATTAAAAATATTAGGTTTTGATGCCAAACAAATTGAAGATGCAAAAGTGAATTCAGATTTAAAACTTTCGAAATTCTCTGGAGAAGAAACTGTAAAAGGTATTAATGAAATTAAATTAATTATTGGAGGAGTTTTTGGTTATTTAATCATGATGTTTATCATCATTTATGGAAACTTTGTAATGCGAAGTGTAATAGAAGAAAAAACAAATCGAATTATAGAAATCATTATTTCGTCAGTGAAACCATTTCAATTAATGATGGGAAAAATTATAGGAAATTCATTAGCAGGAATTCTTCAATTTGTAATTTGGGCAATTGTTGGAGGAATCTTATTTTTTGTATTTTCTTATTTTTTAGGTATGCAAATGGGTGCATCATCACCAACAGATATGGCAGCAAGTGCAGAAGTTTCTAGTTTTTCAGCAAATATTCCATTATACATAAATGAAATGAAGAGCTTGCCAATTGCAACATTACTAATCAGTTTTATAATCTACTTTATTGGAGGCTACTTTCTTTACAGTTCATTTTATGCAGCAATTGGTGCAGCAGTTGATTCTGAAACAGATTCTCAACAATTCTTATTGCCAATAATTTTGCCTTTAGTATTGGGAGTTTATATTGGGTTTTTCACAGTTCTAAATGATCCACACGGAACAATTGCAACTGTTTTTTCAATATTTCCATTAACTTCACCAATAGTAATGTTAATGAGAATACCTTTTGGTGTACCTTTATGGCAAATATTACTTTCTATGGTAATTTTGTTTGCAACCTTCTTATTTGTAGTATGGTTTGCAGCTAAAATCTACAGAGTTGGAATACTTATGTATGGAAAAAAACCAACTTGGAAAGAACTATACAAATGGTTAAAATACTAATTGTAAATGCAAGAAATTTTAGACATATTAAACTTTAAATTAATTGATGGAGAAAAAATAAAATTTTCGCTATTAAACTTTATTTTTTTAGTTGCAATACTTGTTTTTACGTCATACATTTTAAAATTTGTTAGGAGTATTGTAACTCGTAAATTGCCATTAGAAGACAAAAATAAATTTATTAGCATATTTCAATTTATAAAATATCTTGTTTATGTTTTTGCAATTATGTTTACACTTGATATTTCGGGTGTTGATATGAAAATATTCTTAACAGCTTCTGCAGCCTTATTTGTTGGACTTGGATTTGCGTTACAAACATTTTTCTTAGATATTATTTCTGGCGTTTTAATGATTTTAGATCAATCACTTCATGTTGGAGATATTATAGAAGTTGACGGAAAAGTTGGGGTCGTAAAAGAAATTCGTTTAAGAACAACTCGAATGGTTACAAGAAATGATAGAGTTATGGTTATTCCAAATAACAAATTCATGACCGATATTTTGTTCAACTGGACGCAAAATACAACCACAAATAGAGAGCAAGTAAAAGTTGGAGTAGCCTATGGTAGTGATGTTAATTTAGTAAAACAAGTTTTAGAAGATTGCGCAAAAAATACTGAAGGAGTTGTAGAAGAAAATAAAATTTTAGTTCTTTTCGAAGACTTTGCTGATTCATCTTTAAACTTTTCACTATATTTTTATGTAAATGACGGAATGAAGAGTCCAAAAATTCAAAGCGATATTCGTTTCAAAATTGATGCAGCTTTCAGACAAAATAAAATTGCAATTCCTTTTCCACAAAGAGATATTCACATTATAAATAAATAAATTTTTTAAAAACAGCAAGTTTGGGCTTTATCTAGTTATGTCTTTCCTGCTGTCCATTCTATTTTTTTATCTCGTTTTAAAACGAGATAAAAAAGATGCCATTCCCATCAGGGTTAGATAGAGAAATGTCTTTATTTTTTACTAACTTTGCCCATAACCTTTTACCAATCATCTATAACCTAAAATTGATGCCAAAAATACTAATCATAGAAGACGAAGCAACAATTCGTAGAGTACTAATAAAAATCCTTTCAGAAGAAAACGATAGTTATGTAGTAGAAGAAGCAGAAGATGGTTTGCAAGGAATAGAAAAGATTAAAAATGAAGATTATGATTTGGTTTTGTGCGACATCAAAATGCCAAGAATGGATGGTGTTGAGGTCTTAGAAGCCGTTAAAAAAATCAAACCCGAAATTCCAATGGTAATGATTTCTGGTCACGGAGATTTAGAAACAGCTGTAAATACAATGCGTTTAGGTGCTTTTGATTACATTTCAAAACCACCAGATTTAAACAGATTATTAAATACAGTTAGAAATGCTTTAGATAAAAAACAATTAGTCGTTGAAAACAAAAACCTAAAGAAAAAAGTCAGTAAAAACTATCAAATGGTTGGAAACAGTGACGAAATTAATCATATTAGAACTATGATTGACAAAGTTGCTCCAACAGATGCACGAGTTTTAATAACTGGCCCAAACGGAACAGGAAAAGAACTAGTTGCTCATCAATTACACGAAAAAAGCGAGCGTTATTCGGCACCAATTATCGAAGTAAACTGTGCAGCAATTCCAAGTGAATTAATAGAAAGCGAATTGTTTGGACACGTAAAAGGAGCCTTTACATCAGCTGTAAAAGACAGAGCAGGGAAATTTGAAGCTGCTCACAAAGGAACCATTTTCTTAGATGAAATAGGAGATATGAGTTTGCCAGCTCAAGCAAAAGTTCTAAGAGCTTTACAAGAAAATTTAATCCAAAGAGTAGGAGCAGACAAAGACATTAAAGTAGATGTTAGAGTTATTGCCGCAACCAACAAAGACTTAAAAAAAGAAATAGCAGAAGGTCGTTTTAGAGAAGATTTATACCATCGTTTGGCTGTAATCTTAATTAAAGTTCCATCTTTAAACGAAAGAAGAAACGATATTCCAGAACTAATTGAACATTTTGCAAATAAAATAGCAGAAGAACAAGGAAATACGGTTAAAAACTTCTCAAAACAAGCCGTCAAACTATTACAAGAATACGATTGGACAGGAAATATTCGTGAACTTCGTAATGTAGTGGAAAGACTTATCATTCTTGGAGGAACAGAAATTTCTGAAAATGATGTAAAAATGTTCGCAAGTAAGTAATTTTGAGTAATTAGTAAAAAGTGATTAGTAACTAGCTAATTACTATTTACTAATCACTAATCACTAAAAAAATGAAATTAAAAAAAATAAATCAAGGACTTCAAAACGGATTAATTCGAAACGGATTAACAGAAGCCAATGAATTACAAGAAGAAACATTTTCTACTATTAAAAGTGGTGCAGATGTCGTTATCCAATCTAAAAAAGGAACAGGAAAAACAACAACTATCGTTTTAAATGTAATCCAAAAATTAAATGAACCTAAAGAACAATCTCCTAGAGCTTTAGTTTTTGTTGATGACAAGCCTCAAGTTTTAGAAATGGTAGAATTGTTCAAACAATTAGGAAAAGACAATGAAGTAAGAGTTTATGGAGTTCATGATAAAACTGATTTAGACGAAGACAAAAATCAAATTTCAGACGGAATTGACGTATTAGTCGGGACAGCAAATAAATTAAATTTCATGTTTTCTTCTGCGGGTTTCAATGTCAATCGTTTAAAAGTAATGATAGTTGATGATGCTGATAATTTGTTTAGAAATAGAATGGATTCGCCTATATTAAGAATGTCAGACAGCATGCCAAAAATGCAAAAAATATTCTTTTGCAATCAAATAACAGAAAAAATTGAAATAATGGCTGATAGAATAATGGTTGAGCCTTTATTTATAGAGTTTGATGAATAATACAGATTTTTAGATTTTCAGAAAGAAGATTTATATGCAAGTCTTTTAACCTCATAACCTTTAACCTTTTAACCCAAATAAAATGGCACTAGTAAAAATATTTTCAGGAAGCGAAATTATCGCAATGGCTTTACAAAAAAAATTACAAGAAAATGAAATTGTTTGTATGGCAAAAAACAACTTACAATCAGCAAGAGTAGCTGGTTTTGGTAACACAGATTTAGCTGTAGAAGTTTTTATTAACGAAGCAGACAAAGAAAAAGCAGAACCAATAATTGACGATTTTAAAATGAATCTTTAGTTTTTCACTTTATTCTTGTAATGCTGAACTTATTTCAGTAGCTAAAAAAGACACAAATTTCACAAATTAACACAAATAAAATCTGTGAAAATTCGTGAAATCTGTGTCAACTTCTTTAGGTTTTGATTATATTTATTGAAACAAAACTTCTCCCATAATATCTACGGTTTCCCAAGTTTTGCTTACACCATCTGCACCTTTGTGTAAATCAAAACAAGCTTTGTTGATTGCAGCTAAAGCAGTTCCTCCACCAAAGTCATTTAAATTTAAAGTAGTTTTCATACTCAATAAATTATTTTCAAAAGTATATTCTAAAGGAATTTGTTTTGTAACATCATTCATTGATAAAGTCATAAATAACTGATTATCTCTAAAATTTAAAATTCCAGAAAGTAATTCAGTATTTTTCATAGTACCAAAAAAGATAGTTTTTAATTTAGAGTCTCTATCCTCGTTATCTGTAAATAAACTGCTCACAGGAATTGAAAAAGCAACACCTTCTAAAACTTCTTGAGGAGTACTTCCAGTTTTTACATCTTTCAATTCAATTTGCTTAAAACTTCCACCAACAGCTACTTTTTCTGTTGTTTTAAAACCTGTCCATTTTACTTTTGTAGAATCATTTACAATAGTTAAACCTTTAACTTCTGTTGGAGTTTCAGTTGGAGTTTCTGTTTTTTCTTCTTTTTTACAACTAGTAAAAGTTACAAAAACTAATCCTAAGACTAGTAAACTTATTTTTTTCATATTATGCTGAATTTATTTCAGCATCTCATCAATGCTGAACGGTTACTTGTTAATTTTTATGCTGAATTCACTTCAGCATCTGTTAATTTTAACTAAATCAATCAAAGGTAAGAAGTTTATTAAACCGAATCCAAATACAACTGTTAATTATTGATTAAAAGTTAATTTTTTTCCAATTGCCAAATTCCACAATTAGACTATATTTGCACCTTCAAAATCGATTCTTCGATTCTTCGAAATTTCGAACAATCAAAAATCGAACAATCTAAACAAAATGATTACAGTAAACGACGTAGCAGTAGAATTTGGTGGAACAGTACTTTTTAGTGATGTAACTTTTGCCATAAATGAAACCGATAAAATTGCCCTTATGGGTAAAAATGGGGCAGGAAAATCTACGCTATTAAAGATTGTAGCTGGTCAAGACAAACCATCGCGTGGAAATATTTCAGCTCCAAAAGAAGCTGTGATTGCTTATTTGCCTCAACATTTATTGTCAAATGACGATTGTACGGTTATGGAAGAAACTTCAAAAGCATTTGCAGATGTTTTGGATATGAAGAAAGAAATTGACGAAATTAATGAGCAATTAACAATTCGTACGGATTATGAAAGTGATGCGTACATGAAATTAATTGAAAGAGTTTCTGAACTTTCAGAGAAATTTTATGCGATTGATGAAGTCAATTATGAAGCTGAAGTAGAAAAAGTATTAAAAGGTTTAGGTTTTGAACGTGAAGATTTTAGTCGTTTGACTTCTGAATTTTCTGGAGGTTGGAGAATGCGAATTGAATTGGCAAAAATCCTTTTAAAGAAACCCGATTTAATTTTATTAGATGAACCAACAAATCACTTGGATATGGATAGTATTCAATGGTTAGAGGACTTTTTAATCAATCAAGCAAAAGCTGTGATGGTAATTTCGCATGATAGAGCGTTTGTAGATAACATCACAAACAGAACGATTGAAGTTACCATGGGAAGAATTTATGACTACAAAGCCAAATATTCTCATTATTTAGAATTAAGAAAAGATAGACGTGTTCATCAGCAAAAAGCTTATGATGAACAACAAAAATTTATAGCCGATAATCAAGCGTTTATTGATAGATTTCGTGGTACATTTTCAAAAACAGAATCCGTTCAATCTCGTGTTAAAATGTTGGAAAAAATTGTTCCCATTGAAGTGGATGAAGTAGATAATTCAGCTTTAAAGTTGAAATTTCCAGCTTCAGTTCGTTCAGGACAATATCCTGTTGTGGTTAAAGATTTGCATAAAAGTTATGGTGATCATGTCATTTTTAAAGATGCAAATGTTGTTATTGAAAGAGGTCAAAAAGTAGCTTTCGTAGGTAAAAATGGTGAAGGAAAATCAACGATGATTAAAGCCATTATGAAAGAAATCGAAATTAATTCGGGTAGTGTTGAAATTGGTCACAATGCTCAAATTGGTTATTTTGCTCAAAATCAAGCTTCTTTATTAGACGAAAGTGCAACAATTTTTGAAGTCATTGATAGAATTGCTGTTGGTGATGTTCGTACGCAAATCAAGAATATTTTAGGAGCTTTCATGTTTCAAGGTGATGATATTCACAAAAAAGTCAAAGTGCTTTCTGGTGGTGAAAAAACACGTTTAGCGATGATTAAATTATTGTTGGAACCTGTTAATTTATTGATTTTGGATGAACCTTCAAATCACTTAGACATGAAAACTAAAGACATCATTAAAGATGCTTTACGCGATTTTGACGGAACATTAATCTTAGTTTCTCACGATAGAGATTTCTTAGACGGTTTAGCTACGAAAGTGTTTGAATTTGGGAACAAACGTGTTAAAGAACATTTCGAAGACTTAAAAGGTTTCTTAGAACACAAGAAAATGGATTCTTTAAAGGAAATTGAGAAATAGTTTTTTGAGTTGTGAATTGTTAGTTATAAATTATGAGTTAGTGGCAATCGGCGAGAAGAGGAAAATAAGACAAATAATTATTAAAAATGAAATTTAAAATATATCTAGTAATTATTTTAATTACTTTTCAATCTTGTAAAAAAGATAGTGCTAAAATAATCTATAATGTTGACGAAAAGCCACGAGAAATTATCGCTCATGGAAATGAAAAGTATATTAAAGATAAAAATGCTTTAAAGCTTTTTGAAATTGGATTATCAAATATTGAGTATAAAGACTATGAAAAAGCTAAAGAATATTTTCTTAAAGCTAATGTAATTGAAGAAAACAACATTGTAATTCTAAATTGTTTGGCATTAGTAGAAAGTTCAATGGGAAATAATAAGAAATCAATTGAAATGCTTTATAAAAATATTTCAATTGATTCATCTCAAATTAATACTTATACTAATTTAGGGCAAAATTTGATGAGTGAAAAGAAATATATTGAAGCAAACGAAATTCTACTTTTAGGTTTAAAAAAATCAATTGATCCTAATTTACATCAAAAATCTGGGTTATTATTAAATTTAGCTATTTCATTTAAAAATTTAAAACAATGCGATGAAGCACTAAAATATGCGAATGAAGCTCTTGCAATTTCTCAAAATAATGAATTTACAAACTTTGCTAATCAAATTATTGTCGAAAGTAAAAAATGTAAGTAGCAAAAGACTGCCACTAACAACGGTTTGTAGCAATTGCTTGGCTTGGTCTTTGTTTGAATTTTCTCCGAAAATTCATTAGGAGTTTGGTACTTGTGAAATTAAGTGTTAAATTTACGCAACTGCTTCAAGCCGCAGAACGTTGTCACGTTAATTACTTAGATTATTATATTTCTCCACCGCGAATTGAATTTGAATTAGAGATAATGAATACTTTATCAAAATTTAAATCAAAATCTATGCTTTCTCTCAATTGATCAAATTCAGTTTCGCTTAAACCATTTCCAATGTTATCAATCAAGGCAAGCCACCAAGTTTTATATTCAGATTTATATTCTTCTATTTGTTCGGCTTTTACTGGTATAATAACTTTTAAACTGTCGAGAATATTACCTAAAACAAATCCTCCTTCATTAAAGTCAACACAAGTACCAAAATGGTATTGAATATCAAATTTTTTATTTGAAGGGAATATTTTTAATTCTAGGTTTTCATTTATTTGGTATTCTTTTTTAAATTCCATAGTTAAGGAATGTGTTTCCAATATGAAATTTATTTTTTGTTTAATAATTTTATTATAATTAATTGGTCTGGAATATCTTATTCCAAAATATGCAGATTTTTTATGTTCTCCATTTCCAAAAGACTCAATTTGATTGATGATTTTTGGAAGTAAACTATGTCTTACTTTCTCAATTGGGTTTCCATTATGAAACTGATTTAGTCTTCTAACTTCAACTGCAATTTTATCATCAATTACAAAATCAGGGGTTCTATTTCCTTTAGGTTCAAATACGATGTTTTTGTAACCAATTGATTTAAAATAAGTTTCGGCAATTTTTTCTTCTATTTTCAACTTTTGTTCATATTAAATCAAACTTAAGACTATTGAATACCACTATTTATCTTCTTCTCAATCTCTTTAAAATAAGCTATAAGTTCAGCTTGTTGAGCTTCTGTCAAAACAGCTTCTTTGTGAATAATGGTATAACTTGATAAAGGCATTTCTCCTTTTTCAATCATTTCTCCACATTCTTCTAATTTATGTGCTTGTTTTTTAGCAGTATAAGTTCCAAATTCAGAAAAATTTAGGTGTTTTTTTCCATCTTCAATGTGGTTTTTCACAAACCATCCAACAGGTTGAATATTAGTATACCAAGGATAAGCACTTTGATTGGAATGACAATCATAACAAGCAGCTTTCATTGTTGAAGCAATTTCCGTTGGCGTTTCATGTATTTTTAAAAAATCTTGATTGATATCGGTTTCAGGATTTGTTTTATCAATCTGAAAAAACTGAATTACAACTAAAGCAACTAAAAGAACAATTAAAACTTTTTTCATAATTTAAGTATTTGAATAAATATAAATAAAAGTACTACTTTTTTGATAATTTTTTGACTAGGATTGTGTTTTTAAGCTCATTTTAAGTTTTCTTCCATTTTTCAAAACCTAAAACACCTTTTCTAAATTCTTTTTGCCATTTAGTTCCAAATTCTTTATTTAAGTCATCAAAAACGTGAGCATTTAGTTTTTCATATTTTTCAATATTTTCTGGGACAATACATCCAAAATCGTGAAATTGAACTTTGTATTTTTTTGCAAAAGCTACATCTTCTTTAGTAATAACAGAAGCAAATCCACCAATTACATAAATAGTTGGTTTATCATTTGGTTCTAAATCAACGTAAATCACTTCTTGTGCAGTTGCATTTATTCCTATTAAAAGAATTAGAAAAGTGTAAATAATGTTTTTCATAATGTTTTATTTTTTAAAATTTGATTTATCACATCAGAACCACCCCATTCTACAAGAGTAAATCCTTTTCGTTCTGTTTTAGGAAGTATTTGTTCTTTTATTGATGTAAATTCATCTAATCCATAATATTCCATATAAACTCGAATTGAAGTGTCAGGTTTTGGATTGACATTGTTTATAGAAACTTCATCACATTCATCATTCACTAAAAAATGAATGAAATTGTATTTTTTTTGTTCTAAAATCGGTAACCAAAACTGAATAAACTCGTTAGTTTCAATAGTGTTTAGTCCAATATGTTCCAATTTTTCGATTAAGAAATTGGTTAGTTCTTCTTTTTCAACTACAAACCCGCTTTCATATTGATAATGCTCTGGTTCAAAAGAAATATCTCCATCCCAAAATAAGGAAGAATAATTTCGTTTGGTTTTGGTATCAAATAATTGTCCGTTTGGTTCAGCAATTACGTTCCAATTTTTATCATATTTAGGAAAAGTAGTTAATAATTTACCTTTAAAATCAAAAGACAAAGTGACTTCTGTTTTTTCTTTTGGATATAAATAAATTATTGGTTTTAAAACCCTTATGGTTTCATTTGTTGGATTTTCCTTTAAGGAAACATTTATCACTTTTTGATTTTCAATTAAAATACGTTGCGAAATAGAACCAAATCTTGAAAACAATAAGACATCATCTTTTTGAACTTCAATAGCATAATTTCCCAAAGAATCAGATTGAGTAATTATATCTGAATTCAAATTTTCAATAGCAACTTTTAAAGGAATATCTTCACAATCAGTTATTTTTCCTGTGATTATTTTAGATTTTTCTTTTGTGTTTGGTTCATATGAATAAGCATATAGTTTGTAAAGTTTACTTAATTCTTTTTTTGAAATACCTTTTGAAGTAATTTCAATAGCTCCATATTTTCCTTTTTCGTCATATTTTGAAATTGAAGCATCTCCTTTTAAAACATTTATAGATTTAATTTTTTTTGAATCTAAAGTATTCATCAATTCATAATCAACTAATTTTTCATTTAAGATAATTAGAGGATTATCACTTTTGAGAATTACTTTATTTCTATTACTAATAGTCCAACCAGTTTTTTTAGGTAAACTATCCTGTCCCAAAAAAGTCATAGAACTAAAAAACAGCATTATAAGTAGATTTATTTTTATCATATTCTATTTTTATAAGTTATGTAAACGAAGTTTTACCAACAATATTTTTTGTTTTTCCAAATTTTATCAAACACAATTGTTAAAGGTGACAAGAATATCAAAACCCAAACTGGTGCTGCGTAAAAATGATTAAAAGTTGTTAAATAGAAAGCAATTATGGCTAAAATTAAAGCAAATACAATTCTTCCTTTTTTGTTATTTGGTGTTGTCATTGGATCTGTTATCATAAAAAATGTAAATAACATTAAAGTTCCGTTGGTCATTTGATGTGTCCAGAAATCTATGGGCCAGCCCAAATATAAGATGTTTCTAATGAATAACAAACCTCCAAATGTTGCAATGAAAGTTAATGCAATGTCAATTCGTGCTACTTTTTTAATGACTAAAAATCCAAGTGATCCAATAATGAATAAATAGACAACATTGCTTCCCCATTGTCCTGGAGAAATCCAGGCATGATGCGTAAATACTATTGTTCCAATAACACCAACATTCGCGGGATTAAAAACGTGTTTCCCTTTATATTTGATTAAGAATTTAGAACCAATTGCAATTAAACTGGCTAAAATTACCCAATAAAAAACATCCACTTTAAGCAACAAACAAAGTCCGAGAGAAGTGATAAATGCACTTTTCCATGAAGTATAATTTTTAGTTGTAAAGTGAATAAATACTAACTGAAAAATAATACAACTTGTAAATGTTAATCCAATTTGGAATAAAAATTCCTTTGGAAAATCATTGGCAAACAAAACCATAAGCAAGAAGCTTCCCAAAAATAAAATTTGAAAATGTCGAGCATCACTTAGTAATGATAATAAACTATTTTTAGGAAGTTCTATGGTTTTTGTGTTCATGGTTATATGTTTTTATAATTTTTTTACCACCCCGTCCTTCGGACACCCCTCCAAAGGAGGGGAAATTCCGTTTATAAGAACATTTATCGTTAATAATTTAGAATAAGAAGTTTTTGACAACAGCTAATTTTGGTAAAAGAGTTTTTCTCTTGTAAATCAAGAAAGCTATTAATGCAAAACCACTTAATTGTAATAAAATTGGAAGTGTTTTATTAGGTTTATTTCCTTTTGAGAAGAAAAATAAGCCTCCTTTTTTAGTGTCACTTTTTGCATTTTTATACCCTAATTTTGTTCTGATTTCGTTGGTGTAATCATCATAAGAATCAGTATCCCAATTGGTTAAATTGGCTAAAGTTTCTAATTCATTTTCTCGTCTGTTTAAAACATCATTGTAATATCTTCTTCCTTCTGAACAAGTTTCCATATCAACATTTACACTGTGTTGCATGATATATCTTCCTTGAAAAGATTGTTGGTCCATAGTTTCTTGAAATTGTAAATCCATTGGAAAATTAGCTCTATCATAACGAACATGTAAACGTGTAAAGAATAAATTTCCTTCATAATCACTTCCTTGCCAACCTTCTGGTGTTCTGTAATTGGCAAAGAAAACGCCAGCATCTTTCAATTCAGCATAACTTGGTGGAGTAGTGGAACAAGGGTCACATTTTTGATAATTGTGTGAACTCAAATCCCATGCATATTCCGTGAAAACAGCGTTTTTTCCATACTTTTTATATTGTTTTGAAAACATATCTTGATAAAAATTTTGAAATTTTTCTCTCATGAAAGTTGGAATATTTTTATCCGTTGGTATTTTTACGGTTCTGTAATTGGTACTTTCTACTCTTCCGTTTTTGGTAAAAGCATAGATGATTAAGTCTTGGGCTCCATTTGCATTTGCCATGCCTAAACGAATAGGTAACATGAATTTTTCGCTTTCAAATGAAATTTGGATTGGACTTAATTCATTTCTACCTAATTTTTTCATTTCTGCTAAATTGACTTTCACTACAAAAAAATTCATTTTCGATTTGATATATGGTTCCAAAACTTCTTCCGCTTTAGCTGGAATTTTATAATCATTTTGAAGTAACCAAGTTTTTAAACCAGTTGATTCTTTTGCAGATAAAATTAGAATATCATATTCACCAACAGTATATTTTGCTTCAATAGTTACACCTAAATCTTTTTCTTTTTTCGTAACCATTTTAATCGAATTAGCAGAAACACTTTCCATTACCATCATATCATCATACCTGTATTTTGGTTGACACGGGTGTTCGTCATAATATTCAACCAAACGAGGTTCTGAATATTTATTTAATTTGTTGAAAATATCTTTTCTAACGACTTTAATGTCGCTTTCTTTCAATACAGTTGGAACTGGAATTACAATGGCAAAATCTTTTACATCACCTTTAAAATCGCTGTTCATGGTTACTGTGTTTTTATTTCCATCACGCACAAGAATTACTTCTGAAGCTTGATTAAAAATTTTAGTATCACCTGTGGAAACATAAAATCCGCAGAACGATTGTAGTATTGGTAGCATTATAAATACTAGCAAAACAAGGATTACTTTCTTTTTCATAATTTTATTTTTTTTAAATTTAATTTATAGTATTTGTTGCTTCAACTAGGCGAATAAATTCAGCTTTATAACCTTCGACGTCAATTGATTTTCCTTGTAGTGCTAAGTTTTTTATATCGTTTGAAGCTTTGTTACTTATCAATTTTGAATCTCTCAATTTTAATCCAAACCAAGCGACTGCAGCACTAAATTTGAAGTCTTCAGTAGCATTTTGTAATGAATTATTTGTGTTTTTAATAACTTCAACCATTTCAATACTCTTTTTGCCATCTGGTTTTTTATAGCGAAATTTTACTGTTGCTAATTCATCTGAATAATTGGTTGCAGCCTTACTTTTTTCAGAATATTTTAATTCAGGAATTTCATTTGTAAATGAGCTTTCAATTCCTGTTGGGATAATTTCATATAAAGCAGTCACTGTGTGACCACTTCCTAGTTCACCAGCATCAATGGCATCATTTTTAAAATCTTCGGTACGTAATTTCCTGTTTTCATAACCAATTAAACGATAATTTTGAACGTGTTTTGGATTGAATTCAATTTGGATTTTAACATCTTTTGCAATGGCATACATACTACCTTTGAATTCCTTACCCAAAAAACGATTTGCTTCTTGAATATTATCGATGTAGGCATAGTTTCCGTTTCCTTTATCAGCTAAAATTTCCATTTTACTGTCTTTGTAATTTCCCATTCCGTAACCTAAACACGTTAAGAATACTCCAGTTTTACGTTTTTCTTCAATTAAAGTTTCCATGTCTTTGTTAGAAGTTGAACCTACATTAAAATCACCATCAGTGGCTAAAATAATTCTGTTATTTCCACCTTTTATAAAGTTTTCTGAAGCAATTTTATAAGCTAATTCGATTCCTGCTCCACCAGCAGTACTTCCACCAGCAGTTAAATTATCAAGAGATTTTATTATTGTTTCTTTATCATTTCCTGAAGTAGTTGGTAATACTAATCCTGCAGCACCAGCATAAACAACAATAGCTACTTTATCGTTTTCTCTTAATTGATTTACCAATACTTTCATAGATTCTTTCAAAAGTGGTAGTTTGTTTTGATCACTCATTGAACCTGATACATCGATTAAAAAAACAAAATTTGAATTAGGAAGGTTGTCACTTGGAATTTCTTTTCCTTGTAATCCAATTTTTATTAATTTATGTTTTTCATTCCATGGACAATCATTATATTCTGTATGAATTGCAAATGGATGATCATCAGATGGTTTTGAGTAGTTATATTTAAAAAAATTAACCATTTCTTCAACTCGTACTGCATCTTTTGGTACTATTTGACCTTGATTAATGAATCTTCTAACGTTTGTATAAGATGCATTGTCAACATCAATTGAAAAAGTTGAAAGAGGTTCATTAGTAGGATTTGTAAACTGATTTTCAACAAATGAATCATAATCTTCTTGATCTGGTTCAATAGCTGGAATTGGTTGGTTGTTCTTTTTAATTTGATCGAGTAGTTTTTTCTTCTCTTCTTTTGGTAAACCGTTTTTTGAAACCACAACAATTACTCCGTTTACACCTCTATCGCCATATAATGCTGCACCTTGAGATCCTTTAATTACATTCATTGCTTCAATTTCTTTAGGATCCATATTTTGTAATGTTTCGACTGTCGAAATTTTATTATCAATAACAACAAGAGCCTCATTAGTTCCTGTAATTGAGCGATTACCTCTTAATACAATTGAGTTATTTTGATTTACACCATTGTTTTTCGTAGTTATTTGAAGACCTGATACTTTTCCTGAGAGCGATTTTATTGTTTTAGGATTTGCTCTTTGTGCTAATTCACTACTCTTAACACTTTGATATGATGAAGTAGTTGCATCAGCTTTTCTACCTTTACCAACAATTCCAGTGAGTACGACTTCCTCACCGACATATCCATTTTCAAGAACCACATCAATGACTTTTTGTTTTCCCACTTTTACAGTTTTTTTCTTTTTTCCTGTGAAAGTAAATTCTATCTCATCTTGTTCACTTGCTTCAATGGAATATTTGCCGTTAAAATCAGTTGTAGTTCCTTTTGTAGTTCCTTTGACAATAACAGTTGCTCCAGGTAATGTTCCTAATTCATCACTTACGGTTCCAGTAATAACAATGTAGTTTTCATAATTTTTTTCATGATTTATAGTTTTAAAATTTAGGAAAAGTATAAGCATAGCAATCCCTGACGAAATATGTATTAGATTTTTCATAATATAATGTTTTAGTTAAAAAATTGGTTTTTCTTTTTTTTGAATTTAGTTTTTAATGGAAATAATAACTACTCCATTGTTTCCTTTTTTACCATATATTGGTTTGGCTTCTTCAGGTAAATAGACTTTTATGGAATCTATTTTTTGAGCATTTAAAGGAGCATATTTACTTGTAGGTTTTTCTCCAAATAAGGATTCTTCTGAAAACTCTTCTCCATTGATAATATAGATTGGGTTTTTTAGTTCAACCATTTCATCCATTTCGCTTGAACTTAAATCTTCTCTTTTTTTAGATGATAACTCTCCGTTAATTAGAACTAAATCATCGCTTTTTGTTTGAGGTTTTACAACTTTTTCTTCAATTTCGGATTTTTTAGATTTTACAACGTCGTATTTAAAGTTTGAACTTCTAGCAGCATATATTGTTCTGTTGCTTAAAAAATCATTGCTTTTCGAGCTTGAAGAATTATAATAACCTTTTTCAACAGCTTCTTTTTGAGACATTAATTGAATATCATCAGAAACCTCTTCTGCAGCAAATGATGTTTTAGGTGACTCTGAAATTTTTTTGTCTTTTTTTAATGTAGTAGAAATTTCATATTGAACGACTTCATCTTCATTAATTATTGCTTTCGGTTTGTTTGAAGTAGTAGAAGCATTATTTGAATTTGCAAAAGTTTCTACTTCTGGTAATGACTTATTATTTTCCGTTTTATTGGCATCAATTTGGATTTCAATATTCTCTTGAGATTTTTCTGTTGATGATTCAATATTTGTTTTTGGTTCGATTGGTTCAGTTAATTCTTTTTGTGTATTGAATAATTGAATTCCAACCGTAAAAAACAATAAGAAAGAAGCAGCAATGGCTAGTTTTTTCCAAACTTCGCTTTTCTTTTTTATTATTTTAGTGTCGAGTTTTTCTTCTACACGATTCCACACTTTATCCATTCCTGGAAATGATGTTTCTTCTGCTTTGTTAGAAGCGTTTTTGATTTTTTGATATATTTTTTCTTCGTTTTTCATTTTGTGCTGAATTTTATGCTGAATTTTTTACAGCATCTTTTCATGTATGTTTTAATTATTTTGCTTTTTGATAGTAAAAGGTATTCACTAATTCTTTCAATTTTGTTTTAGCAACGTTTAATTGTGATTTGGATGTTCCTTCAGATATTTTAAGTTGCTCGGCAATTTCTCTATGCGAAAAACCTTCAATTACAAAAAGATTAAAAATCGTTCGACAACCTTCTGGAATTTTCTCAACCAATTTCAACAAATCTTCTTCTTCTAAATCCGTTACTTCGTCTGTAAAAGGTTGCGATTGCATGTTAGTATCTTCCAAATAAAGATTGAAATTCAAATTCTTTTTGAGTTGTAACAAACATTGATTGACTGCAATTTTTCGTGCCCAACCTTCAAAAGCTTTATTTTCTTTGAGTTGTTCTATTTTAGTAAAGATGATGTAAAAAGCATCGGCCAATACTTCTTCAATCTCTTCTTCTTTTTTGAGATAGCGTTTGCAAGTGTAATACAACTTAGTTGCCATCTGTTCATATAATAAACGTTGGGCTTCTCGTTGATTTTTTTTGCAGGCTATGATTATATTTTCATCTATCATAAAAGGTTCCTTTATTATAAGAGCATAAAAAGTTGTAAAAGGTTGGAAAGGTTTTGAAAAAAAGTTTATTTCTTAATTGTTAATTTGAAAATATTTGATTCCAAAATGGCTGTGTCATTGTCTTCACACAATAAAAAATCTATTTGATTTTCTGTTTTTTTATAAAGTGTAATTCCTTCAAATTTATTTTTACTTGAAATTAAAATTGTTTCTTCAATTGAAAAATCCGTTAATTTCATTTTACCTAAAAATGTTCCTACTATTTCTCCATCGTCATAAGTTGAAATTGTGTTTTCTGCTGATGCTAAAAAATAAATGGTTTCATCTACTAAAATTGCATCTGTAAATGAAGATTGAATATTATTAATTTTAGGTAATTCAATTTTTTTAAATTCAATTTCAATTTCTTTGTCTTTATCAACGATAAAAATTCCATTTGACGCATTTTTTCCATTTCCTCTTTGAAATAAATAAAACTTTTTATTAAGATAAAATACACCTTCAATATTTAGTTCGTCATCTTGTATTGAAAATTGAGACTTTAATTTACTATAAAGTTCAGATAAATCTTTTTCTTTAATTCTATTATTCAAAAATTGATATGTTTTTAACATTTCCCTATTTTCAGTAGAACCAGAACCAAAAATAAATAATTTGTTTCCATCTAAAGCCATAGACTCAAAATCAGGTTTTTCTTTTTTTGGAATATTTTCTTGAGGATTTTCGACCAAAGCAATTTTATTTAATTTATTAGAATCTATTTTATATTCATATAAATACGAACTGTTATCTGAAATTAAATAAATTAAATTATTGTGAAAAAAAAGTCCAGAAGCTGAACCAATTCCTATTATTTGAAAAAAGAGTTGTAGTTGAAATTTTTCCATACTTTTACAAAACAAGTTAAATTATAAAGACAAATATAATTGTAATTAATAGTAAAACACATGAAAACCTTAAAATCTGAAGACTTTAAAGTAACAAAAACCATAAAGTTAAAAAATATTCCAACTTTCATAATTGTAGAAACTTCTGAAAAGAAGAAAGAAAAAGAATTACAAAAAATTCGTGAAAAATTAAGTAAAGTACAAGACAGAATGTACGCTCATAATAAATATGGTGTGTTAATTTGCTTACAAGGAATGGATACCGCTGGAAAAGATAGTCTAATTCGTGAAGTTTTTAAAGAATTTAATGCACGTGGAGTAGTGGTTCATAGTTTTAAAACTCCTTCATCCAATGAATTGGAACATGATTTTTTATGGAGACATTATATTGCATTGCCAGAAAAAGGAAAATTTTCGGTTTTTAACAGAACACATTATGAAAATGTTTTGATAACCAAAGTGCATCCAGAATATATTATGAATGAAAATATTCCGAGTATTGATAGTTTGGATGACGTTAATGAGGATTTTTGGGAAAACCGTTTTGAAAGTATCAATGCTTTTGAAAAGCACGTTGCCTTAAATGGTGTAATTATTATGAAATTCTTTTTGCACTTGAGTAAAGAAGAGCAACGTCAACGTTTGCTTCGAAGATTAGAAACTGAAAAACACAATTGGAAATTTTCTCCAGCTGATTTAGCAGAACGTCAATTATGGGATAAATATCAAAATTGTTATCAAGATATTTTGAATAAAACGTCTAAAGAACATGCTCCTTGGTTTGTAATTCCGGCTGATAATAAAGAAACAGCTCGTTATATTGTTGCCAAAACTATTTTAGACGAATTAAATAAATACGAGTTTCATTATCCAGAATTGGAAGATGAAGTAAAAGACAATATTAAAATGTATCATGATAAGTTAAGTAGCGAGAAATAACTATCTTTGCCGCTTTAAAATTACAAATGAATTTATCAACTTATACCAAAGAGTTTACTTATAATTTAAAACTGGCTTATCCTATTATTCTTGGAATGTTAGGGCATACTGTTGTTGGTATTGTAGATAATATCATGGTTGGGAAAATTGGTCCAGATGAATTGGCAGCAGTTTCATTAGGAAATAGTTTTGTTTTTATAGCCATGTCACTTGGAATTGGATTTTCAACAGCTATAACTCCTTTAGTAGCCGAAGCTGATGGAAAAAATAATATTGAAGATGGAAGAAGTGCATTTCATCATGGATTGTATTTGTGTACCATTTTAGGATTTGCATTATTTACAATAATCTTTTTTGCTAAGCCGTTAATTTCATTTATGGGACAACCAGAACATGTAGTTGAATTAGCAAAACCTTATTTAGATATTGTAGCTTTTTCATTAATTCCTTTAATAGTATTTCAAGCTTATAAGCAGTTTGCTGATGGAATGAGCGAAACTAAATACTCTATGTGGGCAACTATTATTGCTAATATTGTTAATGTAATTTTCAATTATTTGTTAATTTATGGAATTTGGTTTTTTCCAAAAATGGGAATCGTTGGAGCAGCAATTGGAACTATAATTTCACGTTTTGTAATGTTAGGTTACATGCATTATATGATGAATAAAAAAGAAAAGTTTTATCCCTTTTTTAAAGGTTTTGATTTAAAGAAAATTAAAAGAGAAGTCAATATAAAAATCATCAAGTTAGGAACACCTTCAGCATTACAAATGTTTTTTGAAATTGCTTTATTTACAGGGGCAATTTTGCTTTCGGGTTATTTAGGAACTACGAGTCAAGCCGCGAACCAAATCGCTTTAAGTTTAGCGTCTTTCACCTTTATGTTTGCGATGGGATTAAGTGTTGCAGCTATGATTAGAGTTGGAAATCAAAAAGGATTAAACGATTATAAAAAATTGCGAATTGTAGCTGTGTCAATATTCTTACTAGCTATTCTTTTAGAAATAGTTTTTGCATTAATATTTGTGTTATTTCATAACTCATTACCAGCTTTATTTGTTGATATGAATAGTTTAACAGATTTAGCTAAAAACACAGAAGTAGTTGCAATTGCTGGACAATTATTGTTAGTTGCAGCAGTTTTTCAAATTTCAGACGGTTTGCAAGTTGTTGTCTTAGGAGCTTTACGTGGCTTACAAGATGTAAAAATCCCGATGTATATGACTTTTGTTTCTTATTGGGTTATTGGCTTTCCAATCTCAATTTACTTAGGATTATATACAGATTTAAAAGCAGCAGGAATTTGGATAGGATTATTAGCAGGACTAACTTCTGCAGCAATATTTTTGTATATTCGCTTTAATTATTTGACAAAGAAATTAATAAATCAAAACTCATAGCTTACCATGGAAAGACCAAAATTTATATTAGGAGACAATACTGATTTTCCAGATGATATCTTTATTGTACATTTAGATTATCCACGTTTTTTAATCAATTTAAAAGATGATGAAGTTGAGTTTTTAGAAGATATCGAAGAAGAAGACGAACGCGAATTAGAATCAGAAATGGAACACCTAATAACTTTAGCAGGTGAATTTTATGATAAAGAAATGGAAAATTATGAAGAGTAAATATAATTAAATATTTTTTTTGAATTAGAAAAAAATATTTAATTATATTTATTTATGAATTTTATTACAGGAAGATAATAATAATGAAGTATCAAATTTGGAAAAAGTATCAAATTTGTAATAATATTCAATATTTTTTATAATCTTTGTAATTGATTTAGTTGTTTAATGAAGACAGATTACATTACATAATATTTTTTAATCAAATATGAAAAAAATAAAATTAATCATAATAATAACATTGTACTTAAGTCAATTAACAAGTATAAATGCACAAGAATTACAGCCAATAGACACTACATCTAATGTTGTTAATTTAAAAGGTTTTCAGGTAGCTTTGAGAGGTGGATTCGATATCCCAACATTTGACAACAATACTCCTTATATTGATTATAAAGGAGGATTAATGGCAGGAGCGTCAGTTGATTATTATTTTAAATGGTATGGGTTAGGGATTGATTTTGATTATATTCAAAACAAACCATCAAGTAGTTACGTTACTGGGAACTTGTATTATAATGGTTATAATGTTACTAGTTTAAATTTAACTGAAGATAAAATCACAAGAAATTTTATAGGAATTGGTCCAAGTTTCAAATATCAACCTACAAATAAATATAGTGTTGAATTGAAATTAAGAGCTGGTATAAGTTCTATAGATGGTGGACAAACAAGTTTAGTTGGAAGTTATGTGAATTCTTCCAATGTACCTTCAACAGAAATATTTAATTATCATAATGGATATTCTCAAACTAATGTATTTTCTGCAAAAGGATCATTACAGTTTAATTATTTTGTAACTAATAATCTTGGATTAAGTGTTGGTGGTTATTATTTAAAACATTTTGATTCAGAAGAATCTAAAAACAACTTATTAAATTACACGACTAGTTATAAACCTATTACTTCAGTATTAGGTGCTAATAATGAATCTACTAATCAAACATCTAATACACAATTAAGAGAAAATCCTTGTAATTGCGATGTTAGTTCTATAGGCGTTTTTGTTGGACTTGTTTATAAATTTACTTCAGATCCAAATAAGCCTAAAAAAGAAAAAAAGAAAAAAGAAAAAGTTAAGGAAGTTTACTCGTTGACAGTTACAGCTAGAGATAAATTCACAAAAAATATACTACCTGATACAGAAGTTGTTTTAAAAAATGATGATGATGAAATTTTAAAAACGGGAAAAACTAATTCTTTTGGTGTTGTTGTTTTTGAAGATATTGAGCCTGACAGTTACATTATAGAAGGAGCTCTTTACGGGATAAATTTAGAAACGGAAAATACAAAAAAGCGTGAATTTAAGAAAGGTCTAACATTACAAAAAGAGTTACAGTATACAGATAAAAACTTTATATTAAATGGAAAAACAGTAAGATGTAACACTACTAGCCCATTATCTGATGTCTCTGTTGTTTTAAGAAGTTTAGATGCAACTATTCAGAAAAATTCTATTACAAATGAAAAAGGAGAATATATTTTCAACTTGAATGAAAAAACTTCTTTTACTATTTATGGTAAAAAAAATAATTTCTTTTCACAGACAGAAACTATAAATACTGAAAATTATGACAGAAACACAACACTATTCGTTAAGTTAGAAATATGTATGGAACAAGTTGATTGTGGAAAAGCAATTAAACTAAATAATATTCAGTACGATACGGATAAATATGCAGTTAAGAAAGAAGCTAAAGTAGAATTAAATAGATTGGTTCAATTTTTAAATGATAATCCAGAGATAAATGTGGAATTATCTTCTCACACTGATTCTAGAGGTCAAAATAAATACAATCAGACCTTATCACAAAACAGAGCAAATGCTGTTGTTGATTATATTGTTTCTCAAGGAATTAAAAGAAGTAGATTATTAGCCAATGGTTACGGTGAGTCTCAACTTTTAAACGAATGTGCTGATGAAGTAGAGTGCACAGAAGAACAACATCAAGTAAATAGAAGAACAGAAATGAAAGTTATTTGTCCTGATAAAAAATAAATCATGAAAAAAAGAATAGTATATCCAGTTTTAGCTTTAATAGTAGCATCATTTTCAATTATTGTATCATGTTCTAGTAATGATTGTGAGTATGTATTGATAGAAGATATTAATGGCAGCAATTTATGTGCAGCTAAAAATATTTTAAATATCTCTACAGGAATTGACGAAGTTGGAAATGTTATTGCACCTGGTGATAATGTTTCAGACCCATATTGGAGATTGATTAATAGGCCCTTATATAATCAATTTTCTACTACAACTTCAGATCAAAATTTAATAAATACTATTAATGGTAATGCCTTTATAGTTAATTATAATAATTCTAATAGTACAGATTGGATTAACCAAAACAATTCCTCTTCAATTAGTCCTGTAAACGTAGGAACAAATCAAATATTTAGTGCTGGTACGATTGGTAATCCTTTTGGATTTATTACTCCATATATTTTTGAAAGATCCTTTTGTGTAAAAGATCCTATAAGTTTAATTATTGATATAGAAGCAAGAGGCGAATTAAGTGTGAAATTTGAATTAGTTAATAACGCAACTAATTTCGTATATGCTACAAGTCAAGATATAAATAATTCTAGTGATTCTTGGTATGATACAGTGAATATTCCCGCTGGTACTTATAGTATAAGAGCTTATTTGATTTATAAGGGCTCTACTTTACCAGCATTTTCTTTAGTAGGTTCTATTAAAACAGTTAATGATAGTTTTGTTCTAACAAATAATAACAATAACTGTTGTAGTAACAATATTATAGGTTTAACTGTAATAAGCGATGATGATTGTAATAATGACTTTGATTCAAATGTTGATAGCATTTTTAGTAATTTAATAACTGCTACTATTATTGATTCTTCAGGAACAGTTGTTAGTAGCCAAGATATTGATATAAATGGTAATATTATATTTGCAGGTTTACCAGACGGTACTTATACCATTCAACTATTTATTCCAGATTCGGCCCAAGCCATTTCTCCAAATAATTTTCAAGTTACTGTTGTAAACAATGAAGTAAAGAATTTCAATATTTTTGTTTGTCCGTAATCATTTTGTACTAAATTTTAAGGAACATAAATTTTGTGTTTAATTGCGTAAAGCACTAAACCTATTCTGTTTTTTACATTAAGTTTTACAAATAAATTGTCTCTGTAGCCATCAATTGTTTTGGGGCTTAGATTCATTTTATCAGCAACTTCCTTATAAGTTAATTCGGTGCAAATAAGTTTTAGAAATTCAATTTCATTTTCTTTTAAAATTGCTTCTTGTTGACTTTTACCGGTTACGGAATTCATAAGTGCATCCGTTACTATGTTTGAATGATAAACTCCAGTTTCAATAATTTTTAATAAGGCTATTTCTAAAGTTTGTTTGTCCACATCTTTTAGTAAATATCCTTTTGCACCAGCACGAACCATTTTTAGAATGGTATTTTCATCTTCCTCAACAGTTAAGGCCAAAACTGCTACTTCAGGATGATTTTTACTTATCCATTCTGTGGTTTCAATGCCATTCATAATAGGCATGTTTATATCCATAAGAACGATTTTAGGAATATTGTTTTTTGATTTGAATTGTTCTACTAATTCAGCACCATTCTTACATAAATAACTGACTTTAAATGATTCAAATTTATCAACTATACCAGCAATGGCCTGCGATAATAAAGTGTGATCTTCAACAAGAACTATAGAATGTTTTTTCATTTTTAAATTAATCGGTGAATAATTGTTAATAGTGTTCCTTTATTTTCTTCTGATTCTATTGAAATCTCAGCATTAATCAAAGCTCCTCTTTTCTTCATGTTATTTAAGCCAATTCCATTTGTTGAACTTTGAGAAGCATCAAAGCCAACTCCATTATCTTTTACTATAATTATTAATTCATGATTAGTGAATTTCAGTATCACATTTAGTATAGAAGCTCTTGAATGCTTAATAGTATTTGAGAAAAATTCTTGAAGAATTCTAAAAATAATGATTTCTGTTTTCGCATCTAAATCTATATAATCACCTTCAATAACTAAATCGGATTTAATATAATTTAAACGGTTAAATCTGTCAATTTCTAGTTGAATAGCTTGATTTAATTTAATATTTGAGATAAAATCAGGGTTGATTACTTTGGATAATGCTCTAACTTCATTTAAAATTACAGTTAAATTATCATTTACATCTTTAATGTTTTCAGGATTGTCACCGACACTTTGAAGTTGAATTTTAGCTAAAGTCAATAATTGACCAATATTGTCATGAAGTTCCCAACTTATATTTCTTAAAGTTTGTTCACGGATTTCTACTTGAGATTCAGCAATTTCTTTTTCGAATTGTTGTTGCGTTTCTACTTGTTTGTGTAGAAGGACATTTTTCTTTTTTTGAAAAATTATAAACAAGAAAACCATTATAACACATACACTAAATAAAACTATGATAGCTAAAAATAATCCCTCTGTTCCTTGCTGCTCCATATAAAACCTGAAATTATTATTAAATTATATACAAATACTAGTAAAAAATTTACAGCATAAATATAAGGAATTGTGGGTGAAGTTTTATAATAATTTCTAATTACATTAAAAGGAATGTTTGGTAATAAAAATAATAGCAGTCCAATACTTATCCAAAATACCATCATCTTATTAATATGTATAATTTTATCAGAGTTTAAAATTTCGTATAAATAGATTAAAATTGAAGTAATTATTACAATACCACCTGTTATATAAGTGTTAGAAAAATAATCTCTGAAAAAATCATCAATAAATAGCAAATTTATTAAGTAACTTGCATAATAACAGGCCAAAAGGATTGAAATTATTTTTTTGCTTTTTAAACTTTTTACAGCATTTTTAAACAATAATATATAAAAAGTAAAGGAGACAATTTGAAAAATATTATAAAAAAACACATTAAAAATGGATATGTTTTGACTATAATATCTTGCAGTAAAGTCATTTATTACAATATACCAAAGCAGAAATAAAAAGTATTTTAAATACGTATCTTTATACTTATAATAACACAAAGACCCTGCAATCGCTGTGACTATTTGAAAATAAGTAAAAAAAGTTTTTAAATCTGCTATAGGTATATTCTTAATTTCCATTAATTATTTAATTTATTCACCCGGAGGAGGTGTTAACTGCATGTCGTTTAATATCAAACTTGTTTTAACTGATTCATTTGATTTTGGGTTACTAGGACGTGAATCTTTTTTGCATAAAAGACCATCAATCGCTTTAAAGTTTCCAATTAATCTATTTTCTCCAGTGGGTTCTATATAAAAAGGAACATTTTTTAAATTTGGGTATACTCTTCCCCACTCATTAGGCTCAACTTCAATTGTAGGAGCTAAAAAGAATGTCTCTCTATTTCTATAAACTTGTGCTTTATGACTATTCTTTAATGTGTCAGGGTAAGCAGCAAAATAAACCCTAATACCAGATATTTTTTTCTTGTTTAAACGTTCAACTTCATCTAAATAGGCAATGTATTGTTTTAGAGAATCTAACTCGATAAAGGCAAACAACGTTGGGTCATATTCTTTTTCTGGTGTTGAGTTATTATCCTTAATTAACTTTCCAATAGAATCTTGATAAAAATTCTTCATCTCAATAGCTTGATCAACTGAAATTATTTGAGTTGGTTCTTTACTGTTATTTAGATTTTCTTCTTCACTTTTAGGATTACAAGAACTTAAAAATAATAAAGTTAAAAAAAGTAATGTGGTCGTAATTGCTTTATTTTTTTTCATCTTAATTTATTGTGTTACAAATTTAATTTAATGCTTTCATTTCCTTTAAGGAAAAACACCCTTTTTTACTGAGTGTTTAATCTTTTTATTAAAGGTTATTTTCCTTTTTATTATTAGTATAAAACGTTAATATTTGTACTATCTGCTTTATTAAAATAAGGTATAGTTAGTTTAGTTTGTTTTTGATAGAAAACCTCAGTGAATATAATTAGCATTGAGGTTTTTGCTTTGTTTATTTAAAATACTTCTCCAATAAACTCTTAGCTGCTACAAAAGGTGAAACTTCATTGTTTTGCACCGCTTTTTTATTTTCTTCAAGTAGTTTTATAATATCAGGATGATTATAGAAGTTGTTTTTTAACTGCTCATTTATGGTTTCCATCATCCAAAATTGATTCTGATCTTGTCTTTTCTTTTCGAAGAAATGATTCTCTTTTGCTAAATCAAAATACTCTGAAATTATAATCCAAACATTATCAATTCCTGTTTTTTCAAAAGAACTACAAGTTGTCACTTTCGGAATCCAACCGCTACTTTTTGCAGGAAATAAATGTAAAGCTCTATTAAATTCAGCTTTAGCCAATTTTGCTTTAGAAATGTTATCACCATCCGCTTTATTGATTACAATGGTGTCAGCCATTTCCATAATTCCACGCTTAATTCCTTGTAATTCATCACCAGCTCCAGCAATTTTTAAAAGTAAAAAGAAATCAACCATACTATGAACTGCGGTTTCACTTTGACCAACTCCAACCGTTTCAATTAATATAGTATCAAAACCACAAGCTTCACATAAAATGATGCTTTCACGTGTTTTTCGGGCTACACCACCAAGACTATCTCCAGATGCACTTGGACGAATAAAAGCATTTTCATCTTTGACTAATTCTTCCATTCGAGTTTTATCACCCAAAATACTTCCGTGACTTATAGAACTACTAGGATCAACAGCTAAAACAGCTACTTTTTTACCAATAGAAGTCAAATAAGTTCCAAAAGCTTCAATAAACGTACTTTTTCCAACACCAGGAACACCAGTGATTCCAATTCTAACGGATTTATTAGCAAAAGGCAAACAACTATTTATAACTTCATTTGCACGCTCTAAATGTTCTGGATTTGTACTTTCGACTAGAGTAATTGCTCTACTTAAAGCGATTTTGTTACCCTTTTTTATAGCTTCAATTAATTCATTTGCAGACGGAATAATTTTTCGTTTTAATTGAATCCTTTTAGCCACAGTATTGCTCAACGAATCTGGTTGATTGATGCCGTTAACTTCTGATAATGCTGATTTTTTGCCTTGCTCTTCCAAAAATTGTCTCTTTCTGTAAATGTACAATTTTTTTGAAAAAAAAGAACTTTCCATTTAATAATCAAATAATGCTTTTACCTTTGTAATTCATAATAATACAATGGATAATATTCTTCTAATTTTCATTTGTCTTTTGATTGGTGTTTCTTTTCAATATGTAAAAGCGTTTCCCAAAAACATGCATATTGCTTTAAATCAATTTGTTATTTATGTTTCTTTACCCGGATTAGCCTTGTATTATATTCCAAAAATAGAAATATCAACCGCTTTATTATATCCATTAGGAATCGCATGGTTGGGTTTTGGACTCTCGTTTTTGTTTTTTTACACTTTAGGAAAATATTTGGGCTGGTCCAAGAAACTAACAGGTTGTTTAATTTTAACTGCTGGTTTGGGAAATACGTCATTTGTTGGATTTCCAGTAATTGAAGCTTTATATGGCTCAAAAGGTATTGAAACAGCAATCGTTATAGATCAACCAGGGTCATTTGTAGTAATGGCAACCTTAGGAATTATTGTTGTTACACTATTTTCTAGAGAAAAATTGAGTTCAAATGCAATTGTTAAGAAAATTTTATTTTTCCCTCCTTTCATTGCCTTTATAGTTGCTTTATCGCTCAATATCTTTGATGTTGATTTTCCTGTAGATTTCCAATCTGTTTTTCAGCGAATTGGTAATACTGTTACTCCAATTGCATTGATTGCGGTTGGTTTGCAATTGAAAATTGAAAGAAAAAGCAAACATTGGAACTTTCTTACTTTAGGTTTGTTATTTAAATTAATGATTACACCTGTTTTTTTCTTTATTTTGTACAAGAAAATATTTGGAGCATCAGGCTTAATGATTGATGTTTCTATTTTAGAGTCAGCAATGGCTCCAATGATTACAGGAGCAATTTTGGCTTCAACTTATGGTTTAAAACCAAAATTAAGCAGTATGATGGTTGGAATTGGAATTCCGTTATCATTCATAACTTTAGCTTTTTGGTACTGGATTTTATTAAATTTTTAAAATAAGAAAAATGGAATTAAAGAAAAATATATACGATTTATTAAAAAATATTGTTGGTGAATCTTACATCTTTACGGATGAAGATACTAGAAATCATTACGGTCACGATGAAACAGAAGATTATGTTTTTCCTCCAAGTGTAGTTTTGAAACCTGCTAATGCTCATGAAATTTCTGAAATTCTAAAAGTAGCCAATCAATTTTATATTCCTGTAACACCAATAGGAGCAAGAACGGGTTTAAGCGGTGGTGCATTATGTGTTCAGAAAGGAATTGGACTTTCGATGGAACGGTTAAATAAAATCATAGAAATTGATGAAAAAAATCTTCAAATTACGGTTGAACCAGCTGTAATTACTCAAGTTTTGCGTGAAGCAGTTTTAGAAAAAAACCTATCTTATCCAGTAGATCCAAGTAGTCAAGGAAGTTGTTTTATTGGTGGAAATGTTGCCGAAAATGCTGGTGGAGCAAGAGCTTTGAAATATGGTGTAACGAAAGATTATGTTTTAAATTTAGAAATCGTTTTACCTAATGGTGAAATTATTTGGACAGGAGCAAATACATTAAAAAACTCAACAGGTTACAACCTGACGCAATTAATGGTTGGAAGTGAAGGAACTTTAGGAGTTATAACTAAAATCGTTTTAAAGTTGATTCCTGCTAATAAGCACAATGTGTTGTTGTTAGTTCCTTTCTATAATTCAACTCAAGCGTGTGAAGCCGTTTCTGCTATTTTTAGAGCTGGAATTGTGCCAAGTGCATTAGAGTTTATGGAGCGTGATGCTTTAGAATGGACGATGAAATATATTGATGGTGTAAGTGTTGAAATTAAAGATAATATTCAAGCGCATTTATTGATTGAAGTGGACGGAAATTATCCAGAAATTTTAATGCAGGAAGCCGAAAAAATTCTAGAAGTTGTTGAACAATATGAAATTGATGAGGTTTTATTTGCTGATTCAGATGAACAAAAGAATGCTTTATGGAAAATGCGTAGAGCTGTTGGTGAAGCCGTTAAATCAAATTCAATTTATAAAGAAGAAGATACAGTTGTTCCAAGATATGAATTACCAGCTTTATTAAATGGAATAAAGGCAATAGGAATGAAATACGGTTTTCAATCGGTTTGTTATGGTCATGCTGGTGATGGAAATTTGCATGTAAACATTATCAAAGGAGAATTATCTGATGAACAATGGAAGAAAGAAATCCCAAAGGGAATCAGAGAGATTTTTGAATTAACAGTTGCTCTAAAAGGAACACTTTCTGGAGAACACGGAATAGGATATGTACAAAAGAATTATATGGACATAGCGTTTACAAAAACACATTTAGAACTTATGGAAAGTATTAAACGCGTTTTTGATGCCAATCATATTTTAAATCCAGGAAAGATTTTTCCTGATGAAGAGGTTTAATTAGTAAACTACTAACTCATAGTATTCAGATATTCTCTCAAAATTTGAAGTTCTTTGTCTTCTTCTTCAATAGTAATTGAGTAATCTTTGATAATTGATTGTGTTAAGTGCTCAGCTGCTGTGATTTTAGTATTTCTGTGTTGAATTTTCTTTGTTAATCGAGCGATATAAAGTAAAATTATTCCAATTAAAAACCCTAAGATTGCCATAAATTGAAATTTATTTTTATCATTACTTTGTATTGAATCTCCAATGGATTTATCAATGTTTTGAACTAATAAAATAGAATTTGAATTGGCAGAATTATTAGAAATTTCTTCAACTTTTGCCTGTAATGAAGAACCTGTTTCTTGCATAAAATAGGTTTTGTAATCTTGAATAATTTCATTTTTTACTGCTTCATCTTTTACTATAATTTGAGGAAAAAAGAAAAACAAAATCGAACCTAAAATTAAAATAATTCCTAAAATAAGCGTGATAAATCTTTTGGTTGACAAATAAGCGCTTCCAAACCAACGACCAATTTTTGAACCTGATAATTCATCGTCCAAGTTGTTCAAAAGCGTCATTCGTTCTTTTAAAACTATTTGGCGGTTTGATTTTTCTTCTATGAATTTCTGTAAGTCTAGTTTGTTCATATACGCTGAATTTATTTCAGCATCTTATGATGCTAAAAATTATTATTCAAATATAAAGAAAATCCTCAATTACTTATTCGCAATTGAGGACTTTTATTTTTTGAACACTATTTACTGAATACTGAACACTAGCTTTTCTGTTCTTTGTTAAAGTAAACCAAGTAATAATACATTTGTTTTTCTTCGTCCCAACCTTTTTCAACAAATTTTTGAGCTGAATCAGAATTCACGAAGTCTAATTTAATTTGAACATTTGTATCTAAATGAATCGTATTTTTTAGTTTTTTACGAACGTCAGTCACAGCTGCATTTGCAATAGGAAAATTTGTTACATCTTCTATGCTATATTTTTCACCTTTATCTACTTTGTAGTTTTTAAATTCTGGAATAAACTCAGGGTTTTCCATAACTTCATTCAAGAAGGAAGTTTCTTCAAAAGCATCATTTTTTGCAAAGTGATTGATAGCTCTATTCATAAATAAAACCTCTTGTTGCTTATCTTCTGCGGGTAAAACGACATCTTTAGCAAAATCTTGACAGAATTTTAGATATTTCTTAGTCATGAAATTTTCATCCTGAAAAGCATCAACTGATAAGAAATGTTCTAACCAATAACGAGCATCATATCTGTTGCTATCAATTGTTAATATTTTATACCCTTCTTCTTTTTTATAATTGAAAATCAAACAACCTTTATCTAATTTGTTTAAATTGATTCCTTGTTGTAAAATCATTTCCAAACTACTACCGTTTTCTTCAAATTGTAAAAAATCAGTTTGGATTTCACTTTTGAAAACGCCAATAGCATCCACAACATTGTTATCAATCGACACATTTGAAAGGTAAGCTATATAAACTTCACCATTCTTAATATGTGGATGATTTGATTGCTCAAATAAGTGAGAAGTTATTTTTTTTGAAATGGTATGTACTTCGCTTGGATTATTGAAAATCTCAGTCGCCAAATTATACATATCATTATACTCTAAATCAACATCATGCGCAAACTGAAAGTAATTTTCTTCTTTTTCACGAAAAGGTTTAAAGAAATATTCTTTCAATAAAGGCATAATTTCATCGTTTAATCGATATGGATTTTCAGATAAAAAAATAGCTTCGTTACGGCTTTTGTTTCCAACTCTATGAATGGAAAGATTGTCTATGTGGGCGTTGAAAAGGTTTATCATTTGTTTTAAGTTTCTAAGTAACTAAGAGGTTGAAGTTACTGAGTGTTTTTAATTTTATTTATGAAAGAAACTAACATTCTTTCAATTTCTCTGGTGTCTTCATATATTTCATTGAATTTTACTTCATTTAAATATTGAATGTTTTTTGCAATTTCTAATTGTGTTTGTAATTCAAATAAAGATCCTAATGAAATGTTTAAAAATCTTAGATATTCTTTATTGCTTTCTCGTCCAAATCCTTCAGCAACATTACTTGGAATTGAAACGGAACATCTTCTAATTTGTGATGTTAAACCAAAGACTTCCTCTTTTGGAAAGTGATTTGTATAAGTATAAATTTTAGTAACTAAAGACATTGATTTTTGCCAAATAAATATATCTCTAAATGTTTTCATAAACTCAGTTACTTTTATTCTTAGCTACTTAGTTACTTTAAAAATTAATTCCAATTTTCTTCAAAACCAAAGTCTTCAAAGCTATCATCTCCTTCGAACATGTCTAAATCATCTTCGTCATAATCCTCTTCATCTAAACCACCTTCAGCTTCAAATAATTTATCTTCAGATTCTAAAGGAACTTCACCTTGTGAAAATAATAAGGCTGGATAGACTAATCCTTCTTGTTTTTCATCTTCAATTACGGCTAATTCCACGTAGAAAGTCCACATGTTTAAGAAATCATAAACGTAAATAATTTTTGTATGATGTTTGTCTAAATTATCTTCAAGGATAAATTCATTCATAGGTCTAACATCATCAGAATCATCACCTGTGTCAAATAAAGGAATTTCAAATTCTTGATTCCATTCATCATCACACATATAAAAGGAAGCCATTTCGGTTCCGTCAAAGCCAAAAGCGTTAACAATTGCGTTGTGTAAATCTTCTAAAGTATTTGTTTTTTCTATTACAATATCTCTAAAAATATCCTCTTTAGTATCTAATATAGCTCTAAATTTATAAATCATTTGTTTGAAATTTTATGAACTGCAAAAGTAAGTAATATTTAAGAAACTACTTTTGTCAAAAGTGCATTTGTTGATAAGATTTTCTAAAATATTGAGGCTTCAGTGATTGTGGTTAATCGTTCTAAAGTTTCTAATCCATAAACCGAATTTCCTTTTTTATTCAATTTTGGACTCCAAACAGCAACGGTATAATTATTTGGAAAAACAGCAGTAACGCCACCACCAACACCACTTTTTCCGGGTAAACCTACTTTAAAAGTAAATTCTCCAGCTTGATCATAAAAACCACACATTTGCATTAAGGCATTTATTCTTTTGCATTGACTTGAAGTAAGTAAACGTTCGTTATTATATGGATTTATCCCATTATTTGAAAAGATTTGAAAGCTTTTGGCTAGTTCTTCACAACTCATGGCTAAGGCACATTGATGATAATAAAAATCTAAAACATCTTCAGGATTGTTTTTAATATTTTCATAAGATTTGATGTAATTTACTAATGCAGCATTTCTAAAACCAGTTTCTTTTTCAGAATTGACAACCTCTAAATTATAATTTATTGATTTTGAATTTGCCAATGTTCTTACAAAATCTAAAAAATATGTTTTTGGATCTTCAAAATGTTCTAGCATTAAATCGGCAATAACTAAAGCACCAGCATTTATAAAAGGATTTCTTGGAATTCCGTTTTCATATTCTAATTGAACTAAGGAATTAAATGCATTTCCAGATGGTTCAAAATTGACTCTTTTCCATAAATCATTACCTATTTTGGAAAAAATTAAAGCTGTTGTGAAAACTTTTGTAATACTTTGAATCGAAAAATTTTCAGTTGCATTTCCTACATTATAAATATTTTGCTGATTGTCAATTAATGAAATTCCGAATTTAGAAGCATCAACTTTGGCTAATTCAGGAATATATTCAGCAATAGAACCATTATTTTCTAGTAGCTTTACTTCGTTATATATTGAGTTTAATATTTGTTGGTAATCCATGAGTAATGTTTTTGTAAATGTACTAATCAAAGAAGTACAATTTTAATAAAGTATATTTTATTTTTATACCTTATTAAAATGTGAAACCAATTTTAATTCCGCCCCATTTTGCTGAACTTCCAGAATCAAATTCTCTTGTGATAGCTGAACGGGAATATTCAAAATATAAAGTTTTTGTTTTTAAAACGATTCCATAATTGTGTTGAGCTGTAAAACGTTCAACAGAAGAATTAGAAATAGTATAAGGACTTTTTTGATTAAATAAACCACCTTGAAGCGTTGCATCATAACCAATTACATTCAAAACAGGTTGTGTGTAAAAATACAATTGAAATTTATTCTTTTCATTATTTGAAGTAAACGGTGAATTTATAATTCCGATTGTTGCATTTAAACCCAATGAAGCATTTGTAAATAGGGTTCCAGCTTTTAAATTTGCATCAGATTGTATAGAAAGTAAATTTTTGAAACGAAAAAGTTGTTTTTCTAATCCGATTTCATAATTTAGAACGATGTCATTTTTAACTTGATTTTTCCAACCTTGTGGAATTGTATTTCCGGTTGCTTCATGAATGGCAACTTGCATTTCTTTGCCAAATGCTCCAGGACCAATTATTCCAAGATTCAAAGAAGAATAACCTCTATATCTCTTTTCAATATTTGTCGAAATCACAAAACTTTTAAGCATTATTGCTGCAGCAAAAGGTCTGTCGCCATATTGAATTTCTGGACTTTTATAGGAATTAGGAGTAAAACCAATGTGCTCAATAGAAATTCCGAATTTGTTTTCAGTGTTTTCTGGAATAAAAAATAAGTTGTTGACAGGGTTTTTTTCAAAAAAAGGAGAAACTAACTCAAAATTATAACCTTGTGTGTAATTTTCATCTGTTGAAGTGAAGTAATCATTGTCATAATTAAACCTAAAATAAGTATCACTTTTAATATCTCTAAAAGAAGCCATATTATTAATTTTTTGTGCCAATAAACAATTAGGAATGATAAGTAGTAAAAGAAGTTTTATAGTATTTGTTTTCATACTATCATTTACGAAAATAAGGAAATAATAGTTTTTTAATACATAAATTACAATTCATCCTTAAAATTCTACAGTTCGGAAAAGGTTAGTTTTTATTGATTAGCTTTTACTACAATTTTGCTTCATCAAACTAACTAAAATTAAAAAGATGAAAACGATTTTAACTTTATTAATCACATTTATAACTCTTTTAAGTTACTCTCAAACCACTTTGAAGGGGAAAGTCATTGATGAGCAAAAGAATCCAATTGTAGCTGCCAATGTGTTTTTGAAAGGTACTTATGATGGAACAATTACAGATGAAAACGGAGAATTTTCATTTAGAACAACTTCATCGGGAAATCAAATTTTGCAAATCAGTTTTATTTCTTTTGAAACTCTAACAGTAAAAATTGAAGTTGAGAACTATCAACCAAAAACATTCAACTTAAAAGATGACTTAAATACACTAGATGCAGTGGTTGTTTCAGCCGGAACTTTTAAAGCTGGTGATAATAGTAAGGTTACAGCCTTGAAACCTTTAGATATTGTCACAACAGCTGGTTCTGCCGGAAATATTATTGGTGCCTTACAAACTTTGCCAGGAACACAAACTGTTGGAGAAAGTGGTCGTTTATTTGTTCGTGGTGGAGAATCGAATGAAACGCAAACTTATGTAGATGGAATTAGAGTAGCGCAACCTTATGGTGCAACAGCTAATAATGTGCCAACAAGAGGACGTTTTTCTCCGTTTTTGTTTGATGGAATTACGTTTTCAACGGGTGGTTATAGTGCTGAATATGGTGATGCCCTTTCAAGTGTGCTTTTGATGAATACAATTGATGAACCTGTACAAGATCAAACGGATATTTCGATAATGACTGTTGGTGCTGGTTTAGGAAAAACAAAGATATGGGAAAATAGTTCGTTGACTTTTAATACTAGTTATATGAATTTAGCTCCATATCAAGCCATTATTCCTCAAAATTTAGATTGGAATAAACCTGTTGAGGTATTTTCGGGTGAAAGTATTTTTAGAACTAAAATTAAAAAAGGATTGCTAAAAATCTACGCAGCTTTTGATAAAACCAATTTCGATATCAATCAAAAAGACGTGAATTTTGAAGATAAAATTAGAGTTGATATTACGAACAAAAACCTTTATTTGAATTCTTCATTCGTAGGATATGTTGCTGAAAACACTAAGCTTCAAACGGGTTTGAGTTATGGTTACAGTCAAAATAAAATCAATTTAGCAAATGATAACGTTGGTAATAATGAAAGAAGTTTACATTATAAATTAAAATTTACTCAGTTTTTGACCCATAGAATAAAATTAAATTTTGGAGGAGATTATTTTCATACCAATTTTGATGAGTCTTTTCAAGAAAATCAAGCCAATAGTTTTCTTTCCGGATATGATAATAATTTAGGAGCTTTGTTTGCTGAAACCGAAATCTTCTTTTCTAAAAAACTAGCTATGAATGTTGGATTAAGAGGTTCAAATGCTTCTATTGTAAATGACTTTGTAGTTGAACCAAGAATTTCAATGGCTTATAAAATCGCTGAAAATAATCAGGTTTCTTTGGCTTATGGAACTTTTAATCAAACGCCTAATCAAAGTTATTTGAAATATACTTCTAATTTGAATTATGAAAACACGTCACATTATATTCTGAATTATATGTATAATAAAGAAGGCAAAATGTTCAGAGCTGAAGGGTATTATAAAAATTATAATGATTTGGTAAAATACAATACTTCATCTGCTCAATTTGATAGTGATTTCAACAATAACGGTTATGGTTTTGCTAAAGGAATCGATTTGTTTTGGAGAGATAATAAATCCATTAAAAATTTAGAATATTGGATTTCCTATTCATTTATTGATTCAAAAAGAGATTATAAAAATTATGAAACTAACGTAACCCCAAGTTTTATTGCAAAACATAATTTTTCATTAGTCACTAAATATTGGGTTGAAAAACTAAAATCACAAATTAGTGGAACCTATTCATACAATTCAGGAAGACCTTATGATAATCCAAATTCAGTTGTTTTTATGAATGAGCAAACACAATCATATAACAATTTGAGTTTTAGCTGGGCTTATCTTTTATCACAACAAAAAATACTATTCCTTTCAGTTTCAAATGCCATAGGAACAAATACTATTTTTGGATACAATTATGCCAATTCACCAGATTTAAACGGACAGTTCCAACGTCAAGCCATTACACAACCAGCCAATCGCTTTGTTTTTGTAGGATTCTTTTGGACCATTAGTGATAATAAAAAGACTAATAATTTAGATAACTTGTAGGATTGAAATTAATAGTAGCAATTTAACTATTTGTTCATTTGAAGTTCATTGCCTTATTCTTTAAATTCAAGGCTTTAGACGTCATCTTTGGGGTTGTTTACTCCGTGTTTGGCATTGTCTGCGTCATATTTGGCATTATATAACGCCAATTTTGGGGTTCTAGACGTCATTTTTGGCATTGTTTACATCATTTTTGGGGTTATATAATGCCATACTTGGGGTTGTTAACGTCATATTTGGGGTTTTTGATGGTTGTTTATATAATTAAGTCCTATAAACACTAAAAATGAATTTTGTTATGCTCTTTTTTAGAAAACAACAATTCATCCTCAATATTCAACAGTTCGGTAATAACAATTTTATAATCATAACATTCTGGTGCAACTTTGTACTATCAAAAAAAGAAATACTAACTTTAAATTTTAATATCATGACAAAAATTATCACATTCATCGCAATTTTAGTTTGTGGATTAGTTTCAGCACAAACAAATTATGAAACAGGCATGGCAAAAGGAATGCAACTTTGGTCAGAAGGAAAAAACACAGAAGCTTCAGCTACATTTGAACGCATTGCTTCTGCAGAATCAAAAGAATGGTTGCCTAACTATTATGTGGCTCTTATTAATACGCTATCATCTTTTCAAACACAAGACAAAGAAGAAATTAAATCATTGTTAGATAAAGCTCAAAATGCTTTAGATGTTGAATTTAAGAAAGACAGCCAAAATGCAGAGTTATTAGTAGTTCAAGGATTAATCTACACAGGATGGATTGTTTCCGACCCTATGACAAACGGAATGAAATATTCTGGAATGGCAAATGGAGTTTATGCAAAAGCAGCTAAAATTGCACCAGAAAATCCAAGAGTTATGTTTTCTAAAGCAGAATTTGAAATGGGTTCAGCAAAGTATTTTGGACAAGATACAGCGCCAATGTGCGAACAAATTGCAAAATCGATACCTTTGTTTGAGAATTTTCAATTAGAAACACCATTTCATCCAAATTGGGGATTAGATAGAGCTAAAGAAGTTTCAGCGGATTGTAACTAATACTTAAAATTACTAAAATGAAAAATAGATATATAAAAGAATTTCCGAGAGCATTAATAATTGGTTTTTCTATTTTTTGTATCATAGTTTTGATTAATGTTCTTAATGGTCACGAAGTTTCTTTTAATGACGAATTAAAGATTACATTTTTATACACATTACTTTATAGTTTTTCATTACATCTGGCAAATACGTATTTGTTTATAGTATTAGACAAGGTTTTTGTAAATAAGAGATTTTCAAGAAAAAGAATTGTTGTAGGGTTTGTGTCTTCTTTTTTTTTATCCTTATTTATTATTTTTTTATTGAGAATGTTTGGAAATGTAATTGTAGAAGGAGAGAAGTTGTCTGATTTTATTAAATATGAAACTCCTTCAAACTACATAATGGCATCCATATTTACTTTTGTAGTTCTTTTGATTATTCATTTAATTTATTTCTATAAAGCCTATCAAGAAAATAGAGTAAAAGAACAAAAAATCATTGCAGGAACGGCTTCAGCCAAGTTTGAAAGTCTAAAAAGTCAAATTGATCCTCATTTTTTATTCAACAGTTTAAATGTTTTGAGTTCTTTGATTGAGGAAAATCCAGAAAATGCACAAAAATTCACTACTTCATTATCTAAAATTTATAGATATGTTTTGGAGCAAAAAGATAAAGAATTGGTTACAGTTGCTGAAGAATTAGCTTTCGCAAAAACGTACATGAACTTATTAAAAATGCGTTTTGAAGATAGTATTACGTATGAAGTTCCAGAGGGTTTTAATGATGAAGATGCTAAAGTGGTTCCGTTATCCTTACAGTTATTATTAGAAAACTGTATTAAACATAATATTGTAAGCGAGAAAAAGCCATTACACATCAAAATAAGCATACAAAACAACGAATTAATAGTAGAAAATAACAAGCAAAAAAAGGAAGTATTGCAGGATCGAAGAGGTGTTGGACTTCAAAATATTGTAAGTCGATATGCAATTTTAACTAAGAGAAATGTTCTAGTAGAGGATACTGATGAATATTTCAGAATAAAACTTCCAATTTTAACTAAACAAATATCAGTTATGGAAACAACCTACAATTACAACGAACAAACAGCTTACGATAGAGCTAAAGATAGAGTAGAAAAGTTAAAAGGGTTCTATGGCAATTTAATTTCTTATTGCTGTGTTATTCCAATTCTTATTGTGATTAATTTAAGCACATCAAGTTTTCAATGGTTTTGGTTTCCAATGTTAGGTTGGGGATTGGGTTTAACTTTTCATGCTTTTGAAACTTTTGGATATGGAAAGTCTTGGGAAGAAAAGAAAATTCAAGAGATATTACAAAAAGAAAATAAAGAAGAATCAAAATGGAAATAATTATGGAAACAAACAATGATTTTGAACGCTATCAGAAAGCAAAAAAACAAGTACAAGAATTAAAAGGATTTTATAGTCATTTATTAAGTTATGTAATAGTAATGATTGTAATAATATACATCAACCTTAAATATACACCAGAAGTTTTATGGTTCATTTGGACGTTATTAGGTTGGGGAATTGGTATATTTTTTCATGCGATGCGAGTGTTTAATTTTTTCCCGTTTTTCAATAAAGATTGGGAGAAAAATAAGATTAAACAATTTATGGAAGAAGAAAAGTCTAATAAAAATAAATTTCAATAAGATGAGTATAGGAGAAAGAGTACAACGAAGAATGGACAAAGGAGATTTTAAAAATTATATTCCAACAAGTCCAGAAGATGCTAAATATTATGAAGCATTAAAAAGAGTAAAACGCATAAAAGGATTTTATACACATGCATTAGTTTATTTTGTTATTAACTTAATGTTTGTTGTAATTAACTATCAAAATTTAGGTGAAGGAGAAAGCTATTTTCAATGGCATAATTTTATAACAGCTTTCTTTTGGGGAATTGGATTATTAGCTCATGGATTATCTGTTTTTTTACCAGGAATGATTTTAGGAAATGACTGGGAAGAACGAAAAATTAAAGAGTTGATGGAAAAAAATAAAAACAATAAATGGGAATAAATTTTGAATTTAGAAGTCAGAATTTAGAATTCAGAAGTTTTACATAAAACCTTTTAACCTCATAAACTTTTAAACTTATAACCATAATTTAAAATGAACATAATTATAATAGAAGACGAAAAACCAGCTGCAAGATTATTGCAACGAAAAGTTGAAAAATTGGGTTTAGAAGTACATACACTTTTACATTCTGTGGAAGATTCAATTGAGTGGTTTCAAAACAATAATCACCCAGATTTGATTTTTTTAGATATTCAACTTTCGGATGGATTATCGTTCGAAATTTTTGAGCAAATTGACATCAAAAGTGCGGTCATTTTTACGACTGCTTTTGATGAATATGCGTTGCGTGCTTTCAAGTTAAATAGCATCGATTATTTGCTAAAACCAATTGATGATGTTGACCTAGAAATTGCCGTAAATAAATTTAAAAATCAAGTCCAAAAAAACACGGCTTCAAACTTGGATTTTGAGATGATAAAAAAGATGATTTTAGGAAATGAAACTAAAGAATACAAAAGTAGATTTTCTGTAAAAATCGGACAACAACTAAAAGTGATTTCAATTGATGAGGTTGAGTGTTTTTACAGTGAAAATAAAGGAACCTATTTGCATACTTTTGAAAACCGAAATTATCTTTTAGATACAACTTTGGAACAAATAGAGGAGGAGTTAAACCCAAAAGAATTTTATCGCGTGAGTAGAAAATTTATTATTCCTTTAAAGGCAATTAATGAAATTCAAGTCTATAGTAATTCTAGATTAAAAGTAATTTTACCTTCTTATAAAGACGAAGAAGTTGTCGTTTCAAGAGAAAAAGTTTCTGATTTTAAGTCTTGGATTGGTTAAAATTACATATTGAATTAGTGGTTTATGTAATTTATTTTAAAATTTTGTTAATCAAATAATTAAAGGCTAACTATAGAATTTATCTATTGTGATTTTAAGTCTTTATAAAGCGTTTTCTTATGCCTATAAATGCAAAAATTAATAGCGTAAATAAAATGAAAAAAGGAACTATAAATTCTATTAAATTTAAGGGTAACATTATGGCAATTATCAGCAACTGAAAACCTAATCCAAAAACAGATAATGATGTCATAAACCAATTTGGAAACGTTTTTACCTTATACGCATCCTTATCTAAAAAGTGAATTATTTTATCAAAAACTCCGTAAACTACTGTGTAAATTTTGAACAAAATATCAACCGATTTTTGACTTTCACCAGGTAAAGCTTTAGGAGATTTGTATTCAAAAATCTTGCTCGTTGAGTCACCACCAACCGATTTATTTCTCAAAATTACATAGTAATAATTGTATAAAGTTCCTTGCAATTGTATGCCAAAAAAGGCCAGAATTGTAAGCCAAAAAGAGGTGTTTGAAACGTAACAAATTGCCATAAAAAACATGAAATTTAAGACAATGTCAAAGACACTATCAAGGTATCTTCCGGTGTAAGATGGAGTGTTTTTTATACGCGCTAATTCACCATCTGCAGCATCAATAATTGACTTTAAAACAATGAAAAATCCTGCGGCAAAATAGTAGTGATTTAAGATGCAATATATCGCAATTAATCCGGAAATTCCGAAAAGTAAAGTAACATGAATTGGAGTGAATTTGGTGTTTTTTAATTGCAAAGCAAAGGCTTTTCCAAAGGTTCTTCCATAGTCTGATAAATCTAAAAATTTATCTTTTTCGGCAAGTTTTGACATTCATAATAATCAAAGAAATGTGACAATATAGTCGGAATAGTAAATATACTATTTTTATTTAGATAAACGATGCAAGACAAATGTCATAGCCGTTAAAAGTAAAAAAGCCATCAATTGATGTGCTAAACCTAACCACATGGGAACATGAAAAAGTAAGGTAAAAACACCAAGAATGAATTGTAGAAAAACAAATGAAATTAGCACTTTTAAACTTCTACATTGAGTTGTGTTTAAATTAATTTTTCGGCTTTTATAATATAAGAATGCTATTAATGCAACAACGACATAAGCGAAAGTTCTATGTACAAACTGAACGCCACTTTTACCTTCAATTAGATTTTTAAATAATGTCGGTTGTTCAATAAATACACTGTCATGTATAAATTGCCCGTCGCTCATTAAAGGCCAATGGTTGTGTATTAAACCCGCATTTAAACCAGCTACAAATCCACCGTAAATAATTTGGATAATTAAAGCGACTAAAGCAACTTGTGCAATAATTTTTAATGATTTATAGATTTCATTTTTTTCGGGATACATTAAATCTAAAGCAACCCAAAGTGTGTAGGCAAAAGTAATAAACGCAAACGTTAAGTGTAAAGCCAATCTAAAGTGACTTACATCTGGATTATCAATTAAGCCACTTCTTACCATAAACCAGCCTAAAAACCCTTGAAAAGCACCCATTATTAGTAGAATGATACATTTCTTTATGGTTGCTTTGTCTAATTTCTTTTTTATTAAGAAATATACGAACGGAATTATAAAAACAATTCCTATAATTCGTCCAATAAAACGGTGAAACCATTCCCAAAAATAGATGAATTTATAATCAGAAAGCGTAAAGTCGTTGTGAATGTTGATTTTCTGGTATTCTGGAAATTTCTTGTACTCTTCAAAAGCATCAACCCATTTTTCATCGCTTAAAGGTGGAAAAGTATCAGTTACCAAATGCCAATCAGTCATCGATAAACCAGAATTTGTTAGACGAGTAATTCCTCCAACCATTACCATGATGAATAATAATACACATCCTGAAAGTAACCAAATTATGACTGATTTATTATTTTTCATCTTTACTTTTTACAAAAATAATTCTATATTTTTAATCTCTAATCCTAACAGTTGTTAAATGAAAAGTTAAACTTTTTTCAAGCCCATTTTTTCAGCTCTATTCAATACAAATTGATAAGCAGCTTCATATTCATTAGGAATTTCTCCTTCTAAAATTGCTTCTTTAACAGCTTCTTTTAGTGTACCAATCTCTCTTGAGGGCTTTAGATTGAATATTTCCATGATTTCTTCACCAGAAATTGGAGGTTGAAAGTTTCTTACTGAATCTTTTTCTTCAACTTCAACAATTTTTTGTCTAACGATATTGAAATTATTATGGTATTTTTTAAACTTGTGCGGATTTTTTGTGGTAATATCAGCTTCGCAAAGAGTCATTAAATTTTCTACATCTTCACCAGCATCAAAAACTAAACGTCTTACTGCAGAATCTGTTACAATATCTTCAGCTAAAACAATTGGACGTGAACTCAACATAACCATTTTTTGAACAAATTTCATTTTTTGGTTCTGAGGCATGTGTAATCTTATAAAGATACGTTTAACCATTTTTCCACCTAAAAATTCATGTCCATGAAAAGTCCAGCCATTTTTTTTACTGAATCTTTTTGTCGGAGCTTTTCCAATATCATGTAATAATGCAGCCCAACGAAGCCAAACATCATCAGTATTTGGACAAATGTTATCTACAACTTCTAAAGTATGGTAAAAATTGTTTTTATGTGTATGACCTTCAATTTCTTCAACATTATTTAAGTCAGTTAATTCTGGAAGAATAATATTTAAAAGTCCGGTTTTATATAACAATAGAAATCCAATAGAAGGTTTGTCGGTAGAAAGGATTTTATTTAGTTCATCTACAATTCGTTCACCAGAAATTATTGAAATTCTTTCTTTATTTCTTGATATTGCTTCTAAAGATTCTGTTTCAATTTCAAAATTTAATTGTGTAGCAAAACGAATGGCACGCATCATTCTCAAAGGATCATCAGAATAAGTAATGTCAGGGTTTAAAGGTGTTTTTATGGTTTTTGATTCTAAATCAGCTACACCATTAAAAGGATCAACTAAATCACCGTAATTTTCTTCCTTTAAAGAAAAAGCCATAGCATTTATAGTAAAATCACGTCTTTCTTGATCATCTTGTAATGTTCCTATTTCGACTTTTGGATTTCGACTTTCCGTTTGATAGCTTTCTTTTCGAGCACCCACAAATTCTACATCAGTGTCTTTGTAACGAAGCATTGCTGTTCCATAATTTTTAAAAACTTGGACTTTTGGTTTGTTAGGTAAAAGTTCAGAAACTTTTAATGCTAAATCAATTCCACTACCAACAGCAACAATGTCAATATCTTTTTTTAAAGGTCTTTCTAAGAGATAATCACGAACAAATCCACCAATAACATAACTATCTACATTAAGTTCTTGACTTGCTTTTGCAATGATTTTAAATATTGGGTTATTTAGTGCTTTTGTATAATTCATTTTTTTTGACCTCAAATTCGCAAATTCCTGTAATTGGGATTTGGGATTTATTTTTTGGAATTTTACTTACGAATAATCTTCACCTGACTATCTAAACTTAATTTAATTATAGTTGAAGGTTTTTCGCAAATTTTATCTTTGTGCAAATTTACTACATAGTCAACACCTTTAATAATTTCTGGGTCAATTTCTTTGAAAGATTTTGGTGAAGGCATTCCTGATAAATTAGCAGAAGTAGAAACTAAAGGTTTCTTCATGCGTTCCATAAGTTTGAAACAAAAAGGTTCTTTAACGATTCTTATGGCTAAAGTATTGTCTTCTGCAATTAAATTTTTAGCTACATTTTTAGGCTTGTCTAATATTAAAGTAGTTGGGTTTTCGGACATATCTAAAATTTCCCAAGCAACTTCTGGTACATCTTTGAATATGTTGAAAACCATTTTATCCGAATTCATCAAACAAATCATGCTTTTACTTTCTTCTCGCTTTTTTAATGCGTAGATTTTGGCAACAGCCTCTTCATTTGAAGCATCACAGCCAATTCCCCAAACGGTATCAGTTGGATAAAGGATTATTCCGCCTTCTTTAATTACTTCGTATGCGTTGTTTATTTCTGTATTTATGTCCAATTTTTAAAAATTAAGAGGTTCTATTTGTTTTTTTATTATCGCAGGAACACCTGCTACCATACAATTATCTGGAACGTCCTTTGTAACCACAGAACCTGCAGCAACAATAACATTTTTTCCTATATTTATTTTAGGCAAAATCGTAACGTTCGTGCCAATTATTGTATAATTTCCAATATTACAGTTCCCGGAAACATTTGTTCCAGGTGATATTTCAACAAATTTACCGATTTTGGAATCATGCCCAATAGTACAACTAAGATTAATCAATGTTCCTTTTCCAATATGAACATCATTTGTTATTATTGAGCCGCACATAATATTACAACCTTCTTGAATACTATTTCCATAATGACCAATTTGAGAATTTTTACTTACAATAGAACTAAAAACACCACCAATTGAAACAAATTTATCATATATTGTTTTTCTTAAAATTGGATTACCAATGCCTATTGAGAACGTATTTGAATTGGTTTTAAAATAATGAGAGGCCTCTTCAATATTTGTTAAAATATCAAATTGATTATAAAGTTTTTTTTCTTGAAGATCATTTACATCATCATAAAAAGCCAGGTTATTCAATTCATTATTTAAATGTAACACTTCAAGAATTTCTTTTGCAAAACCTTTTGCTCCAATAATTAGCATAAATTATTATTTATAATATTTATAATATTTTTTTGTTCGGGTAATGTAAGTTCAAAATATAAAGGTAAACATAAAACTCTAGAAGCAATAGACTCAGAAATTGGCATTTCATTCCCGTTTACGTAGGGAATTGTATTTAGAGAAGGATAAAAGTATCGTCTTGGAAAAATATTATTTTCATTAAGCACTTTTTGTACTAGAAGTAATTGACTTTCAGAATTAAAAATAATAGGATAATAACTATAATTCCATATGGTGTTTTCTCTAAGTTTCATTTTGTTTAAAATATCAAAATTTATCATTTCATCATAAACAGAAACTATTTTTTTTCTAGCTTTAAATATTTCATCAATTTGATCAAATACTGCTAATCCTAGAGCTGATTGTAATTCAGATATTTTTGCATTTATTCCAAGTCCATGAAAATCTAATGGACCGTTATGGCCAAAATTGTGACTATAAAAGAGTTTGTTATAGGTATTTTTATCATTACAAAACATGGCTCCACCTTCTCCAGTATGAAATATTTTAGTAGCATGAAAACTGCATGTACTAACATCACCGTAGTTAAAAATAGATTTGTTATTATAATACACTCCAAAACAGTGAGCTGCATCGTAAATTACTTTCAAGTTATGTTTAGTAGCTATTTTTTCAATAATATCTACATTGCAAGGATTTCCAAAAACATGAGTCGCTAAAATAGCAGTCGTTTTATTTGTAATTGCTGCTTCAATTTTAGTTTCATCTATTGTTAAATACTCTTTGTTAATATCAACAAAAACAGGCTTGCAGTTTTCCCAAATAATAGAAGATGTTGTGGCAACATAAGAAAAAGGAGTTGTTATTATTTCTCCATTATTTCCAAATAATTTTAAAGCTATTTGAATAGGTAGTGTTCCATTAGTAGTAATAATAATATTTTCTACTTTTAGAAAACTTTTTAATTTATCTTCTAATTCTAAGGTTAATTCGCCTCTATTTGTTAGCCATTGGTTTTTCCAAATCCTTTCAAGATATTGGTTATAAGCAATTAAAGAAGGAAAAAAAGTTTTTGTTACAGTTATCAAAATAATAAATTGTTAAAAAATTCTAGTCTTGGGGTAATTTGATTTTCAAAACTATACAAATGTAACATTTTATTCCTACCGTTTTCAGCAATTTTTTGGAGTTTAACTCTATCCTTATCTAATTCTATTATGTTTGCTACGATGTCTTCAATACTATCTTTAATTAAAATAAAACCTTCATTACCTTTTAAATTTATTTTTTCAGCCTCGTTGAAGTAGTCAGTCATAAAGTTTAAATTGCCATATAATGAAGCTGTTACGCAAGTTGCCAAAGGAAAACCATCAAAGCCATTTTTACTTAAAATAAATGGTCTGTTTGCTGAAATCAATATATGCGTTTCTTTTACTATTTTGGTGAATTCGAATTCATTTAAACTTCCTTTAAAATCAATTATATTTTTAATTTCTGTATCCCTGACGTCATTTTCTGAAAACCCTCCAATTACAATAAAATTAAAAGTTTCTTTTTTGTAAAGTAGTTGTTTTACAATTTTTAAAAATACATCAAACCCTTTGTCAGCACCATCGGATGTGTATTTGTTAGCAAAAAATAATATATTTAAACAGTCAGAAGATTTCTTATAGGTATAGTCTTTAATTTCAGGTAGATTTAAATTTAAAGGTACACCGAAAATAAGTTTAATCTTGTCTTCTTTACAAATTTTTTTTTCAATTAAATATGTTTTTGTAATGTTTTGATTTACAATAACACCTTTAAAATAATTTGACTGACAAACCTTTCTTAAATAAGAATCTATTTGTTCGTTATTAAAACCAAATCCTCCTCCTGGATAAAGTGTGAATGCAAAATTAGTATTGTTCTCTTCAAAAGTTGGATAAAATTTAATTAAATTATTGTAGAATAAAGTATAAGCTAAATCGTAATTTATATTAGTTTTTTTCTTTAAAACATAAATTTTTTCTTTTAACGAAGGGTAGTTAGAAGTTAATAGAGAAATGTTTTCTTTATAACTTTTATTCTGATTATAATGGATGTAAGTTGTACAATCAGTATAAATTTTAGTATTCTTGAAGACGTTACAAAGTTCTGCATATTCATTACTTCTCCATGGTGACAATGGTGAAGGAAAAATATCATCTAATATGACTAAGCCTTTATTTCTCTTTCTAATGATATTTTTAAAAAAGTTTATAATTTTCAAGCTTATTTTTTTAATAATGATTTTATTTTAATTTTAATTTTTTTTCTCCAAGGAATTTCTTCTGGTAATAATACTTTAATTTGTTCATTAAGTAGTGTTCTAATTTCTTTCTTAAAATGAGGCTTGATTTTCTTTATGAATTTAATCCATATTGCCGTTCGTTCTTCTTGATCTTTTGAAGACCAATAGGAAGCACCATGAACACGATAAACAGCCATAATATCTTTCATATAATAAATTTTTCCATATTGACTATTTAACATATGTAAAAAATAGTCTCCAACAGGAGATTTAATAAAGTACTTAGGAAATTTTGGAAACAAATTATTTCGATACATAACCGTACAAGTATGTATGAAATTTCCGTGTGCTAAATCTATAATTGTAGATGTTTCTTTTGGTTCTTTAGTAATAAAGTCATCGGTTAATTTGCCTTCAACTTCAACTAAAGCCTTATGAAAAGTCATTGCATAGTCTGGGTTTTTTTCAAGAAAGTTTACTTGTTTTTGAAGTTTGTTTTTGTCTGTCCAATAATCATCTCCTTCACATAAAGCAATATATTTTCCTTTTGAATTCTTTAAAGTATTTACAAAATTAGGCATCATTCCTATGTTTTGTGAATTATCTAAAAAACGAATTAAGTTTCCCTTTTCGTGATCTGTAATAATTTCATTAACTAACTCAGAAGTTTTGTCAGGAGAATTGTCATTAGCTACAATTAACTCAAAATCAAATGTTGTATTTTGATTTAAAACTGCCTCAATAGTTTGTTTTAAATAATTTTCATGATTATACGTTATCATGCAAATAGATACCATCATAGTCTAAGTGTTGATATGGTTAAATTTGTCTTTTACCTTTTTTCTTATCTTTTCGTTTTCTAAAAAAATATAAGATAGGATTAACTTTTTTCATTTGTTTATCAGCTTCAAAATAATAATCTAATAATTTTTTTTCAATTTTTTCAGAATCAAGAAATGTATCCATTTTTAATTCTTTATATTTCTCATACTGAGAAAAAAGTGTTCGTGTTAAAATTTTATAATCTCTAAACGATTTTGGTTTTAAAATTCCTAAAATTATTTGCATGTTTTTAGGAGATTTTTTTATTTTTTCTGCATTTTTAACAATGTTTCCAACACCCATTTGTTGGTTAGAATGTATTCTATACGAAATCAAATTTTCTGTTGAGTAAAACAAAGTTTTTCTTTCTGATAATATATATGCAAACCACTCGTCATGCAAAAATATTTTTTCTAGAGTTTGAAAAGGGAAACAAAAATCTTTTACTTCTTTTTTAATACACAAAGTAGCTCCTGTAAGGTAATTTCCTTTTAAAAGTAATAATCTATGCAAATCTAGAGGTTTTATTATTTTACTTTCAAAGAAATAAACGCTATCCCAAAGTGAAATGTTTTCAAATAATATTTTATCGTTATCATCAATTAAACTAGCATTTGAAAAAACTCCTTCTGCAGTAGGGTTGTTTGTGAATACTTCTAATGTTTTTTCTACTTTATCTTTTCTCCATAAATCATCTTGATCTGATAAAAAAATGAAATCACCAGAACAAAGCTGAATTGCTTTTTCAAAATTTTTATTACTTTTTAGATTTACTTCGTTTTTATAAAGTGTAATTAAATTTGGATATTTAATTTGATAATCTTCTATAATTTTTATAGTTGAGTCAGTTGAAATATCATCACAGATTACAATTTCATCAACAGTAATTGTTTGATTTAAGATTGAATCAAGTTGTTTTGTTAAAAAGTTTTCACCATTGTAGGTGCAAAGTGCTACTGAAATCATATTATTTTAATATTGTTTTAACCCAATTTTCTAAACTGTATTTGTTGTAAATATCATCAGGTAATTTTTCATATTCTTTTTCGAGAAAATCTTTCGGAATTTCTGTTACATTTTCATTCCAAACAAAAATATTATTTGGATTATAAAAATCATAATTTATTATGTCTTTATTGGTTGTAATTAATTTTTTATTTAAACCAATAGCTTCAAAAACTCTAAAAGTCAAACCGTTTTGAATTTCTTTATGAATGTCTAAAATAATTTTAGATTCTTTCATTCTTTTTTGATTTTCTTCAAAAGGTATAAATTCTGTTATAAATTTAATGTTTTTAGAAAAGTTTTCTGTTTTTGTATTGGATTTAACTTTAATAAAAATATCAGGTTTTAAACCATTGTTAATCAAAAGAGATGTTATTTTTTCAATGGTTAAAAGTCTGTTGTCAAAATTCCCAATATAATAGGCATCAATTATGTTTTTATTACTTGATTGAGTATCAAAATAAAAATTTGTTAGAAGTTGCATGTTATATTTTTCAACATCTTTAGGTTCAAAACTAAATTTTAAATCAAAAAAAGGTAATGTTCTTTCATATCTTCCAATTAATTTAAAGCTATCCCAATAATAAACAATAGATTTTTTAGCTTTTCTAGTAATATATTCTAGTTCATTATTTAATAAATAATCAGGACTTATTATAAAAACATAATCAAATTGGTCTGTTGGTTTAATTTGATTTGCATAATATTTACTCGCCCATTTTTTTTTTAAATTTATATTAAAAAGAGACTTACTAATAAAGTTTAATATTTTTTCAGTTTTGTTTTTGTACTTATAATCGTTAAACAAAATTGTTTTTACCTCAAATCCAGTAAATTCAATTATACCTTTTTCAATGACTTTATGAATACCTAAATAATCTTGGCAAAAAAACAAAACTTTCATTTTTATTATTTTTTATTTTGCTTATGTTTTAAGGAGTCGTTAAGTCTTCCACCTCTAAATAATATTTTGAATAAATACCAATATTTTGGTTTTCTAAAACTTTTTATAAAATACTTTACTTGAAGAAATATTAATATGATTCTATAATTAACATAGCCATAATGTTTTCTAATTACATATAACAGAGATATTTTTAATTCAGTTTTAATTTCAATAGATTTTGGTGTACTTGCACCATGAAAGTGAATGAATTTTGCATCTGGAATTAAATAAGCATATTTATTAATTTTAGCTAATCGAATGCATAAATCCGTTTCTTCATGATATAAAAAAATGTTAGTATCAAAACCACCAACATTCCAAAAATCTTCAGATTTTACAACCATAAAACTTCCAGAAACAAATTGGCCTTGTTTTGGTTGTTTGTATTCAATTTTTCTGTTTGGATATTTTTTAGGATTTATTTTTTCTAAAAAATAACGTCCAAATAACTCTTTTAAAGGAGATGAAAAATGATCTAAAGTTGGTAACAATGTACCATTTTCTTTAAAACTTTGTGGTCCACAAATTCCGTATAGCTTATTTTGTTTCATCTCATTAATAATGATAGAAAAACAGTCGTTTAAAAGTAGTGAATCGTTATTTATAAAAGCATAATAAGTAGCGTCAGAAAATTGACAGCCAATCATATTTCCCCCTCCAAAACCAACATTAATATGATTTTTTAAAAAAGAAATTATTGGGCTGTTTAATTCTTTTAAGTAATTTTCTAGTTTGTCAACATCTTCTTTATTAGAATGATTGTCAACTATCTTTATATTGTAATTTAATTCTTTTGAAGTATGTTCAAAAATGCTTTCTATACATTTAATAGTATAATTACTGGTATTGTAGTTAATAATAACAATAGATAAATCTAGCATTTTAGTTTTTTTTGTTTAATTCTCTTTTGTATCTGCAACTTTTTTTATATATTTTTACAAAAAATAATCATAGGCAAAGTAACAAATAATTTTATGAAAATACTACATATATCTGGTGCAAAAGGATGGGGAGGAAATGAGCAGCAGATAATCTATATAGTGCCACAGTTAAACGAATTAAATGTTGAAAATATTGTATATGGGATAAATAAATCTGTTTTAGAACAAGAATGTAATAAAGTAAATATCCCTTTTTTAGGTGTTAAAACAAGAAAATTAAACAAGTTTTCTAATTATAAGCATTTAGCAAAAATTATTAAAGAAAATAAACCAGATATTGTTCATTTACACACAAGTGATTCCTTAATGTTTTTTCTTATGTCTAATTTGATTTACAGTTTTAAAGTAAAATTAATTTTTTCAAAAAAAGGAGTAGGAGTTAGTGGTAGTTTTTTAAGTAAATTAAAATACAATAATAAAAGATTAGATTCAATTATTTGTGTTTCAAAAATGGTTCAAGATTCTTTTGGTAAGACTTTAAACAAAGAAACTCTAAATAAGACTGTTGTTATAAATGACAGTGTTTCTTTAAATATTTTAAATGAATCTAGTAAAATAAATATTAGAGAATTATATAATATTCCTAAAGAAAAATTTATTATTGGAAATATTGCTAATCACACTAATGCAAAGGATTTATATACATTAATTGATGTTTTAGCAGAATTAAAACATAATTTAAATAGAAAAGATATTGTTTTCATACAAGTTGGAGAATTTTCAAAAAAAACGGATAGATTAAAACAATATGCTATAGACAAAAAAGTATTTAAGGATATTGTTTTTATGGATAAAGTCAAAAATGCTTCATCATTAAATACTCAATTTGACGCTTTTTTATTAACATCACAAAGAGAAGGTGGTCCTACATCTTTACTTGAAGCTATGTTGATCGGAATTCCGACAGTTTCTACTAAAGTTGGAGTTGTTTCTGATGTTATTATTGATGGAGAAAACGGATTTATGGCAGAAATAAAAGACAGTAAATCATTAGCCGAAAAAACAGCACGACTTCTAGACAATAAAGAATTGCAAAAACAGTTTTCAGAAAAAGGAAAAACAATAATTAAAGAACAATTTACAGCAAGATATATAGCTCAAAAAACTTTAGAAGAATATCAAAAAATTGTAGCTAAAAACTAATTATAAATACTGATTTATCCCTTTTTCAATAAAAGTTATCTTCTTTTCTGTGGTTTCTTTTTCGATTGCATTATTAATTTCAAGATTGTTTTTATCTTGTTCTTTATGATAAACATGATAAGCAATGGCAGTTTGCTTCAATCTTTTACCTTTTATGCCAATATTGTGTAAACGTTGAATCATTTCAGAATCATCAATTCCCCAACCGACTAATCCTTCATTAAAACCATTGATTTTAATAAAATCTTCTTTCCAAAAAGACATATTACAACCTCTTAATTTACTCGAACGTTCCTCATGAGTTTTAGCAAATTTCATAAATAATGGAAAACGAACAGTTCTTGTTCTTTTTTTAATTCCTTCTGCAAAAAACCCAAAGTTGATTATTTTTTTATCAAAAATAGTTTTTAAAATATCTTTTTGAATATTTACTCTTGAACCAAATAAATAAAGTCCCTTTTCTGCATAAGTCAAATGATCTTTTACAAAATCTTTGTGCATAATAATGTCACCATCAATTTCAATAATGTAATCATATTTAGCTTTAGCAATAGCTTTATTCATAATCATTGGCTTCTGATTACCATTGTCTTCATGAAAAACATGTATTAATGGAACAGGAAAATCAGCTTGAAATTTTTTAATCAAAATTGTGGTTTCTTCTCTTGAACCATCATCAGCAATTAATACTTCATCGGGTAAAACACTTTGATTCTTTATACTTAAAAGTAAAAGTTCTAAAGCTTCTGGCCAATTATAAGTTGGAGTTACAAGGGATGATTTTGGTAATAAACTCATTTTTTTGATTTATTTTTTGGTAAAAATACCTAAAATATTGGTTTAATTAAATTGTATGCATAATTTTGAAAAAAAAATAATGGTGTACAAACTTAACGATGCCTTTTTAGAAAAGAAACAACAAATTGAAAATTTCATCAAGAATTTCGATAATTCGGGTAAAGTATTCATAAAAGGAAACAGAAATACCATTAAACTTTTTGAGTTAGATAAATTGACTTTAAATGTAAAATCGTTTAAAGAACCCAATCTAATTAATAAAATTGCTTATCGTTATTTTAGAAAATCTAAAGCACAACGTTCGTTTGAATATGCCAATTTTCTTTTAGAGAATAACATTGGAACACCAAGACCAGTCGCTTATTTTGAAAACACATCTTTGCTAGGTTTAAAAGACAGTTACTATGTAAGTGAACATTTAGAATGTGATTTAACGTATCGTGAATTAGTTGAAACCGATTATCCAGATGCAGAAAATATTTTACGTCAGTTTACACAATTCACGTTTTCTATGCACGAAAAAGGAATTGAGTTTTTAGATCATTCACCAGGAAACACTTTAATTATCAAAAGACCTGAAGGAAAATATGATTTTTATTTAGTAGATTTAAATAGAATGAAATTCCATACCAAAATGGATTTTGAAACGCGCATGAAAAACTTGTCTAAAATCACTCCAAAAGAAGACATGGTTGCTACTATGAGTAATGAGTATGCTAAGCTTTCTGGAATTAATGAAGATAAGGTTTTTTCAACAATGTGGAATCTAACTAAAGATTTTCAATATCGTTTTTACCGAAAAAAAAGGATAAAAAAGAGGTTAAAGTTTTGGAAAAAATAGTAATTTTCCATTCTTAATAGTTTTCATGAAGTTATCCGTAATTATTACTACTTACAATTCAGAAGAATGGCTATCAAAAGTTCTCGAAGGTTATTGCCAACAAACCGAGAATGATTTTGAAGTTGTTGTTGCTGATGATGGCTCTAATGAAAAAACCAAAGACATTATTGAATCTTTTCAATCAAAATTTAAATTTCCAATTATACACGTTTGGCAAGAAGACGATGGTTTTCAAAAATGTAAAATTCTAAATAAAGCCATTCTTAAAACGAATTCAGATTATTTATTATTTACGGATGGAGATTGTGTTCCTAGAAAAGATTTTGTTTCTCAACATTTAAAATTTCAGGAAAAAGGATATTTTCTTTCTGGTGGATATTTCAAATTACCAATGGAAACTTCAAAAGCCATTTCATTTGAAGATATAAAATCACAAAACTGTTTTTCAACTTCATGGTTAATAAAAAATGGAGTAAAAAGTAGTTTTAAGTTGACAAAATTAACGCATAATAAATACTTCGCTATTTTTATGAATTGGATAACTCCAACTAAGAAAACCTTTAATGGTCACAATACATCTTGTTTTAAGAGTGATTTAATCGCAGTAAATGGTTTTAACGAAGAAATGCAATATGGTGGTTTAGATAGAGAAGTAGGTGAGCGTTTATTTAATTTTGGAGTTTTAGCAAAGCAAATTCGTTATCAAGCTATTTGTTTGCATTTAGATCACAAAAGAGGTTATGCAACCAAAGAAATTTGGGATAAAAACTTTGCTATTAGAGCTTTCAATAAAAAGCATAATGTTACTGCAATTGAAAAAGGAATTTCTCAATATTTCTAAAATTTAAAATAACATGAAAAAATTAATTTTACTAACTATAATTATAATTGGAATTTTGGGTTGTTCAAACTTAAAAGAAGGTTTTAATTATGAAAATGAAGTTGGAATTAAAACAGAAACAGCTAATCCAAACATACCATTTATTTATAAAAACGGTTATAAAAATTTTGAAATAAAGCAAATTCTTTCATTAAATAAAAAAGATTCAATATATGTAAATCGGTTGTGTTTTAACGCTGTTCTTTCTGCAATGTATACACAAAGAATTATGTATAATAAGTTTGGAAAATGGGATAAAGAAATTTGGTTGAGTGAAACTGAGATGCCAATTTTGATTTGGGAAAAACGAAAACTTTTAGACTCTCAAGCTGAATTATTTACAGTTTTTGTAAGTGGAACTGAAAGTTGGGAAGAAATTTATGCTTCTGCAATTGTTTTTGATTCAAAAGACCAAGATTGTCTATCTGAAATTTCAGATAATAAAAATTTACTAATTAAGTTTTTTTCAACGGAAATCATAAACTTGAGTTCCAATAAAAAATTTCATGATGTATATTCGAAAATGATAAATGATCACAACGAGAAAAAATAATAAGTGCTAATTCTTGAAATTTGTGTAAAAAACAAACTAAATAATTCTCTCGAAAAACGCATCTAATTTTTTCTTAATCAAGTCAATAGGATATTCTTCAAAGTATTTAAAAGTATGTTCTTTTATGTGTTTTTCATCGTGTTCTGCATAAATTTCTGGTTTCAAATCTTTTAAATGAATAGAAATGTTCTTTTCATCTTCAAAAATCTGCCAAGTTTCTTTATCAACACTTGGAGAAAATAATGAAAACGTTGGTACAAATAATGCTTTTGCCATATTTACAGAACCACCTTCATTACCAATCAAAGCATTGCATTGAGATAATAAGCCTAAAAATTCACGTAGACTTTTTCCATAAATATCAAAGAAAATAACTTGTTGTGTTTTTTTGTTACACAAGTTATAAAGTTTTAAAGCATCTTCTTTTTGATTTGGAATATAATTGAAAAGTAAAGAAGCATTCGTTTTTTCTACCGTATAATCTAACAATTCAGCCATGTGTTGCAATGGATAGGTTTTGTACCATTCACTTCCTAAAATACCAATCATAAATAAAGGTTGGTTTTGTGGAATATTGGCTTCTAAAATTGTCTTTTTTGCTGATTCAATTTCTGAATTAGAAAGGAATATTTTTGGCTTAAAATCTATTATTTCTTCTTTGATTAAAGGTTTTAACAAAGCCAATCTGTTTTCAATAGCTAAACCATAGTTGCTTTTTGTGCCATTTGGTAAACGCTTGATATTGTGATTATAAAATACTTTTGAATACCCTTTGTCATAAGATATTTTATATTTTGCACCAGAAAAAAGAGTAATTAAATTGGTTTCTAATTTACTGTAAGCATCAATTACGACATCATATTTTTGACTTCTAATTTTAAAAATGAATTTAAATAACGATAAATAGTTTTTTCGAACCTTTTGTTCTAAAACAATTATGTTCGAAATCGCTTTGTTTTCTTTTAAAACATCCACGCAATTGGCATAGCACATATAATCAATTGTTGCATTTGGGTAATGATCTTTAAGGCTATTGGCTAATATTGAACTGGTTAAAACATCACCAATTCGTTTTTGTTGAATGATTAAAATTTTCATTTTTATAATTTAAAGTGCTAATGTACATAAGTAATATCAAACATAAAAACTTTAAATAAAAACTGTATTTTTGCAAGTATAAAATTCAAATTATGGCAATCAGCGGTTTAGTTATTACATTTAATGAAGAAAAAAACATTGGAAAATGTATTGATGCTTTATTCAAAGTTTGTGATGAAGTCATTATTGTTGATTCATTAAGTAAAGACAGAACAGTTGAAATAGCTGAATCTAAAGGGGCAAAAGTAATTTCTCAAGCTTATTTAGGTGATGGACCACAACGAACGCATGGTCTACCTTATTGTAAAAATGATTGGATTTTAAACTTAGATGCTGATGAATTTTTAGATAAAGATGCTGAAAAATTCATTGTTGAAGAACAATATTTAATAGGAAACTATGATGCTTTTTCTTTTAGAGTAAAGAATTTTTTAGGTGATGAATTAATCGATTTTTCAGGTTGGTATCCAGATCATAAAGTTCGTTTTTTTAACAAAGTAACAGCAAAACCATCAGAAGCTAAAGTACATCAATCTATTGTAACAACTAATGAAAAGAGAGTTTCAGTTCATATTTTACATTATGGTTGGGATTCATTAGAACAAATTATAGCTAAGAAAAATCAATATTCAACTTGGCATGCACAACAACTCTTTGATCAAGGAAAAAGAGTAGGAGCAGCAAAACCAGTAATCAATGGATTAACAGCATTTATTAGATGTTATTTCTTGAAAAAAGGAGTTTTTAACGGAATAGATGGAATTACAATTGCCTTGATTCAAGGATTCTTTTCACACATGAAATATGCGAAATTGCTAAAATTACAACGTCAAGAAAAATTATTGAACCGTTAATTGATTTTTGATAATTCGTTCGTTAAACGATTGTACATAAGCTTTTATAAAACGTTCCATTGTTGCCGTTTTTTCTTTTTCAGTCGAAATTAAATTGGTTTTCATCAATTCATCTTTCTTGAAATTATATAAAGCCAATGCTTTTTTGCCATCAAAAGCCATGTAATAATCACCTTGAATGTAATGGTAAATATTGTCTAAATAATACACCACAAAATCCTTGTCAGATTGATATGATTTACCAAATGAAACCATATTAGTTTTAATTTGTAATAAATCAATTAAAGAAGGCATAATATCAATTTGTTGAATGTTTTTATAATTTACACCTTCAAAAGTTGGATTTCCTGGGTTATAAAATAAAATAGGCACTCTAAATTTTCCAACATTAGTTTTGTATTTATCTTCTGTTGGTTCAGATGAAGTATGATCAGCAGTAATAACAAAAATGGTATTTTTAAACCAATCTTGTTTTTGTGCAGTAGCAAAAAATTGTTTTAAAGCATAATCAGAATACGCAATGCTTTCATGAATTTTTGTAGTTCCTTTTGGAAATTTTCCTTTATGTTTTTCGGGAATTTTATAAGGATTATGAGATGAAATACTAAAGATTGAAGTAAAAAATGGTTGTTTAAAACTCGACATTTTATTGCAATAAAACTGAAAAAACTCTTCATCAAAGATTCCCCATTTACCATCAAAAGCTTCAGGACCATTATATTCGTTTTTACCATAATAAGCGTCAAATCCAGCTACTTTGCAATATTGATCAAAGTTTTGACTTCCGTTAAAAGCACCATGAAAAAATGCAGTATTGTAACCGTTGTCTTTTAAAATTTTGGGCAAACCATAAATTTCATTAATAGAATAACTAGACGTAATCAAAGATGAACTCATCAAACTAGGAATACTAGAAAGCGTTGAAGGAACAGCATCAATAGATAATTTTCCATTAGCAAAACCGTTTTCAAAAAACAGTGATTTTGTAATTAGTGAATCTAAAAAAGGAGTTTGACCACGTTGGATATTTTCTCTTCCAAAACTTTCCAGAATAATAACAACAACGTTTTGTTTTGTAGCACTTTCTGTTGGATTAGTCAAAACTACTGGGTTGAAAATAGAATTCAATTCAGCTTCTTCATAATATTTTGGAGATTCAAGAGTTTCTTTTTTACCAATAGTTTTTAAGATGCAAAAAGGAGTATTTAAAACTAAAGCCGAATGACTAATTGACCCGTAATTAACAGCATCAACAACTTTTAAAGGCTTTTTTTGAAATCCACCACGACCTAATAAAAAGACAAATCCTAGTAAGAATATGAAAAGACCAATTTGTTTAACAACCAAATAGTTAGTTTTTTCCTCAGAAAACACAAGCTTAATATTCGGAATTACTTTCCAAAAAGCAACTGCTAAAACAAAAGCAATTATTGGCAAAAACCAAAATTCAGTTAAAAAGGAGAAGATTAATCCACCAATTTCATGTTCCATTCCGGTTGCAGTAATCATTCCAAAGGAACTTCTTCTTCCAGTGAATTTGTAATACTCAAAATCAACGAAATTCGTTAAGATGAAAAGTAAGTTCACTGCAAAAAAGCCAATTTTTAGTCCTTTTTGATAACCTGATTTATATTTAAATTTCCCTGGAATAAAATGCAGAATTGCAAATACAATATTGATATAAGCTATAGCTGATAAATCAAAATGTAAACCTCCTAAAAACGTTTTTAAGGATAAGCCGTTAAAAGCATTTTTATTGAAATACAAAAACAATAATCTACACAATTGATAAATGATAACAATCAGTAAAAAACGCTTAAAAAATAATTTTATACTTTGGAAGTAATTTCTCATCGATTAAATTGGAATTTGGAATTTCAAATTTTGGAATTTATTTTAAACAGCTACATCATATTCACGTAAAGCATCATTCAATGAAGTTTTTAAATCAGTAGAAGGTTTACGTTTTCCAATGATTAAAGCACAAGGCACTTGATAATCACCAGCAGCAAATTTCTTAGTATAACTTCCAGGAATCACTACACAACGTGCAGGAACAACTCCTTTATATTCAATTGGTTCATCACCAGTTACGTCAATAATTTTTGTAGAACCAGTTAAAACCACATTTGCTCCTAAAACAGCTTCTTTTTCCACTCGAACACCTTCAACCACAATACATCTTGAACCAATAAAAGCACCATCTTCAATAATAACTGGAGCTGCTTGTAAGGGTTCTAAAACACCACCAATTCCAACACCACCAGAAAGATGTACGTTTTTACCAATTTGAGCACAACTTCCTACTGTAGCCCAAGTATCAACCATTGTTCCTTCATCTACATATGCACCTATATTTACATAACTTGGCATTAAAATAACACCTTTAGAAATATAAGCACCATAACGAGCAACAGCTGGTGGCACAACGCGAATACCTTTTTCGGCATAATTGCGTTTCAATTCCATTTTATCATGATACTCAAAAATACCAGATTCCCAAGTTTCCATTTTCTGAATAGGAAAATACATAACAACTGCTTTTTTAACCCATTCGTTTACTTGCCAACCGTTATCTGTTGGTTCAGCTACACGTAATTTTCCGTTATCTAATAAGTCAATAACTTCTCTAATAGCAGCAGTAGTTTCAGTTTCTTGTAATAAAGCACGGTTTTCCCAAGCTTTTTCTATAATTGATTGTAAGTTTTGCATTTTATAAAATTTTCACAAATATAAGATTTAATATAAATTTGGAATTGTTTTTGTTTGGTTAATAATTGATTAATTTTACAAAATAATAAGAATTATGAAAAAGTTTTTAGTAGTTACTTTGATGATGGGTTTAAGTTTGACTTCTTGTAAAAAAGAAGCAACAATGAATAAAGAAGAAATAGTAGTTGATTCAACTGCGGTTGAAATTCCTATTGATATGCACAATGCGATGAGTAGTTTGGATTATCAAGGAACTTATTTAGGAAGTTTACCTTGTGCTGATTGTGAGGCAATTGAAACAAAAATAATTTTAACAGATGATAGTTTTATAAAAGAAGCTGTTTATAAAGGAAAATCAAAAGAAGTTTATAAAGAATCTGGTAGTATTCAGTGGAATAAAGAAGGTAATACCATTACATTAGTTGGTGTAGATCCTTCAAACCTTTATTTTGTTGGAGAAAATGTTTTAATTCATTTAGATTCAGATGGGAATAGGGTGAAGGGCTCTTTGGCTCCTTATTATGAACTAAAGAAAGAATTAAAATCAGAAGTTAAAGAAGAAACTAATTCAGGTACTGAAACTAAAGTTAAAAATCCTAAATTAGAGCTAAAGAATTCAAAATGGAAATTGGTAAAACTAAATGGTAAATCTATTGAAAATTCTAGCGAAGAAGAAGTAAAAGGAATCACATTTTCACCAAATGGAAGAATAAGTGCTTTTGCAGGATGTAATAGAATGGGTGGCGATTATAAGTTAGATGAAAATACTATGCGAATTAAATTTTCAAAGGTTTTTTCTACACAAATGGCTTGTGCAGACATGGAAACAGAAAGCGAATTAGCTAAAGTTTTAGAAGTTACAGACAATTATAGTTATGATGGTAAAATCTTAACCTTAAACAAAGCAAGAATGGCACCTTTAGCTGAATTTCATATAATTAAATAAAAAAATAATGCCAAGAATTCTATCTATAGATTACGGAATGAAACGAACTGGAATTGCTATAACAGACGAAATGCAAATTATTGCTTCTGGTTTGACAACAGTTCCTTCAGAAACATTAATTACTTTTTTAAAAGAATATTTTTCTAAAGAAAAAGTCGAAAAAGTGATTGTTGGTGAACCAAAACAAATGGATGGAACTCCTTCTGAAAGTGCAGCTGTCATTGAAAAATTTATAAAGACATTTAAAATTGCATTTCCAGAAATGCCTTTAGACAGAATAGATGAGCGTTTTACTTCAAAAATGGCATTTCAAACGATGATTGACAGTGGTTTAAAGAAAAATCAACGAAAAAACAAAGCTTTGATAGACGAAATTGCAGCAACAATTATGCTACAAGATTATATGAATAAGAAGTAGAATTAAGAAGTCAGATTTTTGGATGATGACTTTTTAGATAAAAGTTCAACAATTAAACTTTTTATACTGAAATCAAAATACTATTTTTGCACCAAATAAGTTTTATTACTTAAATAATTAAAAGAATGATTTTACCAATATATGGTTATGGCGAAGCTGTTTTAAGAAAACATTGCGAAGAAATTGCTAATGATTATCCAAATTTAAAGGAAGTGATTGCCAATATGTACGAAACTATGAATAACGCTTTCGGCGTTGGATTAGCAGCACCACAAGTAGGAGTGCCAATTCGTATTTTTATTGTTGATACTTCACCCTTTGCAGATAGTGATGATGTTTCTAAAGAGGAAGCAGCAGAATTAAAAGTATTTAAGCAAACATTCATCAATGCAAAAATCCTTAAAGAAGAAGGAGCAATGTGGACTTTTAACGAAGGTTGCTTAAGTATTCCAGATGTTCGTGAAGATGTTTCTCGTCATGATACAATTACGATTGAATATTATGATGAAGATTTCAACAAGAAAACCGAAGTTTATAACGGATTAATTGCTCGAGTGATTCAACATGAATATGATCATATTGAAGGAATATTATTTACAGATCACGTTTCTTCATTAAAGAAAAAGTTGATTGCAAAAAAGTTAAAAAATATCATGGAAGGCAAAGCATTTCCGGATTATAGAATGAAATTTTTCAGTAAAAAAGGAAGATAATTCACTGTTCAGTAAAAAAAGTTAAACTTTATACTTTCAACTTTGCATTTTCAACTTTAAAATATATATTTGCCACCCAATAATTACATTAAAATGAGTTTACAAAAAATATTAGCTATTTCTGGAAAGCCAGGATTATATGATTTAAAATTACAAACACGTACAGGATTTGTAGCTGAATCATTATTAGATGGAAAAAAAATTACTGTTGGTTTAAGAGCAAACGTAAGTTTGTTATCTGAAATTGCTGTTTATACATATAACGAAGAAGTTCGTTTAGCCGAAATTTTTAAAGCAATTGCAACAAAAGAAAATGAAGGTCCAGCTATTTCTCACAAAGAAACAGATGAAAATTTAAAAACATATTTTAGAGAAATTTTACCAGAATTTGATGAAGATAGAGTTTATACTTCAGACATTAAAAAAGTAATGAATTGGTACAACTTATTACAATCAAAAGGAATGATTTCTATTGAAGCATTAACAGCACAAGAAAAACCAGAAGAAGCTTCAGAGTAAGCTCTTTTTAATTATATAAAAAAAAGTCCAAACCTAGGTTTGGACTTTTTTGTTTTATATTGAAAAGTATATTTAATATTTATTTTTTTGAAAAAGACTGAGCTAATTTTGCACCAATCAAAGCCATAGGAATATAGGCTAAAGCAATATCTGCAACCGCAAACCATGTTGGACCAGGAAGCATATAATTAACCGCAATTCCGCCAAGAAGAAACAAACTACCAATTGCAATTGCAAACTTCATTTTATGAGTTGCAGCAAAATAATAAGCTATTGTTGCACCAGCTAAAGTTCCTAATGCATGGGCTAAAAGCGGAAAAATAAAATGTTCATTTGGTAAAGTTGGCATAACAGCTGCTAAAGCCTCCATGTCGTTTGGGTCAATTCCTTCGATTGGAAAAATTGTATTTCCTGCTTGAATAAGTCCCATGTTGATTATGCTTCCTGCAAACCAACCAAGAACGACTGCTAAAATATTTTTGATTATTGGGTTCATGATTTTTTGTTTTATGTAATTCCTCAAATATATAAAACAAATTATTAAAAAGCCTTACTATTTTTAAACTCCATATTTAATTCACTTCTAAAAATATTTCCATAATTTTACATTTATTCAATTACAATCTCAAAAATCAAATTCAATAGCAATTATAAATATGAACAACAGAGAAAATCAATTAGTAGCTTTTAATCGTTTGTTAGATATTATGGATGAGTTGCGAGAAAAATGTCCGTGGGATAAAAAGCAAACTTTAGAAAGTCTACGTCATTTAACCATTGAAGAAACTTATGAATTAGGTGATGCAATTTTAGATAATGATTTGCCAGAAATTAAAAAAGAGTTGGGTGATTTGTTGTTGCACATTGTTTTTTATGCAAAAATAGGAAGTGAAACTAATGATTTTGATATTGCTGATGTAGCGAATTCAATTTGTGATAAATTAATTGATAGACATCCACATATTTATGGTGATGTAGTTGTTGAAGATGAAGAAGAAGTCAAACGCAATTGGGAGAAACTAAAACTAAAAGAAGGACGAAAATCGGTTTTAGAAGGTGTTCCTAAGAGTTTACCAGCTTTGGTAAAGGCAAGTCGCATTCAAGATAAAGTTAAAGGTGTTGGATTTGATTGGGAAGAAAGTCATCAAGTTTGGGATAAAGTACAGGAAGAGTTAAATGAACTTCAAGTTGAAGTCAAATCAGGTAATAAAGACAAGATGGAAGCCGAGTTTGGTGATGTTTTGTTCTCAATGATTAATTATGCTCGTTTCTTAAAAATAAACCCAGAAGACGCTTTAGAACGTACTAATAAAAAATTCATGAAACGATTTATGTATTTAGAGAGTAAAGCGGTTGAATTAGGCAAAGATTTATCAGATATGTCTTTGGTTGAAATGGATGTTTTTTGGGAAGAAGCTAAGCGATTGTAATTTTCAGAGCTCAGTTTGCAGAATTTAATAATCAATATTTATATTAAAATTATATTTAGCTAATCTCATTTTTACAATTGCCGTTGACTTCAGTCAACGGTTATGAGTTTTGCATATAAAGGAATTTAGCCAAATATTTTCAGTTCAATAACTCAACAATTTAATAAATAAAAAAAATGTACTACGCAGTAATATTCACATCAGAACGAACAGAAATTGAAGAAGGTTATGTTGAAATGGCTCAAAGAATGGAAGAATTAGCTAAACAACAAGAGGGTTTTATTGGAGTTGAATCAGCTAGAAATGAGATTGGAATCACTGTTTCATATTGGAAAGATTTGGAAGCTATCAAAAAATGGAAACAAAACATGGAACATCTTGTAGCTCAAGAAAAGGGTAGGAGTGATTGGTACAAATCCTACACAACCCGAATTTGTTTGGTGGAACGAGAATATAGTTTTAAGATATAAAAAAAAATCCCGACGAATCGGGATTTTAATTTTATAATTGATTTAACCTTGAAAGTTTTTCTTTCCAGATTTTTAAATCTTCTTTATGCTTATCGATGTTTTTGTGAACCTCTTTAATAAATGGATTTTCTCCTTTTTTTGAGCTTGAAGTAATAAATTGAATGTTATTCTCTAATTGTAAAATTTCACTTTGGACTTCGTCAATTCTTTTGCGAAGAAAGTAAGATTCTTTTTCTAATGCTCTGTTGTCATCATTTTCGGCTAAATGCTCTAAACGATTATCAAACTTCATTAATTCTGTATCTTTTTTAGATAAACTTAATTTTTCAAAAAGTGCATCTAAAATTTTATTGAATTTTCCTTCAATATGTCTTTTGTTGAAAGGAACTCTTCCAAAAGATTTCCATTTTTCAATATTTGCTTTTATAGCATCTAAATCTTTTTTATGTTCACCAACTAATTCAAACGATTTAATTTCATCTAAAAAGTTTTTCTTATTTTCATAAGATTCAATTTCTTCTTTATTTTCTTCGTTTTGAACTTTGTGTAATCTATCAAAATAAGCATTACAAGCCGATTTAAAGTCTTTCCATACAGAATCAGAATGCTTTCTTGGTACATGACCAATTTTCTTCCATTCATCCTGAATTTGCTTCATTATTGGAGTAGTTACTTTAAAGTCTTCACTATCTTTTAGTGATTTTGCTTTTTCAACTAAAGCCAATTTTTTATTCAAATTATCTTGTTGGTCATGCTTAATCTCTTTGTAAAAAGCATTTTTGTTTTTATTGAATTCACGAACAGCCGTTTTAAATTTTGCCCAAGTTTCTTCATTTAATTCTGAAGGAACTTTTCCGGCTTTGAAAAAAGTTTCGCGTAAAGCTTCCATTTTTTTCATTTGGTTTTGCCAACCTTTGTGACCGCTAATTGCTTCAGTAGACAAAGCATTAATGCTTTCAATGATTTTTTGTTTAGCTTCAAAATGTTCCAATTCACGTACATGAGCGTTAGCATTTAATGCTTCACGTTTGTCATGCATTTGTTTAGTAATCTCACTAAATTCATTCCAAACAATTTCTCTATGTTCTCTGTCAACTGGACCAACTTCTTCTTTCCAAACTCTATGTAATTGTTGCAATTCTCTAAAAGCTTTCATTACATCTGGTTCAGCTAATAAATCTTTAGCACGAACAATTAATTGTTGTTTTTGTTCTAAATTATTTTTAAAATCTTGGTCACGAGCTTCCTTGTCTAAATGAATTAAATCATAAAAACGCTCCACATGAAAATGATAGTTATTCCAAAGGATATTATATTTATCTCTAGGGATAGAACCAGCATTGTTCCAGCGTTCTCTAATTTCGTTCATTTTTTTGAACATATCACCAATAGAGTCGTCAGTAGATTCAATAAGATTTTTTAAATCATCAATGATTGTATTTCTAACCTCAAAGTTGTTTTTAAGATTACTTTGTAATTGGTTATAATGTTTTGATTTTTTTGCACGATAATCGTCAAAAATATCATCAAATTTATTTTTTATTGTAGAGTGATATTCAAAACCTTCCGTATTTCCCTCGTTTTGCTCACTATATTGTTCACGTTTCTCTTCCAATAAATCATGAAAATGAGACATAAATGCTTTTCTAATTTCTTCAACATGGTCTTTTATAGCCATTACTTTTTCATTAGAAACTAATTTTTCTAATTCTTCAGTAAGAGCTTCCATTGACATTGAATCGTAATCCAATACTGGAATTTCATGTCTGTCTTTTATGGTGTCATCTTCGCTTTCTTCTGCATTTGAATTATCAATTTCGTCCATTGCAGCATTTGAAGTAGTGTTTTCAGCAACAACTTCTTTGGTTACTTCTTCGGTTACTTCTTCTGCAATAGGTTCAGCTTTATCTTTTACTTCAAGAATTTCTTCAACAACAGGTTGAATTTCAGTAGTTTCATGTGATAATTCTTGCTTGTTTTCTCCATCTGCGTTTTGCAGGTTATCATTCTTTTCTTCTAACATGATTCATGTATAAGTTACTATTATGCTTCGAAGATACTAACTCACAAGGAAATTTCAAAAGAAAAAGCTAAAGATTGAAGATTAAAGATTTACCACTAGATATTTAGGCGTTATTTTTTAATTTTAAAATAGCGATAAAATTATTTTTTATTCCAAATTTTCCATGATTTTTCAGCTTGAAAAACCAACATTTCATATCCGTTTTTTGTTATAGCTCCCTGTTCTTTTGCTTTTTTTAAAAACATTGATTCTTCTGGATTGTATACCAAATCAAAAGCGATGTGTTTTTTTGTAAATAAGCTGTAATCAAGTTTTGGGCAATCTTCAATATTTGGAAATGTTCCAACTGGAGTTGTATTTATAATTATAGAATATTCTTCAAATAAAGAGGCATTAATTTCGTCATAAGCGATTTGAAATTCGTCTGGATTTCTTGAAACAAAATCATATTCAATATTTAGTTTTTTTAGCGCATATGCAATTCCTTTGCTTGCTCCACCAGTTCCTAAAATTAATGCTTTTGTATGATGTGATTCTAATAAAGGTTTTAGTGCTTTTTTAAAGCCATAAAAATCGGTATTGTAGCCAATTAATTCTTTTTGTTTGTTGATAACTATCGTGTTAACTGATCCGATTTTTTTAGCATTTTTGGATAAAGAATCTAAATATGGAATAATTTCTTCTTTGTAGGGAATAGTTACATTTAAGCCTTTTAATCCTTTGTTTTTAGCGAAAATTTCAGGAAATTCTTTAATAGAAGATAAGTCAAAATTCAAATATTCACAGTTATCAAAATGATAGGCTGCAAATTTTTCAGTAAAGTGTTTTTTAGAAAAAGAATAGCTTATGTCTTTGCCGATTAAACCATACTTTTTTTGTTTTTTTACTTTCTTTTTCATCTTTAAATCATTAATTTTTCCCTAATCGAGCAGCGATTTTTTCCATTCCATAAATTACAAGAAATCCAAAAATAGCTAAAAGTATTGAAGTTAAAACTTGTGCATCACCATTAAAATCTTGTGGCAAAATACTTTTTTCTAAAAAAGGAACTGTTTCTCCGTGACTGTTTATGCGTGTTTCTAGAACTTCTTTCCAAGGCCATACTTTGTTTAAAGAGCCAATCATAAATCCAATTAACAAAGCTAAAGTAGTGTTTTTATGGCGTTCAAACATCCAATGTAGAATTTTTGAAAAAGACTTTAGACCGATGATTGCACCAATAGCAAAGACTCCAAGTTTCATCATTGCAGTTGATAGTAATTCCATATTCATCTGAGTTAAACCTTCTCTAAATTGATTAATGGTTCCAATTACGGTTTCATATGAACCCATTAATAACAAAATGAAAGCTCCAGAGATTCCGGGTAAAATCATGGCAATTATAGCAATAAATCCGGAAAGGAAAAGATAAGGATAACTATCTGGACTACTTACTGGTCTTGCAATTGTAATGTAATATGTCAAAACAACTCCAACGATTAAAGCAATAATTGAAACTATTTCCCATTTGGTTATTTGTTTCCAAATGAGTAAAATACTAGCAATAATTAATCCGAAGAAAAAGGACCAAACCATAATAGGTTTAGAAGCTAGTAAATGGGTTATTATCTTAGAAAAAGTTAAAACACTTATAGCAATTCCGATAAGTAGAGAAAGCAAAAAGGAAGCATTGGCTTGTTTCCAAGCTGCTTTTAAACCTTCTTTTTTTAGTGTTTTTAAAAGTGAAAGATTAATTCCGTTTATACTATCAATCAATTCTTGATAAATACCAGAAATAAATGCAATTGTACCACCAGAAACACCAGGAACAACATCTGCTGCACCCATAGCAATTCCTTTTAGTGAAATGATTAAGTAATCGGGAAATAATTTTCTCATTGTATGAAATAATTGAAAAAAGCTAAAATCAAAGGTATAAACTAATTTCTAAATTTAATGATTTGATTTTGAATTGATTTTTTATTCCAAATTGCAGGAAAATGATTTTCTAAAATACTGTGATTTTTATAATTACTTTGTAATGCATTTACTAAATGAAATTTTCCTTTTTTAGTCTGATTTAGAATATAATATAAACCAGCTAAACGATATTCTATTTCATAATGATCTGGGTGTTTTTCTACTCCTTGTAAAAGTGCTTCAATAGCAATTTGATAGTCACCAACATATTGTAATGAATCTGCCCAATAGATATAAGTGTCTAAATCAGTATCACCTAATTCAAAGGCTCTTCTGTAACCATATTCAGCTTCTTCATAAGATTTTAAAGCTCTATTTATTGACGCAAAACGTTTCCAGTACAACTTATTATCACCTTCAATTCCGATTGCTTTATTTACATAATACAATGCTTTCTTATAGTCAAATTGTCTAATGTAGAAGTCTGTGATAGCAATCCAAGCTTTATCTAATAATGGATCTTCGTGTACCGTTTTTGAATAAAATTTTAAAGCTTCTTTGTTGTTGCCTAATTTTTCATAACATTTGGCAACACGTAAGAGTACAAATGAAGTTACATCATCTAATTCCATAGTGATTTTGTAACAATCAATAGCTTCTTGGTATTTTTTTAATTTTTCTAGAGCTTTTGCTTTTTCTAAATAAGCACCTAAAAAGGAATCATCAATTAATGTTGCGTATTCAAAAGCCCAAACTGCTTTTTCGAAGTCTTTTAATGCGTAATATTGGCGTCCTAATTGATGCCAAGCTACTTCGCTATATGGATTTTTGTTTATAAATTGATCTAAATATAAAACAGCTTCTTGGTTTTGATCTAAGAAATCAAAACAATAAACTACATTATAAAGCGATGAATAATCTTCAGTATCTTCATTTAAACATTTGATGAAATTTTCTTTGGCTAATTCTAAATTATCCATAAAAAGATATTCCATTCCAATCATAGAATATACATCTGCAAAATCATCAGTATATTTTAGAGCAGTTTTTAAAGATTCAATAGCTTTTTCGTGCTCATCTTTTTTAGAAAAAATATTCGCTTTTTGAATATAAATTTCTTCGTTTGTAGGTTCAATAGCATATAAATCATTCAGTAATCTATCTGCTAATTCAATTTTATCATCAAAAATTAATATTTCTACTTGAACTAACTTTAATCCAGTAGATTTCGGATGTTGCTCTAAGGCAAGTTTTAGTGCTTTTTTGGCAAGGTTTAACCTTCCTGTATCCATGTAATGAAGAATGATTTCTTCAAACTCTTCGGAATCAAAAAATAAAACTTTGTTAGTTTTAAGCATTGATTCAAATTTGGATAAGGATAAGCCTTGGTTGTTTTCTTCTTCGTGACTCAAATTCATAGCTTTTGGTTTTGAAAATTTATCCTATCTAAAATTAACTAAATTAAAGGCTAATCTAATTTTTAGCTTTTATTGTTTTAAACAATTTAATTAACAATTTCAATAGTTAAATCGCTAAAAGTTAGGTAATAAAGGTTTTCCGTTTTTTGGTTTTCCAATAGTTCTCTTTTATTCAGCGTCAATTTCTTTAAGAACTTCAAGAATAATGCCACAACCTTCTTCAATTTCTTCGTTTGAAATTGTAAGTGGTGGAGTGATACGTATAGCACAACCTTCGAACAATAACCAAAATAAAATTAAACCTTTGTCTTGACAGCGAAGTATGACTTTGTCTGTTATTTCAGGACTTTTTGTCATGGCAGCCAACATTAACCCTTTTCCACGAATTTCGGTAATCAAAGGATGAACCAATAATTTTCGAATTAACTGTTCTTTTTCTAAGGCTTGTTGCATTAAATTGGTTTCGGTTAATTCTTGTAAAGTAGCTAAACAAGCTGCGGCAATAACAGGATGACCACCAAAAGTTGTAATATGTCCTAATTTTGGATTATGGCTTAATAAATCCATCATTTTTTCTGAAGCTGTGAAAGCACCAACAGGCATTCCACTTCCCATTCCTTTTCCCATAACAACTACATCTGGTATGACATCATAGTTTTGGAATCCGAATAATTTTCCTGTACGACCAAAACCTGGTTGGATTTCGTCTAAAATCATGATTGCTCCAACTTCATCACATCGTTGACGTACTTTTTTAAGAAAATCGTTATGAGGTTGAATAAATCCAGCACCACCTTGAATAGTTTCAAGTAGTATACCAGCAGTTTTTGTGGTAATCTTTTCTAAATCAGCTTCATTGTTAAATGTAATGAAATCTACATCAGGAATTAAAGGTCTGAATATTTGTTTGCGTTCTTCAAAGCCCATGACACTCATGCTTCCCATAGTGTTTCCATGATAAGCGTTATGACATGAGATTAATTGACTTCTTCCAGTAACTCTTCGGGCTAATTTTAAAGCACCTTCAATAGCTTCTGTTCCAGAATTTACTAAATAGGTTTTCGTTAATGGATAAGGTAAGTTTTTGGCTAATAATTTACACAATTCAACAGCTGGTGATTGTGCATATTCACCATAAACCATAACGTGTGAATATTTATCCAATTGATTTTTTACAGCATCATTAACGCGTTTGTTTTGATGTCCAAGTGTGTTTGCTGAAACTCCAGCTACAAAATCAAGAAATTTGTTTCCTTTTGTGTCATAAATATAAGAACCTTTAGCATAAGAAATTTCCATTGCTAATGGGTGAGGAGTTGTTTGTGCTTGGTATTTTAGGAAATCAGATAACATTTTATAGTTATGAATTATGAGTTATGAGTTTTACATATTAACTCATAACTGATTTATTTTTTCTTTTTTGGCTTGTTTTTATCGTAATCAAGAGTTTCTTTTAGAACATCCATTGGAACTTCTTCAATTAATTCTTTAGCTTTAGTTTCTGATTGAATTTTTTCATCTAAATCGAGTTCTTCTTGTGGAAAAATATCATCTTTTGATTTTATTTCTTCATCACCACGCCAGAGAAAACCTCTTAGCTTCCTGGCGTTTAATGGAAATTCTTCTTCTGGATATATATAACCGTCAGTTTTATTAAAAAATGTTATAGTCTCGATTTTATTCTCTACTAATTCTAAATTTATTCTGCTACAAACGCTTTTATTGATGCCAACTAATTCGTCTTCTTCATTATATAAATAAGATATAGCTTCACAATTTTTAACGATATCTACTTCATAAAGTTTATTTTCTCTAAATTTCCCATACAAATTTTGTCCTTTTACTTGATTGTAGCCATTTTCGCTTAAAGTATCTTTTTGAATCAAAAAAGCATTATTTAATACTTTTAAAGAATCCACTTTTTCTGATTCGTTATTGCCAATAATGTGCATAATATCACCAGTCATTTGGCTTTTGTTGCTCCATAAAATTGGTTTTCCAATCATTTTAGTTAAAGCATTTTTATTACTTGAATGAAGAGAATCACATTTACCACTCATGTCTAAATTAAAGAATCTTACATTGTTATAAGCTCTAATAATTCGATTTTCTGGTGGACCAGTTACTAAAATTCGTTTTCCATGCATGTACATAGAATCGTTTTCGGTTTTGGTAATAATCAATGCTTTTTTAGTAATAAACATTGAGTCGTTTTTGGTTAACGTATTTCTATAAACTTCAGCATAGTGTCCTTTGGCAACTAGATTATTGACTGTATCCGTAATTTTTACATTATTAACTAATTTAGAAAAGTTTTTCTTTCTATCATAGAAAATATCATCACCTTCAATTCGTCTGCTGTTGTAGAGAATATGAGAGTTTTTCTTTAATTTTCCAATGTCGTTTGTAGTGTCATAAAAACCATTTTCTGTATAGATATAATCGGTTTTACTTGTTATCGTTGATGGTCCATAAACATAAGCGTGTCCCGAATTATCGTAATAATCCAAATGATTTGTCTTGATTGTGCTTCTTGGGTTTACAACTGTTACAGCAGTTTTAAAGGAGTATTTTTTCTCATTCAAATGATATTTTCCTGATTTGCTTTTTAAGACATTGTCTTTATTAGTAATTGTACCGTAACTATTGTAAAAAGCTTCTTGGGATTTTCTGTCAAAATAAACAGTATCTGTAACTAAATTTGAATCAGGAGAACGCATATTTACGTCACCTGTGGCATATGCAAATTCTTTATCACCATTATATTCTGCATAACGACTGTTCATAAAAATAGTGTCACCTTGCACTAATTGTACATTTCCAAATGCTTTTACATAATTTTCTGCTGTAAAATGATAGGCTTTATTACAGCTTATTTTCACTCCATTGTGAAGTACACGAACATTCCCTGTAAAGACAATTGCTCCAGGAATTTCGTTTTGATTTTTATCAATAAAGTCAGAATACTCAATAATAATTTTACCTGAATTATTAGTCTCATTCTGTGCAAAAAGCGGATTACTTGTCAGAATAAAAAGTAAAAATATGTATATGTAATTTTTCAATGCTATTTATTTTGCGTCAAATTTAATTAAAAAGTACAAAAGCTAATTTCAATTAAGAAAGTTTTATAATTAAAATGTTTATTTAAGACACTAAAACTTTTCTAAAACGACAAAGATTTCACAAATTTTCACAGATTAATTTGTGAAAATTTGTGAAATCTGTGTAAAAAAAATAAATTAATTATTTTGTAATCGTTTGTTTTCTATCTGGTCCAACCGAAATAACTTTTATAGGCACTTCAACCTCTTTTTCAATGAATTCGATGTATTCTTTTAATTCTTTAGGTAATTCATCATAAGTTGTCATTTTTGTTAAATCTGCTTGCCAACCTTTTATTTCAGTATAAACTGGTTCTACGTTTTCTGGTTCGATGTTGTAAGGTAAATGACTAATTTCTTTTCCTTTATATGTATAAGCTGTACACACTTTTAAAGTATCAAAACCTGATAATACATCACCTTTCATCATGTATAATTCGGTTACACCATTTACTTGAACAGCGTATTTAAGAGCAACTAAATCTAACCAACCACATCTTCTTGCTCTTCCTGTTACAGAACCAAATTCGTTTCCGATTTTAGCCATTGCAGTTCCAACTTCGTCGAATAATTCTGTTGGAAATGGTCCACTTCCTACACGAGTTGTGTAAGCTTTGAAGATTCCGAATACTTGTTTTACTCTGTTTGGAGCAATTCCTAAACCAGTACAAGCACCTGCAGCAGTTGTATTAGAAGATGTAACGAATGGATAAGTTCCAAAATCAACATCTAATAACGAGCCTTGAGCTCCTTCTGCTAGAATTGTTTTTCCTTCTTTTAATGATTTGTTTAAATATTCTTCCGAATCAATAAAAGTCAATTTTTTTAGTTCTTCAATAGATGCGAAAAATTCATCTTCCATTTCTTGAAGGTTGTATTGTAAATCGACATCATAGAAAGCAATCATTGATTCATGTTTGTCAGCTAAAGCTCTATAACGCAATTTGAAGTCTTCTAATTCAATATCACCGACGCGAATTCCGTTTCTACCTGTTTTGTCCATGTAAGTTGGTCCAATTCCTTTTAGAGTAGAACCAATTTTAGCTTTACCTTTTGAAGCTTCAGAAGCTGCATCAAGTAATCTATGTGTTGGTAAAATAAGGTGTGCTTTTCTTGAAATTAATAATTTTGAAGTAATATCTAAATTGAATTTAGCTAGACCTTCAATTTCTTTATGAAAAACTACTGGGTCAATTACAACACCGTTTCCTATTATGTTTTTTGCGTTTTTATGAAAAATTCCAGAAGGAATAGTTCTTAAAACATGTTTTATTCCGTCAAATTCTAAAGTATGACCAGCATTTGGTCCACCTTGAAAACGAGCAATAATATCATATTTTGAAGTAAGTACATCAACGATTTTTCCTTTTCCTTCGTCACCCCATTGTAATCCTAGTAATAAATCTACGGTCATCTTTGTAATGTTTGTTGTAAGTTGTTTGTGTATGTAGTTAGTTTTCTTTTTTTGTTGCGTAAAAATACAATGAATGAGTTTGGATATTAATTCCAAAAATTTCTTCCATGGTTTCTTTAATTTGTTGAATTCTCGGATCACAAAATTCGATAACTTCACCAGAATCTGTCATAATGATATGGTCGTGTTGTTTGTCGAAATATGATTTTTCATAATGGGCTTGATTTTGTCCAAATTGATGACGTCTAACCAATCCACATTCTAATAATAATTCTATTGTGTTATAAAGTGTTGCTCTACTTACACGATAGTTTTTATTTTTCATTTTGATATAAAGTGATTCAATATCAAAGTGTTCTTTAGATTCGTAAATTTCTTGAAGTATAGCAAAGCGTTCAGGAGTTTTGCGATGTGCTTTGTCTTCTAAATACTTAGTGAATACGTTTTTTACTACTTCTTGATTTGTGTTGTTTTCCATAGGGTTAACCATCAGATAATGGCAAAGATACTTTTATTTTTTTGATTTTGTTTTCTGTGTGAAATACGTTTTCCAAATTTATTAACAATCACGTTTAATTTTTGTAAATTCTTGTAATCTTTTCAATTCCATCTACCTTTTTGATGTTCTCAATTAATTTTTTTAGAATTGTATTGTTAGCAACAACTACAGTTATTTTTCCATTAAAAATTCCTGCCTCACTACTCAATGCAATATTTTGAATGTTTACATGCATTTGATTGGAAATCACTTTTGTTAACTCATTGGTTAATCCCATTGTGTCCATTCCTGTTATGTTAAGCATTGCTCTAAATTCTTCTTGACTAGAATCGATCCATTTAGCTTGCATAATTCTATACGCATAATTTGATTGCATACTTATGGCATTTGGACAATCTTTTTTATGCACTTTTATTCCTTCATTAATAGTAACAAATCCAAAAACGGCATCGCCAGGAATTGGATTGCAACAACTAGAAAGTTTATATTCTAATTTGTCTTGTTCAGTCCCAAAAACGAGCATATCGTATTTTTTGTTAAGCTCGTTTTCTTTAATTTTTTCTGGTTTAACACTTGGTGTTCGAGTAATTGTTTTTTTGAAAAAATTAACTAATGTATTGCTTTTTTGAGCTGCAAAATCTTTTAGTTTCTGATTTTCTATAGAACCTGTACCTATTTTATAAAATAAATCTAAACTAGTTTGCAATTTGAAATAGTTGACTAGTTCATTTATCGTAGCTTCATTTAACGTTATTTTTAAATGACGCAATTTTCGAGTTAAAATTTCTTTTCCGTCTTCGGCAATTCGTTTTGTACTTTCGTTTAAAACATTCCTGATTTTATTTTTTGCTCTCGAAGTTGTAACATAGTCAATCCATTGTGAAGAAGGTTTTTGATTTTCAGAAGTTATAATTTCAACTTGATCACCACTACTTAAGACATGATTTAAAGGAACTAATTTTCCGTTAACTCTTGTTCCTCTTGTTTTACAGCCAATTTCGGAGTGAATACTAAAAGCAAAATCCAAGGAAGTTGCTCCTTTTGGTAATGATTTTATATCCCCTTTTGGAGTAAAAATATAGATTTCTTTTGCATATAAGTTTAACTTAAATTCTTCTACAAAATCTACAGCATTTTTTGATGAATGATTTTCAATAGCTTCTTTTAATTGATTTAACCAGATTTCTAAACCATGTTCTTCACTACCAACACCTTTGTATTTATGGTGTGCAGCATAACCTTTTTCTGCAATTTCATCCATACGTTCACTACGAACTTGAATTTCTACCCAGCGGCCTTTTGGTCCCATTACTGTAATGTGAAGTGCTTCATATCCACTTGATTTTGGAGAAGAAATCCAATCACGTAAACGGCTTGGACTTGGGCGATAATGATCCGTAACTATTGAATATATTTTCCATGCTAGAAATTTTTCTTCTTGAGGGTTGGATTTATATATAATTCGTAATGCAAATTTATCATAGACTTCATCAAAGGTGACACCTTGCGTTTTCATTTTTCTACGAATCGAATAAATGGATTTTGGTCTTCCTTTTAAAGAAAACTCAATACCTTCTTTATGCATAGATTCGCTCAAAACATCAGAAATTGATTTAATATACTCATCTTGCTCTTCTTTTGTTTCCTTAATTTTACTGACAATTTCATTGAAAACTTCTGGTTCAGTATATTTTAATCCTAAATCTTCTAATTGTGTTTTAATGTTATATAAGCCTAAACGATGGGCAAGAGGTGCATAAATATATAGTGTTTCGGAAGCAATTTTGGCTTGTTTGTAATCGACCATGCTATCCATAGTTTGCATATTGTGCAATCTATCAGCAATTTTTATTAAGATTACACGAACATCTTCGTTTAGTGTAAGTAACATTTTACGAAAATTTTCAGCTTGCATAGAAGCACTTTGTTCTGTTTTTACTTGAGCAATTTTGGTTAACCCTTCGACTAATTGTGCGATTTTAGGATTAAACATTTTTTCAATGTCCTTAACAGTGATGTCTGTATCTTCAACAACATCATGCATAAGAGCAGCAGCAATAGAAGTTGCTCCCAATCCAATTTCTGAGGCAACAATTTTTGCAACAGCAATGGGATGGAAGATATAAGCTTCTCCAGATTTTCGTCTTTGGTCTTTATGGGCATCTACAGCTACATCGAATGCTTTTCGAATTAGTTTCTTGTCTTCGGCTGTAAGGGTTTGATAACTAATGCGTAAAAGCTCTTTGTATTCTTTCGCAATGGCTTTGTTTTCTACTTCAATATCAATTTCAATCATAAGGTTGCATTAGATACCTAAAGTTATAACAAAGTTATGGATTGGACAAATTAATTTTGGAGATTTTATAAGTCAAGAGTTTAAATTAAATGATTATCTCTTATGTACTTTAATAATAAAAACATCAAAACAAAATTAACAATTATTAAAATATAAATTAACAACCTTTTTTTAAGTGAAATTTCAGTTTCTTTAACTATAGAATAACTAATTTTTTTAAATTTTGCTTGTAAAATTAAAGCTATGATAAAGATTAATATCAAATAAAAATAAAAAGGAATATCAATAAAAAGAAATGATACACACATTATATCAATAGTAAAAACACAAGTAATTATCATTAATGGAAAATAAAACCATTGTTCTTCTTCTGATTTATAAAATGGTGTGTAAAGTTTTGCAATCGATATGAAAATATAGTTTAAAATATCCAAATTAGTGTTGTTAAATCTTTTTAAATAAAAATATTGAATTAATAAATTAAAACCCACGTTGCCTTTTAGCTTCAAACAATAAAATCGCTGCAGCTACAGAAACATTCATAGAATCTATTGCTCCTTGCATTGGAATTATGATGTTTTGTGTGCTTTCGTCTCTCCAAAGTTGGGTTAAACCTGTGGCTTCTGTTCCAACCACTAAAGCAGTTGGAGTTGTGTAGTCTACTTTATGATATTCGTTTGAATTTTGCAACGTTGCACTATAAAAATTAATGTTTTTTTCTTTTAGAAACGCAATAACTTCTTCGGTTGATCCTGTTGCAATTTGGTTTGTAAATAAACATCCAACACTTGAACGAACGATATTTGGGTTATACAAATCTGTTTTTGGATTGGCTAAAATTACGGCATCAATATTTGCTGCATCAGCGGTACGAAGCATGGCTCCAATATTTCCAGGTTTTTCAATAGATTCTAAAACTAAAATCAAAGGGTTTTCTGGTAATTTTAAATCGGAAAGCGATAGGTTTTTTGTTTTGGCTATGGCTAAAATTCCTTCAGTCGTATCGCGATAAGCTAATTTTTGATAGACGTCTTTTGATATTTCGATATATTCTTTTGATTGATAGATTGAAGGATTGATAGATTGAAGGGAAAGTTCATTGCAATATAAAATTGTATCTATTTCGTAATTTCCTTTTAGGGCTAATTCAATTTCTCGTTTTCCTTCTATTAAAAATGTGCCCGTTTGTTTGCGTGCTTTTGCTTTTTCTTGCAATTGCACTAAAGTTTTGATGTAAGGATTTTGTATGGAAGTAATTTGTTTCATTGTATAGCAATTAAACGACAAATTTAGGTAAAAAAAAACCGCAAATTCACAAATTAATAAACCTAAAACAACTTTATTAATTTGTGAATTTGCGGTTTTTTATAAAACTACTTCTTATTTGTTTTCAAATTTTTCTTTATAACGGTTGTATAACTCTGTTTGGTGACTTTCTAAACTGATTTGTCTACCGTCAATTAAAGCTGTCGATATTTTGTTGGTTTTCATATCTAATGCATCTCCATCTGAAATGAATAATGTAGCACTTTTACCTTCTTCAAGCGTTCCATAATTGGCATCAATTCCTAGTATTTTTGCTGAATTTGATGTGATTAATTGTAGTGCTTTTTCTTTATCCATTCCCCAAGCTACACAAGTTCCTGCGTAAAAGGGAAGATTTCTAGCTTGCATTCTTTCCATGTCACCTTCATTTTGTAAACCAACTAATACTCCAGCATCAGATAATAATTTTGCATTTTTAAAAGGTAAGTTTACGTCTTCATCTTCTAACATTGGTAAATCGTGTACTCTTCTTAAAAGTACAGAAACGTTATTTTCAACTAATAATGCAGTATTTTTGAAGGCATAATAACCACCTACAATTGTCATTTTTTGAATGTTGTTTTTCTTTTTGAAAAGAATAGCATCTATAATTTCTTTTTCACCATCTGCATGAATGAATAATTGTTTCTCACCTTTTTCTATTCCTTTCATAGCTTCGTAAGGAATATCTTTTACTGTAACTTTTGAAGCAGCATAAGCTTTTGCATTGTTGAAAAAATCTTGAATTTCAGTAGTTTGGTCGTCGTATTTTTTATTCGGTTGAATTCCTCCTGGTTCAGCCCACCAACCAGCACGAGAATAACTTCTTGGCCAGTTTAAATGAATTCCGTCATTTTCTTTTATAACTGCATCTTCCCAATTCCATGCATCTAATTGAACGATTGATGAAGTCCCAGAAATTCGTCCACCTCTTGGTGTTATTTGTGCTAATAGAACTCCGTTTGGACGAGCTACTTCAACTAAGCCAGATTCTGCATTATAGGCAATAATACTTCGAATATGTGGATTCATTTCGCCTAGTTCACTTTCGTCATCTGAGGCTTTTACGGCATCAATTTCGACTAAACCTAGAGTAGCATTTGGAGCAATGAAACCAGGGTAGATTTCTTTTCCATGAGCATCTATTGTAATGTCATGTTGAAAAACCTTCATAACAGTTGCATCTCCAATAGCAACAATTTTACCTTCTTTGATAGAAATCAAGCTATTTTCAATAATTTTTCCGTTACCAATATGAGCTTTTCCTCCTATGATAAGAATGCTTTTTGTTTGTTTTGAAGCTGGTGTTTGTTGTCCAAAGGCAAAACTAGTTAGTAATAATAATACTATATATTTTTTCATTGTATAAGGTGTGTTTCAGTTTATTTCAATTGTTTTTGTTTAGAATTTATTTCTAAAATTCTTCCACAGTATCACAATGATAATGTTTCACTTCTTTTTTCTTTGGAGCTTGTGTTTTTAAGCCTTTGTTTTTTGCTTCAATTAAAGTGTTGATTAATTCACTACGTTGTTTTTGAATAGTTTCTAACGTTGTTGTCTCTTTTTCTAAATCGTAGAAAATAGTTCCATCTACAATAGTTTTTTCAGCTTTAGCGTAGATAGATAATGGATTGTCTGACCAAAGTACAACGTCAGCATCTTTACCAACTTTTATACTTCCAACTTTATTGTCTACTTGTAATAATTTTGCTGGATTTAAGGTTACAAAATTCCAAGCCACTTCTTCCGAAACATTTCCGTATTTCACTGCCTTTGAAGCTTCTTGATTTAGACGCCTTGACATTTCTGCATCATCAGAATTTATAGAAACCATTACACCTTGACTTTGCATTAAAGCTGCGTTGTATGGAATTGCATCGTTAACTTCATATTTATAAGCCCACCAATCTGCGAATGTTGAACCACCTACACCGTGTTCAGCCATTTTATCCGCTAATTTATAACCTTCTAATATATGCGTAAAAGTTTGAATTTTGAAATTATAACGTTCAGCCAATTTCATTAACATATTAATTTCAGATTGAACGTAAGAATGACATGTGATGAAACGTTTTTTACTAATAATTTCGTTTAAAACTTCCATTTCTATATCATAACGGAAATTTTTATTGCTTGCTTTTTCTTTTTTGTATTCTAAAGCACGAGTAAAATAATCTTCATACACTTGTTCAACTCCCATTCTTGACTGTGGAAAACGACCGCTTCCCCAATTAGATTGTTTTACATTTTCACCTAAAGCAAATTTGATATATTTTGGAGCGTCTTTTACAATCATTTCATCAGGAGAATAACCCCATTTTAACTTGATAAATGCGGCACGACCACCAATTGGATTGGCAGAACCATGCAGTAAGTTAGATGATGTAACTCCACCAGCAAGATTTCTATAAATATTGATATCATCCGAATTAACAACATCTTCGATTGTTACCTCGGCAGAAGAATTTTGCCCACCTTCATTAACTCCATTTGAAATAGCAATGTGAGAATGTTCATCGATAATTCCGGCTGTTAAATGTTTACCAGTAGCATCAATTTTTTTTGCTTTAGTTGAAGAAATATTTTTACCTATTTTACTAATTTTACCATTTTCGATTAAAACATCGGTTTCTTTAAGAATTCCTTCTTTTTCACCTGTCCAAACGGTTGCGTTTTTGAAAAGTAGTGTTTCCTGTTTTGGTTTTTTATCATTACCATAAGCTAAATTTGGAAACGTTACAGGAACCATTGTTGGTACTTTTGGTTCATCCTCTTTTTTGTCTTCCTTCTTTTTATCTTCAGGTTTTTCAGCAACTTCTTTTTTAGTGGCTTTCCAAGTTGTTTCCTGGCCATTTTCTAGAACTGCTTTTCCTTCTAAATAATTTAAAGTTTTTGTTCCAGTTAATCTATAATATGCAGATTTGATAGAATCGTTTGTTTTGATAACTAAATTTACCCAAGGTTCCTTGTAATTTAATTTAGTTCCATAATCGATACTGTCTTTTGAAGTTTTAGCCTCTAATTTTTCAAGTTCACCTGAAATTTTCAGGTCAAAAGATTTGTTGTTGAATACTAAATTGTACTCACCACGAATATCTTCCACATTCATTTTATCAAGAATATTTCTATTTCCTTGCACCCAATTTTCGTGAATTTTGCTGTCTTTTTCGAAAATATCTCCAGAAACTATGATAAAGTTGGCTAAAGCCCCTTTTTTCAAAGAACCTAAATTATTGGATTGATTCATTAATTTAGCTGGAGTTTCAGTTAAAGCAGCAATAGCTTTTTCCTTTGGTAAACCATATAAAACAGCTTTTCTTAAATTTTCTAAAAAATCTTTTGCTTCTTTATTATCATAAGTAGTTAAAACAAATGGAACATTATTGTCAGCTAAAATCTTTAAATTAAAAGGAGCTTGATTCCAAAATTTCATATCACTTAAACTCACTTGTTGTGCTAAATAAGGATCAGAAACATCATATGCATCTGGGAAATCTAAAGGGATGATATATGTTGCACCAGTATTTTTGATTTCTTTTATTTTTTCAAATTCATTTCCATCACCTTTAATAAGGTAATTTACACCAAATTCATTTGCAATTTTATTAGCTCTTAAACTATTTAATTTATCACCAGCGTTGAATATTTGGATAAGATTTTTGTTAGCATTAAAGCTTTCAAGCGACAAATCTTTTGTTTTTGAAGTACCTTGAGCGTACCATTTTCCATCGTGATAGACTTGACGGATTAAAGCCATTGCTCCCATTAAAGAAGAAGGATAAGATTGTCTAGAAAATTTACTTCTATTAAACGTAAAATGTTGTGATATTTTGTTGTTTAGGATTCTTGTTGCGTTATTTCCTTCATCATTTAAAGTCCATAATAAACCTGTACCTGCAATAACTCCATCATTAAAATGGCTTAAAACTGTTCCAAAACCAATAGCTCGTAATTTTTCAGCACTTTTGTTTTCATAGTTTAAGTTTTCAAAGGCATTGTAATCTGTTTTTATATGGTCATTCCAATAATAACCTTCACGAGAAGAATCATATTGAGCAGATGAACCTCTTTCTGGTTTGTCTGTTGGTTTTTGAATTCCGAATTCACTAAAAACATCAATAAATGATGCATAAATAGTTTTTCCAGTTCCATCTATAATAGTTGCATTTTTTGGAATTGAAACTTTTGTTCCGACTTCTAAAATTTTGCCATCTTTAAAAAGAAGAGTTGCTTTTTCTAGTTTTTGAGTGGATGAAACATAAATAGTAGCATTGGTTACAGCTACATGATTTTTGAAAGATTGTTTTACTCCATCATTTTTGGGAAAATAATCTTGGGCTTGAAGTGAAATTGTAAAACAAAACACTAATAGTAATTTAATGAAACGCATTTAATCGCAAATTTGAATTAGGCGATAAATATAGTTAAATATGTAAGTATAAAAAATATTTGTGAATTACTATTTATAAAATCCCTCTAGCTTTAATTTCAAGATATTTATTGATAACGTCTAATGTTAAGTTTTCAGGTTGCGTTAAAACCGAATAAATTCCGTATTTTCTTAATTCATTTACAATTAAACGTTTTTCGAAAGCGAATTTTTCGGCTATAACTTTGTCATATACTTCTTGAACGTTGTTTGCTTTTTTGTTTATTAATTCATTTAATTCTGTGTTGTTAAAAAATACAATTACTAATAAATGATTTTTTGCAATTCCTTTTAAGTAAGGAAGTTGTCTGTGTAAACCATCAAGAGTTTCAAAATTGGTGTAAAGAATTAATAAACTTCGTTGGTTAATTTTGTTTTTAATGTCAACATATAATCTACTGAAATCACTTTCAAAAAAATCGGTTTTGATGTTGTATAGATTTTCTAGAATTAACTGCATTTGACTTTGACGTTTTTCTGCAACAACTCTGTTTTCTACTTTTTTAGAAAACGCCAATGTTCCAGCTTTATCATGCTTTTTTAGAATTACATTTGATAAGACTAGTGTAGCATTTATAGCATAATCTAAAAGACTCAAACCATTAAAAGGCATTTTCATGACACGTCCTTTGTCAATTATCATGTAAACGTTTTGTGATTTTTCATCTTGGAATTGATTCACCATTAATTGATCCCTTTTTGCAGTAGCTTTCCAATTTATGGTTCTTATATCATCACCTTGAACATATTCTTTAATTTGTTCAAATTCCATTGTATGACCAATTCTCCTGATTTTTTTCAACCCATATTGGGATAATGAATTTGAAAAAGCCATCAAATCATATTTTCGTAATTGTATATAGGATGGATAAGTTGGAACTAATTGATTATTGGCAAAACTGAATCTTTTAGAAGTTAATCTCAACGGAGAACTCGCAAAAAGATTTAGACTTCCAAAAAAATATTCACCTCTTTCTGTTGGTCTTAAAAAGTATTTATATTCATCTTTAGACTGAGTATTAATTCGTCTAAAAACATTGAAATTTCTGACTTGAAATTGATACGGAATTTCATCAATAATTCTTGCATAAACAGGAAAAGTATATTTACTTTTTATCCGAATAACGATTTCGTTTTCATCACCATTTGAAAGTTTTTCTGGCGTTTCTCTAACTGCTTCTATTGGAGATTTTGCAAGGAAAAGCAATAAAATATCAATAATTGTAAAGACTATAAAAATGTATAAAATATACCAACTTGCATTGTAAAACATTGGAAAAAAATAAGACAACACAAAACAACCTATGATGCTAATAAGGCAATAGAAAAAGAAATTTGTAAGGTAAAGTTGTTTAAATAGTTGTTTCATTTTTTCGAAATAATTATCTTGGAATTTCTACAGAATCTATAATTTGTTTGATGATTTCGCTGCTGTTTAAACCTTCCATTTCTCGTTCTGGAGTTACGACAACTCTATGTTGCATAACTGGAATCGCAGCTTCTTTGATATCATCTGGTATAACGAAATCTCTTCCTTTTATAGCAGCAAAACCTTTAGCAGCATTTAAGATTGCAATGGAAGCTCTTGGTGAAGCTCCTAAATACAAAAACGGATTTTCACGCGTGTTTAAAACGATTTTTGCAATATATTCAATAAGATGTGGTTCAATTAAAATTTGCTTTACTAAACCTTGAAAACTTAAAATATCACTTTGAGAAACAATTTTTGCAATGTCAGACAATTTGTCTCTGTTTTGTAAATCATTTTCTTTGTGAATAATAGCAACTTCTTCTTCTAAATTAGGATAGCCAATATTTATTTTGAACAAGAAACGGTCTAATTGTGCTTCGGGTAAACGATACGTTCCTTCTTGCTCAATTGGATTTTGCGTTGCAATTACGATGAAAGGTTTCTCTAGAATATAAGTCGTTCCATCAGCCGTGATTTGCGTTTCTTCCATAACTTCGAACAAAGCAGCTTGTGTTTTGGCTGGCGCACGATTAATTTCATCAATCAAAATGAAATTTGAAAAAATTGGCCCTTTTTTAAACTCAAAACTCGATTTTGATAAGTCATAAACAGAAGTTCCAATAATGTCTGAAGGCATTAAATCTGGTGTAAACTGAATTCTATTAAAATCAAGAGATAACGTTTTTGATAATAATTTAGCTGTGATAGTTTTTGCAACTCCAGGAACACCTTCAAGTAAAACGTGACCATTAGCTAAAATGGCAACTAACAATTGATCAATCATTTTAGATTGTCCGACAATTACTTTCCCTATTTCTTCTCTAACTTTTTGTAAACTATCCTGTAATGGTGCTAAATCAATACGATTATTAAAATTCAAATTATCGTTTTCGTTTTCTTCTATATTATTTTCCATTTATACTTAATGTATTTCAACATCTTTCGATGCTTTGTTAATGTTTATTTATCTTTTTTCTGATTTAATTTTTCGATGGCAAGATTTAGTGTAACGATGTCACTTTCATTACAAGTTTCTTTTCTTTTTAATTGATTGATTAATTGGACTAATTCTGCAATTTCTTCTTTTTTGTTTCCTGATTTTTGTTGAAAACGGTTTATGAAAGTAGCATCGAGCTCAGTAGTTTCAATCAAATATTCATTTCTTGTTTTTTCAAGGAAATATATTATTTTTTTATCAATGATATTTTTGTGATTTCCTTCTTGATAATATAAATTTCCTATAGTTTTTGTAAAATCAACAGTAGTATTTCTCAAAGGTTCAATAATTGGAATTACTCGTTGTTTTCTTTTAGCGTTAAATACAATAAATATCAAAATACTGATCAATGAAATATACCAAGCCCAACGCAAACTTGCTTGACTTAAAATGTATCGCATTGGTGATTGATTGAGTTGTCCGCTATTATATGATTTAACAAACCAATAGATTTTATCCTGATTTAAATAGGAAGTAATTTGCTCTACATATTCATGATTCTTATTCTTTAACATGTAGTAATTGGTAAAAACAATAGGTTGTGTATGCAAGTAAAAGTTTCCACTTTTATATGGAATTTTTATAAAATTTGTCAAGTTTTCTTTTGTACTGCTTTGATGACCTAAGACTACTGTAGTTGTCGTATCAATTTTTGAAAAATATTTGGTTGAAACGCCTTTAGAATAGTAATAATCTTTAGGATTTAAATTTTTATTGTAAACCTTCAAAGCAAATGAATCCATGAAAATACTACTGGTTTCAATTTCAAAACCTAATGTGTCTTTTAAATTCTTAGAGAAAGAACTTGAGCTGATAAAAACATCATTTCCTCTACTAGCATAGTAAAAAAGTTCGTCGACAGAATTTTTATCAATAGTAAACTCATCATTTATGAAAAGAATATCACCTTTAACCGTGTAAGTTGAATCTTCATAATCATACTTGTCATAAAAATATTCATAAGGTGTATTACTATGTTTTGTCACTTTTTGATTAGAAAATAATTTTTCAGATTCTTGACCAAAAATATAAAGTCCAAACGGAATTTTATCATTTAAAGCAAAAGTTGGCGTCCAATTAATAGGCTTTGGTCTACTAGCATCAACAAGTATGATTCCTATTAAAATAAGAACCAATAAAAAGACATATACTTTTAGGTTTCTATTCATGTTAAGGTTGAATGGCTTTTAGGAATGATTTTTCTGCTTTTTGGAAATCAGTTTCAGATATAGCAAATTCACCATACCAACAATATTCATAGATGTATGATAAGAATTGAAATTCAGATTTAGTTTCAGCATTTTTAATTTCATACAAATAATCTGAATTGGTTTTTTCAATATCCCATTCAATAACTTTTTTATCAGACATTGATTTTAACAACCATAAATAATAATATCGAATAGAAGTTCTGTATTCTTTATCTGATTTTGAAGAAGATATTAATTTTTTAAAATCTACAGTATGAATGTTTTCTTCGACTAATTCTGAAACATTAATAGTTTTAGAAGATTTTCCAAAAACCCAACCACCTTCTTTATTAATGATAATTTTTACAATCATATAAATTACAAAACCAATTATCAAAAAAGCAATGACTTTCATTAAAATTTCTAAGCCTGAAAGTGTTCCTTGAGCATTACTAAAATCAAATAAATCTCTAAAAAAGTCACCTACATTTTTCCAAAATCTATTCCAAGCGGATAATTTTGTATCATCTACTTTTTGTTCATATAGAAATTCATTAGAAGTATATTCTTCTTTAAATTTTGGATCAAGTTTCTTAGATTTAATGGTTTCTGTATCATATTTTACATCTGTTATTGATCGCAATGAGTCGTTTTGTCCAAAACAAAAAGCAGTTATGAAAAATAAAATAGTTAAGAATTTATTCACTATCAGTTCCTATTAAATCAATATCACTTTTGATTGCGTTGTTTTCTTGTTCCTCTTTACTACTGTAATAAATTATTCCTTGATTGATTAGAATCAAATTTTGAAGCATATAATTAAATAGAATAGACGCTATCATTGCTATAGTCATCATTATTGTCATGAAAGAAAAAGCTTCACTATATTGTTCTTGGTTTCCTTGCATACGTTCAGGGTTAATAAAGAATGAAGCCACTCCGATAATGTAAGGAACAAAATAAACGATTCCAACAACGATTTGAACGATAACGAACATTATAACTGTTGAACCAATTATTGGCCAAATTTTTTCTTTTAAAAGGTTAAAACCATTGCTCATTGATGTCAAAAAGTTCTTTTCTGTTGAGATATAATCGTAATAACTTAACGAAACCCAACTAACAAAAGCAGGTAAAACGATAATCATTAATGGTAATCCAATAATTAGAAACATCAATGCAATAAGTAATGCAAAAGTTATAAAAAATAGGGGCAAAAATGTTATTAATGACGCTAAAAAGAAAATAATGGATTTTCCAATTTTAGATTTAATAAAGTTAATTAAATTCTTAGTAGTAATTTCTTTTTTTGACTCGATTAGGCTCAGGTAAGCGATTGGAAATGTATAATTGATTATACTGATAACAAAAATCAAAAGTAACATTGTAATTCCACCAACAATTAAAACTGGTAAATTTGAAGTTAGATTATTCAATAGAAGATTTTCGCTAGTTTGATTGTTATTAATACTAGCAAAAATACCTTCAAAAAATATTTTCATAAAAAAATACAAAAGCACAACCAAAATTAGTAAAAAACCACCGTTGATGATGAAATAATTTTTAAAGTAGTTTTTACCATGAATTTTAAAAAAATCAAAAGTATCACTCACTAATTCGTTAAAATCTCTCTTTTTATATAGCTGAAACATTTTGTTTATTTATTTTTTTGTGAACTTTAAAAGGATAAATCAAATAATAATAACTTATTGCGCTTAATGTTGAAAGTATGATAAAAACACTTAAAAAGTGAGGCATATCTATAGAATATCTTGTAATAAAACCTTCTAAAAACCCAGCAACAACAGTAAATGGCATTGTGCTTAAGAAAATTTTAAACGTATTTTTAAATCCAATTTTAAAGGAATTAAACCTTGAAAACGTATTGGGAAACAAAATACTTGCACCTAATGCAAAACCAGCAGCAGCTTCAATTACCATTGCAAAAATTTCCATGGAACCATGAATCCAAATTCCTCTTACGCTTTCCCAAAAAACACCTTCTCTGTAAAAGAAATATTGGAAAGAACCCAGCATTATACAATTTTTAATTAAAATATAAAATGTGCCAAAACCTAAAAATATACCAAAGAAATAGGATAATGCTCCAACTCTTAAATTATTAAATGTAATTCCAACAAAACTTCCCCAGTTAGTAGCTGATTTATATACTGCAACAGGATTTCCGTCTTTGATGTTTTCTAAAGACATGTTTACATAAGCATCACCTAAAATTAAACGAATGAAAGTATCATCATTTCTGGCAGAAATAGTTCCGATGGCTGTCAAAATTCCAAAAATTAAAAAAGCATACAAAACATATCGTCTATATTGATAAACTAATAGTGGAACTTCAGTTTTAAAAAAATAAATTAGTTTATTTGTGTCTTCTCTTTTAGTTTTGTAAATCTTTTGATAGGTTTGCGAAGCTAAATGATTAAGATAAACAACAGTCTTGCTTTTTGGATAGTAAGTTTGTGCGTACGACAAATCATTAACCAAATGTATGTACAAACTGGCTAAATCGTCAGGATTTTTTTTAAGTTTACCAAAAATAGCTTGTTCAAATTCAAGCCATTTTTCTTTATTTTGTTTTATGAATGCAACTTCTCTCATTAGAGGCTAAAATAAAAAATATGAATCAATTATCAATCACAACTACACAAAATGTTAATATAAATTTTACAGCGGCTTCTGTAGGTTCGAGAATTGCAGGTCAACTACTTGATATATTGGTTCTTATAGCTTACTCGGTTGTGATGTATTATATTATAGATTTATCAGGATTGAACAAAATGTTTGCTAAAATGGACGGCTGGTCTTCTGGTGCAATTATGATTATTCTTTTTTCTCCCGTTATTTTCTACACATTAGTTCTAGAAAGTCTGTGGGAAGGACAAACTATCGGAAAAAAAATTATGAAGATGAAAGTGATCAAAATAGATGGTTATCAGGCTGGTTTTGGAGATTACTTAATTAGATGGTTATTTAGATTAATCGAAGTAATGATAGGAAATGGTGTTATAGGGTTATTGGTCATAATATTCAACAAACGAAATCAGAGAATGGGTGATATGGCAGCAGGAACTGCAGTGATTTCTTTAAAGAGTAATATTAACATCAATCATACCATTTTAGAAGATTTAAACGAGGATTATATTCCGACTTATCCTTTAGTTATAAAGCTTTCTGATAATGATGCTCGAATTATTAAAGAAACTTTTGAAGTAGCTGTTAAAACTAGAGATTATGGAACTTTAATAAAATTAAGAGAAAAAATTATTAATGTAACAGGAATTAAAAACCAATCTGGAAACGATCAAGATTTTATTAGAACTTTACTTAAGGATTACAATTATTACACACAGAATATGTAATTTATCTAGTAAGGTAAAGATAACCTACTAAAGGTTCATTATAGTCTGGATCATTTAGAAATACTACATAGTAATACGTTCCAGCTGGAGCATATTTTTCGTCTACACCATTTTCGACATAACCGTCCCAATCTGGTTTTGATTGATTTCCAGTCCAAAGCCATTTTCCCCAACGGTTGTATATTTTAACTTCAAAATTCAGAAAAACATCACGTAAGCCTTCTATAAAAAAGCCATCATTAAATCCATCAAAATTTCCTGAAACATAATTATAAACAGTTGGCGGACAATTTTTTGTAGTTAAAAAAAAAGAAGTAAATCCATAACAATTGTCATTTTCTAACCGAATATAAATTTCTTGAGGAGTCGAATTAGCTACAAAATTAGATGTATTAAAGATTGGATTAGTTTGATTTAAAGCATCATCAATTGTTGTGTAAAAATGAACTATTTGATTAGTATCTGTTTTAACCAAATCTTCGTAATGAGAAAAATTAAATGTACCTTTTGTTAAACCTTCATTACAAGAAACCAAATCATCTAAATTATTGAAAGAAGGAGAACTATTTTGAGTTATAGTTAGTAAATCAATATTATTATTTTCGTTAATTTCTGTCACGATTCCAACACCAGTTCCAATATCATCAACTACAAATTGTAAATCAAAATTTGAAGGAATTCCAAACGGTAATAAAATACTAATTTGATCGCTCCAACTTCCACCAATAGGAATAGGCGTAAGAGTTTCTGTGTATTCAATGAATTCACCATTAGCATAAATTGAAATAGGTGTTCCAGCAGGAAGAATTTCGGTTGAATTTAAATTATAAACCGTAAAATCAACTAATAAAATATTTGAATTACATGCTTGATTAGTAACGTCGATAGAAATAGTAGCATCAGGTAATTGACTATTTAATTTAGAAACAATTGCATTAATCATTACAAAATCTTGGTTTGAAGTCATTTGAATATCTGCCGAAGTATCTCCAATTGCAATATTATTTTGAATGCTATAAATATCCAAATCCATGTTATAAAGGTCTATGCTATTAGTTATGGTATTTGTCCCGTTAAAAGCATTTGTTGGAGGATTTAAAGTGTTACTTAAAATATTTCCGTTAATTGAAAGCGTTTCGTTATTAGACAAACCTACATCACCTTCCCACGCGAGAAATCCAATTTTCGCATCATTATTATCAATTACATTTAGTGAGTTTAAAGTAATGTTTAATTGATTTTGGACTTGCGAAACTGCTTGTAAACCATCATAAACGTTTAATTGGTTTAAAGGTAAATTCGGATTATAATAAACCACAACAATTGCCCAACCAGCAAAATTTGTACTGTTTTGAGCATGTAAATTAATAAAACTAGTGACATCTAAGTCAGATAAGGTATAAGTTCCATTTCCAGTAGATTGAATTTGAGATGTAATATCTGTAAAAGCACTAAAAAAATTAAACTGTGTTTGTAGAACATTACTAAAAGTTCTTTGAGCAGTTATATCAACACCATTTAATTTGACATTAAAATCTCCTGTTCCGCAACCAGCCCAATATAAAAAAGCTTTTTCAACTACATCATTGGGTTGCAAAGTTAACGTTGCAGAAGAAGTTGTAAAAATTGCTGGAGTAACTTGAAAAGTATTTTCTACAGGATTCATAGTGTTTCCCAAAAAAGTAAAATCATATCTACCATTAAATTGTTGGTATAAAGAAACATCTTGTCCTTGCACATTTATAGTAAATAACAAAGATAAAAACAGTATTTTTGAAAAAAATAAAGAGTAGTTTTGTTTCAAGATTAGTTAATTTTGATACTAATTTATTAAAAATTAAGTTATTCAGTTAAGAATTTGAATTAATTCATAAAAATAGTTGTGAAAAACATCACTATAAAACAATATACATCTGATTATTATTCACTTTGGAACGAATTTGTAGCTAAAGCCAAAAACGCTACTTTCTTGTTTCACAGAGACTTTATGGAATATCACCAAGATAGGTTTCAAGATTTTTCCTTACTTATTTTTGAAGACGAGAAATTAGTGTCAATTCTTCCAGCCAATAGAGTAGGAGATACTTTATTTTCTCATCAAGGACTTACTTATGGAGGTTTTGTTTTAAACGATAAAATGTTACTTTCAGATTCAATTGAAGTTCTGAAAAAAGCATTGATGTATTTAAATATAAACGGAATTAAAACTCTAAACTTAAAATTAATTCCAACTATTTATCATAAACTTCCATCAAGCGAAATCGATTATATTTTATTTTTATTAGAAGCCAAATTAAACAGTAGAGATAGTATTGCTATTGTAGATTTAGAACATAAACTACCAATTTCTAGAATTAGAAAACGTGGAATTGAAAAAGGTATAAAAAATGAATTGATTCTTAAAGAAGTTGATACTTTTGATGAATTTTGGAACGAAATTTTAATTCCGAATTTAGAAAATAAATATCAAGCAAAACCGGTTCATTCTCTTGACGAAATAACTTATTTGAAAAGTAAATTTCCAAAATTTATTAAACAATATAATGTTTATCACAAAACTAAAATTGTTGCAGGAATTACTGTTTTTGAAAAAGGAAAAGTAATTCATCCACAGTATGTTTCTGGAAATGAAAAGACAAATAATGAATTAGGAAGTTTAGATTTTTTATACAATCATTTGATAAACGAAATTTACAAGGATAAAAAATATTTTGATTTTGGACCTTCAAGTGAAAATCAAGGTAAAAAATTGAATGAATCGTTGCATTATTTTAAAGAAAGTTTTGGTGCAAGAACTATAAATCAGGATTTTTATGAAGTTAAAACAGCAAATTTTAGTTTGCTAGAAAATGTATTAGTATGATAAAATTTCTCGATTTACAAAAGATAAATGCTCAATATCAAGACGAATTTCATCAAAAAATGCAATTGGTTTTAGATAAAGGTTGGTTTATTTTAGGTGATGAAGTAAAGCAATTTGAAACTGATTTTGCTAAATTTACAAATACTAAACACTGTATTGGAGTCGGAAATGGTTTAGATGCTTTAGTTTTGATTTTTAAAGCCTACATTCAATTAGGTTTTATGCAAAAAGGAGACGAAATCATTGTTCCTGCAAATACTTATATTGCTTCCATTTTAGCAGTACTCCAAGCTGATTTAGTTCCAGTTTTAGTGGAACCAAAGTTAGAAACTTACAACATGAATCCAGAATTGATTTCAGAAAAAATAACATCAAAAACCAAAGCCATTTTACCAGTTCATCTGTATGGACAATTATGTGAAATGGATAAAATTAATGAAATTGCCAAACAACATAATTTATTAGTTGTAGAAGATGCAGCACAATCTCACGGTGCTCAATTCGACAATCAACAATCGACAATCAACAATCTTAGATCAGCTTCAGCCTATAGTTTTTATCCAGGAAAAAATTTAGGAGCTTTAGGCGATGCGGGTGCAATTACAACTAATGATGATGATTTGGCTAAAGTATTGTTTTCATTGCGAAATTATGGTTCAGAAAAAAAATATCATAACGAATACGTTGGTGTAAATAGTCGTTTAGACGAAATTCAAGCCGCTTTTTTGAATGTAAAATTGCCTTATTTGAAAGGTGAAAATGCTAAACGAAAAATCATTGCAAAGCGCTATTTGTCTGAAACAAAAAATGACAAAATCACTTTGCCTTATTGGGATTTTTTAACTAATCATGTGTTTCATTTGTTTGTCATTCGAACAGAAAACAGAAATAAATTACAAGAATTTTTGAAAGAAAATGAAATTGAGACTATGATTCATTATCCAATTCCTCCTCATAAACAAAAAGCTTTTTCTGATTGGAATTCTTTATCATTTCCATTAACCGAAAAAATTCATAATGAGGTTTTGAGTATTCCAATTTCTCCCTTAATGACTAATGAGGAAGTTAGCAAAGTGATTCAAATTTTAAATCAATACTAATTGAATATTTTTAAACAAATAGCTCAAAAAGAATTATTCAAGATCACTTCATTGAATAGTGTTAGCGTTATTTTAAAAATTATTATAGGATTTGTTTCCTCAAAAGTAATTGCGATTTTTATTGGTCCAAGTGGAATGGCTTTAGTTGGAAACCTTCGTAATTTCGTTGCTTCAATAGAAGGTGTTGCTACTTTAGGATTTACTAATGGAATTGTAAAATACGTTGCTGAAAAAGAAAAAAATCAAGAGGAATTGAAACGGTTTCTATCCACTATTTTTATCACATTGTTTTTTGTGATTCTAACTTTGAGTGTCTCTCTTTATTTTTTAGCAGATTATTTGAATGAAGAAGTTTTTGGAACCTATTTTCAGTTTCAAGCGATTTTTAAAGCATTTGCCTTGGCTTTGCCTTGGTATATTGCTTCAATAGTTTTAATTTCAATAATTAATGGTTTTGGAGAATTCAAAAAAGTAATTTACATTAACATTATTGGTAATATTTTAGGACTAATAGTTACAGTTATTTTAATCTATTTTCATAAGACATTTGGTGCACTTTTGTCTGTTATTTTGTCACCATCAGTTTTGTTTTTTGTCACTTTGTTTTTTATTCATAAAAAGATAAATTTATTCCAATTAATTTCGATAAATTCATTTGACTTTTCAGTTTTGAAACCTATGTCAGAATATTCATTAATGGCATTAATTTCCATGATTTTTGGACCAATGGTTTACTTAGCTATTAGAAATTCAATAATAGAAGATTTAGACATAAATCAAGCTGGTTATTGGGAAGCAATTACTCGAATTTCAAATTATTACTTATTGTTTTTAACAACTGTTTTATCAGTTTATTTTCTGCCAAAACTTTCAAAATCAACTTCAAATGAAGAAACAAAATCTGTCTTTTGGAGTTATTATAAAGAGATAATTCCATTTTTTTTGGTTGGATTAGTTATGGTTTATTTTATGAAGAATATCATAATTCAAATTTTATTTACCAATGAGTTTTCGGCTGTTTCAGATTTATTCTTTTGGCAATTGTTAGGGGATTTTTTTAAAGCTTTATCTTTAATTTTGGGCTACCAGTTTTTTGCCAAGAAATTAACGAAAGCATTTATTATTACCGAAATAATTTCCTTAATAATTTTGTGGTTTTCAAGTACTTATTTGTTGCGTATTTATGGACTTGAAGGCATTGTAATGGCTCACGCATTTACCTTTTTTATGTATTTTGTAGTTTTGGGAATTTTCTTTAGAAAAAGTCTGATTTAATTTATTCTGTAAACTCAGTTTCAGAAGGTTCAACAGTTACAGATTTACCATAATATTCAGAAATATCTTGATTTTTCCAATTTTCTAAATCATTCGTTAAACCCATAATAATATCCTGATGAATTGTTTCTGGTTTCTTTGTCAAAGCAGGAACAATAATTTCTTTTTCCTTCGAATTTTTAATCAATTCAAAACGGTTTTTCATTTGATTGTTATATGAATAGGCTTTACCATTAACCAAATCTTCATATGCATTTGTAATAGGCGAGTCTGAAAAAGTAAAGAAAATTACAAGTAAACTTAAGGCTGTTTTAGTTGACTTATTGAATTGAATTTCGATATCATATTTAACTTTAAGAAAATTCAGTAGACACAGAATAGTATACAATCCAGAAATAATAAAATAGAAATAAATACTATTTAAAGATCTATCAGCAATCATATTATTTTGTATAAAAAAGCTTGGAAAAAGGCTCAAAAAAAGCAAGGAAATCAAAATTAAAAAAGACCATTTTGGGTGCAGAAATTTATAATGATTTTCTTGAATTATTTTATAGGTCTTCTTAATATATAATAAGATAAAAAGTAATAACAAAGGCAACCATTTTAAAAAGAATAAAACAGAGTGAATTGTAGATTTGAATATGGAATTAAATAAACTATGTTTTCCAACAATTGTCATTGTTTCACTTCTCGCTGCATTTCCTGGTGCAAATAATTCTAAACTACCAAAAACGACTGCAAATATTGCTAGTAATAAAAGCGGCAAATCAAGTTTTTTAGTTGTCCAAAGTTGGTAAATAAAATACACACCAATTAAAGCCAAATTTAATAGGGTTACAATTTCATTACAACCCATTGAAAAAGCTATGAATAATAGAGATAAAAACAGGTAAATATATTTATTTGTAATTTTAAATTTAATAAAAAATGAAATAAATAATAAAGTCAAAGTAACACCAAACTGATAAGTTATTGCTGCTGGTAACCAATAAAAAGCCGAACAAACTTCTGGAACTTGAATAAAATAGAGGATTATAATTAAACTACTAATTGCCCATTTTTTTGAAGTAGATATTGAATAAAAAATATTCGAAATAAAATATTTTACAGCAAAAACAAAAAGGAGAAGTAACGCAATTGGAATTATTTTATAAAAATAAAAATCCCCAAAATACAACGGACTAAAAAACAGCAAACCATTCGAAAAATATCGACCACTCCAATTGTTGTAATGCCAAAAATGCACATCATATAGTCCATGTTTTAATGATAAATTTGTTAAGTAGAAATCATCAGTTGCGGGATTGTTAAAAAACGATATAAGAACAAAAGGTATTAATATCACTACTAATAATCTTATTAGAAGTTTATCTGTTTTTAATGAAAATATGCTTTTTATTAAATTATTCATCTTTAATTTTTACTAGAATTCCATTTATCTAAATAAGTTTTAGCTATTTTAATGCAATCATGTTCTTTTTTTACAAATTTGCTTGCATTTTGACCAATTTCAATCAATTTTGATGGGTTTTCGATTAAAAATGATAGTTTTTTGACTAAATCATTCACATCAGGTAAAGCATTAATTGCAACTTCATTTTCTTCTAAATGATAATACTCTAAAAACTCTTTATCTGCACCAGTTAAAACTACTTTTCCTTTTGCCATTGCTTCTAAAGCATTATAACCTTGATCATAACCATAAACTTGGTCTAACAAAATGTGACAATCATTATATATGCTGATATATTGCTTGTAAGGAATATTTGTAGTGATTTGAATATTGACTTTGTCTTTATATTTTTCTTCTATAATTTCCAATGCTTTTTCGAAAAAATGAACCCCTTTTTTAAATGAATTTCCAGAATTTATACCTAAAAAAATATTGATTTTGCCTGAAATATCTAACTCTTTAGGTTCAATTTGAGTAAGATTTATTGGATTTGGAATCATGCCAATATATTTCAGATTTTCTTTTAATGGATTTACGTAATCTAAATCTGTAGCAATAACTCCAGCAATATTTTCATATAAAAACTGATGAATTTTTTGATGCGTTTTTGTCAAGTATTCAAACATAAATGCATATTGTTCTTTAGCTTTTTCAACTTTTTCAAAATAAGGATTCATTATAGAATATCTTTCTTTTTTTTGAAGCATGTGATTCAAAGTCATAAAATCAACGCCACTACACAAAAGAAAAACCTTTTTATTTTGATTGAATATTTTTTTCAGCAAATAAAATTCAAATTTCTGTGTCGTCTGAATTGGAGCTTCATTAATCAATTGAACAACATCAAAATTTCTCAACTTATTCAAATGAAAATAAAAACGAAGGCCACGTTCAATTTTAGAAATATCAAACTTAGTGGTTCTATAAATTATTTGTCTTGGAATATTTCCTAATTTGCTTTCGCACCAAACAGAACGATTTGAATAATCCGAAGGATAGTTTTTAAAGCCATCACCATTATTGATTAAGACAACTTCGTGACCTAAAGCAACCAAACCTTCTTTCAAAGAATTGTGCAATCGACTAAACTCACCTACAAGTAATATTCGCATTTAAAAAATTATTTTACATTTGCTAAAATACATAAAATTTAAGATTGTTGATTAACGATTGTTGATTTTTGAAGCTGTTCACTCACAATTAAATTTAATGTAAAGAAAATACAGATTACACAAATTTACACAGATTGTTAGGTTTTTTGCTTATTATATTATTTCTAAATTAATTTTCTACATAACTGTTATTAGTAATAATTGACAATTTTTATCTCTGAACTTGTTTCAGGGTGTTTTTTATTTCATATTTTACAAAAAAAATCTGTGTAAATTTGTGAAATCTGTGAAAAATTTGGTAATCTTAATTAGTTGTAAAGTTTTCTATAAAAGGTTTTTTATTTATGCAACTTTGTAACTTCTTTGTGTAACTTTGTGGAATAACCCCATCAATAATTGAATAAAACTAATAAACCTTTAAAAATCTGTTTAACAACGGTTTCACTTTCTGGTGGTGGAGCGGAAAGATGTGCTGCGTCTTTGTCACATTATTTTGTAAATCAAGGTTTTGAAGTGCATCACGTGGTTTTAGCTGGAGAAATTAAATATGATTACTCAGGTGAATTATTACATTTAGAAACCTTAAAAGATAAAAAGAATAGTATTTTTAGTCGTTTTAAAAGATTTTTTGCGTTAAAAAAATATTTCAAGAAACACCAATTTGATATAATTATTGATTTTAGAGTCAAGGAATTTTATTTACAAGAATTCATTATTCATAATTTTATCTATAAAAAATTTATCCAGACAATTCACAGTAACGCTATTGAACATTATATTCCAAAAAATAATTTTTTAGCCAATCAATTATACAAAAAAGCATCAGGTTTAGTGGCAGTTTCAAGTGAAATTGAAAAGAATATTCAAGATAATTATTCTTTTAAAAATCTGACTCAAATTTATAATCCTATTGATTTTTCAAGTATTGAAAAGTTTAAATCTGAAGCAACTAATTTAGATTTTAAATATATCTTAGGAGTTGGAAGAATGGAAGATAACGTAAAACAATTTGATCATTTAATGGAAAGTTATTCCAATTCTAATTTACCAAAAGAGAATGTCAAATTAGTTATTCTTGGTGAAGGAAAATTGAAACAAAAATGGCAAGATTTAGCTAAATCGTTACAACAAGAAAACAATATTGTCTTTTTAGGAAATGTACAAAATCCATATGCTTATTATTCTCAAGCTTTATTTACAACTATGACAAGTAAATATGAAGGTTTTCCAATGGTTTTATTAGAATCATTAGCTTGTGAAACTCCAGTTGTTTCTTATGATTTGCATTCTGGTCCAAGCGAAATAATTTTTCAAAATGGAAACGGAATTTTAGTCGATAATCAAAATAAAGTAGCAATGACTGAAGCTTTAAACGAAATGATTTCAAATAAAGAATTATATTTACATTGTACACAAAATGCTAAAAGTAGCGTTGAGCGATTTTCATTAGAAAGTATTGGAAATGAATGGTTACAAATTTTAAAGAATTAGAATAATGAACATAGAAATAATAGACATTCCAAAAGTAGAAGATTATAGAGGAAATTTGGCAATCATTGAAAAAGATGTGGTTCCTTTTGAAATTAAACGTGTTTATTATTTGTATGATGTGCCAAGTTCTGCACAACGTGGTGGACATGCACACAAAGATCAATTTGAATTTTTAATAGCTCTTTCGGGAAGTTTTGATGTGGTTTTAAACGATGGAAAATCTATTCAAAAAGTGACTTTAAACAAACCAGATAAAGGCTTATTAATTAAAACTAATGTTTGGAGAGAATTAGATAATTTTTCTTCTGGAGCCGTTTGTTTGGTTTTAAATTCGGATGTTTTTTTAGAAGAAGATTACATCAGAAACTTTGATGATTTTATTTCGTATTTGAGTAAGAAGTAAGTTTAATTCCTTTTTGAACCAAGAACTTCTTAAAATTTGAAACTAATTTCACAATTGAAGTTGGAAAAAGCAGTAAAAATTGTTGTTTTCTGTTTAAGTTTTTTAAATCTATTTGTTTGATAATTTCTTTACTTTTTTCTTCGTTTCCTTCAAATTTTAAATGTTTGGCTAAAACATAACGTTCAAAATCTAGATATTTTTTTAAATTAGGATTTTTTAGCGCTAAATCATCATACTTACTATAATCGGGCAAAGATTTATCAGAAATTTTTGAAGTTGTAATTTGGTTTTCAGATTGCATATTGTATTGCATTCCAAACACGTTAAAATAAGCCAATTTGAATTGCGAATTTACTCGAATATTAAAATCAATATCTTCAGAAAAAGTTAATGTTTCATCATAAAAACCAACTTTTTTAAAAACCGATTTGTGAAAACAAACAGAGCCATGATTGTAAATTCCTTGTTGTAAGTTATGCTTGAAAAAATCAATAATTTGCTTAGCATTTTTGGCTAAAAACTTAGTTCCGTTTTGTGGAATTACAACCTTGTTTCCATAAACTTCTTCATAGTTTGTTGCAAATATTTTAGCTTCTTTAAAAGTATCAATTAACTCTTTTATTAATTCTAGAAAATTAGGTTTCCAAACATCATCAGCGTCTAAATAAGTAATGTATTCAGCTTTTGCATTTTGAATTCCAGTATTTCTTGTTGCAGATAATCCTTTGTTTTTTTCGTGATGAATCAAAGTTACTTTTTCAGATAAATAAGATTCAATTTTAGAAACACTTTTGTCAGTAGAACAATCATTTACAATAATAACTTCAAAGTCTGCATAGGTTTGATTGAGAATGCTTTTTAAAGCACTTTCAACGTAGTTTTCTTTGTTGTATAGTGGAATGATTGCTGTAAAAAATGGCATTTTAATTAATTATGAATTGTAAATTATGAATTATGAAATTTATGCTGAACACTTTTTTCTTCTTCAAATATATAATCAAAAATGGAATTCCAACCGATAAAATCAGGTTTCTTTGAAATTAAAGTTTTGTCGAAAATTAATTTATTTTCAATAAATAGTTTTAATTTTTCAGCCAATTCTTCTGGTATTGTTGGATTAAAAAAACTCACTTTGTCATATTTACCAACAGTTTCTTTAGCATAAGGTAAATCAGAAGCAAAAATAGGTTTGTTAAATTCTTTAGTTTCAGTTAATGGCAAACCCCAAGTTTCTAGTTTTGAAGGAAATAATAAAGCGTCCATAACTTCATAATAACCAGCAACTTCACTTCTATTTAGTTTTCCAATGAATTTAAAGCAATTGTGATTTGAATATTTATCATAAATTGATTTTGCATACTTATTTTCGTTTCCAGAAATGGTAAAATGAACTTCAATTTTATCTTGAATGTCTTTTGGTAAAAGTAAAATAGCTTCACAAGCACATTCGAAATTTTTGAACATTCTAGGAAAACTAGGGTAAAAGAAGTGAACTTTTTTAGGATTCAATTCAATTTTACTATAATCAATATTAACTTGAGTTTCTGGATAAGCAACTTTGCAGTTTTTAAGAGAAAACCATTGTTCAAATTGATTTTTTATCCAATATTGTTGCACAAAAACGACATCATTTGAATGAATGTTTATTTGGGTTAAATATTTATAAAATTTTGAAAATAAGCCAATTTTAAATCCAAAAAGCCATTCTTTACTGCTTAATTTGTAAAAAGGGGCAGGATTATGATAATAGACATATTTCTTCTTAGAAACTACATTTGGAGATAAATCATGCATTGAAAACCAAATATCAGCATTGAGATCCTTAGATAATTTTTTAAAATAAAAATATTCATAATACAATCTAGAAAGCCAATTTCTTTTCGATTTTGGAAATTCAATGAATTCAATATTAGGAATTGGAAATAATTTCTTAGAATTTACTAAAGCAATAACCTTTATATTCTTGTTTGCAGTATATTTTTCTAATTCTACTAAACAATCCGTCATTATTGAAAGTATTCCACTATCAACAACATTTATTCCAGAAATTACGATTGTTTTTTGATTCATTATAATTTAAATATACCGTATTTAGATTGTAAACCATACAAAACTACATTTCTAAATTCAAATTACAATAATTTAGTTATTTTTGTTTAAATGTTTTTGAATTGAAAAAAGATATAGAAAAGTTTAAACCTTATTTGAAGCTATTATTTATTGGAATAATATGTATTTCTGTTTTTTATTTTTTAATGCAATTAGAATATCAAACGTATATTTTTCCTGATACATATTCTTATTTACAATCAATAAATCAACTTTATAGTGATTTTACATTTAACGACCACAGACCATTTTTATTTTCATTTTTAAATGGAATACCTTTACTGTTTAATTTACCTAACGAATATATTTTAAAATGGAGTTTACTACTAAATATATTAGCCTGGCTAGGAACTATTTTACTTATTTATAGAATTATTACATCTATAACATCAAAAAAAAGAGCTTTTGTTTTTGCATTATTTTATGTTTTTTTAATAGGTAGTTTAAGTATTGTGTTTCATCTACTAACTGAACCAATTTTTACATTTTTTTTACTTTTAATTGTTTATTTTTTTAGGGAGTTTGAAGTTACTAAAAACAATAAGTTTTTATCTTTTGCAATAGCTCTTTTACTATTAAGCCTTTTAATAAAACCAATTCTGAAATTTTTTATTTTAATTGTAATTATCTTTTATTTTAAAAACATTTTTAAAGTTTTAAAAAGCAAATTTTCAATAATAATATACATAGCTACAAGTTTAGTTTTTTTGCAAATGTATTCCATAAAAAAAACTTACGGAGATTTTACTATAAGTACTATTGACACTTCAACTTATTATAACTATTTGGGTACAAAAGCTGATTGTTTTAAAAACAATATTGAGTTTGAACAAGGACACAATCAAAGGCATTTGTATTTTTCAAAATTATCTCTTTTAGAAAAAAAAGAAGTTGCAATTGAAGATTTAAAGCAACAACTAAAGTCAAATAAAATAAATCTATTAAAAGCTTATTTTTCTAATTTATATATAAATACATCTAAAGGAAGTGCAAGTGTCTTTGGTTGTGATAACAAAATGAATACAAGGTACTTTAGTGCTGTTCAATTTGTTTTTAAAGCAATCTCAAAAATACAAAATATACTTTTTACACTGTTTGGTGTAATTGCATCGATAATAATTTTAATAAGAAATAAAGAGAAAGAAAAAACACTAAAAATGGTTTCTTTGGCAATATTGTATTTATTTTTTATATCAGGTGTTTCTAGTGATCAAGGTGATAGATTACATTTAGTCTTCTTTCCACTAGTGATAATTTTAATGGCAAAGTTTTTTAATGATAAATACATTAAAACTAAACCGTTCTTTGCACTACTTCAAAAATAGTTCCGTCTTCTAATTTTAGTGTTTTTGTTGGAAATTTCATAATTAAGGCATAATCATGCGTTGCCATTAAAATCGTTTTTCCGTTTTCGTTGATGTTTTTTAATACATTCATAATTTCAACCGAAGTTTGTGGATCAAGATTTCCAGTTGGTTCATCGGCTAAAATTAATTCAGGATCATTTAATAAAGCTCTTGCAATGGCAACACGTTGTTGTTCTCCACCAGAAATTTGATGAGGCATTTTGTGTGCTTGCATTTTCATGCCAACTTTATCTAAAACTTCTTCGATTTTTAAATTCATTTCGGCTTTTTCTTTCCAGCCAGTTGCTTTTAAAACAAACAATAAATTATCATGAATATTTCTATCTGGCAACAATTTAAAATCCTGAAAAACAACCCCTAGTTTTCTTCTTAAATACGGAATGTCTTTCTCTTTTAATTTACGTAAATCATAGTCAACAATACTTCCTTCACCTTCAAGTAAAGCTAAATCACCATAAAGAGTTTTTAATAAACTACTTTTTCCTGCACCGGTTTTTCCTATCAAATAAATAAATTCACCACGTTTTACTTCAAGATTCACATTAGATAAAACTCTATTGTTTTCTTGATTTATGGATACGTTTTGTAAGGAAAGAATGGTTTCTGCCATGATTTTATAGATTTATTGTGTAAATGTAATAATAGTAATGTTCTATTCAAAATAATATCAATCAATTGTAAAAAAATAACAAATTTGTTTAAAACCTTGTTCACAATATAAACTATGCTTCACCCGTTAGTAGTCATATATAACTTATATTTGAGATTCTAAAACCGGATAAAATGAAGCTTACAAAACACATTTTTTATTTATTACTATTCTTTCAAACCACCTTTGTTGTAGCGCAACAAACAGCTATTTATTCGCATGAATTAAAAGAATTTGATAGAGCAGTAGAACTTTATAAAGACAAACAATATCAATCGGCTCAAATTATTTTTGATAAAGTAATCAATACCGTTTCAAGTACAGATGTAAAAGCAGATTGTGCTTATTATATTGCTAATTGTGCTATTCGTTTAAACCAAATGGGTGCAGATCAATTAATGGAAGATTTTGTGGAAAAATATCCAACAAGTACAAAACAAAATCAAGCATTTATTGAAGTAGCTCATTATTATTTTGATCAAAGCAATTATCCTCAAGCGTTAAAATATTTTGATAAAGTAGATGAAAATGGTTTGACAACTTATGAAAGAGAAAAATTCAATTTTCAAAAAGGATATGCCTATTTTACAGCAAAAAACGTAAAAGAATCTTCAAATTACTTCAATAAAGTAGTTAATTCTAAAGAATTTGGAAATCAAGCCAAATATTATTTAGGTTATTTAGCTTATGAGACTGACGATTTTAAAAAAGCCAATGACTATTTCGACAAAGTATCAGACCAAGATAGATACAAAGAAAAAATGGGTTATTTTCAGGCTGATATGAATTTTAAATTAGGAAATTTCCAAAAAGCAATTGATTTAGGTTTAGCTCAAATGTCAAAATCTAGAGGAACTGAAATAAGTGAATTGTCTAAAATTATTGGAGAAAGCTACTTTAATTTAAAACAATATGACAAAGCAATTCCATATTTAGAAGATTACAAAGGAACAAGAGGAAAGTGGAATAACACAGATTATTACCAACTAGGTTATGCTTATTATCAACAAAAAGATTACGAAAAAGCAATATCGCAATTCAATAAAATTATTGGTGGAAATGATGCTGTGGCTCAAAATGCTTACTATCATTTGGCAGAATGTTATTTGCGTACAGATAAGAAAAATCAAGCATTAACAGCTTTTAAAACGGCATCTGAAATGGAATTTGATTTAAAAATTCAAGAAGATGCTTATTTAAATTACGCTAAATTGAGTTACGAAATTGGAAATTCATTCAAAAGTACTCCTGAAGTTTTACAAGCTTATTTGACTAAATATCCAAATTCGTCTTACAAACAAGAAATAAATAACTTATTGATTAGCTCTTATATCACATCAAAAAATTATAAAGAAGCTTTAGTCCTTTTGGAAAAAAATAAATCTCCAGAAAATCGTCAAGCTTATCAATTGGCAAATTTTTATAGAGGTTTAGAGTTATATATTGATGGAAATAACAAAGAAGCTTTAAGTCTATTCAAGAAAGCAATCACAGAAAATAAAGATCCAAAATACACGGCAAGAGCACTTTTCTGGAAAGCTGAAACAGAATATAATTTAGATCAATTTAGTGAAGCTAAAATTACATTTAAGCAATTTCAAAACAATAGTGCTTCAGCTTCTACGCCAGAAAACACAAACATTAATTACAATTTAGGGTATACTTATTTTAAATTGAAAGAATACGATAATGCTATTTCAACTTTTGGAACTTACATAGCTTCAAACAAAAATGATAAGACAAGACTAACAGATGCTTACTTACGTTTGGGTGATTGTAATTTTATTTCAGCAAAATATTGGCCAGCAATGGATGCCTATAATAAGGTAATGGAATTAAAAAGTCCAGATGCAGATTATGCAGCCTATCAAAAAGGAATTAGTTATGGTTTCGTAGGGAAAAATGACAGGAAAATAGATGATTTAGAAAATTTTTCAAAAGTATATCCTTCATCACAATATGCAGATGATGTTTTGTATGAACTAGGAAATACTTATGTAAATGAAAACAAAGTAGATAAAGCCATTCAGACTTTTGATAAATTAATTGCTAATCATAAAACAAGTTCTTATTTAGCAAAAGCGATTTTAAAACAGGGTTTAATTCATTATAACAACGGAAAAGAAGATTTAGCGATTGCAAAATTCAAAAAAGTGGCTGCTGATTTTCCAAACTCACCAGAAGCTTTAGAAGCAGTTTCTACAGCACGATTAATTTATATTGATAATGGTAGAGTAGATGAATATGCTGCTTGGGTTAAAACATTAAATTTCATTGAAGTTAGTAATGCAGATTTAGATAACACAACTTATGAATCAGCAGAAAAACAATATTTAATGAATAATGCAAAACAAGCTATTTCTGGATTTACAACCTATTTAGGTAGTTTTCCAAATGGTCTTCATGCATTAAATGCTAATTTCTATTTGGCACAATTATATTATGCAGATGGTTTAGAAAATAATGCTATCAAACATTATGAATATGTAATTAGCAAAGCTAGAAGTGAATTTACTGAACAAGCTTTAGCGCGTTTAGGTCAAGTTTATTTAAAGGCAAAATCATACGATAAAGCAATTATTGTTTTAAAACGATTAGAAACAGAAGCAGATTTTCCTCAAAACGTAACATTTGCTCAATCTAATTTGATGAAATCCTACTACGAGAAAAAAGATTATACAAATGCTGTGACTTATGCTGATAAAGTATTGTCAAATGATAAAACAGAAGATAGAGTAAAAAGTGATGCGCAAATTATTGTCGCTCGTTCTGCTATAAAAACGGGTGATGAAGGAAAAGCAAAAATAGCTTATCAAAACCTACAAAAAATAGCAAAAGGTGAATTAGCAGCAGAAGCTTTGTACTATGACGCTTATTTTAAAAACAAAGACGGAAAATTTGCTGATTCTAATAAAATTGTAGAAAAATATGCTAAAGATTATTCGGGTTATCAATATTTTGCCGCTAAAAGTTTAGTAATTATGGCAAAAAATTATTACCAATTAAAAGATAGTTTTCAAGCGACTTCAATTTTGAAAATGGTTATTGAGGAATATGATGAATATCCAGAAGTAGTAACAGAAGCAAAGGATGAATTAGCAACAATTAAATCAGAAGAAGCAAAACGTAATTCTTCAATCCAAGAGTAATAAAATCAATAAAGTCTGTCATGCTGAACTAGATTCAGTATCTAAAATAAGAAAAATGAGATATTTAAAAAATATAATTCTAGTAACAGTAATTTTTTCTTTCCAGTTGGCTTTAGCCCAAAAGAAAGATGAAAATATAGGTTCTGAAGTGGTAAATATTGTAAAACCATATAGTCCAACAATTTCTGATGCTTTCAAAGTAAAAGAAACACCAACTTTTGAAGATGATGCAGAAGTACAAAAAGAGAAAATAGAATATTCAATTTTTTCATTTCCTGTAGCTTCAACTTTTACACCAGCAAAAGGAAAAGCAGCTGATGTAGAAAAAGCTAAAAAAGAAAAATTATTCAAAAATTATGCAACTTTAGGTTTGGGTAATTACTTGACTGTTAATGCAGAATTATTCATCACAGAAGATATCAGTAGAAGTGAATATGTAGGAGGAATGATACGTCATTTATCATCACAAGGAGATATTGATGGAGTTGTTTTGGATAATCAATTTGCCACAACAAGTGCTGATGTGACTTACGGAAGTCGCGATAAAGATTTACATTACAATGTAGACTTAGGATTCAAAAATCAAGTAAGCAATTGGTATGGTTTACCAACTGAATTTGTAGCTTTTGATGAAGCAGCTTTAAACTCAATTAAAGAGAAACAATCTTTTAATACTATTCAATTAGGTGGTAAATTAGGAATGAAAGATAGTTTTTTAGACAATTCAACTTTATTGTTTAAACGATTTTCGGATGCATTAGGTTCTGGAGAAAACAGATTTTACATCAAGCCAGAAACTTCATTTGAAGTTATGAATACTAAAGTAAAATTAGATGTAATTGTAGATTATGTTGGAGGAAGTTTTGATAGAAGCTATTATGCTGAACAATCGTATAAATATAGCAACATAAACTTCGGCGCAAGTCCAAGTATTTTGCTACAAGAAGATGATTATTCTGTTCAATTTGGAGCTTCAGTTTTTTATAGTACACAGAAAGTAGATGGAATTTCAGACAGTAAAGTTTTTATATATCCAAACATAAAAGCATCATATAAATTAGTGCCAGAAATTTTAACAGCTTATGCTGGAGCAGAAGGAACATTACATCAAAACTCTTATGCAGATTTTGTAGATGTTAATCCATTTGTTTCTCCAACACTTTATGTTTCACCAACGAATCAAAAATATGATGTTTATGGAGGTTTAAAAGGAAAATTATCTAATTCCGTTTCTTTTAATTTAAGAGCATCATATAAAGATGAAGAGGCAAAAGCTTTATTCAAAAACAATGCATTTGATCCATTAGTAACAAATACTGAAGGATATGTTTTTGGAAACTCTTTTGATGTAGCTTATGATAACGTAAAAACAATTACAGGATTTGCAGAATTGAAAGCTGATTTTTCGAAAAACGTTTCTTTTGGAATAAGCGGTTCATATAATAACTATTCAGTGGACGAAGAGCAAGAAGCATGGAATTTACCTCAAATTCAATTAGCTTCAACAGTAGATTTTAATATTACAGATAAATGGTATGCTGGTGCAAAAGTATTTTTTGTTGGAGATAGAAAAGACCAAATTGCAGTACAAGATGATTTAATGATTGTTCCTGCAACTTTTACAACACAAACAGTAATATTAGACAGTTATTTCGATTTAAATGCACACATTGGATACAAATACAACGAAAGATTAACGGGTTTCTTAAAAGGAAACAACTTAGCAAGTCAGAATTACCAACGTTGGGCGAATTTTCCAGTGCAATCTATTCAAGTAATGATTGGAGCTAATTATAAGTTTGATTTTTAAATGATAATTAATTATAATGAAACGCTAAGTGATACTTTAACTTAGCGTTTTTTATTTAAAAGAAAATGCCAACAAAACCTCAAATCCTTTCTCAATACAAATCCATAGTTCAAGAAAAAATTGAAATCCTTCAAAAAATGATTTCAGATTTAGCTATTGATGCACAAAACGATGCCAAAGGTTCAGCTGGTGACAAACATGAAACTGCATTAGCCATGATGCATTTAGAACAAGAAAAACTGACTCAAAAGCTAAAAGAAGTACTGGAGCATAAAGCTATTTTAGATAAAATTGACGATTCTCAAAATCACAATGTTGTTGCTTTAGGAAGTTTGGTAAAAGCCAATGAAACTTATTTCTTTGTAAGTGCAGCTTTACCAAAAATTACAATAGAAAATCACGATGTTTTCGCACTTTCACCTCAATCACCATTAGGAACAAAATTAATGGGAAACAAAATTGATTTCCAGTTTGAAATTAATACTACAAAATATAGAATTCAATCGGTTGAATAACAATTTCAAATATAAATATCATTTTTTTGCATTTTTAGTTATGAATTTATATTAAAAAATATTTTTTGGTTACGAATTATAACTAAATATTAATTTATAGTTTCATTTAAGTCGTTTTATCCTCAATTTTGTTAAACAATTTAAACGGTTAGTCTTTTAACCCTTTAAACCAATAACTTTTTAAACTCAAAAATATGTGCGGAATAGTATGTGCCTTCGACCTAAAACAAAAAGCTGAAACTTTAAGACCAAAGGTTTTAGAAATGTCTAAAATAATTCGTCATCGTGGACCAGATTGGAGTGGAATTTATTCTGATGAAAAAGCGATTATGTCTCACGAACGTTTGGCAATTGTTGATCCAGCTTCAGGAAAACAACCTTTATTTTCAAAAGATAAAAGTTTAGTTTTAGCGGCTAATGGAGAAATATACAACCACAGAGAATTAAGAAAACAATTTGAAGGCAAATACGAATTTCAAACTGAAAGTGATTGTGAAGTCATTTTAGCTTTATACCAAGAAAAAGGAGTACATTTTTTAGATGAAATGAACGGAATATTTGGTTTCGCTATTTACGATGTTGAAAAAGACGAATATTTCATTGCTCGTGATCATATGGGAATTATACCTTTATATATAGGTTGGGATGAACATGGAACTTTTTACGTAGCGTCAGAATTAAAAGCTTTAGAAGGAGTTTGTACAAAAATTGAATTATTTCCACCAGGACATTATATGTCAAGTAAAGATGGTGAATTTGTGCAATGGTATAAAAGAGAATGGACAGACTTTGAAGCGGTAAAAGATAACGAAACAAGTATTATTGAAATAAAAACAGCCTTAGAAGCAGCAGTTAGAAGACAATTAATGAGTGACGTGCCTTATGGAGTTTTACTTTCAGGAGGATTAGATTCATCAATAACTTCAGCTATTGCCAAAAAATATGCTCAAAAAAGGATTGAATCAGATAGTAAATCAGACGCTTGGTATCCACAATTACATTCCTTTGCAGTTGGGTTAAATGGATCTCCAGATTTAGCAGCAGCTCAAAAAGTAGCAGATCACTTAGGAACGATTCATCATGAAATTAAATTTACTATTCAGGAAGGTTTAGACGCAATTAAAGATGTTATTTATAATATAGAAACGTATGATGTAACTACAATTCGTGCTTCAACTCCAATGTATTTAATGGCAAGAGTTATTAAGTCTATGGGAATTAAAATGGTTCTTTCAGGAGAAGGTGCAGACGAATTATTTGGAGGTTATTTATATTTTCACAAAGCACCAAACGCACAAGAATTTCACGAAGAAACAGTTCGTAAATTAAGCAAATTACACATGTACGATTGTCTTCGTGCTAATAAAAGTCTAGCCGCTTGGGGAATTGAAGGTCGTGTACCATTTTTAGATAAAGAATTTATGGATGTTGCTATGCGAATCAACCCACAAGACAAAATGATTAACGGTGAACGCATGGAAAAATGGGTTTTACGTAAAGCTTTTGAAGATATGTTACCAGAGAGTGTAGCTTGGAGACAAAAAGAACAATTCAGTGATGGAGTAGGGTATAGTTGGATTGATACTTTAAAGGAAGTCGTAGCTAAAGAAGTTTCGGATGAACAATTGGCAAATGCTAAATATAAATTTCCAATTCAAACACCAACATCAAAAGAAGAATATTATTACCGTTCAATTTTTACAGAACATTTTCCAAGTGATGCAGCTGCTAAAAGCGTTCCACAAGAAGCAAGTGTTGCTTGTAGTACAAAAATAGCCTTAGAATGGGATGAAGCTTTTAAAAATATGAATGATCCTTCCGGAAGAGCAGTTGCAAATGTACATACGGAAGCGTATTAGATTTTTCGATAGTTCGATTCTTCGAAACATCTAATAATCAAACCATCGAAAAGTCTCTTCTAAGCAATTTTATAAAATAAACTAATTTAAACAAAAGGCTAAATTGATTAAAATTCGATTTTAGCCTTTTTTTAAGCGATTTGCGAGACTTTTTAGAAATTAACAAATGTTGATAACTTGCGGTCATTTTAAGGTGCTTTTTAGCTATGTTCTTTATTAAATGGCTATATTTGTGTTTGTAATAAAAAAATCGTTTAAGATTTAATAATATGAGTGAAGAAATAAACAAAAGCAATTATTCAGCAGACAGTATTCAGGCCTTAGAAGGAATGGAGCACGTAAGAATGCGACCTTCTATGTATATTGGAGATGTTGGAGTCAGAGGACTTCATCATTTAGTGTATGAAGTCGTAGATAACTCTATTGACGAAGCAATGGGTGGTTATTGTGATACTATTAGAGTAGATATTAATGAAGATGGTTCAGTTTCAGTAGAAGATAATGGTCGTGGTATTCCAGTTGGAATTCATAAAAAAGAAGGAGTTTCTGCCCTAGAAGTTGTAATGACTAAAATTGGTGCTGGAGGTAAATTCGATAAAGATTCATACAAAGTTTCTGGAGGATTACACGGAGTTGGAGTTTCTGTTGTAAATGCATTGTCAAATCATTTACGCGCAACAGTTCATAGTTCTGATGGAAAAATTTACGAACAAGAATACGAAAAAGGTAAAGCGCTTTATCCGGTTAAACAAATTGGAACAACAGATAAAAGAGGTACAATTGTAACTTTTTATCCTGATGATTCAATCTTTACGCAGTCAGTTGAGTTTTCTTATGATACATTGTCTGCTCGTATGCGTGAATTGTCATTCTTAAATAAAGGAATTACAATTACATTTACTGATAAAAGAGAAGTAGATAAAGACGGAAACTTTGTGTCTGAAATTTTTCATTCAACAGAAGGTTTAAAAGAATATATCAGATATTTAGATGCAAATCGTGAGCCTATAATAAACCATGTTATTTCAATGGATTCTGATAAAGGAGAAATTCCAGTTGAGGTTGCATTGATTTATAATACAAGTTACACAGAAAATATATTTTCTTATGTAAATAATATTAATACACACGAAGGAGGAACGCATTTACAAGGTTTTAGAACAGGTTTAACTCGTTCTTTAAAGAAATATGCAGATGCTTCTGGATTACTAGATAAATTAAAATTCGAAATTTCTGGAGATGATTTCCGTGAAGGGTTAACAGCTATTATTTCGGTAAAAGTTGCAGAACCACAATTCGAAGGACAAACCAAAACAAAATTAGGAAATAGAGAGGTTGTTTCACCAGTTAGTCAGGCTGTTGGTGATATGATTGAAGCTTATTTAGAAGAAAATCCTAATGATGCTAAAATTATTGTTCAAAAAGTAATCTTGGCTGCTCAAGCTCGTCACGCTGCAAAAAAAGCACGTGAAATGGTTCAAAGAAAAACCGTTATGGGTGGTGGTGGATTACCTGGAAAATTATCTGATTGTTCAGAACAAGATCCAGCAAAATGCGAAGTATTCCTAGTAGAGGGAGATTCGGCAGGTGGAACGGCAAAACAAGGTCGTGATAGAATGTTTCAAGCTATTTTGCCTTTAAGAGGTAAAATTTTGAACGTTGAAAAAGCCATGCAACACAAAGTTTTTGAAAACGAAGAGATAAGAAATATATTTACAGCTTTAGGTGTAACTGTTGGTACAGAAGAAGATAGTAAAGCCTTAAATCTTTCAAAATTAAGATACCATAAAGTAGTAATTATGTGTGATGCCGATGTCGATGGTTCTCACATTTCTACTTTAATATTAACGTTCTTCTTTAGATTTATGAAAGAATTAATTGAAGGTGGACATGTTTATATTGCAGCACCACCTTTATATTTAGTTAAAAAAGGAAACAAAAAAGAATACGCTTGGTCAAATGATCAACGTGATTTAATAAATCAAAAAATGGGTGGTTCAGCGTCAATTCAACGTTATAAAGGTCTTGGAGAGATGAATGCAGAACAGTTATGGGATACAACCATGAATCCAGATTTTAGAACATTACGTCATGTAAATATTGATAGTTTATCCGAAGCAGATAGAGTTTTCTCAATGTTAATGGGAGATGAGGTTCCACCTCGTAGAGAGTTTATTGAAAAAAATGCAGCTTACGCAAATATTGACGCTTAAGATGGATAAAGTTGCTACGATTGTTTTATTTTTATTAGTTATTACAACTAATCAATTGAAAGCACAAAATGCAGAAGTATTTCAACAAATAGGGTATCTACTTAATGATGCCCTTTTGTATTCTGATAAATACATAACTCCTGCTACTGATGCCGCAGTTTATCAAGCATCTTCTGGTTGGATGACTTCTGCTAAGAAAAAAGAATTAGGAGAAGTAACGTTTGGAGTAAATGCTAATTTATTTTTTGTGCCTAAATTGGATAGAACTTTCACGGCAAGTAATAATGACTTTGAGTTCTTCTCTATAGAAGGACAAAATAGTGTTGAGGTTCCTACAGCTTTAGGAAACAATAATCAATATTATTTAGTGGGTGATTTAGGAGGTTCAGAAGTACGATTAAAATCTCCAGAAGGAGTTAATGAAGAAACTGTTTTTTATCCGTATTTACAAGCTGGTGTTGGTCTTTGGTATGGTACAGAAGTACTAGTTAAATACTCTCCAAAAACCAAGCTTAAAAAAGGAGATTATCAAGTTTATGGAGCTGGTTTAAAACATAATTTGGATCAGTATTTTTCTGAAAATTTCAACAAAACTATTCATGTATCTGCATTGGTTGCTTATTCTAAAGAAAATTTGAGTTTCGATTTTGTTGATATTCAATCTGCTTATGGAACTTTAGGAATTAATTCTTTAGGAAGTAGTATAGATACCTATCAAACTCAGATTAATATATCTAAAACACATAAAAATTTAGAAATATTATGGGGAATTATTTTTAACATAAGTGATTTCAATTATAAGTTTGATGGAGAAAAAGGAAGCATTGAAGAAATTATTCCTTTACAGGATATTTTGAATGATAGAATGAAAGATTTGAGTAAAACAAAACGAAATTTAATAGGTGAATTTTCTGGTAGATATCAATTTAACAAGTTTTTTGTACAAGGTACACTTGCTTTTGGTAAATTTGTAAACACAAATGTTTCATTACAATATGAATTTTAATTTAATAATTTTATAAATAACACAAATATGAAAGTTACAATAGTAGGTGCTGGTAATGTAGGTGCTACTTGTGCAGATGTTATTTCTTATAGAGGAATTGCAAGCGAAGTAGTTTTATTAGACATCAAAGAAGGTTTTGCAGAAGGAAAAGCAATGGATATTATGCAATGCTCAACCACAACAGGTTTTAATACTGTAGTTTCGGGAAGCACAAATGATTATACTAAAACAGCTAAATCTGATGTAGTAGTGATTACATCTGGAATTCCAAGAAAACCAGGAATGACTCGTGAAGAATTAATCGGAATTAATGCTGGAATTGTAAAATCAGTTGCAGTAAATATTTTAGAACATTCTCCAGATGCAATTATCGTTGTAGTATCTAACCCTATGGATACAATGGCATATTTAACATTAAAAGCAACAGGTTTGCCTAAAAATAGAGTTATTGGAATGGGTGGAGCTTTAGATAGCTCACGTTTCAAATATTTCTTATCACAAGCTTTACAGAAACCATCAAATGATGTGCAAGGTATGGTAATTGGTGGTCATGGTGACACAACTATGATTCCATTAACAAGATTAGCTTCTTACAATGGTTCTCCAATTGCAAACTTCATGTCACAAGAAGAAATGGATAAAGTTGCTGCTTCAACAATGGTTGGTGGTGCAACGTTGACAGGTTTATTAGGAACTTCAGCTTGGTATGCTCCTGGAGCTTCTGTAGCATTTTTAGTAGATTCTATCTTAAACAACCAAAAACGTATGATTCCTTGTTCAGTTATGTTAGAAGGAGAATATGGACAAAGCGATATTTGTATCGGTGTTCCATGTATTATCGGAAGAAACGGTGTAGAAGAAATTGTAGATGTAAAATTAAATGATGCTGAAAAAGCATTATTTGCTAAAAGTGCAGAAGCAGTTAGAAATATGAATGCTGATTTGAAATCGGTTTTATAATTCCTATAATAAATTTTTACTAAAGCGATAAATTATAAACATTTATCGCTTTTTTTATTTAATAATTATATATTTGAGATGATTAATATAGTAAAATCATGAAGAATAGTATAAAATTATTAAGTTGTTTTCTTTTATTATTTCTTGTTAAATTTTCAGGTTTTTCTCAGAAAACTGATTCTAGTTTTTCACCAAATGGAATATTTGATAATGTTTTTGACGACAAAGGCAATAGTTTTAAATTATCTGATATTATTGTTGAAGAATCTAGAAAGATAAGTAATGGAAATGTAATTAATAATACTCTGCTTTGTACTTCTGGTATTTTTGAATTATATTTTGAAACTGGTTGCGGAATGGAAGTTGTTGGAAATACTATTCATGACCAACGAAGAGCAATTATTTGTCAGGCATTTAGTGACATGTCTGATTTTATTATAACACCATTAAAAAATTCAGGAAATAGCAATAAAGTTAAAATTTGGATTAGAAGTCCCGTTTCATTAGGGTTACCTACAGGTGCTGTGGGTGCTGCTTCAGCTTATTACAATGTTCCTACTGGAAACAATATAATCGCATCTCAAGGATATCCTATTAGAGGTATTGTAGATAATGAAATATGGAAAACTATAAATTCAGGAACAGATTCATACTCAAATACTGTATTTCCAATTTCTACTACAGGTCAAGATATCAATTTTTATCACGGGTATACTTGTTTCAATTTTAATAGTTCTACCGTTTGGAATTTAGATATGAATAAACATGACTCAGCTTCAGGTTACGTTTTGAATAGTGTTGATTTTTATACAGTAATAATACATGAGTTAACACATTTATTAGGTTTTAATAGCTTGATGAATTCTACAGGATATAGTTTATTTTGGGGTAATTCTAATTTAGATAATTCAGGGTGGTATTTTACAAGATATGATAAATTTTTAAAAACACCATCAAATATATCGTTGATTAGTAATTCATATTCTGGTTCCTCTAATTGTCAGATGTATGATTATTTTTTCAATTCAAATGTTTCAAACGCAGTGATTTACCCTCTATGTGCAAATAGTACACCTTATCAAGGTAATTCAGGGTTGTTTAATTGTCCTACTTCAATTATTTATTCTGGTACTGCAACTGTTCCTGTTTATACACCACCATGTTTTGAAAACGGAAGCAGCTTAAGTCATTTTGAAGACGCCTGCTACAATAATAATTCTAATGACCAATATTTTATGATGAGTGATAGAGCAAGCGGTCTTTTTGCAAAACGATTTTTAACTACAGAAGAACGTTTAACTTTATGTGATATTGGTTATAGTTTAAATACTACTTTTGGTACTACTTCAAATTTTACTTATAAAGATTATAATTCAACTATTTGCAATGGCAATGGTGTTGCTGGAACTAATGATGGAATAAATTCTTCGGGTGGTTATATCTATCAGGGACTTTCTGGAACTATAATTCCAATTAGTGGAATATTGAGTAACGATTATACAAATGGTTCATTAAATAATTTAAGATATGAATATGTACAAAATTTAACGGATCCTAATGCATATTTTTCTCAAGCATCAGGCTCTAGTAACCAAACTATTACTATGACTTCTTACGTTCCAGGAATACATGTATTAAGATATGTTCCATATGACAATGCTACTGGTAAAAGAGGTAATGTTACTTATATATACGTTAATGTTCTAAACAATTGTAATCAAGAAGATATTTGTAGTTTAGTTAAAAATGGAAATTTTGAAGAACATAATTATTCCCCAAATAACAATAGTCAAATTTATAAAGCCTGTGGGTGGCAAAATGCTAGTTATAAGACAACTGCAGAGTATTACAACTCAAACGCAACATCACAGTCTTATGGGATTCCGTGTAATTTTGCAGGACTTCAACATGATAAAATTTCTAATAATCATGCCTATGCGGGTATGTTTATTAGTTTTTTTAGACCAAATTTTTTACAAAACGTTTATTCAGAATCTATTAAAACAGAATTAGTGAGTGCTTTAGAACCAAATACTCAATATAATTTGTCATTTGATGTTTCTAATGCGGATAAATATAGACAAAGGTCAATAAAATTTCAAGCACTGATTACTGATACAAATATAGAATTAATCACAGGTGGAATTATTCCAGATAACTTTATTAATAATAATGTGGTTTTTTTAACTAATTCAACTTTCTCAAATTCAAGTTCAGCAAGTACTGATGGATGGGAAAATATAAGTTTTACTTTTACAACAGGGAATAATGCTAATTTAAAATATTTGTATTTAGGAGGATTAAATAACGTTCTTACTCAAACTGAAAACAATCCAAATACAGATTGCAATGGAGTTACGCTTCCAAATTATAGTGCGGAAGCTTATTATTATCTAGATAATGTTAGACTGGTTCCTGTGTTTCCAATTAATTATTTAAATGCAAATGATGATGATTTTACAAATACACCTATTAATGGTCAAAATGGGGGAATAACTAACAGTGTTTTTAATAATGATTATTATGATGAATTATTAAATAACCAAGCTAATATATCAAATGTGGTTTTTTCACTAGTAAGTCCTTCACCTATTCCAGGAGCTTCAATAAATGACCTTGGGCAAATTGTTATTCCAGCAAATACTAATGTAGGGAATTATACATTTAATTATACGATTAGTAATTTAGATAACTGCGTTAATGATGCAGCAACAGCTATGGTGACAATAGATAATAATTTAGCTAACGATAATTATTCTAATTCAAACCAAACTATTAATGTATTTCCAAATCCAACTTTTAATTCAGTTTCCTTTGATAATAGTTTTGCTAACTATTATTCGGTATTTGTTTACAATACTTTGGGACAAAAGTTGAGTTTTCAAAATTTAGAATCTTCAAAAAATGAGACAATTAATCTAAGTGAATTACCTAAAGGAGTATATTTTTTAATGTTTTTAGGAGAAAACAACCAAGTTGTAAAAATTGTTAAAAATTAAATTTACTCATAAATATATTGTAATCTAATTAAAATCAGGCTGTTATTTTTTAACAGCCTTTTTTATTAAATATAAAATAACAGTTACTTTTATTATTATAGGACTATTTTAACATTAGTATAAAATAAAATTGTTTAATCCTATTGTATATTATATATTTGTTCGTTTTTTAAAATACAATAAATTAATTTTTTGAATAATGCAGAATAAAGGACTTATTAAATTTTTCGCAATTATTTTTGCCGTAGCATGTATCTACCAATTAACGTTTACTTACGTTGCAAATAGTTATGCAGAAAAAGCAAAATCATTTGCAAATGGAGATTTCGCAAAAGAGCAAAAATACCTAGATTCTATAGGTAAGGAGAAAGTATACATGGGTAATACTTACAATGAAGTAGTTGCAAAGCAAATCAACAAAGGATTAGACTTAGAAGGTGGAATCAATGTTATTCTTCAGATATCAGTAAAAGATATTTTAAAAGGATTAGCTAATAATACTAAAAACCCAGTTTTTAATAAAGCATTAGCCGAAACAGCAAATAATCAAGTTGGTAATCAAACTTATTTAGATGCTTTCTTTGAAACTTTTGATAAAGAGGCAGCAGCATCAAACACTAAATTATCTAGTGCTGAGATTTTTGGAACAAGAGCATTGGATGATGTTATTAAGTTTAACATGACTAATAATCAAGTTAAACCATTAATTAAAGCTGAAGTAGCAAAATCTGTTGAAAGTGCTTTTGAAGTATTAAGAAAACGTATTGACCAATTTGGTGTAACACAACCTAATATTCAAATGTTAGGAGAAACAGGTAGAATTTTAGTAGAATTGCCAGGTGCAAAAGATGTGGATCGTATTAAGAAATTATTACAAGGAACTGCACAATTAGAATTTTGGGAAACTTACAAAATTGACGAAGTTGCTGAATATATTGTTTCAGTAAATGAAGCTTTAAAGAAAACAGAAGTTAAAGGAAAAGATATTAAAGAAACAGTTTCTAAAGGAATTGACTCTTTATTAGTTGATAAAGCAGATACTTTATCAAATCAAGTAAATCCATTATTCGATAAAATTCAGGTTAGTCAACAACCAGGAACTTCAATAATTGGATATGCAAAACTTTCTGATACAGCAAAAATCAATTCTTATTTCAAAAGAAGTGATATGAAAGCTTTATTGCCAAGTAAATTGGCTGATGTAAAGTTTGCTTGGGGAAAAGTTAATGACAAGACTCCAGATATTACTGAATTATATGCATTAAAAGGAAATAGAGAGAATGTTGCTCCTATTAGTGGTGGCGTTATTACTAATGCAACGGATACTTATGATGGTACTGGGAAACCTGCTGTTAGTATGCAAATGAACGGTAAAGGAGCAAAAGCTTGGGAAAAAATGACAGGTGAAGTTTCTCAACAAGGTAACGCAATCGCAATTACATTAGATAATACAGTGTATTCTGCACCAGGTGTCTCAAAAGGACCAATTTCTGGTGGAAGTTCTGAAATTTCTGGTTCTTTTACAATTGAAGAAACAAAAGATTTAGCTAACGTATTGAGAGCTGGTAAATTACCTGCAAGAGCTGATATTTTACAATCTGACGTAGTTGGACCTTCATTAGGTCAAGAAGCTATTGATAATGGTATTATGTCATTCATCATTGGATTCTCATTGGTATTATTATGGATGGTTTTTTATTATGGAAAAACAGGGTTCTATGCTAATTTAGCATTATTAGTAAATATTCTTTTCATCTTTGGAGCTTTAGCAAGTTTTGGAGCTGTATTAACATTACCTGGTATTGCTGGTATTGTCTTAACGATTGGTATGGCAGTTGATGCTAACGTAATTATCTTTGAAAGAGCTAAAGAAGAATTAGATTCAGGTAAAACAATTGAAGAAGCTGTTAATTATGCATATACATGGAAAGGAGCAATGTCATCTATTATTGATGCCAATGTAACTACTTTTATTACAGCATTAATTTTATTCTTCTTAGGAACAGGACCAATTAAAGGTTTTGCAACTACTTTACTTATAGGTATTCTAACTTCGTTGTTTACTGCAATTTTTATAACTAGAATATTCTTAGATTGGAGTATTTCTAAAGGAGAAAAATTAGCGTTTTCAACATCAATTACTAAAAACTGGTTCAAAAACATGAACTTTGATTTCTTAGGAAAAAGAAAAATTGCTTATGTTATTTCAGGAGTTTTAATCGCTTTATCTTTATTCTCAATCTTTACAAAAAGCTTAAATTTAGGTGCAGATTTCGTTGGAGGAAGAACGTTTCAAGTTCGTTTTGATAAAGCTGTAGTTGCTCCAGATGTAACTCAAGATTTAGTAGCTACTTTTGGAAGTGCCGAAGCAAAAGTTTTTGGTAACGATAATCAATTAAAAATTACTACAAAGTATAAAGTTAATGAAGAAAGCGAAGGGGTTGATAAAGAAGTAAATGAAATGTTATACAAAACATTGCAAAAATATTTACCAAAAGGAACAACTTATGAAGATTTTGTTGTGTCTTCTGATACAAAAGCTTACGGAATTATGAAGTCTTCTAAAGTATCGGGAACAATTTCAAAAGATATAACAACGAACTCTATTTGGGCTGTTTTTGGTTCTTTATTTGTAGTGTTCTTATATTTAATGCTTTCATTTAAAAAATGGCAATTTGGACTTGGAGCTGTACTAGCAGTTGCACATGATGTTATTATTGTATTAGGTATATTCTCATTCTTCTACAACATATTACCATTCAACATGGAAATTGACCAAGCATTTATTGCGGCTATCTTAACAGTAATTGGTTATTCATTAAATGACACGGTAATTGTATTTGATAGAATTCGTGAATATTTAGATTATAACTCAACATCAGATTTTGATGGTTTAGTAAATAAAGCTATTAATACAACATTAAGTAGAACTATAAATACTTCTGCAACTACATTAGTAGTTTTAGTAGCAATATTTATCTTAGGTGGTGAAACTATCAGAGGATTCGTATTTGCTATTCTAGTAGGTATCTTAGTAGGTACATATTCTTCATTATTTGTTGCAACACCAATTATGCGTGATTCAATGAGTGAAAAAGAAAAATTAAAAATGGCTCAATTCAAAAAAGAAGATTAGTCAAAAAAATATAAGTTTGAAAAAAAATCCTAAAATGAAAATTTTAGGATTTTTTTTTGATTAACTCTATCTATATTTGTTTAAATTTTAACTTCAAAATATATGAAAAAACTTATTTTAGGATTACTGATTCTACCTTTAATGTCTATAGCCCAAGATGGAGAATCAAAGGAATATAGTGGGGAGATTAAATCCAACCTTTTTGACTTGGTAGTAGGAAAATCTTTTAATGTTGGATATGAACATTTTTTAAAGGGTAATCAATCCGTTCAGCTTGATGTTACCTTATTTGATACATATTCTTATATAGACGCTTCGGAGTTAGAAAAAAATGGACTAATTGGAATACAAGCCTCATACAATATTTATTTTTCTAAAAGTAAGAAACAACATGGCTTTGTGTTTTCACCTTTTTTAAAATATAGAGTTGGTAAACAAGAAACAATTGACTACTATTATTACTATGATTATAATAATGGTACAGGTTCAAGCTCAAATATGATTAGAGAATTTGATTTGAGTGGATTAGAAGCCGGTTTTGGTATAGGTCATAAATGGCTATTTAATGATAAAATAAGTCTTACTTTAGGATCTCAAATTGCTAGAAATTTTTCAAATTCAAAAGAAATTAGTGACAACTATTCAGATATAAATTTTAAAGCTCACGTAACTTTAGGATTTAGATTGTAAGAAAAAAAAAGGCCTTAAATTATTAAGGTCTTTTTTTCTTTATTCAATTGCTTAAATTGTTTTTTTTATGCAGATTTCTTTGCTCTAAACATAAAGAAAATTCCAGCAATTACAAATGGAATACTCAACCATTGACCAGTAGAAAGTAAACCTAGACTTTCTTCAAATCCACCTTGACTTTCTTTAACGTATTCAACTATAAATCTAACTGTCCAAAGTAATACTAAGAATGTTCCAAAAAGTAATCCTTGCTTGTTTCTAGCGTCAGTTTTCCAATACATATAAAAGAGTATAGCAAATACAAAAACATAACCTAAAGCTTCATATAATTGAGCAGGATGTTTTGGAGTGACTTCAGCTAATACATCAGAGAATTGTGGATTAGTTTCAATAGCCTTATAAGCATCATTTACATCTGAAATATTAGTTTTTTCAAAAGCTTCTCTTGGGGTAAATTTATCTCTTATAAATTTAATTCCGAATGACGAAGTAGTTTCTTTTCCAACAATTTCTGAATTAAAAAAATTACCCAATCGAACAAATATAGCACCACTAGCAACTGGAATTACAATTCTATCTAAAATCCATAATAAAGGCTTGTCAATTATTTTTTTACGTTTAATTATTATCATGGCAATTATAATAACTATTGCAGCACCATGACTTGCTAAACCAGCAAAACCTGTAAATTCCCAACCATCTGCAGTTTCTCTTATAGGTAATAAAATTTCCAATAAATGATTTTTGAAATAAGCCCAATCGTAAAAAAATACATGACCTAATCTAGCACCTAATAATGTTGCAACTACCGTGTACACAAAAACGTTATCTAATTTTTCAACAGATAAGCCATCTCTTTCAAAAATAGGTTTCATGATATACCAACCTAATCCGAAAGCAACTACAAACATTAAACTATAAAAACGAAGTGTAATAAAACCTAAATCAAATCCTTCAGAAGGATTCCAAACCATATATAATGCGTTGTTCATGTGTGTTTTTCTTTTAAAAGGGTAAAAATAAAGATTATTATCTGTTAAGTTGTTAAAAAAGATTAAAATTCAATAGCAATGATAATTTCAATATCAAAAAATAAAACCAATTTCAATGACAATAAAAAAATTATTCAAATTTCTCTAATTTTTAAAGTCTGTGTTCCAAATAATCTTCAATTTCTACTAAAAAATATTGGTTAATTTCAGATTTATAGAACTGAACACAAAAATCAAGGAACTGGATCATAACCACTTTTTCCCCAAGGATGACAACTAGCAATTCGTTTAATAGCTAACCAACCACCTTTAAACAAGCCATGTTTCTGTAAAGCTTCAACAGTATAATGGGAACATGTTGGTTCAAAACGACAAGCAGCAGGTGTAAACGGAGAAATTGCTCCTTGGTAAAAACGTACCAAAAGCACAAAAGGAAAAATTAATATTTTTTTTAAGCTCAAAATAATTCTTATTCATTGCCGTTCGGCTTAAGCCAACGGATTTGTTTTAAATTTCAATTTCAAAAAAAGATTATTCAAATTTCTATAATTTCTCAGATCTGTGTTCCAAATAATTTATTTATTCAGCAGTCTTATATTTTAAATTGAGAAACTCGTTCCATCTTTACCATCTTTCAAGATAACTCCTGTAGTAGCAAGTTTGTCGCGAATTTCATCCGATAAAGCCCAGTTTTTATTGGCTCTAGCTTCATCTCTCATCGTGATTAGCATCTCAACAACTCCTGTTAATTTATCTGTATTATTACTTGATGATTTTACATTTTTAATTCCTAAAACATCAAACACAAATGCATTCAAAGTTTCTTTTAAAATCGCAATATCTTCAGCAGTTAAAGTTTCTTTTTTATCATTTACTAGATTGATGTATTTTACACCTTCAAACAAATTTGCTATTAGAATTGGAGTATTGAAATCATCATTCATGGCTTTATAACACTGCTCTTTCCAGTTTTGAATAGATAGAGTAGAAGTAGTGCTTGGAACTAATTTGTCTAACAAAGCAATTCCTTCCATCAAACGATTAAAACCTTTTTCAGCTGCAACCATCGCATCATTAGAAATATCTAAAACACTTCTGTAATGCGCTTGTAAAAAACTGAAACGAATAACATTTGCACTAAAACTCTTTTCAAAAAATGGATTATTTCCACCTACTAATTCCATAGGTAAAACATAATTTCCTGTAGATTTACTCATGCGAAGTCCATTCATGGTCAACATATTTGTATGCATCCAATAATTTACTGGAGAATGACCAAAACTAGCTTTAGCTTGAGCAATTTCACATTCATGATGCGGAAATTTTAAATCCATTCCACCACCGTGAATATCAAAGTTTTCACCCAAATATTTTGTACTCATTGCAGTACATTCCAAATGCCATCCCGGAAAACCAGCTCCCCAAGGAGAGTTCCATCGCATTATGTGTGCAGGAGAAGCATTTTTCCAAAGCGCAAAATCTTGTGGATTTTTTTTCTCACTTTGTCCATCTAAATCTCTTGTGTTAGCAAATAATTCTTCTACATTACGGTTACTTAATTCACCATAATTTAAGCCTTTTTTATTGTATTCTAATACATCAAAATATACAGAACCATTACTTTCATAAGCAAATCCATCAGCAATCATGCGTTGCGTTAATTCAATTTGCTCAATAATGTGTCCCGTTGCAGTTGGTTCAATAGTTGGTTCTAAAAAATTAAACTCTTGCAAAACCTTATGAAAATCTACAGTATATTTCTGAACAATTTCCATTGGTTCTAATTTCTCCAATTTCGATTGCTTTACAAAACGATCATTTTCTACATCACCATCATCAGTTAAATGTCCGGCATCAGTAATGTTTCTTACATATCGAATGTTATAACCCAAATGCAATAAATACCTATAGATAACATCAAAACTCATAAAAGTTCTCACGTTTCCTAAGTGTACATTACTATAAACCGTTGGCCCACATACATACATACCTACATTTCCATCCGAAATCGGAGTAAATAATTCCTTTTTTCCAGAAGTTGTGTTATATAAGTGTAACGAATTGTTTTTATATAGTTGCATATTTTTTATTTCTTGTGCTGAATTTATTTCAGTATTTTGAAGCTAATCCTGCTATTCGCTATATCTTTTTATCTCGTTTTAAGAACGAGACAAAAAGGATGCCGCTACTATCAGGGCTAGGGCAATTATTTTCAGTTGAAATTATTTTTTAAAATTAAAAAGTAGTTTCCATTTTAATATAATCCAAAAACTCTCTTCTTACGTTGTCTTCTTTGAATTTTCCACCAAATTCGGCAGTAACCGTACTACTTTCTATGTCTCTTATTCCTCTAGAATTCACACATAAATGTTTTGCATCAATAACGCAAGCAACATCTTCTGTGCCTAATACTTTCTTAAGTTCTTCAACAATCTGAATATTCAAACGTTCTTGAACTTGAGGTCTTTTAGCAAAATAATCAACAATTCGGTTCATTTTAGATAAGCCTACAACAGTTCCGTTAGAAATATAAGCAACGTGTGCACGACCTACGATAGGAAGTAAATGATGCTCGCAAGTAGAATAAACAACAATGTTTTTTTCTACCAACATTTCGTTGTATTTGTATTTGTTGTCAAAGGTAGAAGAGCTAGGTTTTTTATCTGGATTTAATCCACCAAAAATCTCTTTTACAAACATCTTTGCAACACGGTTTGGAGTACCTTTTAGACTGTCGTCTGTTAAGTCCATTCCAAGTGTATTTAAGATATTTTCAACATCTTTTTTTATTAATTCAATTTTTTCTTCATCAGAAATAGCAAAAGCATCTGCTCTTAAAGGAGTATTAGTACTTGTTCCAATATGGTTTTCGCCAATTTCTAAATTAAAATCTTCGTTTTTAGACATATTATTATGCAATAAGTTTATAGCAATTTTTTAAAGTGCAAAGATAAATAATAAACTTTAAAAAAGAGTAGAAATGTTAAAACTATACATTTTAATATATTTTGTTTAATTTAATGTTAAATTTTTGTACATTTCGACACCCTTAATTAACTATTATTTTATAAAAATATGAAAGTAAAAGTACTTTTAGCGTTACTGCTATTTATCACATCAATCAGTATAAAAGCCCAGGAAACAAAATCATCTTGTGATTTTGAATATTCAATAGATATTAAATCTACTGAAAACAAAGGTTCAGCTATTTTTAACTGGGATATTTCGAAGAACAAAGATAAAACCATTGAAGTTATAGTTGAAATTGTTCCAATAAAAGATTGCTACAATAATGAGAAAGCAACCAGATATAGAGAAACAGTTTTCTTTAATTTAAAAAGTATTGAGTTAATAGATAAGAATTCAATAGAAACTAATACAGATAAATTAAGATCAAAATGTTTTAAATGGAGAGTAGTAATCAAATCAGATGTTTGTACTAAAAAGTATGACTGGAACTATTATTCTTTATTATAAAAAATTATTATGAAAAAAATTACTTTACTTTTTATATTATTAGTTAATCTAGCAAATGGGCAAGGAGCTTCATGTGACCAAGCAACTGCATTTTGTGCTGGTTCTGGTGCTTTTATTTTCCCAAACATCACTGGTTCTGATAATTCAGATGATATTGCATGTTTATTTAGTCAACCAAATGCCTCATGGTTTTATTTGCAAATTGAAAATTCGGGTGTATTAGAGTTTAATATCGTACAAAATTCAGCTTTCAACGCTGCGGGTATACCAATAGGTACTGAGATAGATGTAGATTTCGTGGCTTGGGGGCCATTTGCTCCGGGACAAGATTTTTGTTCTTTGATAAATATGGGAAGTTGTTCTCCTTGTCCAAGTAACACAAGTGATCCGAATTATTATCCTGTTGGAAATATAATTGATTGTAGTTATAGTAGTTTAGCTGTTGAAAACTTTACTATTCCTAATGGAGTTTCTGGTCAGATTTACGTAGTTTTAATCACTAATTATGATGATGATCCAGGCTTCATACAACTACAACAAACTAATTCTGCTAATGCAAATGCAGGTTCTACAAATTGTGATGTTGTTTGTGGTGTTGATGTGGGACCCGATCAAATTTTTTGTAGCACTTCAACAACATGTTATACAATTAACGCTCTTTTTAATGCACCTTCTGCTCAACCTGGAACACCAGTTTATGTTTGGTCACTAGATATAGGAGATGGTAATGGACCAGTTATTCAGCCGGCTTTCACTACACAATCTATTACTGTTTGTCAAAGTGGTATTTGGTCAGTCACTGTAACAAGACCTGGTTGTACAGCTGGAGCCACTGATGAAGTACTCGTCACATTTTCTGCACCACCAAACCTTAATACTCCCCCAGATATTACAGGTACTGCAGGAAGTTGTAGTCCTGAGTTTGATTTAACCTCTATTATTGTAGGTATGTTAGGTTCACAAAATCCAGCAGATTATTATGTTACTTTTCACTTGGATTTATTTGATTCTTTTGATGGTTCAAATCCAATTCCAAATCCTACTACATTTACCACCACAACATCAATACCAATTTATGTTCGTGTAGAAAACCTAAACAATCCTCTTTGTTTCGAAAACACAGAATTTAATCTTATTGTAGATTGTGTCGCCACAGCAACTATGCCACCAGATATGATTGTCTGCGACGATATTACTAATAATGGAACCGAAACATTTAATTTAACAACACAAAACGCTGCTATATATGATGTACTTGATCCAACTCAATATACTATAACATATCATACCACATTATTAGGAGCACAAACTAATAATTCTACTGATTTAGCAACACCACCAACAGCATACGTTGGAGGGCCAAATCAGATTATTTATGTTCGCTTAGAATCAAATATTGATTCTACTATATATGACACAACCTCATTCAATTTAATAGTAAATCCATTACCAACTGCAGCAATTGGTGCAA
>NZ_CAXBGY010000004.1:0-201867 GCF_963975515.1 uncultured Flavobacterium sp.
ACGGTATATTAGTACCAAAACAATTTAAAGCTCACTTTTCATTAAAACGATAATATATTATGAATTTTAAAAGAGGATACCTACTATTATTAGTGTTTATTACACAATTTTCATTCTCACAAGAAGGAATCGCAGTTTATTCTGATTATCTATCAGACAACCTTTATTTGTTGCATCCGTCAATGGCAGGAGCAGCAGATTGTGGTAAAGTTAGAATGACAGCCCGTCAACAATGGTTTGGCCAAGATGAAGCACCTGCTTTACAAACATTGAGTTTTAATACTTCGGTGGGAGAACGTTCAGGAATAGGAGCGATAGTTTTTAATGATAGAAATGGATATCATACACAAACAGGTGCAAAATTAAGTTATGCACACCATTTGAGGTTTTCAAGAAGTACTTTAGATTTAAATCAATTATCATTTGGTATGAATGCAGGTTTAATTCAAAGTAATTTAGACGAAACTTCATTCTATTTGTCAAACCCATCGTATGATCCAATTGTAAATGGAGGAATAGTTCAAAAAGACTCTTATTTTAATGTAGATTTAGGTGCTTCTTATTTCTATTTAGATCTTTACACTCACTTTACAGTTAAAAATGTTATAGCTAGCAAGAGAGAGTTATATACAGATATTGAAACTGACAATTTGAGAAAATATCTATGGAGTGTTGGTTATGTGTTTAATGTTGGAGATAATGGGTTATTATTAGAGCCTTCAACATTATTTCAATTAGTTGATCAAACAAAAGAAAAGACAATTGATTTAAACTTGAAACTTTATAAAAATTTAGATTTTGGTAGAGTTTGGGCCGGATTATCTTATAGAAGAAGTTTTGATGGAGCAAATTATGTAGATGGAACAAGTGTAGGGGAACAAAAATTACAATATATTACACCAATTTTAGGTTTAAATTATAAAAAATTCATGTTTGCCTATACATATTCTCATTTAACAGGCGATGTTAAATTTGATAAAGGTGGTTTTCATCAAATTACTTTAGGATTAGATATCTTCTGTAAAAACACTAGATATGATTGTAACTGTCCAGCAGTAAACTAAATTTAATTAATTTAAAAATATAGTCCCGTTTGTTATGAACGGGATTTTTTTTGATATGATAATAAAGACAATAAACGGTAAAACACCAAATATTCCTTCAGATTGTTATGTAGCCGAAAATGCTACAATTGTTGGTGATGTTACTTTTGGTGAAAAGTGCAGTGTTTGGTTTAATGCTGTAATTAGAGGCGATGTTAATTTTATTAAAATCGGAAATAAAGTAAACATTCAAGATGGAGCAATTATTCATTGCACTTATCAAAAACATCCAACAATAATTGGCAATAATGTTTCAATAGGACATAATGCAATTGTACACGGTTGTGCAATTCATGATAATGTTTTAATAGGAATGGGAGCAATAGTTATGGATAATTGCGTAGTTGAAAGTAATTCAATTGTTGCGGCTGGAGCAGTCGTAACTCAAAATACAATTATAGAATCAGGTTGTATTTATGCTGGTGTTCCTGCCAAGAAAGTTAAAGATATTGACCAAAGTGACTTCGGTGGTGAAATTGAACGTATTTCAAATAATTATGTAATGTATTCTGGATGGTTTAAAAAGGAGGAATAATATTAAAAATCTTCTTCAATAATTTTATATTGATTTTTTAAAATTTCCTTCAAGACTTTTGAACTTGAGTTGGTATAAAAAATATTTGAAATTTCTATTTTTGAATTGTTTAGCAAACCATTTTGATTAAGAATTTTTTTAGTTTGTTTAGCTACAGCTTTGCCAGAATCGATTATTTTTATTTTTGAAGGTAGAATTTTTTTAATTTGAGGAATTAAATAAGGGTAATGACTACATCCTAAAACTAGAAAATCTATATTCTGTTCAATCATTGGGTTTAGATAGCTTTTTAATAATTCAAACATTTGAGGAGTATCAATCTCTCCATTTTCAATCAATTGAACTAATCCATGGCCAATTTGCTCAACTATCTTTACATTTTCGAACAATGATGAAGTTTTGTGAAATAATTCGCTATTAAGTGTTCCTTTGGTGGCTAAAATTCCAATAGTGTGAGTTTGTGAATTATTAGCCGCAGGCTTTATTGCAGGCTCAATTCCAATAAAAGGAATGTCATATACTGCTCTTAGCTCTTTTATTGCATTAGTCGTAGCAGTATTACAAGCAACAACAATGATTTTACAATTTCTATTTAATAAAAATTCGGTATTTTTTTTGCTTAAAGCAATAATCTCATCTTTGCTTTTTAATCCATACGGAGCATTTTTACTATCGGCTAAATAAATAGAATTTTCTAATGGAAGTAATTTATTAATTTCTTTCCAAATAGATGTTCCACCTATACCAGAATCAAAAAGTCCAATGGGATTGTTTTTTTTCATACATCAAAAATAAAAAAAAAACTGCATACGTTTGATCATATGCAGTTTTTAATTTTTTAATTGAAAGTTTTATTAGAAACCTAATTCTTTTTTAACATCAGCTAATAAGTTTGGACCATCAGCCATTAAGACTCCACTTCCATTTGAAGCATCTAATACATACTCATACCCTTTTGCACGTGCCACTTTTTGGATAGCTTGTTGTGCTTTTTCCATAATTGGTTTTACAAGGTCTAATTCTTTTTGTTGTAATTCTTTTGTAGCAGTTTCTCTGTATCCTTGAATACGTCCAGCCATATCTTGCATTTCTTTTGCTCTTGTTTCATTAATTGCATCAGATACTAGATTTGATTCAGCATCACCTTGGTATTTTTTCATTTTAGTTTGATACTCTTGTACCATAGTGTTGTACTCACCATCGTATGATTTCTGAATTTTCTCAAGTTGAGTTTGAGCAGTTTTCATTGCAGGCATATTTGTCATTAATTCACTTACGTCAATATGCGCTACTTTTGTTTGAGCAGTTACAAATTGAGCACTCACTAAAAATGCTACTGCGATAAAAATTGATTTTAATTGTTTCATTGTTTTGTGTTTAATTTTAATTTATTCTTATTCTCCGGTTTTATTCTCTTCGTCTTTTTTTGCTTTAGCAGCTTCTCTTTCTTCTAAAATTTTTGTTCTTCTGTCTTCGGCTGCTTTTTTTCGATCTTCTATTTTTTTATTTCGATCGTCTAAAGCTTTTTGTCTTACTTCTTCTGGTGTTAGTTTGTCTCCTTCAGTTGAAGTTTTTTTATCTCCTTCAGTTGAGTTTTTATCGTCACCAGTTGTTGTTTTATTATTGTCTTCAATTAACGTGCCATTTTTTTTAGCTTCCCTTTCATCAATTAACCTTTGTCTTCTATCTGCTGCTTCTTTTTTTCTTGCTTCGTAAGCTGCTTTTTTGTCTTCAATTAATTTTTCACGAGCAGCTCTTTTCTCATCTAATGCTTTTTGACGTTCTGCCATTTCTGGGTTTTCATCTTGCATGTCTTCTAAAGCATCTCTAGATTCTTGTTCTTTTAATTGCTTAGATGTTAATTGTTCTCTTTTTTCTGCTCTGACTAATTGTCGAACAACTTGGTCGCTTATATCGTAGCGTTTTGCAGCAAAAAGCATTGTCATGTCTGAAGATTTGTCAAAAATAAAATCATATTTCTTTTGTTCAGCTATGTCTTGTATAATTGTAAAAACTTGATCTTGAATTGGTTTTACAAGTACAGATTTTTGTATAATTAAATCTCCTTTTGGTCCAAATCTATTTTGTTGATATTCTAATAATTCGGTTTCAAGGTAATTTATTTCTTCTTCTCTTTCTTCAATTAATTCTTTTGTTAAAAGAGGTCTTTCGATTTTTAAATCTTCTTTTAACTTATTTATTTCATTTTTTTTAGATTCAATTTCTTGTTTCCATTTTTGGGCTTTAATCTCTAATTGGTTTTTGGCTTCAGCATAATTTGGAACTTTTTCTAAAATATATTCCATATCAATAAAGCCAATTCTTATTCCTCTTGATTGAGAAAAAACAATTGTTGTACTTAAAAATAAAAATAATAAAACTATTTTTTTCATATTACTATATTTTAAATTATTTAAGTCAGATATTAAAACTGTTGACCTATAATAAAGTGTGTTTGCCATCCGCTTTTTTGAGTAGCACCTGGAATTGCATCAAAACCATGTGCAAAATCTATTCCTAATAATCCAAAGGCTGGCATAAATACTCTTAATCCAAATCCTGCAGAACGTTGAACGCTAAAAGGATTATATGAATTGAAATCATTAAAAGCAGCTCCAGCTTCTAAAAATGATAGTGCATATATTGAAGCACTAGACTTTAAAGTAATCGGATATCTTAACTCTAACGAAAATTTATTATAAATAGTACCTCCGTCATTCGAAGATAATGAATTATTTGGATATCCACGCAATTGAATTGTTTCTCTTCCGTCTAAAGAATAGTTTGCAAGTCCATCTCCACCTAGGTAGAAACGTTCAAAAGGCACTAATCCTCTATCTTGGTTATAAGCTCCCATAAATCCAAATTCTCCTAGCGAACGCAATACTAATTTATCATAAACTTTAGTATACCAATCTGCTTTAAACTTAACTTTATAGTATTCTAACCATTTGTATTTTATTTGATCTACTTTGGCAGGATCTGCAACAGCAGTTTCTGTAGTGTAGGCTTTTGATGGAGTAGGATTTGAAGTTGAAGGTAATGCGGTTAAAAGATCTCCGTTGTTTACCAAAACCTCTGCCCCAGAATCATCTGTGTATATGTATCCAGTTCCATCATATACATATTTGTTTTCTGCTAAATCTCCTAATTTAGAATAATCTACACCGTTAATAAGTGAGTAAGGTGGCGTAAATTTTGCAGAAACACTAAATTCTGATCCATAAGTAGGATAAATTGGATTTATACCTTTACTGTTTCTAGTTAAACCAATAGTATAGGCTAAATTTCTAGATGCACCATTTCCGAAGGTAAATAATCCAGAATTATAATTGTTAAGTTTATAATATTGAAAAGATACTGCTTGAGAAAGTGTAAAATAATCATCAGGAACAGTAAGTCTTTTTGCTATACCAACTGACAACGAAGTAATTGTAAAACTTTGTGATTTGTCTACATCTCTAGTTGAATAGTTGTATAAAAATTGTTTACTTTGAGATAATGAAGTAGAGAAACTAACTGGTTTTTTTCCTCCATACCAAGGCTCTTGAAAACTTAAACTATACGTTCTAAAATATGAACTCGCTTGTAAATTAAGAGACATTTTTTGTCCGTCTCCCATTGGTAAAGGTTTGTATGCTTCTTTGTTAAAGATGTTTCTGATAGAAAAATTATTAAATGACAACCCTAAAGTTCCAATAAAACCACCACCACCATAACCACCTTGTAGTTGAATTTGACTAGCTCCTTTTTCTACAACGTTATATTCAATGTCAACTGTTCCAGCTGCAGCATCTACATTCTTGAATTTAGGATCAATAGCTTCTGGATCAAAGAACCCAAGCTGACCAAGCTCTCTTATTGTTCTTATTAAAGCGTCTTTACTATATTTTTTTCCTGGTTTTGTTAGAATTTCTCTATAAATAACATGATCGTTTGTTTTTTCGTTTCCAACAACTGTTATTTTATTAAAGTAAGCTAAAGGTCCTTCACTTATTCTTATTTCAAAATCAATAGTGTCATTTTCTGTTTTAACTTCAACCGTGTTGATGTTTGAGAATAAATAACCATTGTTTTGGTATAAGTTTGTAATGTCTTCAGCATCTGGATTTGTTTTATCTTCAATTCTTTTTTGAAGTAAAACTCCATTATAAACATCACCTCTATTAATGCTTAAAATTCTTCTTAAATAGTCTTCTGTGTAAATTGTATTACCTAAGAAACGTATATCACCAATGTAATATTTTCTACCTTCTTCTAGTTTTACATCAATAAATATTTTATTTTTTTCTTTGTCATAGCGAACAGAGTCATTAATGATCCTAGCATCTCTATATCCTTTTTCTTTATATTTACTAATAACATTAGTTAGGTCTTCTTCATATTTATCTTTTATGAATTTTGAAGCTTTAAATATTCTAATTGGATTCTGTTGTTTAGTATTTTTAAAAGACTTTCTTAGTTTTTTATCAGAAAATTGCTCATTACCTTCAAAATTTATTTTCTTAATCTTTACTTTGTCACCTTTGTCTATTTTAATAAGTAAATCAACATTTGTATCTGTTGAGTCTGGAAAAGTGTTTACAATAACTTTGGTATTATAAAAACCATCTTTTTTGTACTTATTTTGAATGTAGTTTTTTGTAGTAGTAATAAGGTTTTCATTAACAATTTTCCCTTTTTTAAGGTCATTGTCTTTGATTAGTTCTTCTTTTTTACCTTTTTTAACTCCAGTGATTTTAACATCAGCCAATTTAGGTAACTCGTTGATGTTTAATTCTAAATAGATACTATCATTTTGAATTTTATTTACGTAAACATTGATATCATTAAAATATCCTAATTTCCATAATTTTTTAATAGCAGTACTAATTTCTTCACCAGGTACAATTATGCTTTGTCCTTTTTCTAAACCAGCAAATGTGATTATAGTCTGAGGGTTATAATTTACTTTTCCTGTAACTTCTATATCTGCTAAAATATAAGATTTGCCATTTTCAAAATCTGTTTCTTGTGCAGAAATTTTGAAAAGGCCTAAAAATAAAAACAATATCGCGCTATACTTGATATTTTTGTTTAAAAGAGAATTTCTTTTATAATTGTTCACTTGTTTTTCCAAATCTACGTTCTCTTTTTTGGTAACTAATAATTGCTTCATACAAATTGTTTTCTGTAAAATCAGGCCATAATACATCTGTAAAGTAAAATTCGGCATAGGCTATTTGCCATAATAAAAAATTACTTATCCTATGTTCACCACTTGTTCTGATTACTAAATCTACATCTGGTAAATTGTGCGTGTAAAGATGCTGATTAATAATTGATTCATCAATAGCTGATTCAGAAATTATATTATTTTTAACTTTATTGCTAATATTTTTAACAACCTGAATGATTTCTTCTCTAGATCCATAGCTTAAAGCTAGAGTCAATGTCATTCTATTGTTGTTTTTTGTTTTTTCTATTACTTCTTGTAATTCTTTTAAAACTTTTTTTGGCAAGGTTGTTAAATTACCAATTGCATTAAGTTTTATATTGTTTTTCATTAATGTAGCTTCTTCTTTTTTTAAGGAAGAAATTAATAATTTCATTAACGTATCGACTTCTAATTTTGGTCTATTCCAATTTTCTGTTGAAAAGGCATATAATGTTAGGTTTTCTATTCCTAGCTTGGCACAAGATTCAACGGTTACTTTTACAGATTTTGATCCGTTTTCATGACCAATTGCTCTTAAAAACCCTTTTTGTTTAGCCCAACGACCATTTCCATCCATTATAATTGCTAAATGGTTGGGAAGTTTTTTGTCGTTTATTTGTTCTAAATAATTCATTTATTTCCTTGTGGGCAAAAACATGGGTTTTCGCCAAAAGTATATGTTAATGTTGCTCCAGTAAACATATACCAATCGTTACTGTTTAAATTTCCAAAACGAATATTTTCATAATTATCATTTGGAGAATTACTTCCATCTAAATTATCGGACAAAGTATATCTTGCTCCAGCTTCAATTCCTATAATAAAAGAATGTGCAATTCTTGCTTTAAATCCCAAAACCATTGGAATAGAAAAAGATCTACCTTTGTCAAAACCTTTTCCAGCATTAATATTATCACTTTCAAAATCATTATGCCAAAAATAATTTACACCTGTAAAGACATAAGGAGTATATTGCATATCAAATTGATGTAAATCAAACGGAAAAAAATTAAATTCAATTCCGGCCGAAACCTCTTTAATAGTATTTGTGAAACTATATTCTCTTAAATTTCTACTTGGAACTTTAGAATCTAGATCGTTACCTTTTATTCCTCCTTGCATATAAGTAAACCTATAAGAATGTCTTACGCTTTTATTCCACTTATATATTAGCCCAAATCCTAGCTCATTTGGATTGATGTAATTCGTTTTTCCAACGTCTCCAACATAATTTGTTCCTCCAAGAAACACACCAACTTCATGTATTTGTGCTTTGGACGAATTGAAAAATGCTATAAAAAATATGTATAAAACTAGTCTTTTCATTTTTTTCAGATTGCAAATATAACAATATTGATGTTTTAACTTCATAAAGAAGCGTTTTTTTACTCAATATAAGTAACGCAAAAAAATGAAAAGTAATATAATTAGGTATAAAAGAGTTTTTAATTTCTTTTATCTTCGCCCCAAAGTAGTTTTTTTCGGATAGTTTTTAAGAAACCTTCTTCAGAAAATTCAACCATGTTTATCTCAAAAGGAGCTTTTTTTATAGTTAAATGAGTCTCTTTAGTTACAGTAGTAATTCTTGAGTCAAGTGAAACCAAAAATTGTTCTTCTCTACCAGAAATACTTAATTTAATTTCTATATCATCTGGGATTACAAGAGGTCTTGCAGTTAAATTGTGTGGGGCAATTGGAGTAATGACTAAGCTTGAATTCTCAGGCATTAAAACTGGACCACCACAGCTTAAGGAATAACCTGTTGAGCCTGTTGGTGTTGCTATAATTAATCCGTCTGCCCAATAAGAATTTAAGTATTCATCATTTAAAAAAGTTTCGATAGTAATCATCGATGTTGTATCTTTTCTTGAAACGGTAACTTCATTTAATGCAAAATTAATGTCTTCCAAATCTTTATTTGGAGGAGAACATTTTAAACTTAATAGCGTTCTTTTAGAGATTTTAAATTCATTTAAAAATAATTTAGGCAAAAAAGTTTCTATATTTTCTTCTTGAACGGTTGCTAAAAAACCTAATCTTCCTGCATTTACACCAACAATAGGTATTTTTTTGTCTCTAACTAAAGTTGCAGCTCTTAAAATAGTTCCATCACCACCAATGCTAATTAAAAAATCTATTGATTCATTTAATTCGTCATGTTTTTTATAAATTTCATATTCTTTTGAAAATTTAATTTCGTCCTTTATGGATTCAAAAAACTTTTTTTCAATACAAATTTCTGCTCCTTTTTTTTCAAGAACGTCAATGACTTTTCGAATTATTTCAATTGTATTGTTTTGGTAGTTTTTTCCAAATAAAGCTATCTTCATTACTAAATATTTAGGTATTTATCCAAATAATCCGAACGTTCTTTTAAGTTTTCTAAATACGAATCTTCTTGATGTTCAGATATAATTACATACTCATATCTTCTAAAGCCTTGAAGAATTTCGTTCATATAACTTTGAGAAATTTTCAAAGTAACTTCTACAGTATTTTCACTAATATTAGAAATAAATAAACCCAATAATTTGCCACCATTTCCCTCTACAATTTGAGCTATTTGACCAATTGAATAATCAGATTTAGGTTTTTGAACAACAATAATTCCTCCTTCTTCCTTTAAAAACGGACTTTCCTGAAAAAACTTTATTATATCATCTAATTCATAATAGCCTATGTATTTGTTTTTCTCATTTAAAACAGGCATAATATTGCAATCATTTTTGCCAAATTCTTCTAAAACATCTAGCCAAATCATAGAATCTCGAACAAAAAAGCGTTCGAAATTAAATTTATTTTCACCAACTTTACTGTTTTCATTAATAGAAGAAGCGTCTTCATTGCTAATGCAGCCTATATAAATGTTGTTCTCAGTCACAGGGAAATGCGAATAAGAAATTTCTAAAAACAAATCTTGTGCATCTGCAATAGTTTGAGTTGTTTTTAGCGGTTTAATGTCAAAATTTATGTAATCTATTAAATTGTGCATATAGTTTAATTTCTTTTGCAAAATAATCAAAAAATACAAGACTAAACTTATTAGACTTTGTATTTTTGTACAAGTTAAAAAACAAAGTTATGACAAAGTTATCAGTTAATATTAATAAAATTGCAACTTTAAGAAATTCTCGTGGTGGAAATGTGCCAAATTTACTTCAAGTTGCTAAGGATTTACAACAATTTGGTGCACAAGGAATCACTATTCATCCAAGACCAGACGAAAGACATATTAGATATCAAGACGCATTTGACTTAAAAGATGTAGTTTATACAGAGTATAATATAGAAGGAAATCCAGTAAAGAAGTTTATGGATATGGTTTTAGAAATTAAACCTACTCAAGTTACTTTGGTTCCAGATGCAGATGATGCTTTGACCTCAAATGCAGGTTGGAATACAATTAAACACAAAGATTTTTTAAAAGAAATCATTCAAGAATTCAAAAACAATAATATCAGAACTTCCATATTTGTTGATCCAACCATCGAAATGATTGAAGGAGCAAAAGAAACGGGTGCACATAGAATAGAATTATATACTGAAGAATTTGCACATCAATATGGACTTGGAAACAAAAACGGAATCCAACCTTATATTGATGCAGCTAATAAAGCAAACGAATTAGGATTAGGAATCAACGCAGGTCACGATTTAAGTCTGGATAATATTCAGTTTTTTAAACAAAATATTCCAGATTTGTTAGAGGTTTCAATTGGTCACGCTTTGGTTGCGGAATCTTTATATTTAGGTTTTGATAATGTAATTAATATGTATCTTAATAAAATGAAATAATTTTTGGACGTTACCTCGTTAAAAAAAACGAGGTCAGGCTGTTCGCTATATCTTTTTTTTCAAAAAAGGATGCCGCTTCCATCCTTAACGCACAATCGATTAAAAAATAAAAAATGATTTTAAATTCAAGAATAGAAGGAAACGGAAAACCATTTGTAATTCTTCACGGCTTTTTAGGAATGTCAGACAATTGGAAAACTTTAGGTTCTCAATATGCAGAAGTTGGTTTTCAAGTACATATGTTAGACATGAGAAATCACGGAAAAAGTTTTCATTCAGAAGATTTTAGTTATGAATTGATGGCAAATGATGTAAAAGAATACTGTGATTTTCATAAATTGGAAAATATTATTTTACTTGGTCATTCAATGGGAGGAAAAACAGCTATGCTTTTAGCAACATTATATCCAGATTTAGTTGAAAAGCTAATTATTGCCGATATAGGGCCAAAATTTTATCCGCAACATCATCAACCTATTTTAGAAGGATTAAATGCAGTTGACTTTTCAAAACAACCTAGTAGAAGTGAAGTGGAAGAAACAGTCTCTAAATATATTACAGATTTTGGTACAAGGCAATTTTTATTAAAAAGTCTATATTGGAAAGAAAAAGAACAATTAGCTTTTCGATTTAATTTAGACGTGTTCAATAAAAAAATAGAAGAAATTGGAAAAGCTTTGCCTTCATCAAATAAATTTGAAAAACCAACACTTTTTCTTAGAGGTTCAAAATCAAATTATATTTTGGATGAAGATTTTGAAACGATTCATTTTCATTTTCCAAATGCTAAAATTGAAGCTGTTTCAAATGCCGGTCATTGGCTACATGCCGAAAATCCTAGTGAGTTTTACATTAAAACAATGAACTTTATTAAATAAAAGCGATTAATTTACTATGCATGCATAATTTTTTTGTTAAAAAAATTGTAAAATTCATAATTTGTATTAATTTTGAAGTATTCATTTTAACAAATTCGAAAAAAAACTAACACATTAAATTTTATTATGAGAAAATTACTTTCTTTAACAATTTTTGTTTTGGCCAGCTCTACTGCTTTTGCAGGAGGATATAGAGTAAGTATTCAAGGACAAAAACAATTAGCTATGGGACATACTGGTGTTGCTATAGTAAACAGTGCTGAAACAGCATTTTTTAACCCTGCAGGAATGGCTTACTTAAAAGATAAGTTTAATTTGTCAGTAGGTGGAAGTGTTTTGTTTTCAAAAACAAGATTCCAAAATTCTAAATATAATTGGGAAGCTTCTTCAGATAACATAGGTACACCTTTTAATGTTTATGCTACTTATAAAGTAACAGATTGGTTAACGGCTGGTTTGGCTGTTTATTCTCCTTATGGAAGTTCGGTAGAATGGGATCAAGATTGGCAAGGTGCTCATTTAGTAAATAATATTGATTTGAAAGCTATTTTTGTACAGCCAACTTTTTCTATAAGAGTAGGAGATGAATTTAGTTTTGGTGGTGGGCCAATTTTAGCTACCGGTTCAGTGAATTTTAATAGAAATTTATCACTTAACCCATTGTTGTCTGCTAATGGAAGTGGATCAGACGTGACATTAGATTCAACTGGAATAACTGCATGGGGTTATAATGTTGGTTTTATGTTTAATCCAACTAGTAAGTTAAGATTAGGGTTTAACTATCGTTCAGAAATTATTATGGAAGCTAGAGATGGAGATGCAACTTATGCAGATGTTCCTGCTTTTAATCCAATTAATAATACAACTTTTAATGCAGATTTACCATTACCTGCTGAAGTTACTTCAGGGTTATCTTATCAGGTTACTGATAAATGGTTAGTTGCTTTTGACTACAACTATACAATGTGGAGTGTGTATAAGGCACTTGATGTGAAATTTGGTAACGGAACAGAATCTTTAAACCCAAGAAATTATAAAAACGCTAGTACATATAGAGTAGGTACTCAATATGTTGCTAATGATAAATTTACTTTTAGAGCAGGTTGGTATTTTGACGAAAGTCCAGTACAAGACACATATTTTGCACCAGAAACTCCAAGAAATGAATCAATGGGTTATACAGGAGGTTTGACTTATCAAGTTAATCCAAAATTCGGAGTTGACGTGTCATTATTGTATTTACATTTTGATGAAATAGATAATTCATATAATCATTCTACTGATCCAGTATCTGGAACTCCAAACCCAGATTTTGGAGGTACTTATAAATCATCAGTTTTCTCACCAGGTGTAGGTGTTACTTACAGCTTCTAATCAAAAATTTTAATAAAAATGAAAAATAAATTTATATACTTATCAATTTTGGCAATGGCAGGATTAGTTTCTTGTGAACCAGAATTTGAAAACGCAGTAGATACTAATTATACTGCTGGAGAAGCTGATTTCTCAAGTTATGTTGCTATTGGAAATTCATTAACTGCTGGTTACATGGATGGAACAATGTACAAAAGTGGTCAAGCAAATTCATTTCCAAACTTATTGTCGCAACAATTTGCAACAGTTGGTGGAGGTGTGTTTACACAACCATCTTATGAAGAAGACGTAAACAATTTAGGAGGTATTTTAGGTGTTCCTGGATTTGGTACTCGTAGAGTAATTAATTTTGCTACAAGTGCTCCAGAAAACATCGCTGGTACTTCAACAATTACGTTAACAGCTCAAGCAACAGCCTATAATAATATGGGTGTTCCAGGAGCAAAATCATTTCATTTATTGGCACCTGGTTATGGTAATCCTGCTGGATTAGCTTTAGGACAAGCTAATCCTTATTATGTAAGACATGCAACTTCAAATACTTCAACAGTTTTAGGAGATGCTGTTTCTAAAAACCCAACTTTCTTTACAAACTGGATTGGTGCAAATGATATTTTGTCATATGCAACAACAGGTGGTATTGGAGTAGACCAAACTGGGAATCCAAACCCATTGACTTATGGTACAAATGACATCACTGATCCAACTGTTTTTGCAGGTGTTTATAGTTTAATCATTAATGGAGGTACTCATCCTGCTTTTGGAACTGTAACAGGTTTAGCTCAAAACGGTGCTAAAGGAGTTGTTGCAACTATTCCAAGTGTAACATCTATACCTTTCTTTACAACAGTTCCTTATAATCCTGTAACTGCAGCAGCAGTTGGTGGAGCATCAAATATTACTGCTTTAAATGCTCAATTGTATGGGCCTTTAAAACAAGCACTAACCGCATTTGGTGCAGGTTCGAGAATTAATTTATTAATTGCTACAGGTGGAAATCCTTTGTTAATCAAAGATGAATCTTTAACAAATTTATCTGCACAATTGACTGCTGCTTTCACACCTTCACTAGGGGCTGCAACTGCTGCTTTTTATGGAAGTGTTTTTGGTCAAGCTCGTCAAGCTACTGCAGATGACTTAGTTTTGTTAACTACAAGTGGTGTAATAGGAACTGCACCTACAGGTGTTCCTGCTCCTTTAGATAAGTATGGGGTTACTTATCCTCTTCAGGATCAACACATCTTAATTCCTTCTGAACAAACAGCAATTGCAAACGCAACTAACGCTTATAATGCAGCAATCAAATCAATTGCGGCTTCTAAAGGTTTAGCAGTTGCAGATATGAATGCAATATTGGGAGTTTTAGTTAATGGTTTGCGTTCGGTTGATGGTTCAATTTATACTGCAAATTATTTTAGTGGTGCTGCAACAGAAAATAAAGTTTTATTCTCATTAGATGGTGTTCATCCAAATGCTAGAGGATATGCTGTAATTGCAAACGAAATCATTAAAGTGATTAATGCTCATTATAAATCTAATATGCCGTTTTTAAACCCTTCTTATTTTCCAGGGATTAATGTTGTTGCAACAAATTAATAGATTAGAAACAAATTATTTTTTAAAAAAGACACCATTTCTGGTGTCTTTTTTTTATCTTTAAAATTAAATTTATTACTATGAACTTACTTATTAAGCTTTTAATCTCTACAATTGTAGTTTTTGTATTGGCATATTTTTTACCAGGAATTGCCGTAGAAAGCTTTTCTACAGCCTTAATTGTTGCAGTTGTTTTAGCAATATTAAACACATTTTTAAAACCTATATTGATCTTTCTTACAATTCCTGTTACAATTATTACTTTGGGTCTTTTTCTGTTGGTCATTAATGCGGTTATTATTTTAATATGTGATAAACTAATTGATGGGTTTGGAGTTTCAGGATTTTGGTATGCTTTGTTGTTTAGTTTGCTGCTTTCTTTAGGTCAGTCAATTCTGAATAATATTTTTGTAGAGAAAAGCTAAAATTTATACAATTGAATTTCAGTTAATTAAAAACTTGTTTGGGTTGCAAAATTTTTATAATTTTGCAACCCAATTTTATTAGGAAAAAAAAGTAAAAATGAACATTACAAGAGAAAACGTTGATGCATTAAATGCAATAGTAACTGTAGCAGTTGCAAAAGGAGATTATTCAGACAAAGTAGCTAAAATTTTAGAAGATTATAGAAAAAACTCAAATATCCCAGGATTCAGAAAAGGTGCTGTGCCAATGAGTGTTATTCAAAAACAATACGGTAAAGCAGTTTTGTTAGATGAAGTAAATAAATTTTTACAAAAGTCTTTAAACGACTACCTTGTTAAAGAAAAATTAGATATTTTAGGAAATCCTCTTCCAAAAGTAACAGAAGATTTTGATTGGGATAAAGAAGATTTTAAATTTGAATTTGAATTAGGATTGGCTCCTGATTTTAAAGTTGATTTAACTTCAAAAACTAATGTAACTCAATTTACAATTATAGCGGATGAAGCTATGTTGAAAGAACAAATAGAAAGAATTCAGAAACAATATGGTAAATTAATGCCTAAAGATAAACTTGAAGAAGGTTTTGACGTTTCAGGAACTTTCTCAAATGAAGAAAAAGGAATTGAAAACAGAGCAACTTTTGCTTTAGATATTTTTAAAGACAAAAAAACAGCAAAAGCATTCATCGGAAAAAAAGTTGGTGATGTAGTTGTTTTAAATACAAAAGGACTTTTTGATGATGACCATAAATTAATGGATTACTTAAAAGTTTCTCATGAAGATGTTCATGGTTTAGATGTTGATGTAAACTTTACAATTGAAGAAATTAACGCAACTGAATTAGCTGAATTAAATCAAGAATTATTTGATAAATTATTTGGCGAAGGAAATGTAAAATCAGTTGAAGAATTAAAAGCAAAAATTAAAGAAGATGCTGAAGGTCAATTTACACAACAAGCCGATCAAAAATATTTAAATGACGTTACTGAGTCTTTAATCGAAAATACTAAATTCGATTTGCCAGCAGCATTCTTAAAAAAATGGATTCAAAATGCAGGTGAAAACCCTTTAACAGCAGAACAAGCAGAAGAAGAATACGAAAAATCAGAAAAAGGATTACGTTACCAATTGATTGAAGGAAAAGTTATCATTGAAAACAAACTTCAAACAACTTTTGAAGATTTAAAAGCGTTTACGGCTAACTTAATCAAAAAACAAATGGCTCAATTTGGTCAAGTTAACCCAACGGATGAAGAGGTTGATGGCGTTGTTGCTAGAGTTTTATCAAACCAAGATGAAATCAAACGTTTGTCTGAACAAATCATGAGCGAAAAAATGATTAATCTTTACAAAGAGAAAGTTCCTGCTAAAACAAAAGAAGTTTCTTACCAAGACTTTATTAAAGAAATGTACGGAGAATAATTTCTCATAAAAAATAATTATCTTTGAACGTCAAACTTATTTGTTTGGCGTTTTTTATTAATATTGAAGGTTTGTAAAATTATAGGGCTGAAAGATTAAAAGCATTCTGTATCCTATAACCCACAACCTATAACCTATAACCCAAGAAAATGAACTACGGAAAAGAATTTAAAAAATTTGCGACTAAGCACCAAGGAATAAATAATTTGTATTATGATAAAATCGTAAAACAAATCACACCAACAGGAATGACACCTTACATTATGGAAGAGCGTCAATTAAACGTATCTCAATTAGACGTTTTCTCACGTTTAATGATGGATAGAATTATATTCTTAGGAACAGGTGTTGATGATCAAATAGCAAACATCGTTCAAGCTCAATTGTTGTTTTTAGAGAGTACAGATGCTTCTAAAGATATTCAAATATATATCAATTCTCCTGGTGGAAGTGTTTACGCTGGGTTAGGAATTTATGATACAATGCAATTCATTAAACCAGATGTGGCTACAATTTGTACAGGAATGGCTGCTTCAATGGGAGCTGTTTTATTATGTGCTGGTGCAGACGGAAAAAGAAGTGCGTTACCTCATTCACGTGTAATGATTCACCAACCAAGTGGTGGTTCTCAAGGAGTTGCTTCTGATATGGAAATTAACTTACGTGAAATGTTGAAATTAAAAGACGAATTATATCATATTATTGCGCAGCATTCAAAACAAGATTTTGATAAAGTGTATAAAGACTCAGAACGCGATTATTGGATGGTTGCTGCTGAAGCTAAAGAATATGGTATGATTGATGAAGTATTAGAAAGAAAATAAAATAGGTAATAGGTAATGGGTAATAGTTTTGCCCATAACCAATTAACGATAAGCCCAAACCAAAAAATAATGGCAAAAGAAGTATTAGAATGTTCATTTTGTGGAAGAAAAAAGCCAGAAACTAATTTATTAATTGCTGGTATAGATGCACATATTTGTGATAGATGTATTGAACAAGCTCACGGAATTGTAATTGAAGAAATCAAACAAACTGGAAAATCAGAATTGTTGTCTGATTTAGTTTTACACAAGCCAAAAGAGATAAAAGCTTTTTTGGATGATTATGTTATTGGACAAGATCAAACTAAAAGAGTAATGAGTGTTGCTGTATATAATCACTACAAAAGATTAATGCAAAAGCCATCAGAAGACGATGTTGAAATCGAAAAAAGTAACATACTAATGGTGGGTAGAACTGGTACAGGAAAAACATTAGTTGCAAAAACTATTGCAAGAATGTTAAATGTGCCTTTAGCTATTGTTGATGCTACAGTTTTAACAGAAGCTGGTTACGTTGGTGAAGATGTTGAAAGTATTTTAACACGTTTGCTCCAAGCAGCAGATTATGATGTTGAAAAAGCCGAAAGAGGAATCGTTTTTATTGATGAGATTGATAAAATTGCTCGTAAGAGTGATAATCCTTCTATTACAAGAGATGTTTCTGGAGAAGGTGTACAACAAGCTTTATTGAAGTTGCTAGAAGGAACAGTTGTTAATGTGCCACCAAAAGGAGGAAGAAAACATCCAGACCAAAAATTCGTTGAGGTAAATACGCAAAATATCTTATTTATTGCTGGTGGTGCTTTTGACGGAATTGAACGTGTAATTTCAAAACGATTAAATCATCAAGCTGTTGGATATAGTTCATCTATCAATACAGATAATGTAGATAAAGAAAATTTATTGCAATATATTATTCCTAAAGATGTAAAAGACTTTGGACTAATTCCTGAGATTATTGGTCGTTTGCCAGTGCTTACTCACATGGATCCATTAGATGCAGCAACTTTAAGAAGTATTTTAACTGAACCAAAAAACGCTTTAGTAAAACAATACAAAAAGTTGTTTGAAATGGATGATGTTGAATTAGAAGTTGAAGAAGGTGCTTTAGAATTTATTGTTTCAAAAGCTTTAGAATACAAATTAGGGGCAAGAGGTTTAAGATCTTTGTGTGAAGCAATTTTAACGGATGCAATGTTTGATTTACCAGGTTCTGAGGATAAATCACTATTAGTAACTAAGGAATATGCTGAACAAAGTTTAAATAAAAATTTATTACAGCGATTAAAAGCTGTTTCATAAATTTAAATTATTAATAATTTTAAAAAGGTTCAAAATTATTTTTGAGCCTTTTTTTATTTTTGAACTTGACTTACATCACATCTTCTAGGATTACAACCATATCTTGGTGTACTAGAGCATGAAACTAAAAATAAAGTAAGTAAGAATAAGGTAATTATTTTTTTCATAATATTTTTTTTAACTCTTTCAGAGTTTTAAACTATGAAAGGGTTTGTTTATTAAACTTCTACAGTTTGCATTCGCAATAACTGTTCCATATAATTTCTATCGTTAGAAAGCCTAGGAATCTTATGTTGACCACCTAATTTGTCATTATCTTTTAACCAATCATAAAACAATTTTGGACGAGCTACATTTAATACTAACGGATTTAAAGTCATATTATTATAGCGTTTTGCTTCGTAATCAGAATTTAGATTTTGAATGTTTTTATCCAAAACCACACCAAAAGATGTTAGATTTTCCGGTTGAGTTTTAAATTCAATCATCCATTCGTGAGCTCCTTTTTGTCTGCCTTCCATAAAAATAGGAGCAACGGTGTAATCTATAATTTCACAATTTAATTCTTTACAAGTAGCTGTTAAAGCCATTTCAGTATTTTCAACCATTAATTCTTCACCAAATACATTTAAATGATGCTTGGTTCTTCCTGTAACTCTAATTCTATACGGATTTAAGCTTGTGAATCTAATTGTGTCACCAATCATATAACGCCATAAACCTGAATTTGTAGTAATAACAACAGCGTAGTTTTTATTCAATTCTACTTCGTTTAACCGAATGACTCTTTGAGTTGCTTGCCCAAAAGTGTCCATTGGAATAAATTCATAAAAAATTCCGTAATCTAACATCAACAGTAAATCGTTAGAATTGTTTAAATCTTGTAAAGCAAAAAATCCTTCAGAAGCATTATATATCTCATAATACTGAAAATTGTCTTTTGGAAAAAGCTTTTTATATTGTTCTCTATAAGGATCAAAATTCACACCACCATGAAAATAAACTTCGGCATTTGGCCAAATTTCTAACATGTTTTGTTTGCCTGTTTGTTCTAAAGTTTTGTTTAATAAAACCATCATCCAGCTCGGGACACCTGCTAAACTAGTCACATTTTCATTTATAGTTTGATTAATTATGGCTGGCATTTTACTTTCCCAGTCACCCATTAACGAAATGCTACTGCTTGGTGTTGAACTAAATTCGGCCCAAATTGGCATGTTATCAATTAAAATGGCAGACAAATCTCCAAAAAATGTGTTATTATCTTCATACAATTGTTTACTTCCGCCTAATCGAAGACTTTTACCTGTAAACATTTGTGATTCTTCATTATTATTCAAATACAAACACAATAAATCTTTACTGGCTTTGTAATGACAATTTTCTAATGATTCTGGACTAACAGGAATGAATTTACTTTTAGCATTTGTTGTTCCACTTGATTTGGCAAACCATTTTATAGGTGTACTCCAAAAAATATTTTGTTCTCCTTTTCGAGTTCGTTCAATTAAAGGTTCTAGCTGTTCATAGGTTGAAACCGGAACACGTTCTGAGAAAGTTTTGTAGTTTTTTATAGAGCTAAATTCATATTCTTTACCAATAAATGTGTTTTCGGCTTGTTTTAGTAGACTGAAAAGTAATTCTTCTTGAACTTCGTGAGGATATTTTAAAAACAATTCCATTTGATGAATTCGTTTTTTTAATATAAAAGAAGCAATAGAATTTATGATCGGAAACGCCATATTTTTAAACTGTGAATTATGAATTACGAAATACGTATTATAACTTTACCAAAAATAACAAATTTTGTTGAATATAATACTTTAATCCAAAATCTTTACAAGAATGACTTACGAAGGTGTTTTAACCAAAATGCAAACCGAAATAGGAAACCCAATTCAATATTATTTGGTTTTTGAAAATAGTTTTTTAAACGTTAATCAGTTAATTGGAAAAGAAACCGAAATAGTTTTTCAAGGATTTCAATGTTTGAATTGTGGTTTGAAAAAGAAAATATTTCGTCAAGGATATTGTTATGATTGCTTTATGAGTAGTGCATCAGTCGGTGATTGGATTATGCGTCCAGAATTAAGTACAGCTCATTTAGATATTGAAGACAGAGATTTAGCTTATGAGAAAAAAGTGCAATTGCAACCTCATGTTGTTTATTTAGCTTTGTCAAGTGAAGTAAAAGTTGGTGTAACCAGAAACACACAAGTTCCTACACGATGGATTGATCAAGGAGCAGTGCAAGCCGTTCCAATTGTTGAGGTTCCAAATCGTTATTTAGCAGGAATTACAGAAGTTGCCTTAAAAAATCATTTTGCAGATAAAACAGCTTGGCAAAAAATGCTTAAAAATGATGTTCCTCAAGTTGATTTATTAGCTGAACGACTAAAAGCTGAACAATGGTTGCCAACTGAAGCAAAGCCTTTTTTTATGCCTAAAGTTGAATTGTTAGATTTGCATTATCCTGTCTTAGAATATCCAAAAAAAGTAAAAAGTTTAAATTTAGATAAAACACCATTCTTTACAGGAAAAGTATCCGGAATTAAAGGTCAATATCTCTTATTTGAAGACGGAACCGTTTTTAATGTTAGGAGTAATGAAGGTTATGTTGTGAGAATTAGTTTATAGAAAATTAAAATCCCTTTCCAAATTAATGAAAAGGGATTTTTTTGCGTGAGTATTATAAAATTTATTCGTCTTTTTTCTTTTTATTAAATAGGTCTTTAAGTTTGTCTTTTACTTTGTCTTTTACAACCTCTTTGACTTCTTCCTTAACTTCTTCTTTAGTTTTTGGAACTATTGTTCCGGTAGAATCTGTTTTTGTTGGAAGACCAGCGGCATTTCCTAATTGACTTAATCCTTGGTTGATGTATTTATCTTTTTGTTGTTTAACCAATTGTGTGACTAAGTTAGTTGTGGCAACTTTTAAATCAGTTGTAAATTTTGGTGCAGCAAAACTTCCAGTCATTAAACCATTAATTGGAATACTTTCCATTTTCTTAGCATCTGCAGGAGTTAATTTAGTAATAAGATTATTTACTTCTGTACCTAAGTATTTGGTTGGAATATCAAATTTTAAATCATAATTCATAACTTGATCAAATCCATGCGTTCCACCAACAGTTAATTTAATATCTTGATATTTTATATCTAATGGTTTTAGGTTTACTTTACCATCGCTAAATGATAAGGCTGCTTTTACATCATTTAAATTTAACTTATCTAAGTTGATGAAACTTAAGTTAGAAGTTAAAGTTGAAAGTAGTTTTGAGTTTTTCTCATTAATGGTTGTTGATAATAATTGTCCAATTAAATCTCCCGAAAGCGTTTTTAAATCAGGTGTCATCTCATTTGTCAAATTACCTGATAATTTTATTGTTGAATTTAATTTTCCATTAATTACACCTGCAATTGGTGCGATTTTATTCAACATATCTAATTGTGTAAACGATTCAGCTATATTAACTTGATTTAAACCTAAATCCATATTAAATGTTGGAATTTTCCCTTTAGTAGAAACTGTTCCATTCATGCCAATGTTTCCTCCAAAAATTGCCATTTTTAAATTGTTTAAAGCAATCGCTTCATCCTTAATAACTAAGTTTCCTGAAACATCTTTTAAAATTAAATTATCATAAACTACATTGTTAGCTTTTGCAGTTATACTACAGTCTAAAAAAGAAGGGATTTTCACAGCTTCTGTAGCTTTTTTTCCTTCTGTCGTAGTTGTAGTTGTTGGCTCCATAAAATCTGAAACCATTAAATTATTAGAATTCATATTGAAATTACCTTTCAATACCTGATTTTTAAACATAAAGCCATAGAAATTATCTAAAGCACCTGTTATTTTTAAATCAGAACTACCAGTTTTTGCATCAAACTCATTTAATTGAATTTTACTTGTATTGAAAACAATTGCCGCTTTGTTTATTCGGAATGGTTTAGCTAATTCTGGTCCTTCATAATTAAAGCCAGTAATTGACATATTTCCTGAATTTTGAATGTTTTGATATTGTGAAGTTTCAACTGATTTCATGTCAAATTTAGTGACAACATCAGCTTTTAATATTCCAGATAAAGGCATATCTAATTGAACAGGATATGCTTTTGTAACATTCGCTAAATTGATAGTTCCTTTTAATTCTGCATTTACTAAAGCATTTTCGAAATTTCTGATATTCGCTTTTACATTAAAAACATCTTGATCTATCGAAAATGATAATTTATCTAAATTTACGTAAGTATCATTCATTAAACCAGTCTCATTTACAATATCTGTATCAATTACAATATTTTTTACTGCTTTTGGTAAATCAGGATATTTAAACATAGCATTGATAGAAGCAATTTTAATGTTGAATTTAGGAATAGTAGTTTCGGTTAATTTTCCGTTTACTTTTCCATTTACCGTAAAATCACCAGAAGTTTGCACTTTGTCTAAGTCTCCAGAGTAAGCTTCTGGTACTAATCCTAAAAAGTTTTTGAATGATGAAGTTGGCGTTTTAAATGTTAAATCATATAATTGACCATCATCTACCATTTGAAGAAAGCCATTGAATTCTAATGGCAATTGATTTATTAAGGCTTTATTGTCTTTGAAATCGAACTTCATTTTATCCATGTCAATTCCTAAAACCGCATCTAAAGTAACAGCAACATTGTTCATGTATTTGTTTTTTTCCATTTCAAAGGAAAGTTTAGCCGTAGTTTTTGTGTCTAAATCTAATTTTTGTGCAGCAAAGTTTCCAGTTCCAGAGTGATTAATACTGTCTAAAACCATTTTCATATCTGAACCTTGATCTAAATAAGTAAAACGTAGATTCTCAACTTTATAATCTTGAATATTTAAAGCAAAAGGTTTACTGTCACTTTCTGTTTCAGGTTGATCGTCTTTTAACGCGATGTCAAAATTACCTATGCCATCTTTATTAAAAATAATATTTACAATCGCATTTTCAGCAGAAATGCTTTCTAAGTTTATAGTTTCTGAGGCATCTTTGAATAATTCTTTAATGCTCATTTTTAAATTCGTTTCACCACTATAAAACAAAGTATCGCCTTCAAAAGGAGCTTTGTTTATAATACTTAATTTATCAATCGAAACATTTGCTAAAGGAAAACTTTTAAGTAAACTTAAATCTACATCTTCAAAAGCAACTTTTGCATCAACACTTTCGTTCAGTGTTTTTGCAATCATCTCTTTAATTTTATCTTTAAAGATGAAAGGTGCTGCAACTAATCCAATAATTACAACAAGTAAAGTTATTCCTGTGATTTTTAAAATTTTCTTTAGCATAAAGTTTTATTTATAATGTGACTTAAATTAGATAAAAGTGATAAGCAAAAGTAATACCAATTTGAAAAAGAATGTATTAAGATTTTAATAAAGTTTTACAGAATCTGAATTAATCGATAAGTAGCACTTCTTTTAGGGTTAACTTGAAGTTTATAAAATAAAAAAACCACTAAACATTAGTTTAGTGGTCATTAGTTTTCTGTCAAGGACTACATCGATTAATTTTGACTTAATACTTCAATCTTAATACTATTTAATATCCAACTCATAAGGCATCATAGCTTGAACACCTTTTATGTTTTGGGCTCTTTTGATTTTTTCTAAAAGCATATAACCTTCGGTTCCTAATTGTTCTTTTAATAAACTTTCTTTAGTTTTAAATATTGAAATTCCAGACATGCTAGCTAATAAATCTTCAAAACTGCTTTCATATTCTGGGTAGTTTTCTGTTCTGTATTCTTTAACTTTTGCTAAAGTTGCCGCGTATTTAATAGCATCATCTAGACTACCTAGTTTGTCAACTAAACCGTTTTTTAGGGCGTCAGTTCCAGTCCAAACTCTTCCTTGAGCTATTGTGTCAACTTGTTCTGTAGTCATTTTTCTTCCATCAGCAACACGTTGTAAAAAAGTTCCATACACATCTTCAATACTTTCTAAAACTACAGCTTTAAAACCTTCGTCTAAAGGTTCAAATACACTATAACCACTTGCGTTTTTATGTGTTTTTACTTGTTCAGCATTAATTCCGATATTTTTTCCTAGTTCATTCATGTTTGGTAACATTCCGAAAACCCCAATCGAACCTGTTATGGTATTTGGTTCCGCAAAAATATAATCCGAATTACAAGCAATATAATAGCCACCAGAAGCGGCAACATTACCCATAGAAACAACGACAGGTTTTACTTTTTTTGTCAATTCGATTTCTCTCCAAATTAATTCAGAAGTTAAAGCACTTCCACCTGGGCTATCTATTCGTAAAACAATTGCTTTTACATCATCATCTTCGCGAGCTTCTTTTAAAGAACGATTTATTGAACCCTCTCCAATTACATTTACACTTCCTTCACCACCTTGAATTTCTCCTTGTGCATAAATTACAGCAATAGTATGATCAGCAGTAAAATTAGTTGAAGGAGAATCTGCTAATGAAGCATAATCTGATATTGAGATAGACTCATATTCTTGATCTTTCTTAACTTTTAATTTACTTCGAATTAAGTCATGATACTCATCTTCATACCCAATTTTGTCAATTAATTTAGTTTCAAGAGCTAATATTGGTGTTCTTGCTCCTAAATTGTCAGCAATAGTATTTAAAGTGGCAACATCTATGTTTCTGCTCTTAGAAATATCTGTTACAACAGTTTGCCAAACAGACTGTAATAAAACGGTTAGTTGTTCTCTGTTTTCAGGACTCATTTCTTGGGCTAAAAACGGTTCGACAGCGCTTTTGTACTTTCCGTGACGAATTACTTCAAATTTTACACCAGATTTTTCTTGTAAATCTTTCATGTAAATTACCTCTGAAGCTAATCCTTTGAAATCTAATTCTCCAACTGGGTTTAAGTATACTTGGTCTGCAACCGAATTCAAATAATAATCTTTTTGGCTCAATACATCAGAATAAGCATAAACAAATTTTCCTGATTTTTTAAATTCATCTAATTTGTTTCTTATTGCTTTGCTTTGCGCTAATCCTAAAGAAGAATTATTTTTTAATATAGAAATTCCTTTTATGTCTTTGTCTGTTTTTGCAGCTTCAATGGCATCTATAACTTCAATAACACTTGCTTTTTTTCCTTGGTCAAATAATGCTTCAAACGGACTTGGTTCAAATTTCCCATTATAATCTAAGCTGATCTCAGATAAATCTAATTCAATAACCGAGTTTTTCTTTAATTTAGGTTTTCCATCACCACTTCCAGCAATTGCTCCAATGATTAAAATAAAAAAGAAGGAAATAAAAAAGAATAAAAATATTCCGATTATAGTTGATAAAATGTTACTTAAAAATCTCATTTTTAAATTATTAATTAATATACTTATAAGTGTATGATTTTGTAATTATGTTACATGTTTATAAAAAAATAAAATTCATTCTAGATAAGCCAAAAAATGTTCGTTATTTTGTAATTCTATGAATTCGCAAAATCAAATCGTTTTATCACTTGGAAGTAATATAGGAAATAGGTTAGAAGCTATTGAGTCTTGTGTTTCTTTAATTCACAACGAAATTGCAACAGTTGTTAAAGTTTCTACGATATATGAAACACCAGCTTGGGGTTTTGAAAGTGAGCCTTTTTATAATTGCGCAATTGTTATTCATACCACAAAGTCTCCACAAAAAATTCTTTCGCAAATTCTAAAAATTGAGAAACAGTTAGGTAGAATCAGAGGAAAACAACAAGGTTATCAGGCAAGAATAATTGATATTGATATTATTTCCTTAAACGAAGAGATTGTTGAAACCGAAAACTTGCAAATTCCACACAAACAAATGCAGAATAGAATGTTTGTGTTATTGCCTATGCAAGATTTAGGACTGAATTGGGTTCATCCCATAGTTAGAAAATCTATTGCTGAATTAATCCAAGTTTGTGAAGATGAAAGCGAATGTAAAATAGTTGGAAAATTAACTTCACCAATTGAAAAATTAAACTTACAAAACTTCAATTATATTGCTATTGAAGGAAATATTGGAGCAGGAAAAACAACTTTGGCTACTAAAATAGCAGAAGATTGTAATGCAAAATTAGTTTTAGAACGTTTTGCAGATAATCCGTTTTTGCCTAAATTTTATAAAGATCAAAATCGTTATGCTTTTCCGTTAGAAATGTCGTTTTTAGCTGATAGATATCAACAATTGACAGATGATTTGGCTCAATTTGATTTGTTTAAAGATTTTATAGTTGCCGATTATCATATTTTTAAATCCTTAATTTTTGCAAAAGTTACTTTACATGAAGATGAATTTCGTTTATACAAAACGATGTTTGATATCATTCGAAAAGAAATGCCAAAACCTGATTTATATGTCTATTTATATCAGAATACAGATCGACTTTTGTCAAATATCAAAAAAAGAGGAAGAAGTTACGAGCAAGAAATACCAGCCGAATATTTAGAAAAAATCAATCGTGGTTATTTAGATTATATTAAAACTCAAACCGATTTAAACGTTTTGGTAATTGATATTTCGGATTTAGATTTCATCAAAAAACAAAGTGATTACGTTTATTTATTGAATGAGATAAATGCCAAAATAAAATAGACTCTATTTCTTTTTTCTTTGATTTTTAAGAACAACTCTTCCAATAAGCATAAATTGTAAAGCAGCAAGAATTTTATAATCGCTAAATGGATTGTTATCAATCCAATCCAAAGTTGTTACTAGCATAAATGCAAAAGAAACAAGTAAAATCACTATTGATAAAGGTCCTATTTTCATTAGTTTAATTTTTGAAATAAATCCCAAATTACAATTCCAGCACTAACAGAAATGTTAAGAGAATGCTTGCTTCCTAATTGCGGAATTTCAATTACACCATTACTTAAATTAATAGCTTCTTGTTGAACTCCTTTTACTTCATTTCCAAAAATTAACGCATATTTTTTATCAACTTCAGGCTGAAAATTATTCAACATAATAGAATTTTCAACTTGTTCTATTGAATAAATAGCAACTTGTTCGGCTTTTAATTTTTCAATTACTTCCAAAACATCTTTTGCATATTCCCAAGTAACTGTGTCGGTTGCTCCTAAAGCTGTTTTGTGAATTTCCTTGTTTGGAGGAACTGCCGTAATTCCACATAAATAGATTTTTTCAATCAAAAAAGCATCAGAAGTTCTAAAAACAGAACCAATATTGTGCAAACTTCTAATATCATCTAAAATGATGATAATCGGAGTTTTTTCAGCTTCTTTAAATTCTTCTTTACTGATTCTATTTAATTCTTGGTTAGCTAATTTTTTCATGTGGCAAAGGTAGTTTTTTGTTTATAATTTTGAAATTGAAATTGTCATTGATTTTCGTAACTTCGCAAGCATTACCTAAAAATATATATTGTGGCTAAGAAATCAGCAAAAGAATCTAATTCAAAAGAAGTTAAAGAAACTCCTTTAATGAAACAATACAATGGCATTAAGGCAAAATATCCTGATGCTTGCTTGTTATTTCGTGTTGGAGATTTTTATGAAACCTTTGGGGAAGACGCTGTTCGTGCTGCAGGAATTTTAGGAATTACTTTAACAAAACGTGGTGCTGGTTCTGCAACAGAAACTGCTTTGTGTGGTTTTCCACATCATTCAATAAATACATATTTACCAAAATTAGTCAAAGCAGGATTGCGTGTGGCGATTTGTGATCAATTAGAAGATCCAAAAATGACTAAAACCATTGTAAAACGTGGTGTAACCGAATTAATAACTCCTGGAGTTTCCATGAATGATGAGGTTTTGCAGTCCAAATCAAATAACTTTTTGGCCGCATTACATTTTGGAAAAATCTCTATTGGAATTTCGTTTTTAGATGTTTCAACAGGTGAATTTTTAACGGCTCAAGGAAATGAAGAATACATTGATAAATTATTGCAAAATTTTCAACCCAGTGAAGTTTTAATTCCGAAGCAATTCAAGTTAAAGTTTAAGGAAGTTTTTGGAGAAGATTATCATACTTTCTTTTTGGAAGATTGGGTTTTTAAACAAGATTATGCTTTTGAAAGTTTAACCAATCATTTTCAAACCAATTCCTTAAAAGGTTTTGGAATTGAAGAATTACACGAAGGAATCATTTCATCTGGAGCTATTTTATATTATTTATCAGAAACCCAACATAATAAAATTCAACACATAACTTCTATTCAACGCATTGCAGAAGATGCTTATGTTTGGATGGATAGATTTACCATAAGGAATTTAGAATTATATCATTCTACGAATCAAAATGCTGTAACGCTTTTGGATGTTATTGATAAAACATTGTCTCCAATGGGTTCGCGTTTATTAAAACGTTGGTTGGCTTTGCCTTTAAAAGATGCTGTCAAAATAAAAAGTCGTCATGAAGTTGTAGCTTATTTAAAAGATAATGTTGCCGTTTTGCAAAAAATACAACATCAAATTAAGCAAATTTCAGATTTAGAACGCTTAATTTCTAAAGTTGCTACAGGAAAAATTTCTCCAAGAGAAGTTATTTATTTGAAAGATTCATTAGAAGCTATAATTCCGATTAAAGAATTAGCCTTGTCTTCAAATAATGATTCTTTAAAGGTTATTGGTGATAGTTTGCATGCTTGTGAATTACTTCGTGAAAAAATAAAATCCACTTTAAATCAAGAAGCACCTGTTGCAATTAATAAAGGAAACGCTATTGCTTCTGGGGTAAATGAAGAATTAGATGAATTAAGAGCCATTTCTTCAAAAGGGAAAGGTTTTTTAGACGACTTAGAACTTCGTGAAAGTGAAAAAACCGGAATTACATCTTTAAAAGTGTCTTTCAATAATGTTTTTGGTTATTATATTGAAGTTAGAAATACACATAAAGATAAAGTTCCTGAAGAATGGATTAGAAAACAAACTTTAGTAAGTGCGGAAAGATATATTACAGAAGAATTAAAAGAATATGAAGCTAAAATTTTAGGTGCTGAAGAAAAAATACAGGTTTTAGAAAATCAATTATTTGAGCAATTAATTCATTGGATGTCGACGTATATTAGACCTGTTCAGTTGAACGCCAATTTAATTGCACAGTTGGATTGTTTAAATGCGTATACGCAAATTGCCATCGAGCAAAAATTCGTGCAACCTCAAATTGATGATAGTTTTGATTTGGAAATTACTGAAGGTCGTCACCCTGTTATCGAAAAACAATTGCCTGTTGGAGTACCTTATATTTCTAATAATGTGTTTTTAGATAGAGAAACCCAACAAATCATTATGATTACTGGGCCAAACATGTCTGGTAAGTCGGCTATTTTGCGACAAACAGCTTTGATTGTGTTATTGGCTCAAATGGGGAGTTTTGTCCCAGCAGAAGCTGTTAGAATGGGAATTGTGGATAAAATTTTCACTAGAGTAGGAGCAAGTGATAATATTTCGATGGGTGAATCTACTTTTATGGTCGAAATGAATGAAACGGCTTCTATTTTGAATAATTTATCAGAAAGAAGTTTGATTTTATTAGATGAAATAGGAAGAGGAACATCAACTTATGACGGAATTTCTATTGCTTGGGCTATTGCCGAGTTTTTACACGAGCATCCAAACAAGCCAAAAACACTATTTGCAACCCATTACCATGAATTAAATGAAATGGAAGTTACGTTTGATAGAGTTCAGAATTTTAATGTTTCTGTAAAGGAATTAAAAGATACTGTTTTATTCATTCGTAAATTAGTAAAAGGTGGAAGTGCTCACAGTTTTGGTATTCATGTGGCAAAAATGGCTGGAATGCCTCAAGTCGTGATTCAAAAAGCACAAAATTTGTTGAAGAAGTTAGAGAAAAATCATTCTTCGAGTGAATTGTTAAATATAAAAGACGCAAATGATGAGTTGCAATTAAGTTTTTTCAATTTAGATGATCCATTATTAGAAGAAATTAGGGATCAAATTGTGAATTTAGACATCAATACCTTGACTCCAGTTGAAGCTTTGATGAAATTGAATGAAATAAAACGAATGATTGTAAAATAATTTCAATTGTAAATAAATCACTATCAATAGGTTATTTATTTTTTGAAATATTTTATTAAAAAAGGTTTGCGAAATTAAAATTATAGTGTACATTTGCAACCGCAATACGGAACAAGTATGGCGAAGTTCTTAAAAATATAAAGTGAAAATAGACTCCTAATAGAGTGTGATTATGTTCTACTAAATCTAGTCTTTTTTGAGTTTTATCATAAACGCGAAAATAGCTCAGCTGGTAGAGCGCGACCTTGCCAAGGTCGAGGTCGCGGGTTCGAGCCCCGTTTTTCGCTCAAAAATATACCAATGGTTTTTTGTTAAACCAAATGCTTGAGTGGTGGAATTGGTAGACACGCTGGACTTAAAATCCAGTGGGTAGTAATGCCCGTGCGGGTTCAAGTCCCGCCTCGAGTACTAAAAGCTTCAAACTATGTTTGGAGCTTTTTTTGTTTATAACATCTTCAATACTTTTTTTTAAACCTTTTTATTCCTGATTTTAAAATAGTAGCTTGCTGTTTTATTACAAAAACAATTATGGGAACATTTGTTATTACTAAAAGAATAAACGACTTATATAAATACGAATTTGTATCTAGAAAAGGCAAGCCTATTTTTATTAGTAAGGACTTTGAGTTGAGGTTTGAATGTGAAAATGAAATAGAAAACTTAAAAACCAGATTGGAAGATTGTTTTTTTATGCAATTTAAATCAACAAAAGGTAAATTTTATTTTAAAATTGTATTAAAAGAAAAAGAAATCGCTGTAAGTAGAAAATTCTCTACTCAATTGATGTTGCAAAAAAGTATTAATGAAATAGTTAAGTATGGTAATCAATCTGAGATTTTAGATTTTACTTTAGAATTAGATATTTTCAAAGATTAATTGTAGTAAATAGATTACGTTAAAAAAAATAAATCAAAAAAAAAGTCTCACAATGTGAGACTTTATTTTTTTGATAGCTTCTAATTACTTAGCAACTTCTTCAGTAGTAGCTTCAACAGCAACTGCAGGAGAATCAACAGCAACTTCAACAGTTTCAACTGTTTCAACAGCAACTTCTTCAGTAGCAACAGCAGCTTCTTCTACGTTAGCTTCAGTTTCTTTACAAGATACGAACATCATAGCAACTAATGCTAAACTTAATACAACTTTTTTCATCTTTTTTATTATAAAGGGTTAATTATTAATTCGGAGCAAAGATATAAATTTTTTGATATGACAAAATATTTTTTGTTATTTTTTTCAAATTATTTTTTATCCTTGAATTCCGGAGTATGTATTTACAATATCCGTGCCAAAATTATTTTTTTCAAATTATTTTTTTACTAACTTTAATTCTGAGATAATATTCTGAGCATTAGCATACTTATCAATGATAAATAGTACATATCTAATGTCTACCATAATGTTTCTACAGATATCTGGACTATAATAGATATCACTCATTGTTCCTTCCCAAACTCTATCAAAGTTTAATCCAATTAGGTTTCCTTTTGCGTCAATTGCTGGACTTCCTGAGTTTCCTCCTGTTGTATGATTTGTAGCAATAAAATTAACTGGTAATTTGCCGTTTTTAGCTGCATAATCTCCGTAGTCTTTCTTGTTGTATAGATCTACTAATTTTTGAGACACATCAAATTCATAATCTCCAGGTATATATTTTTCCATTACACCATCTAAATAAGTAATAGGTTCATAATAAACAGCATCTTGTGGTGCATAACCTTTTACTTTTCCATAAGTTACACGTAAGGTACTATTGGCATCTGGGAAAATTCTGTCGTTTGGGAATAATTCAACAATAGCCTTCATGTAAGTTCTTTGTAAAGCTGAATTTTTTAAATCTAGTTCGCTATAAGTTGGAGCGATTTTAGAATAATAAGCATCAGCTAAGGATTTTACTAACTGAAAACCTTTATCATTGTTTAGTTTTTCAAGTACTGATTTTGCATCTCCGTTTAATAATTCTTTTAATTTTTCATAACTAGTTAAACTAGAAGTTGAATAAATTTCTTTCGACAAATTAGTAGCATTTACATTTTCTAAAGAACTAGGTAAAAACTGTTTTGGAGATTTTGTTGCATACAAATGAATTAATTGCTCAAAAACTTTTTCATCAACTTGTGCATTAAAATCTTTGTAAGAATCTTCAAAACCCGCTATTAAGTTGTTTTTTCTGTCGTTAAATGATTGTTCTCCTTTAGAAGTATAAACTTGTTCTAATTGATATAATTTGAAGCCAAAGCTCAATAATTCGGTATTTCTTAAAACAACTTCACTAAAATAATCTCTTGCAACAGCGTAATCTTTAATTTCAGTATAATTTTTTTCAAATTCAGAAAGTAAATTTCCATATTCAGTTTGTTTTCCAGCTTTTGCAACTCTATTCATAAAGTCAGTTTCAAATTTTTGTTTGATTCCAACTGCATTTGATTTTTTTAATCCCTTGCTTTCTCCAATCCATTTTTTCCAATAATTAGCTACACTCGCAAATTTTGAAGCATATTGAATTTTAATAGCTTGATCTTTTCGCATAAATCCATCTTGTACTTTTAAAGCTGCATCACGAATTTCAATTTTTGCAGGATTTAAATCATTTACAATTTGTTCCACAGCGAAAGAAGGCAAATACTCTTGTGTTCTTCCAGGGTAACCTAATACCATAGTGAAATCATTTTCTTTAATACCTTTTGTTGAAATTGGTAGAAAATGTTTTGGTTTGTAGGGAACGTTATCTACTGAATATTCTGCTGGACGATTGTTTTTATCAGCATAAATTCTGAATAATGAAAAATCACCAGTATGACGTGGCCAAACCCAATTGTCTGTATCTGAACCAAATTTTCCAATAGAACTCGGTGGCGCACCTACTAAACGAACATCTTTATAAGTTTCAGTTACAAATAAAAGGTACTGATTTCCATCATAAAAAGTTTTGATTTTGTTTTCCTGCCAAGATTCTTTTAGAGATTTTTCGCTAAGAAGTTGAATGTTGTCTTGAATTTTCTTTTGTTTTTGAGCTTCGTCTGTTAAAGTTTCAGTTCCTTCTAAGATTTTTGGTGTTACGTCTTCAATGCGAACAACAAAAGTTACGACCATTCCTTTATTGGGTAATTCGTCTTCCATTTTGTAAGCCCAAAATCCGTCTTGAAGATAATCGTGTTCAACAGTAGAATGATTTTGAATTGCTCCATAACCACAGTGATGATTTGTTAAAATTAATCCTTTTGGAGAAATAACTTCAGAGGTACATCCACCATTAAAATGCGGAACAGCATCTTTTAAACTTGAATTATTGACATCATAAATGTCTTTTGCTGAAATTTTCATTCCAAGCGATTTCATTTCGGTTTCATTCATTCCGTTTAACAAAGAAGGAATCCACATTCCACCTTGTTGGGCTTGTGTTGAAATAACGAAAAGTAGTAATAGTAATTTAATATGTTTCATTTTTTTTAATTTGATAAGTATTGCAAGTTACGATTTTTATAATTTTCTCTAAATTAATTTTTATTAATAATATAATTCATGATACTATCTGATGCTCCTTTATTCATTTGAACAAAAGTGCTGCAAATATGCCCTTTTTCGAAACGTTCATCTTCATTTTGAAGTAATAAGTTCAATGCTTCATTAAGTTGGGTTTGGTTTTGAATAGAAATACATCCATCCATGTTAACCAAAGCGGTTGCTTCTGCAAAATGCGAATAATTTGGACCAATAACAATTGGAACACCAAAAGTAGCTGGTTCTAAAATATTATGCACACCAGGATTTCCAAATCCACCACCAACATAGGCAATATCTGCGTAAGAATATATTTTTGTTAGAATTCCAATGGTGTCAATAATGAAAACTTGAAAATCAGCTAATTTGTCATTCTGAACTTGATTCAGAATCTCATCTTTTTCTGAAAATAGGATACTTTTTTTCTTAATTAAATTCTTTAATTCTTGAATTTGTTCTTGTTTGATGTTATGTGGTGCAATAATAAATTTTACATTTTCAGATGAATTATTAATGTATTCAATCAGTAAATTTTCGTCTTTTGGCCAAGAACTCCCAATTACTATAGTTGTTTCGTTGTCTTTAAATTCTTCAATATAACCTAAAGAATTGTCTCTTTCTAAAATAGAAACTACTCGGTCAAAACGTGTATCACCAGAAATTTTCACATTATTGAATCCAATGCTTTGTAATAATTTTTTAGATTTTTCATTTTGAACAAAAAAGTAATCAAAAGTCTTTAAAGCATCTTTATAAAAACCACCATACCATTTAAAAAACGCTTGATCTTCTCTTAAAATTCCTGAAATTAAGTAAGTTTTAATATTTAGTTTTTTCAGTTCATTTAAATAATTAGGCCAATATTCGTACTTAATAAAGAAAACTAGTTCTGGATGTGCTAAATCTAAAAATTGTTTAGCATTTGATTTGGTGTCTAACGGTAAATAAACAGTAACATCAGCTACAGTATTGTTTTTTCGAACCTCATATCCAGAAGGAGAAAAGAAAGTAACAACAATTTTATGGGAAGGAAATTTATCTTTGATTTTTTCTATAACGGGCAAGCCTTGTTCATATTCACCTAGTGAGGCAGCATGGAACCAAATCGTTTTATCATCAGATTTAATTTTACTTTTTAAAGTAGAGTAAACTGTTTTTCGACCATTTACAAAAAGCTTCATTTTTGGACTAAACAAAGCAACTATTTTAAGAATTTGCGAGGCTAAATAAACAATTAGATTATAAACAGTAAGCATGGATTTCTTTTTAATGGGTTAAAAATACGTTTCTTTTGTGTAATTTTAAATTGTAAGTTAGAATTTCTTACTTTTGTAACACTTAATTTTATTTCAAATGAAGTATCCAAATTAAAGAATTAGAATCATTACAGATTTTTTTCTCATGGATTTACATTTGACCATTAAAAAATAACGACTATCAACATATGAAAAAACTACAAATGGTTGACTTAAAAAGTCAATACGAAAAAATTAAAGATGAAGTTAACGCTTCAATTCAAGAAGTTTTAGATACAAATACATACATAAATGGGCCATTGGTTCATCAATTTCAAGCAGATTTAGAGAAATATTTAGGAGTAAAACATGTAATTCCTTGTGCTAATGGTACAGATGCGTTGCAAATTGCCATGATGGGATTAGATTTAAAACCAGGTGATGAAGTAATTACTGCCGATTTTACTTTTGCGGCAACTGTTGAAGTTATTGCATTATTACAATTGACTCCAGTTTTAGTGGATGTTGATATGAATAATATGAATATTTCGTTGGAAGCTATTAAAAAAGCAATTACTCCAAAAACAAAGGCGATTGTTCCAGTTCATTTATTTGGCCGTTCGGTAAATATGGATGCCATAATGGAAATTGCTAAGGAACATAATTTATATGTAATTGAAGATAATGCTCAAGCTATTGGAGCAGATTATACTTCAAAAGATGGTTCAAAAACTAAAGTTGGAACGATTGGTCATGTTGGAGCAACTTCATTTTTTCCCTCTAAAAATTTAGGTTGTTATGGTGATGGTGGAGCAATTTTCACAAATGATGATGCATTAGCTCATAAATTAAGAGGAATTGTAAATCACGGAATGTATGAAAGATATCATCATGATGTGGTTGGAGTAAATTCTCGTTTAGATAGTATACAAGCTGGAGTTTTAAAAGCAAAATTATCTCGTTTAGACGAATATAATAAAGCACGTCAAGATGCTGCAAGAAAATATTCTGCTGCACTAGGTTTAAATCTAAATATTGTAGCACCAACAATTTGTGATACTTGTGATTGTCATGTTTTTCATCAATATGTTATCAGAATTACAAATGGAAAACGCGATGGTTTATTAGCGCATTTACAAAGTAAAGATATTCCTTGTGCAATATATTATCCAATTCCTTTACACAGTCAAAAAGCGTATGCTGATACAAGATATAAGGAAGAAGATTTTCCGGTAACTAACCAATTATGTAAAGAAGTTATTGCTTTGCCTATGCATACTGAATTAGATGATGAACAAATTAAATTTATAACGGATTCTATTTTAGAATTTGTTTAATTCGATTTTTAGATCGTTCGAATAATCGAATAATCGAATAATCGAGAAATCGAAAACATGAAAATAGTAGTCACAGGAGGTTTAGGATTTATAGGTTCTCACACAGTAGTAGAATTACAAAATGAAGGTTTTGAAGTTGTAGCTATTGATAATTTATCAAATTCATCTGAAAAAGTTTTAGACGGAATTTTCAATATCACAGGAAAAAAACCAATTTTCGAAAAATTAGATTTAAGAGAAAAAACAGCAGTTCAAGATTTTTTTTTAAGACATAGTGATGTTGTTGGTGTAATTCATTTTGCGGCTTCAAAAGCTGTAGGAGAAAGTGTAGAGAATCCTTTGTTGTACTATGAAAACAATATAAATGCTTTGGTTTATGTTTTGCAAGAATTAACAAAATTAGATAAAGCAAACTTTATATTTAGTTCTTCATGTACAGTTTACGGTCAAGCCGAAAATATGCCTATTACTGAAAATGCATCCATTCAACCAGCAATGTCGCCTTATGGAAACACCAAGCAAATTGGTGAAGAAATAATTACTGATGTAGCTAAAATAACAAATGTGAATTCAATTTTATTGCGTTATTTTAATCCTATTGGTTCACATCCAACTGCTGAAATTGGAGAATTACCTTTAGGAGTTCCGCAAAATTTAGTACCTTTTATTACACAAACTGCAATGGGTTTACGTGAAAAATTATCTGTTTATGGAGATGATTATCCTACATTAGACGGAACAGCAGTTCGTGATTATATTCACGTAGTGGATTTAGCAAAAGCTCATGTTGTTGCCTTGAAACGTTTATTAGACAAAAAAAATCTTGAAAAAGTAGAAACTTTTAACTTAGGAACAGGAACAGGAAGTTCTGTTTTAGAAGTAATAAATACTTTTGAAAAAGTGTCCAATAAAAAATTAAATTATCAAATTGTTGGTAGAAGAGAAGGTGATATTACGGAAGCTTATGCCAATACCGATAAAGCAAATAATGTTCTAGGTTGGAAAGCAAAATCTACTTTAGAAGAAGCTTTATCAAGCGCTTGGAAATGGGAACAGAAAATCAGAAGTTCAAATTAATAAAAAAAGCCCAAATAAGTAAAATTATTTGGGCTTTCTCATTTTTAGGAAGAAACTACTTTACAGCTTCATCCATCTTTTTTTCCATATTCTCTGCACCTTCTTTCATGTCGTGTCCAACTTCTGTTGCTGTAGAGTCAATTGCATCAACTGCATCTTCAGTTGCCGTTTCGATTTCAGTTCCAACAGCTTCGGTTGCATCTTCTACCTTATCTTCAGTAGATTCTTTACAAGATACAAATGCTAGAGTTGATACAAATGCTAATGCTAAAATTACTTTTTTCATAAATTAATGTTTTTTAAATTAATAATTATTTGATAATCAAATATATAAAAAACTATTTAATCTTCAATAGAAAATTTGGGTTAGGACAATTTCTTGTATAAAAATCCACTTCTTTTTTACTACATACACCTGGATAATCTCCTTTTTTTCCTTGCATGTCTTTTATAATCTGAAAATGTAAATGCGGTGCATAATCACCATTTATTGGCGCTGCTCCAAGTGTTGCAATTTGATTCCCTTTTTTTACAATTTGACCAACTGATTTTCCATCTAAACTATCAAGACTTAAATGTCCGTATAATGTGTAAAAAGTTAGGTTGTCAATTGTGTGTTCTAAAATTATCGCTGGGCCATAATCTCCTAAAGCAGTATTGTTTTGAAAGCTGTGAATTTTTCCGTCTAGTGCTGCTAAAACACTAGTTCCGGCTTTTATCCATAAATCTAATCCAATATGAATGTTGCGTTCATCTGTGATTTCGTTTTTAAAAACTTCACTTCTTCTGTATAAATTTCTTGTTTCTAAATAACCACCAAATGCAACTTTTGCTTTATTATTTGATAAGTGATTTTCAACGAATTCTTCAAAAATTAAAGCGTCAGTTAAATTTAAATCTAATTGATCTGTGTGAGTTGCTGATAAATCTAAAGCCACATAATCTTTGTAATCAATTGATGAATCAATGACTTTTATATTTTTTTGTTCTATAAGTAATTCTTCTAAATTTCTATTCATATTATTATTCTACTAATTCATTATATAATTTTTCGAAAGTTTTATCTAAATCAACACTAAAGCCAGAATGTGGTCTTGAAGTTTGTATACTTGAGCTTTTTATAGCTGAAATCCATCTAAAACGTTCATCTTTTTCAAATTGAGCTATTGGACCACCTTCTTTTTTGCCTTCACAGATATTTACTAAAGCCTCAAGATTGATTTTTAGAAGTTCTAAATCAAAATCAGTACAGAAAGCTTTTATTTTTTCAGACGGAATATTGTATTTAATGCGCAAATATTTTTGACGTTTTGAGTAAAGCATCAAACCAACATTAATAAATTCTTCGCGTTCAACTTTAGGTACAACACGAATTACAGCATATTCATATAAGTGTTTTTCGTGCATCTTGCGCTTGTTTTAAAAATAATTCTGAGTTTTGCAATCGTATAGATAAAAATTGAAAATAAATCTCCCTAATTTCGTTTGGTGAAATATTTTGATCTTCCCAATGCAACCAATCTTCAGGAATTTGATTTACAATTTCTTTTAATATTGAATCATTTAATTTTGAAGTAAATTCAGTATGAACTTCATCTAATTTTGATGCCTTAGGTAGTAAAACGTGATCTTTAATTAAAGCAAAAGGTGTTTTTGCAGTTGCTTCCCAATTGGTCCAAGAATGATGAAAATAAAATGCAGCACCATGATCAATTAGCCAAAGTTCTTTTTTCCAAATTAATAAATTGGTGTTTTTAAAAGTTCTGTCAACATTTATGATAAAAGCATCTAACCATACTATTTTTGAAGCTAAAGTAGCCTCACAATCATTTGCCGCTGCATCATAAGTTAAGGCTCCAGATAAGAAATGTAATCCTAAGTTTAAACCTTGACTAAATTTCAATAAATCTTGAATTTCTTCATCAGCTTCTGTTCTTCCAAAGGCTTCATCCAAATTAGCAAATACTAATTCTGGAACGGGTAATTCCAAATATTTAGCAATTTGTCCACCTAAAAATTCAGCGATAAGTGCTTTTACACCGTGACCTGCTCCTCGAAATTTTAAAACATATTTAAAATCATCATCAGCTTCAGCTAATGCAGGTAACGAGCCACCTTCTCGAAGAGGAGTGATATAACGTGTAACGTTTACAGTACGTAAATCTAAATTCATAAATAAAAGCATTCTTTCAACAAAGATAACTAAAAATATAGGATGATTTTTTAAGTTATTTTGGATAATATATTTTAAAATGTAATAATTTGTGGTACATTTAATATGAAGTTATTGTGTAAGATTTATTCAAATTAATAATGAGCCTCCAAAAAGAAGAAAAAAAATTCTGGCTAAAGCATTTTCGAATCGAAAAATCAGAAAGTATACCAAAAGAATGGAATAACATTGGTGGCTATGGCTATGGAGACGAACAAACCGATGACTATTTTTATTTTATAAGTTTACGTGTTGATATTGTTCATGAAATATATCTAAAAGAATCTTACGTTACAGACGAAGGTGTAAAACACATGATGAATTTCAAGAATTTGAGAAAGCTTCATTTACGAAAACATGATCAAATAACTAAAGAAAGTATTCCGTATTTCAATAAAATGGAATCTTTAGAAAGTTTAAACATTACTAGAACACAGATAGCTTTAAGCGATTTATGTGAAGATTTGAACAATCAAAGTCTTAAAGAAATTTTTTTGGATTCAAATGATGATGACACAGAAGAAAACATTCTTAAAAAAGCTTATGTGTTAAAAGATAGAATGCCAAATTGCAACGTATATTTAGATTGTTCTAATTCAACTGATGTATTTGGTAATTCAGAAAAACCTATATTCTAAAAAAAGCCTTTCAATTAGAAACTGAAAGGCTTTTGTATTTTATTTAGTTAAAGCTTATGCAGAATGAGTTTCAGCGTCTTTATTAATTTTTAATAAATTGCTTTGTAATAGTTCCATTTTCACCATTTATTTTTATGAAATAGATACCATTACTTAAAGTAGAAACATCAATAGTTTTATAGTTTTCATTTTGGTTAATAACAGTTTGGCCAATTTGATTGATAATATTTATAGATTTAATTTCAAAATTATCAGGAACATCAATGTTTAATAAATGATTTGTTGGATTTGGAAATAAAGAGATTTCATTTGAAGAATTGAATAAATCATTAGTTAAGCTGCCTGAATTGTTTAATCTTAAAATTCTATTTTGATTTACTCCATTATAAGCTGTAAATGATCCACCAACTAAAATTTTATTGTCATCTTGTATGTTTATGTCATAAATAGAATGTTCAGCATCAATGGATGCGAAAGCAAAACCAGTTCCTATATTAAAATTTGAATCGAAACTTCCATTGCTATTTAATAATATTAATGATTGTATAGTTTGTGAGCTATTGCCATAACACCCCAATAAAATCTTTCCATTACTTAAAATTTTTGTGGTTAGAATCTTGTCGCAATAAAAACCGTTTGGATAAAATGTTACATCAAGTGTTCCGTTTGGATTTAGTCTTGCAATTTTGTAAACAGATACATTATTTACACTGCTAAAATCTCCTGCGATAATTAATTTATCATCAGAATTAACCTCTATGGAAAACACGCAACAAACACTTACAATATTAAAAGTTGTATCAATAGACCCGTTAGCATTTAATCTTTTTATACTATTTCCATCAGTATAAATAATTTTACCGTCATTTTTTAAAATAACTGAATTTTGATTGCTATAGCTACTATTAATTGTTATATGATTAAATGAATTGTCGTTTGAACCATCTGAATTTAAACGAAATAATGTATTGTTACTTTTTACAATTATTTTTCCATCAGATTGTAGAATTATTTTATTAATTGAGTTTGTATATAATGGTAAAATAGGATTGAAAGTATTGTCTACAGAACCATCCGCATTTAACCTTACAATTGAACTTTTTGCAGTATTATTAAAAAAGTCGAAATGACCTGCAGCAATAATTTTATTATCCGATTGAATAATGATTGAATTAATATAACTAAAATTACGTGCTTGAATATTAGTGTTTGCTACTGCACCGCTTCCGATGTTAAAGCTTTGGTCTATGCTTCCATCTTCATTTACTCTAACGATTGCTTTCGTATCTGCACCGTTATATCTTGTAAAAATCCCTCCAATAATTATTTTTCCGTCAGACTGAATTTTTGTACATTTTACAGTATGATTTGGGCCATTGTTTTTATTAAAATCAAAATCAACTGTTCCATTGCTATTTAATTTTGTAAATGAACCAATGTGTGTGTAATTGTAGAAATCAAAACTTCCTCCAATAAAAATATTTTGATTATCTAAAAATAAAGTTGAAATTTTTCCTGTAATGTTACCACTAGAGGGCGGAAAAAATATATTTGAAGGTCCACTAAAATTGTTAAATGTTAGATCTAATGAGCCATCAGTATTTAATCTTGCTAAATTTCTTATTAATGTTTGATCAATTTTAATAAAATCACCACCTACAATAATTTTACCATCAGGTTGGATTTCAGTTTTAATCACTTCTCCAGGATATATGTATGTGTTTCCAGTTACTAAATTTCCTTGTAAAATGAAACCATTTCCAACATTAAATGTATTGTCAATTGAACCATCACTATTAATTCTAACAAGTCCTTTTGCAGGAGAATTATTGTAGGTTATAAACTGACCTCCAACAATGATTTTGTTATCAGGTTGTATAGAAATTGAATTAGCTTTAATATATTCATTAGATTGAAAACTTAACCCTATTTCAGAATTAAAACTTAAATCAATAGTCCCGTCACTATTTAATCTTGCAATATGATTTCTAACAGTACTATTAAAAGCCGTAAAGTTACCTATAACTATTATTTTCCCATCTGGTTGTAACTTTAGACTTTTTATATCAGTTTCACTATTATAGTTTGTAATACCATATTGAGCACCTAAACCACTAATGTTAAAACTTGTATCAAGAGTTCCATCAGTATTTAATCTTGCAATTCTGTATGCATTTATATTATTATATGTAGTGAAATTGCCACAAATAATAATTTTTCCATTAGGCAGAATTATAGATGAGTTGATAATTGAACCACTAACGCCACCAACTGTATTTACTATGGTAGAATTAAAAGTTAAATCAGTTGAGCCGTCTGTATTTAGTCTTGCAATATCACTATAATTAGCTCCACTATTACCATTTAAGTATTGAAAACTTCCGGCAATAATTATTTTCCCATCTGGTTGTATATTTATTGATTTTATATTACTGTTACTAAGAGTGCTAATAACAAAGCTATTGTCTTGTGATCCATCAACGTTTAATCTTATTAATCCATTACACGGAGTTCCATTATAAGATGTAAAACTACCTGCAACAATTGTTTTACCGTCTGTTTGTAGAGCAGCAGCAGTAACAAAACCATATTTTATAGGGCCTTCTCCATTTCCGGATAAAGCACTGTTATTGTTAAAAGTAAGGTCTAGCTCAGCAACTGTTTGGGCATTAGTAATAGCAGTAAAAAACAGTACTAAATAAAAAAATAAATTTTTCATAATCAATCAATTTGACTTTCAAAGATAATGAATTTAATCATTTCTTTAGAAAAAATTAATTATGCAGAATGCGTTTCAGCGTCTTTATTAATTTTTCCAACCAATCCAACTAAAACTTTTCCTGGGCCAACTTCTGTAAAGCTAGTTGCTCCATCAGCAATCATTTGTTGTACAGATTGTGTCCATCTAACTGGAGCAGTTAATTGAATAATTAAGTTTTTCTTAATCTCTTCAGCATTAGAAACAGCACTTGCTGTTACGTTTTGATAAACCGGACAAATAGGAGTGGAGAAAGTAGTTGCTTCAATTGCAGCTGCCAATTCTTCTCTTGCTGGTTCCATCATTGGTGAGTGAAATGCTCCACCAACAGGTAAAATCAATGCTCTTTTTGCTCCAGCTTCTTTCATTTTTTCGCAAGCTTCTTCTACCGCTTTGTATTCTCCAGAAATTACTAATTGTCCTGGACAGTTATAGTTTGCAGCCACAACAATTCCATCAATTGAAGCACAAATATCTTCTACAATTTTATCGTCCAAATTTAAAACAGCAGCCATTGTTGAAGGTTTAATTTCACAAGCTTTTTGCATAGCTAATGCACGTTTTGAAACTAATTTTAACCCATCTTCAAAAGATAATGTTCCATTGGCAACTAATGCAGAAAATTCACCTAATGAGTGACCTGCAACCATTTCGGGTTTAAAATCAGCTCCTAAAGTTTTTGCTAAAATTACTGAATGTAAAAAAACAGCTGGTTGTGTTACTTTCGTTTCTTTTAATTCTTCAGCAGTTCCTTCAAACATTATGTCTGTGATTCTGAAACCTAAAATTTCGTTTGCTTTTTCAAATAAATCTTTGGCTAATGCTGAGGTTTCATATAAGTCTTTTCCCATTCCTGAGAATTGAGCACCTTGACCTGGAAATATGTATGCTTTCATTTTATGCTGAATTTATTTCAGCATCTCATCAATGCTGAACGATTATTTTGTTGCAAAAATAACATTTTTATTATAAATCAATTGAATTTACAATTTCCATTAACTCATTTTTTAAATCAGAATTATTAATTCCGTTTTTATTATCAAAATTATCATGAAAACTTGGCAAAGAAAATGTGCCTACTAAAGTAGCATCATGTCTTGGAAATCTATCTTTCGCAATTTCTAAAACCGATTGTCCACCACGAGCACCTGGAGAAGTTGCCATTAATAACATTCTTTTTCCTTGAAAAACTTTTCCATTTATTCTAGAAGTCCAATCTAAAATGTTTTTAAATGCAGCTGAATAAGCGCCATTGTGTTCGGCTAATGAAACAACTAGTAAATCTGCTTCTTCAATTTTATTAAGGAAGTTTTGAGCTTCTTTTGGAAAACCATTTTCTTCTTTGTCAACTGAAAAAACAGGCATTTCAAAATCATTTAGATCTAAAATTTCGACAGTAGCATTTTTAAATAAACTTGAGGAATAAGTTGCTAGTTTTTTATTAATTGAATTTTTACTTGATGAACCACCAAAGGCTATTATTTTTTTAGTCATTTTTTTTGTTTTTATAGTATGAAAGAGCTCCAGAAGGACATTTATTTACAGTTTCCATGATTTTATCTGTCAATTTTAATCCAAGGTTTTTCTTTGGGTTGAAAAACATCAGGATTATTTCTTACACAATTTCCAGAATGCGTACACTTTCCAGATTGCCATACAACAGTAACTTCACCGTTTGTATATTCTTTTGTAATGTCTTTTGTGCTCATGGTTAATAAATTTAAGTTATAAAATATCTTGAAATTCAGGTGTTTTTTCTATCACTTTTTTTGCAAAAGGACAAAGAGGAATTATTTTGATGTTTTTTTCTCTAGCATATTCAACTGATTTTTCAACCATCATTTTGCCATAACCTTTTCCATTATTCCCTTCATTTACTTCTGTGTGGTCAATTATGATTTTATCTTCACCAGCAAACACAAAAGTCATTTTAGCTTCTGTTTTTCCATTTTCTTCAATATAGAAAAAACCATTTTTATCGTTTATATTTAATTGTACTTCCATTTTTTATTTGATTTAAACTGTGACTGAACACTACTAACTGAACACTGAGCACTTTTTTAAACTTCCATCGGAATTTCCATTACTAAAAATTTTGCTTTTGTATATGCTTTTATTTCTAATGCTGAAGTTTCCCAAACGCCAAGTGCATCTCTTTGTTCTAGTTTTTCACCATTTACTTCGATTTCTCCTTCAATATTCATGATGTAAAATCCGTTTCCTTCTTTTTTAAGCGTAAGTTTTTTTGAAAAATATTCGTCAAAATCGCTTAAATAAAACCAAGCATCTTGATGAATCCAAACACCTTCATCATTTTCATTAGGTGACAATATTTGAGCGAAATTATTTTTTTCTAACGATTTATCTAAAGTAATTTGTTGGTAACGTGGTGTAACATCACGAGTTTTTGGAAACAACCATATTTGAAATAATTTAGTTTGTAAATCTGGATTTGGATTAAACTCAGAATGTTGAATTCCTGTTCCGGCACTCATTACTTGAACATCACCAGTTTTTATCACTTCAGTATTTCCCATACTGTCTTTATGTGCCAAATCACCTTCTAACGGAATAGTGATAATTTCCATATTGTCATGAGGATGAGTCCCAAAACCCATTCCTGCTGCAATTGTGTCATCATTCAAAACTCTCAAAGTTCCAAATTGAACTCTTTCTGGGTTGTACCAACTTCCAAAACTGAAACTATGAAAAGCATTTAACCAACCGTGGTTTGCATTTCCTCTTGTTTTTGCTTTATGTAAAACTGTATTTTTCATAAGGATATAAATTTAGTAATTATTATGATACAAATTTACGTTAGGAACAAAGGAAGAGCACTTAACCTAGATTAAGAAATTACTTTTTCAGCATTTTAGCTTTCATTTTACTAAAAAATTCTGGTGTAACTCCTATGTATGAAGCAATTTGTTTTTGAGGTACACGTTGAATTAGCGTTGGATATTTTGAACAAAATTTTTCAAAACGTTCTTCTGCAGATAGACTTAAATTATCCATTAATCGTTCTTGATGAGCTACTAATGAGTTTTCAGTTAGAATTCTAAAAAAGCGTTCTAATTTTGGAATTTTTAAATATAATTCTTCTTGGTTTTCTTTTGAAAGTAAAACGATTTCAGCATCTTCATTAACTTCAATGAATAAATTTCCCGGTTTTTGAGAAAGTAAACTATACATATCTCCAATCCACCAACCTTCACAAGCAAAGTGTAAAACATGCTCAACAATATTGTCGTTAATATTGAAACTTCTTAAAATTCCAGAATTCACAAAATAGGAATGTTTGCAAATTTCTCCAGCATTAAGTAAGACTGCTTTAGCTTTGTAATTTCTGACTTCAATTTTAGATAAAATTAGTTCCTTTTCCTTTTCAGAAAGCGAAATTATTTTTTCTATATTTTGAAGTAGTAAAGTCATTATTTTTTAGGCTTTTCTTCTTTTGGTAACAGTGCAAAATGTGTCACTTTAAATTTTTCATTAACTATTTCTCCAGAAACCTCTGCTTTTCTAACTGCTTGACAAAAGCCATCATGTGCGTGTGCATCACCATGATCATCAATCGATGTTCCTTCTACAAAATATGCTTTTCCATCCACTCTAATGGCTAAATCGCATCCTTTTTTGTCTGTCATTTCAAATTGACATTGACCACAAGAAGTTTCTACAATTTGTTTTTCAATCGTTATTTTTTTCTCTTGAGCAAAAATGCTTAAAGTTGAAAAGAAGATTAATAGTAAGACTGTTTTTTTCATTTTTTATGGATTTACGGTTACTAATTTAGCTGTTATTTTTGCTCTTTCAATAATTTTTTCAATTGGAGTTTCTAATGAATCGTGAGTTAAAACAACTCCCATTCTTCTGTAAGGTCTTGAAGTTGGTTTGCCAAATAATCTAAAATCTGTTTTTGGTAAACAAGCCACTTTTTCAACACCAGTAAATGTTGGATTGTTAGAGTTTTCAGAAGCTAAAATTACAGCACTTGCTCCATTTTTTTCTAGAGTAATTTCTGCAATTGGTAAACTTAAAATCGCACGAAGATGTAATTCAAATTCATTAAAATTTTGAGTATTGGCTAAAGTAACCATTCCAGTATCATGTGGCCTTGGAGATAACTCAGAAAAATAAACTCCTTCGTCTGTTAAAAAAAATTCTACACCAAAAAGGCCAGCGCCACCAAGTGCTTCTGTAACTTTTTCGGCCATGTCTTGTGCTTCAAATAAATCTTTGTCAGAAACTCTTGCAGGTTGCCAACTTTCCATATAGTCACCTCGTTCTTGTCTGTGGCCAATTGGTGCACAGAAAAGAGTTGGGTTGTTGTTTTGGGTAACTGTTAATAAAGTAATTTCAGAATGAAAATTCACAAATGCTTCCACAATAACTTCTACAACATCACCACGAGAACCTTCAACAGCATAATTCCATGCTTTTGTTATATCTTCATTAGTTTTTATAGTAGATTGACCTTTTCCAGACGAACTCATTAATGGTTTTACTACACAAGGCATTCCAACTTCTTGAACGGCTTTTTGTAATTCATCTGCAGTTGTTGCATAGCGATAATTTGCTGTTTTTAAACCTAAATCTTTAGCTGCTAAATCACGAATTGCTTTTCTATTCATAGTGAAATTTGCAGCTTTTGCAGAAGGAACAACTGTGATTCCTCGTTTTTCATAATCATAAAAACGTTCTGTTCGAATAGCTTCAATTTCAGGGACAATAAAATCAGGTTGGTGTTTAGTTACGATTCTGTCTAATTCTGCACCATCAAGCATGTTTATGACTTCAAAACTATGTGCGACTTGCATTGCAGGTGCATTTTCATAACTGTCAACTGCAATAACCGTTTGACCGATTCGTTGTGCTGCAATTACAAATTCTTTTCCTAGTTCACCTGATCCTAATAATAATATTTTCATTGTTTTGTTTATTGGTTTAAAAGGTTATGAGGTTAAAAGGCATTACTTATAACCTTTTAACCTCATACCTTTTAACCTATTTTATGCTAATACTTCTTTAATTCTTCGCATTGCTTCAGATAATAACTCTTCGCTTGTTGCGTAGGAGAATCTAATGCAGTTTGGATTTCCAAAAGCTTCACCTGTTACTGTTGCAACATTAGCTTCAGAAAGTAAATACATTGCAAAATCGTTAGCGTCTTTAATTTCTGTTCCTCTAAGGATTTTTCCAAAATAGTCAGATACATCTGGGAATACATAAAATGCTCCTTCAGGTGAATTGATTTTTAATCCTGGAATTTCTTTAATTAATCCAACTACTAAGTCTCTTCTGCTTTTAAAGGCTGAAACCATTTCATTTAATACTTTTGGATCAGCATCAACAGCTGCAATTGTAGCTCTTTGTGCAATTGAATTTGCTCCAGAAGTAACTTGTCCTTGCATTTTTGTACAAGCTTTTGCTATAATTTCAGAAGCTCCAATATAACCGATTCTCCAACCTGTCATCGCGAAAGCTTTTGCAACTCCGTTTACGGTAATAGTTCTTTCAAACATACCTGGAATTGAAGCTATACTACAAAATGTTCCTGAAAAGTTGATGTGTTCGTAAATTTCATCAGAAACTACATAAATTTCTTGTTTTTGGTTTAGAATTACTTCTGATAAAGCAGTTAATTCTTCACGATTAAAAACAGAACCACTTGGATTACAAGGAGAACTATACCAAATCATTTTTGTTTTTGGTGTAATTGCTTTTTCTAGTTGTTCTGGTGTGATTTTAAAATCACTTTCAATAGTTGTTGGAACTTCAACAGGAATTCCTCCAGCCATTTTTACGATTTCGTAATAAGAAACCCAATAAGGAGCTGGTAAAATAACTTCATCACCATCATTAAGCATGACTTGAGCAATGTTGTACAAAGCTTGTTTTGCACCAGTGGAAACTACAACGTTTGAAGGCTTATAATCTAAATCGTTATCTCTTTTGAATTTTCTACAAATGGCTTCTTTTAAATCCATATACCCATCAACTGGAGAATACGTTGAGTAATTTTCGTCAATTGCTTTTTTTGCAGCTTCTTTAATGAAATCAGGAGTGTTAAAATCAGGCTCACCTAAACTTAAACTGATGATGTCTTTCCCTTGTGATTTTAGTTCTCTAGCTAAAGCAGCCATAGCTAAAGTTTGAGATGTCGATAATTTGTTAATTCTGTCTGAAAGTGGATTGTTCATGGTATTGATGATGTTAAATAAAGAGACGCGAAATTAATCGCGTCCAGATGTTTATACTAATTGAGGTTTTTGTCCTAATTCTTTTAAATGTTTAAAATGCGAATAAAGAGCTCCTCTCATGGTTTTAAATTCATAATAAGGCAAATTGTATTCTAAAGCTGTTTCTTTTACAATTTTACCGATTTTATCATAATGAATATGACTGATGTGTGGGAATAAATGATGCTCTACTTGATGATTCAATCCACCAGTATAATAATTTACTAACCAGTTTTTTGGAGCAAAGTTAGCTGTTGTAAACAATTGGTGAATAGCCCAAGTGTTTTCCATAGTACCATCTTCACTTGGAGAAGGAGTAATGGTGTCTTCAACCACGTGTGCCAATTGGAAAACTACACTTAAGATAACTCCTGCTGTATAATGCATTACAACGAATCCTAATAAAACTTTCCACCAAACAATTCCAATTACCATTGGAATTACTAACCAGATAGAGAAATAAATTACCTTAGTAATAACCAAGGTTGTCCATCTTATTGAAGGTTTTACGAATTCTCCATAAGATAATTTTCTTTTTAAAAAACGTTTCATTTGAAGAAAATCTGTAGTGATTGCCCAATTGAAAGTCAAAAGACCGTATAAGAAAACGGAATAAAGATGTTGAAATTTATGAAAGTATTTCCAGTCTGCTTGTTTTGTAAAACGCATTACTCTTCCGGCATCTAAATCTTCATCATGACCATGAATATTAGTATAGGTGTGATGTAAAACGTTGTGCTGTACTTGCCAGTTGTACACATTACCGGCTAAAATATAGATGCTTCCACCCATAATTTTGTTTAGCCAGCCCTTTGATGAGTACGAACCGTGATTTCCATCGTGCATTACGTTCATTCCAACGCCAGCCATTCCTATTCCTATAACTACGTTAAGAAGTAAATAAACCCAAAAAGGCATATTCATTGCCAAAAGAAAGAAATAAGGTGTTAAAAATATTGCAAACATCACTACAGTTTTTAAATGCAGTTTCCAGTTTCCTGTTTTTTGTATTTTGTTTTCTTTGAAGTATTCGTTAACTCTCTTGTTTAGAGTACGAAAGAACTTCATTGAATCGTTGTTTGAAAAAGTTGGTGAATTCGAATTCATAAATATTTAATTAAGTGTCAAAGATAATTATTATAATTTTTTCAAATATGATATTCATCATTTTTTATTCATTAAAATGACTATTTTTGTAAAAAATTAACTTTATGCAAGAAATTTTAAAGCAATTTCCCAATTTAACTCCTGTTCAAATTGAACAATTTGAAAAATTACAAGCTTTATATGAAGATTGGAATTCAAAAATCAATGTAATTTCAAGAAAAGATATAGACGAACTTTATACAAGACATATTTTACATTCTCTTGGAATAGCTAAAATTCAGCAGTTTGAAAAAGGAACATATATTTTAGATGTTGGAACTGGTGGTGGTTTTCCTGGAATTCCATTAGCGATTCTATTTCCAGAAACGCGTTTTTATTTGATTGATGTTATTGCTAAAAAAATAAAAGTGGTTAATGAAGTAGCAAACGCTTTAGATTTAAAAAATGTAAAAGCTGAACAAATGCGTGCTGAAAACGTAAAAGGAGATTTTGACTTTATCGTAAGTAGAGCAGTTACAAATATGCCTGATTTTGTAAGTTGGATTAAAGATAAAATCAAAAAACAAAGTAAACACGAACTTAAAAACGGAATTCTATATTTAAAAGGTGGTGATTTAACGGAAGAATTAAAAGATTTTCCAAAAGCAACAGAATATAATTTATCAGATTATTTTAGTGAAGATTTTTTTGAAACTAAAAAAGTGGTGCATTTGCCTTTAAAGTTTAAAGCATAAAAAAAGGGATTCAATTTTGAATCCCTTTTTTGTATTTATTTTTCTCCTAAGAAAGGATATCTATAATCTTCTGGTGTAACGAAAGTTTCTTTAATGGTTCTTGGTGAAACCCAACGCAATAAGTTTTGCATAGAACCTGCTTTGTCATTTGTTCCTGAAGCTCTTGCTCCACCAAATGGTTGCATTCCTACAACAGCTCCTGTTGGTTTGTCGTTGATATAGAAGTTTCCAGCAGCATTTTCTAAAGCATTTGTTGCTTCAACAGTTGCGTATCTATCTCTACTAAAAATTGCTCCAGTTAAAGCATATTCTGAAGTTTCATCCACTAATTTTAATGTCTCTGACCATTTTGCATCTTCATAAACATAAATTGTAATTACGGGTCCAAAAAGTTCTGTTTCCATTGTAGCATACTTTGGGTTTGTTGTTACAATAACTGTTGGCTCAATAAAATAACCTTTAGATTTATCGTAATTTCCACCTACTAAAATTTCAGCATCACTATCTTTTTTAGCTTGGTCAATAAAACTAGCTAACTTGTCAAATGAACCTTCATGAATAACTGCTGTAATGAAGTTTCCAAAATCTTCTGGAGAACCCATTTTCATAGAATTTACATCTGTTACTAATTGCTCTTTAACTGCAGGCCACATACTTTGAGGAATGTAAGCTCTTGAAGCTGCTGAACATTTTTGTCCTTGAAATTCAAATGCACCACGAACTATTCCTGTTGCCACTTGTTTTGGATTTGCTGATGCATGTGCAACGATGAAATCTTTTCCACCAGTTTCTCCAACAATTCTTGGATATGTTTTGTAAGTATGAATATTGTTTCCAATTTTCTTGAAAATTTCTTTAAAAACATACGTTGAACCTGTGTAATGAACTCCAGCAAAATCTGGATGATCAAAAATTGTATCAGAAATCATCACTGGATCTCCAAAAACTACATTGATAACTCCATCAGGAACTCCAGCTTCTTTGAAAATATCAATAATGATTTTTGCAGAAAAAACTTGACTATCACTAGGTTTCCAAACAACAGTATTTCCCATTAATGCAGCACTAGCAGGTAAATTTGCAGCAATAGCCGTAAAGTTAAATGGAGTAATTGCATAAACAAATCCTTCTAAAGGACGATATTCAACTTTATTCCAAACATCAGAATTTGACGTTGGTTGGTCGTTATAAATTTGAGTCATGAATTCTACGTTGTAACGTAAAAAGTCAATTAACTCACATGAAGCATCAATTTCTGCTTGAAAAATATTTTTTGATTGTGCAATCATTGTTGCAGCATTAATTCTAGCTCTATATGGACCAGCAATTAATTCAGCAGCTTTTAAAAAGATTGCAGCTCTGTGTTCCCAAGGCATTTGAGACCATTCTTTTCTTGCTTCTAATGCAGCTGTAATAGCTTTATCTACATGAGATTTTTCAGCTAAATGATATGTTCCTACGATATGTTGATGGTCGTGAGGAGCAGACATTGTTTTTGTGTTATTTGTGCGAATTTCTTCTGAACCTATGTACATAGGAACATCTATATTTTCGTTCCACATTTTCTTATAAGCTGCTAAAACGGCTGCTTTTTCTGGAGAATTTGGAGCGTAAGATTTTACGGGTTCGTTAACCGCTTTTGGGACATGAAAGAATCCTTTTGGCATGATAATTTTATTTAGATATTAGATTTTCAGACGATTGATTTCTGAAAAATTATTATTTGTATGCAAAAATACGAATGATTTTTTAAAAAGTATGTTAGAAAAGATACAAATTAATTTAAGGCAAAAGTTGCACTTAATTTAAAAGTTGGAATTTCAACTTTGAAACTTCTTGTTGAGGTGAAATTTATCATATTAAAATGACCTTTCATAGCTCCAATAGGTGAAGCTAATAAACATCCTGAAGAATAAACGTGAGATTCTCCGGGTTTTAGGACGGGTTTTTTTCCAACAACACCTTCGCCATCAACAATTTCTGTTTGACTTAAAGAATCGTAAATTTCCCAATGACGTGTGTTTAGTTGCACAGAATCTTTGCTTTGGTTTTCAATAGTAATCTCATAAGAAAAAGCAAAATGAATTTTGTAGTTCTTGAAGTATGTACCTTCAAAACTAGTCAAAACTGAAATTTTAATGCCTCTTGTTATTTGTGTTACCATAGGTTAAAAGAATAAGACACCTAAAAACAGTATTAAAAACATGCTCAATATTGCAAAAGGTATAAATAATATGTTCAAAAGTACGAATTTTAAAATAGTTATCCAACGGCTTTTTTGGTAAAAATTTCTTAAAGATTTGTAAAAATAAATTGGAAAAATAATTAACAATGTAGGAAAAATAATGTAGTTAGAATAATCAATAAAAAAATATTCTAATAGATTGAAAAGTATGAAACTTACAAACATAAATGTAAAAAAAGTATATGAAAACACTAAGTTTTCTGTGTAATTTCTTGATTTCGAAAAAAACATCAACCAAAACATTATGGTTAAAAATGGTAATGTTACAAATAATAATATCGGAAATTTTTGAAAGAAATAGCTAAAAAGTTCATCTGTGATTTCATTAGATTTGAAGGTGATTGCTTTGTTGAATACTAGTCTATTCAAATAATCATTTTTATAGCCTAATTCTATTAAACTTACTTCTGTAGTTTTTTCTGGGTATTTTATGTGAAAATTTCTATATGAAGAAATGGTTCTTTGAAAAATATAAATACTATTGTCTAGTTGTGTTTTATTGTAGATAGAGTCTTTGTGTAGTTTTTCTGTTTTTAATGAAGCAATGTCCTTATTTTTGCTTTTTCCAAATACAGACACATCTAAGCTGTCTTTAATATTGTTTATTTGTTTTTCATTTTCAATTTCCTTTTCTAAATTAGGATTTAAATTAATGTCAGGTTCTTCAATACTCATTGTTAAAAATAAAACAATGGAAACGCTCAAAAACAAACGAAAAGGATTGGCGTATTTCTGACGCTTTCCTTCGTTAAATTCCCTTGCTAAAACTCCTGGTTTTGTGAAAATTGAAACAATAGAGTTTCTTAAGCGAGAATCATAAGCATAAAAGTTGGATAGAAATTCTTCAAAAAAATCTCCAATCGTTAATTTTTTGGTTGAGTTTAATTGTCCACATTGATGGCAATATTTTTCGCTAATGTCTAATGCAGTCTCGCAATTTAAACATTTTGAACCTCTAAACTGTCTTGATTTTCTTTTGGACATTAGTTTTTAATAACTTTAGAAGTAGTCATTCCGTTTCCTATTACTCTATCGTATCTATCATTGTTTCCTCTATAATAAACAACGATGTTGTATTGGTTTTCGGTTTGATAAAAGTTTCCATCTATAGCGTTTTCACTATCAACATTTCCTTTTTTATCTGTTAAGGTGTATTCGAAATTTACAAATCCTTGTTTGATTAAAACAGCTTTTTCATAGAAACCACTTTCTTTGTTGTAGGCCATTTTATATTCATCAGTTTTGGCATAGTTATTAAACATACCACCAATATAGATACTGTTGTTAGTAAAAGTAGTTGCGGCATCTAATGTGAAATAAACCCAAGTATAATCAGCTTGTATAGATGAGTTTTCTGCGCCTCTATTATAGACCAAAAACCTTCCATTTATATCTGGGTAATAAGTGTAAATCTTGTTTTTTCTTTCGTGATTTGCATATAGATGAGTGTTGTAAATGTCTCCAGCAGTGTATTTTAAAACAGAGTTGCTCGTCGCTCTAATGGTGCTGTTTTCAAAATTCCAGAATTCATTTCCGCCCCAAAATTGCGTTTCTTCATTATACCTATAGACTAATTCGTTTCCAATGGTGTATTGTGGAGCGATATTATTTTTTGCAGTATCAAAACGAGCATTTTGAAAAATACTGACTTTTATATTTTGCTTTGGGTTTTGATAGGTTGTTTCGCCTAGGTTTATGGTAAAGTCCAAGTTTTGTTTTTCTTGAATAGTCTGAATGTTTCTTGATTTTCTTACAACTGCTGGTACTGCAACAATATCTTCATAAATGATGAATTTTCTTGAAAAAACAATTTCTTTATCATCATTAAATATTTTAACCATGTAATTTCCGCTTTTTGTTATTCTGTTAAAACGATTTGGAAATGTTTGAACATAATGTGAGTATAGTTGTAAAGTATTGAATGAATTTTCATATGTTATTATTCGTTGATTGTCCATTCCTTGTAAATATTCTACTTTAGCTAAGTTAGTTGGTTTCCAATCGTAACTATATTGTGTAATTGTGTAGTAGTAATCTGCTTCATTTCCAAAAAGATCATCAAATTGTAGTTCAAAGCTATCTCCCAATCTAAAAAAAGGAGTTGCGACCGAATCTCTTTGATGAAACGAAACAGCTTTAATGTTGTAAGGTGGAGTAACTTCTTGTTCGGTTAATGATTGTGAAAAAACCTTTGCAAAGCCGAGTATAGTCAATAAAAGAATAAATAATTTTTTCATAAAATAATGTATAGGGAAATGTAAATTTAGTAAATCTAAAAATAACTTTACAATAATTATGCTTGAATCCTAAAAAACAATTATTTAGAACTGTTTTAAATAACAAAATCACATGGTTAAATATTTGGTAAGCATATTGGTAAATGATTAAATTTGCACGTTTTATAAAATAGTACTAACCATATCTTCAATACACATGTCAAAAGACATTCGAATTAAAAAAGGTTTAGACCTTAAATTGAAGGGTGAGGCAGAAAATACACTTTCTGTTGTTTCCCGATCGAAAGTCTATGCTATTAATCCTTCTGATTTTCACGGAATGACACCAAAAATGGTTGTTAAAGAAGGAGCAAAAGTAAAAGCTGGGGAAGTAATTTTCTACTCAAAAAATGATGAGTCAGTAAAATTTGTTTCTCCCGTAAGTGGAACTATCCAAGAGATTACTCGTGGTGATAAAAGAGTTATATTACAAATTCTTATCACGGCAGATTTTCAGGATATTCACATAGAGCATAGCAAAAAAAACCCAAAAGATTTATCGTCTCAAGAAGTAAAAGAACACTTGTTGGCTTCAGGTTGTTGGCCATTTATCAATCAGCGTCCTTATGATGTGATTGCTAATTCTGCCGATACTCCAAAAGCAATTTTTGTATCTGGAATCAATTCTGCACCATTAGCTGGTGATTTGAATTTTACTTTAGAAGGTAAAAAAGAATTTTTAAAAGCTGGTTTCGAGGTTTTAGCAAAATTAACTACCGGAAAAGTTCATGTAACTACAAAGTCGAATGCTGCTTTTATGCCAGAAACTGATGCGATTATTCTTCATAAAGGAGAAGGAGTTCATCCAATTGGATTGGTTTCAACTCAAATTGCTACTATTGATCCAATCAATAAAGGGGAAAAAGTTTGGACTATTCAAATAGAAGATGTTGCTGTAATTGGAGAACTATTCTCAACAGGAAAATTAAATCTTCAAAGAACAGTTGCTTTAACAGGAACTGGATTTGATAAACCTTCTTACGTAAATGTAATTGCTGGTGCTCAAATGTCAGATGTTGTTGCTTCTAACTTAAAAGATGGAAACTATAGAATCATCAGTGGAAACGTTTTAACTGGAGATAAAAAATCTAAAGAACAATCATTAGGATTTTATCATTCTCAAGTTACTGTAATTCCAGAAGGTGATGATTATGATTTCTTTGGTTGGAATTTACCAAGGCCTAATAAATTTAGTATTTATAGAGCTGGAATGTTTTCATTCTTAACGCCAAATAAAAAATACGATTTAAATACAAATACAAACGGAGAACACAGAGGATTTGTACTTACTGGAAAATATGAAAAAGTATTTCCTTTAGACATTTATCCAATGGAATTATTAAAATCTATTTTAGTTAGAGATATTGATCAAATGGAAGCTTTAGGAATTTATGAAGTAGCTCCAGAAGATTTTGCTTTAACAGAATATGTTGACGTTTCAAAACAAGATCATCAAAAAATAATCCGTGCTGGATTGGATATGATGATTAATGAGGTGGGTTAATTTCAAAATAAAGAAAAACGAAAATGGGATTAAAACAAAATTTACATAATTTAAAAGAGAAGTATAAAGGTACAAAGATGGAACAATCGTTCAATGCTTTGCACACTTTTCTATATTTACCAAATATCACTACACATTCAGGAGCACACGTTAGAGATGCAGCTGATTTAAAACGTGTAATGAATACAGTAATCATGTCATTGATTCCTGCATTAATTTTTGGTATGTTCAATGCTGGTTTTCAGCATTATGGTCAGATAAACGGTTTTCCAAATGATGGAATGGCTTTTTTATCAACTAATTTCTGGAATTTAGATAATTTATTGCTTGGAGCCTCAAAAATTCTTCCAATGCTTATCGTTTCTTATGGGGTTGGTTTAGGAGTTGAATTTATATTCGCAACCGTTAAAAAACATGAAGTCGAAGAAGGATACTTAGTTACAGGAATGCTTGTTCCATTAATTATGCCGATTGATTTACCTTTATGGATGTTAGCAGTAGCTGTTATCTTTGGTGTTATCATTGGTAAAGAATTATTTGGTGGAACAGGAATGAATGTATTAAATCCAGCTTTAACTATTCGTGCTTTCTTATTCTTCAACTGGGCAGCTTGGATGTCAGGAGATAAAGTTTGGGTTCATGGAGCTGTTGATGGAGTAAAAAATGCTGCTGGTACAGATGCAATTTCGGGAGAGACTATATTAGGAACTCTTGCTGCAAATAAACCGCTATTGCATTCAGCTCAAGATATGTTCTTTGGATTTATTCCAGGTTCTGTCGGAGAAACTTCTACATTAATGATATTATTAGGTGCAGCTTTCTTAATCTTTACAGGAATAGGAAGTGCAAGAATTATGATTTCTTCTGTAGTAGGAGCAATCGCAATGGGATTAATATTTAATGGTTTAGTAGATTCAGGAGTAATTTTAGAAGGAAGTAAATTCTATAGTTTAATGGCTTTTCCATTCTGGCAACATTTATTAGTAGGAGGTATCGCATTTGGTATTGTCTTTATGGCAACTGATCCAGTATCAGCTTCGCAAACAGCTACAGGTAAAATTATATATGGTTTCTTAATTGGATTCATTAGTATATTAATACGTGTTTTCAACCCTGCTTATCCAGAAGGTGTAATGATGGCAATTCTATTAATGAATGTTTTTGCACCAACAATTGACCATTATGTAGTTCAGGCAAACATAAAGAGAAGAATGAAACGTTTAAAAGTAAAAACTACATAATTATGTCAAAACGTACAGATTCAAACGGATATACTATTATATTTTCAATTGTATTAGTAATAGTAGTAGGAGCTTTATTAGCGTTTTTTGCTAATTTCACAAAAGCTGATAGAATTAAAAATGATCAAGTAAAAGCACAAATAGATATTTTAAAATCAATTGGTTTTACTGAAGATGATGTAAATAGATCTAATGCAACAGAAATGTTTACAAAATACATTAAATCGCAAAAAGTTATTGAAGGAGATAAAGTTTCTGATGATGATAAAGCTTATTTAATTGATGTTAAAAAAGAATTAGATAATGCAAAAAATGGTAAGACTCAAAAATTACCATTATTCATTGCAGAAAAAGATGGTAAAACTGTTTACATCTTACCAGTAAGAGGTAATGGTTTATGGGATGCGATTTGGGGTTATATTGCAATTAATGATGATTTGAAAACTATTAATGGTGTTTATTTTGATCATAAAGGTGAAACTCCAGGTTTAGGTGCAAATATTACAGAAACTTTCTTTACGGATGATTTTAAAGGTGAAAGTCTTTACAATGCTTCAGGAGATTTTAAAGGTATTGAAATTTCTAAATCAAATGGTGACCCAAATAACACGGATAAAACAGACAATCAAGTGGATGCAATATCAGGTGCAACAATTACAGGTAATGGAGTAGGAGCAATGATTAACTCTGGAATCCGTTCTTATTTACCTTATTTTTCAACATTAAAAAAATAAAAATGGCAGAAAATAAAACACAAAGCGAACCATTGTTTTCAAAGAAAAACATGGCTTTATTAAAAGATCCTTTAACAGATAACAATCCAGTTACTGTTCAAGTATTAGGAATTTGTTCTGCATTAGCAATTACAGCTGAACTAAAAGCTTCATTAATTATGGGGCTTTCTGTAATATTTGTATTAGGAGTTGGTAACGTTGTTATCTCTTTAATGAGAAATATTATACCTTCTGCAATTCGAATTATTGCTCAACTGGTAGTAGTTGCTGCTTTAGTAATTATTGTAGATTTAACATTAAAAGCATACGTTCCTGATTTAGCTAAGAAATTATCAGTATTCGTTGGATTGATCATCACAAACTGTATTATCATGGGACGTTTTGAAGCTTTTGCTTTAGCAAACACACCTTGGAAATCATTTTTAGATGGTATTGGTAATGCTTCAGGATATGCTTTAATACTTGTAGTAGTAGGTTTCTTTAGAGAGTTGCTAGGTTCTGGAAAATTATTTGGTTTCCCTGTTTTAGGAGATGCTGTTGAAAAAACAGGACTTTATGCTACAGGATATGAAAATAACGGTTTTATGTTGTTGGCTCCAATGGCCTTAATCACATTAGGATTAATCATTGGTTTTCAACGTTCAAGAAATAAAAGTCTAATAGAAACAAACTAAGAAATGGAATTAATTCAATTATTTTTAAAGTCAATTTTTATTGATAATATGGTATTCGCAACGTTCCTTGGAATGTGTTCGTACTTAGCGGTTTCTAAAAAAGTATCAACAGCAGTTGGACTTGGTGCAGCAGTAATTTTCGTAATGTTTGTTACAGTGCCTTTAAACTACTTATTAGATCAATATATACTTCAACCAGGTGCTTTAATTTGGTTAGGAGAAGAATATGCAGATTATGATTTAAGTTTCTTAACATTCATTTTATTTATTGCTACTATTGCTACAATGGTACAATTAGTAGAAATGATAGTTGAAAAATTTGCCCCTTCACTTTACACATCTTTAGGTATATTTTTACCACTTATTGCAGTAAACTGTGCCATTTTAGGAGGGTCTTTATTTATGCAGCAAAAAGAATTTAACAATATTACAGAAGCAACTGTTTATGGTGTAGGTTCTGGAATTGGATGGTTCTTAGCAATTGTAGCAATTGGTGCAATTAGAGAGAAAATTAGATATTCAAATGTGCCTGAAGCTTTTAGAGGTTTAGGAATGACATTTATATTAACAGGATTAATGGCTATTGGTTTCATGTCTTTTGGAGGTATGTTAACTGGTGGAGATGAGCCTGTAAAGAAAGAAGTTGTAGAAGTAGTTACGCCATCTGAAACTGTTGTAGTGGAAGAAACAGTAATTGATTCAACAACTATAGAAACGGTTAAAGATTCATTAACTCAAAAAGTACAAGAATAATGGTAGCTCTAGAAGTAAGTACAATTGGTTTAATCAGTACAACAGTAATAGCGTTTTTAGTATTATTATTGGCATTAGTAGGAATAATTTTGTTTGCAAAATCTAAATTAGTTTCTTCTGGTCCAGTAAAAATAAAAATTAACGGTGAAAGTGAAATTGAAGTTAATTCAGGTAACACATTACTTTCTACACTTAGTGGTTCTAAAATTTTCTTACCATCTGCTTGTGGTGGTGGTGGAACTTGTGTTCAATGTAAATGTATTGTTACAGAAGGTGGTGGTGAAGCATTGCCTACTGAAACACCTCACTTTTCAAGAAAAGAATTAGCAGAAGGATGGAGATTAGGATGTCAGGTTAAGGTAAAAAACAACATGGTTATCGAAGTTCCAGAAGAAGTATTTGGAATTAAGAAATTCGAAGCTAAAGTATATTCAAACTATAACGTTGCATCTTTCATTAAAGAATTCGTAGTTGAATTACCAGATGATATGCATTACGAAGCAGGTGGATATATTCAAATTGAAATTCCTGAATGTGAAATTAAATTTGCTGACATTGACATCACGGCTCACCCAGAAGAACATCCAGGTGAACCAGAAAAATTTAAAGCTGAATGGGATAAATTTAATTTATGGCCATTAGTAATGAAAAATACTGAATTAGTAGAAAGAGCTTACTCAATGGCTTCTTATCCTGCTGAAGGTAGAAAAATTATGCTAAACGTTCGTGTAGCTACTCCACCATGGGATAGAAACATTAACGGATGGGCAAAAGTTAACCCAGGAATTGCATCATCATATATTTTCTCAAGAAAAGCAGGTGATCCTGTTACAGTTTCTGGTCCTTATGGTGAATTTTTCATCAATGAATCTGAAGCAGAAATGTTATACGTTGGTGGTGGTGCTGGAATGGCTCCAATGCGTTCTCACTTATATCACCTTTTCCGTACAATTAAAACTGGAAGAAAAGTGACTTATTGGTATGGTGGACGTTCTAAAAGAGAGTTGTTCTATACAGATCACTTTAGAGCTTTAGAGAAAGATTTTCCTAACTTTAAATTCTATTTAGCACTTTCTGAACCACAACCAGAAGATAATTGGAAAATTAAAGAATCTACAGAAGGTGAAGGAGACGGATTCGTTGGTTTCATTCACAATGTAGTAATTGATAATTATTTATCTAAACATGAAGAGCCAGAAGATATTGAATTGTATTTCTGTGGACCACCAATGATGAACAATGCGGTTCAAAAAATGGGTGAAGACTTTGGTTTAGATCCAGATAATATTAGATTTGATGACTTTGGAGGATAATCTAAAAACACAAAACCGATTCAGAAATGAGTCGGTTTTTTTTATTTTATGAATTGTTCTAAATTTTACGTTCCCTATTTTGTTATCTTTGCCCTATGGAAGAGCTCTCAGAACAAGAATTACACCAAATTGCCATGAATCATGTTGGTAAAGACCTTGAAAAAAAAGGGTTCGAATTCATAGCTATTAACAGTCAACTTAAAAAACATCCTCAATTTGTTTGTGTTGATACGCAAAACACCTTACATTTTGTAATGGTTCAAGCTGTTCCATATCCAATAAACCCAGACGAACCTAATGTTTTATTTATTGAAACATTTTTAAGTCACGCCAAAAAGAAAAATGCTAAGGTTTTATTTGCTGGCGTCGGAATAGCAAATGCAGAAGATTTTGATCAACCAATTTATACATCATCAGATTACATCATCAATTATAATGGATATAAAGAAATTATTTAGTTTTGTTTTTTTGATAATTGCGTTTTCTTCTTGCAAGAAAAGTGAACCTGCATTTCAAATTATACAAGGAGAAGCTCAAGGAAGCACTTATAGTATAAAATATATTGCTAATGAAGAAGTAGTGACGAAAATACAAATTGACTCTTTATTATTAGCTTTTGATATGTCTCTTTCCACTTATCGTGATGATTCTGAAATTTCTAAAATAAATTCAGGTGATTCAACAGTAATTGTGAATGATTTTTTTATAGAAACTTTCAACGCTTCAAATCAAATATTTAAGGAAACAAATGGACTTTTTGATCCAACTATTGGGGTTTTAGTGAACGCTTATGGTTTTGGACCAAGTCATCAAAGAAAAGATTTAAATCAAGCACAAATAGATAGTTTGTTGAATTTCGTTGGATTTAATAAAGTGAAATTAAACACAAATAAAACCATTTCTAAACTTCATAAAGAAACCTATTTCGATTTCAACGCAATTGCACAAGGTTATTCTGTGGATGTTGTTGCCGATTTTCTTAAAGCTAAAGGAATTGAAAATGGAATCGTAGAAATTGGTGGTGAATTAGTAGGTTTTGGAAAAAATACAATTGATGATAAAAACTGGATAATCGGAATTGATGATCCTTTACAAAGTACAGAAGAAAGAACTTTAATTGCCAAAATTAAAATTGAAAATCTTGGAATGGCAACTTCGGGTAATTATAGAAAAGTTGTTACAGACTCTATTACAGGTGAAAAATTTGTTCACACCATAAATCCAAAAACAGGAAAACCTCAAAAAGGGAATGTTTTAAGCGCAACTGTTTTAGCACCAACATGTAAAATGGCTGATGGTTATGCAACGGCTTTTATGGTTTTGGATGTTAAACAAGGAATGGAATTCGCAAAAAACCATCCTGATTTACACGTACTTTTGATTTATAGAGATGAAAATAATGAAGTAAAGCAGTTTAAAACAGAAAATTTTAAAAGTTTAGTTCAATAGATTAATCTTGTTTTTTTGTCATGCTGAATTCATATCAGCATCTATGATTTAGAATCTGGATCAAGTTCAGATTGACAGAAAGATAAATTATTTAAAACAAACCGGAATAATTTCTCCTTTTGCTAAACAATATTTCTCTACTAACTCAGGTGAAATAGTATTCGTATAATCAACTTCTTCAACCTTAAAGCCAATACTTCTTAATTTGTCAAAATAATCTTTTCCATAAACTCTAACGTGATCATATTGTCCAAAGATTTTAGCACGTTCTTTTTGATCCGTAATTGAATCATCTGAAAAAGTAACATCACGAGATAAATCTTGAGGAATCTGAAAAATTCCCATTCCACCAGGCTTTAAAACACGATACAATTCTTGCATAGCTTTTGTGTCATCAGGAATATGTTCCAAAACATGATTGCATAAAACAATATCATACTGATTATCTTCAAAAGGTAAATTACAAATATCAGCTTTTACATCCGCTAAAGGTGAAAGTAAATCAGTCGTAGTGTATTCTATGTTTGCTTGTTTTTTAAAACGCTTATAAAACTCTTGTTCAGGTGCAAAATGCAAGACTTTTAATTTTGTTTCAGAAGTAAAAAAGTTAGTTTCATTCTGTAAATACAACCACAACAAACGATGTCTTTCTAACGAAAGTGTACTTGGTGATAAAACATTATTTCGTTGCTTTCCATAGCCATAAGGCAAAAACATTTTAAAACTTTTTCCGTCAATAGGATCAGTAAATTTAGTTCCTTTTAGTAAAAAAGCTAAAACAGGACGAACCACAATACTCAATCGAATTAAGATAGGTCTTGGAATGGTGTTAAGAATGAATTTGAATATTTTTTTCATGGTTTGTTACACAGAGATTCGCAAAGGAAACGCAGAGTTTCACAGAGGTTCGTTTATAAATCGTTTTATGTTGGTTTTTAAAATTTTGGAGTCAAAATTTATTAGTAATCCTAAAGGATAATTTCCGAGTTTTAGATAAGTTAGTACTTGTGCAAAATGAATATCTGTATATTTTTCTACCGTTTTTAATTCCAAAACTAATTTATTTTCAATTAATAAATCAATTCTATAACCATGATCTATTTTTATATCTTTATAAATGATTGGTAGTGATTTTTCTTTTTCAACATAAAAACCAGCATTTTTAATTTCGTAATAAAGACATTCTTGATAGGCAGATTCCAACAAACCAGGGCCTAATTCTTTATGAACTTCAATAGCAAGTCCAATAATCTTATATGATAAATTGTTAATATCCATCTTTACCTATCTAAAATTAATCTGTATGAAACTCTAACAAGCTATAACTAAAAATACTTTGCGAATCTCTGTGCTTTCTTTGTGTAGCTCTGTGGAATAACCCTACAAAACAAAAGCCTTCTGACGCAATCCATCTTCCTCATTACTCACAATTCCCAAAGCTTCATAAACATAAGCAAAAGTAGAAAGCAATTCAGGTTTTCCATCAACAATAGCAACATCATGCTCAAAATGCGCACTTGGTTTATTGTCAGCAGTTGTAATTGTCCAACCGTCTTTGTGTTGTTTTATGTTTCTTGTACCCATGTTAATCATAGGTTCAATGGCAATAACCATTCCGTTGACTAATTTTTTACCACGACCACGTTTTCCATAGTTAGCAACTTCAGGATCTTCGTGCATTTTTCTTCCCAAACCATGACCACACAATTCGCGAACTACTCCATAGCCATGTGCTTCACAATAAGTCTGAACAGCATTTCCTATATCTTCAACACGATTACCAACTTTTGTAGCTCTCACACCTTCATACAAAGATTCTTTTGTAATTCTTAAAAGTTTTTTTGTTTCCTCATCTACTTCACCAACTTCAAAAGTATAAGCATGATCACCATAAAAGCCGTTTTTTAAAGCACCACAATCTACTGAAATAATATCACCTTCAACTAAAGGTGTGTCATTAGGAATTCCATGTACGACTTGTGTATTTGGACTCATGCATAATGAATTCGGAAAACCATACATGCCTAAAAAAGCAGGTTCAGCACCATGAGAACGAATAAATTCTTCGGCTAGTCTATCTAAATATAAAGTCGTTACTCCTGGTTTGATTTCCTTTGCAATCATACCAAGCGTTTTCGAAACGATTAATGCACTTTCACGCATTATTTCAATTTCTTCAAGAGTTTTTATAATAATCATATTCTAATTTTAATATGTAGCTGTTTATTGTTTTTAAAGGTCATGTTGAATGTCATGAGGAAATATAAATTCATGATTAATTATGTGATTCATGACTATTTCAGAAACGCAAAAGTACAATTTTCTTAACAATTGCAATATCAATGACAATATCAATTTCAACTGTACAATTTTTAACTAATAATTTTCTTTTTTAGAAGCTATTTCCAGCTGTCCACTATATCTTTTTTGCCTCGTTTTAAGAACGAAACAAAAAAGGATGTCGTTCCCATCTGGGCTATGGCAATAAACATTTAATAACAATTCGTTAAAGATGAGAAATGTCATATTTTTAGAAAGTTTTCAAAGGTATCTTTGCATTAAAATTAAAAGGTATGAGTAAGTATGTAACTGCAGCAGAAGCTGTAAAAGTAGTAAAATCAGGAGATAGAGTTTATTTACAAGCAGCAGCAGCTGCACCAACAATATTAGCAAACGCATTAACAGAAAGAGCATCAGAATTAAGAAACGTAGAAATTTGCCATTTACACATAGAAGGAGAAGCACGTTATGCAAATCCAGAATTAGCAGAAAGTTTTCATGTAAACTCATTTTTCTTAGGAGCTAATGTTCGTCACACATTAAAAGCTGGAAACGGTACATATACACCCGTTTTTTTAAGCGAATTGCCAAGATTATTTAGAAAAAATGTATTGCCATTAGACGTGGCTTTTATTCATGTTTCTCCACCAGATAGACATGGTTATTGTTCGCTTGGAGTTTCAGTAGAAGCTACAGTTGCAGCCATAGAAAATGCTAGAATAGTTATTGCACAAGTAAATCCACAAATGCCAAGAACTTTTGGAGACGGAATTTTACATGAATCAGAAATTGATTTTCTAGTTGATGTCAATGTTCCAATTTATGCTCATGATGTTGTTCCTTTTTCAGCAGAAGAAGAAAAAATAGGAACTTATGTGGCGTCTTTAATAGAAAATAAAAGTACGCTTCAAATGGGAATTGGTTCTATTCCAAATGCTGCATTAAGTAAATTAACTAACCATAAAGATTTAGGACTGCATACAGAAATGTTTTCTGATGGAGTTATAGATTTAATTGAGAAAGACGTAATTAATTGTAATTATAAAGGTTCTTTTAGAGGAAGAGCATTGGCCACTTTTTTAATGGGTTCTAAAAGATTATATGATTTTGTAGACGATAATCCGTTTATAGAAATGAAAGAGTCTTCAATTGTAAATGATACAGCAAGAATTAGAAAGAATCATAATATGGTAGCAATTAATTCTGCAATTGAAGTTGATTTAACGGGTCAGGTTTGTGCAGATTCAATTGGTAGTAGAATGTATTCTGGTGTTGGTGGACAAATGGATTTTATCCGTGGTGCATCATTAAGTGAAGGTGGAAAAGCTATTATTGCTTTGCCGTCAATTACAAAAAGAGGAGAAAGTAGAATTGTTCCGTTTTTAAAACAAGGAGCAGGAGTTGTTACAACTCGTTCGCATGTTCAATTTATCATTACAGAAAACGGTATTGCAGATTTATATGGAAAATCGTTAAAACAAAGAATAAAAGAATTGGTAAGAATTGCTCATCCAACGCATCAAGAACGAATTGAAAGAGAGTATTTTGATATGGTAAATTGTTTGTAATTCAATTTGTTGCCTTATAATCAGATGTTTATTTATCTAATTCTTTGAAAATAAATAGAATAAATAAATTTTGTATTAAATAAAAGATTATCTTTGTGCCAATAAAACAATTTTTAGATGAACATTTTCGTAGGAAGTCTTCCATTCAGTATTGAGGAAGCAGATTTAAGAGGTTATTTTGAAGAGTATGGTGCTGTTGATTCAGTAAAAATCATTTCTGATAAATTCACAGGTAGAAGTAAAGGATTTGGTTTCGTAGAGATGCCAAGTGATGAAGAAGCTCAAAAAGCAATTGATGAGTTAAATGGAGGTTCAATTGATGGAAGAACTATCGTAGTTAACAAATCAGAGCCAAAACCAGAAGGAGAAAGAAGAAGCTTTAACAATAACCGTGGTGGAAACACTGGTGGTGGTGGAAGAGGTGGTTATAACGACAGAGACAACAATAGAGGTGGAGGTCGTTTTTAATATTTCTTTTAAACAACAAAGAAAAATCCCGATGTGTTTCGGGATTTTTTTTGCTTAAAAATGTCTTCGACAAGTTCAGACTGGTATCTAAGTTTTGAATTGTCATTTCGTAAATTTAGAAATATTATTTTCATATTTCCTTATAATTAATTCATACTTCATTGTCACACTAAGCTTGTCGAAGTGCTTTTAATTAGTTTGCTTACAAGTTAGGATTTGCAATTGTTCTATATAAATCGACAGTTGCGTTATAAAATTCATTTTCTAATTTTAATGCATTTATTTGTGATGTTACTAAACTATTCTCACGAGAATTGATTAAAAACAACGAACTTTCCCCTAAAGTAAATAAGCGTTCTTCACCAAAAAGCATTGTGTTGAAGTTTTGAACCAACCTGTTGTTTATGTTTATTTGTCTTTCTAATGATGCAATTTCAAATTGTTGGGCTTCTATTTTGTTTTTAAGATTTACTCTTTCTGAAGCTAATGAATATTCTGTGTCTTGCACTTTTAGTTTGGCCAACTTTAATTTTGCTCTTTCTTTTCTTAAGAAAATGGGAAATGCAAAATTCACTCCAACTTTATAATCCTGAAAGCGATAATTATCAAAAGCACTTGGTTCTGAAAGATAATTATAACTTAAATCTATTTTTGGTAAAAGCATATTTGCACTTAACTGTTGTTCAGTTTTTAGCATATTAATTTTAGTACTTAATGCATTTATTTTTGGATGAGTGTTAATGTCAAAATCCAATAAATTATTAGTTTCAAGAGTAGATTTTATTGTTTTTTGCAGTTCATTTTCAGGAAAAAGAGCTTCGTCTAATTCTATAGGTACATTGTTTTCTAGCCACAAATAATTTGATAATTCTAACCTTGATTTTTGTAATTTTAGATTCGAATTTTCTAAATTTAATCTTCTTAAATCTACTGTTATTCCAGCTTCTGTGCTGTCAATTGCGGGTTTGTCTCCTTGTTCAATTAGTTTTAAAACACCTTTATAACGAACATTTGCGTTTTTTAAATAATCTTGATATAATTTAACTTCGTTAAAGTTTTTTTTCCATTCAAAATAAGCCATTGATGCTTTGTGAAGTACTTCAATAGCTTCTAAATTTCTTTCGGCTTCATTTAATTGTTGCTGTAATTTAGCATTTCTAACATCAGCCATTCTTTGATTGATGAATAATCCTTGACCAATAGGTACAGTAATTCCTAATGAAGTTAAACCACTATTTGGCAAAGTCATATCTGGATTTACATAAATACCTTCGTTATTGTCAAAAGCTGCTTTTACTTCAATTCCGTACCAAGTTGGAATTTTAAAACTACCATTAAAAATAGAATAATAGTTTTGGTCTTTGAATTGCTTTTCGTTGTATTCTGCCTCTAATTTTGGATCAAAAGCACCACGAGCTTGCATTAAAATTGCTTGAGCTTCACTAAGTTTTAAATTAGCTTGCTTTACTAAGGGATGGTATTTTTTTACATAACCCAAATATTCATTGAAAGTAAATTCTTTTAAGTTCTTTTCTTGTGAGAATAAAACCGAAGTTACTAAAAGGAATAGTATATAAATTGCTTTGTTCATTTTGTATGTTGTCTTTTTCTGAAAATTTAAAAAACTTTATAAATAATCAATAACCTTTCTCTTTCTAACCCTGATTGTAGCAACTACCTTGTAGAGCGAAAAGCAGGAATTACATAACTAGATAAAGCCCAAGCCAGCTGTTTCTATTTTTTAGCTTTATCGTTTTTACCATTTTCTGGTTGATAATAATTGGGTGGAAATCCGTTTAAAGTTCTCCATATCTCAAACCAGATTGGCACATCTTCTAATAAAGCTATGGTTTGTGTTCCGGCACCAATACTTAATTCTTTAGGCCATTTTTTTTCGCTTGAATCCGGTGCAATTAATACTCTGTACTTTCCGTTTTCGCTTATGAATCTTTCTTTTGCTACTATTTCTCCACCAAAAGTTCCGTAAGATGCTCCAGGCCAACCACTAAATACTATTGATGGCCAACCGTCAAACCAAACTCTTACTTTTTCTCCTTTATTGATTAATGGAAAATCTACTGGAGAAATAAAAGTTTCAACGGCAATATCAAAATCTGAAGGCATTATGCTTACAATTGGGGTTCCTTCTTTAATAGTTTCACCTAATCCAGACTGCAATGCTCTGTTGACATAACCATTTTGTGGTGCCAGTATGTAATACATTCCATTTCTGATTTGGTAATTTGTATATTGATTTTTAAGTTTGTTTACTTGAGCTTCTGTGTCAAATTGTGAACTTAAAGCCGTTTGTTTATCACTTTGTGCTTTGGCTGTTTTTTCTGAATATTCTGCTAGAATTCTGTTTAATTCCATTCTAGCATTTAAAACTTCATTTTGTGCTGTTATGTATTTGTTTTCTTGAGTTATGATTTTTGCTTCAGATTCTTGCAGCTTAACTCTTTTTTCTTCAACATCAGTTAATGGTTTTAAACCTTCTTTGTTTAAGTTTATAGCACGATTATATTGTGTTTTTGAGACGGTTAATTGCGTTTTTGCAGCTTCATAATCAATACTATCGCTTTGTACTTTTAAATAGGATTGCTTTAATTTATTTTGTGCTTGTTTATATTTTAAGGCTCTTTCGTTTCCGATTGCTCCTATTTGGCTTTCCAATGCTCGTACTTTTGAAGCATAAGAAGTAACCGAACTTTCTTTAGCATCAACTTGTCGTCCGGTATTTTCAACTAAATTTGGATCAAGATAATCTTCCTTAATTTCAGATATAAATAAAATAGTATCTCCTTTTTTTACAAAATCACCTTCGTTTACGTACCATTTTTCAATTCTTCCTGCAATGGTTGAGTGAATTGTTTGTGGTCTTTGATTTGGTTTTAAAGTTGTTACTGTTCCTGATCCTGAAACATTTTGAGTCCAAGGTAAAAATAAGAATATCAACAGTAATATTGTTAAAACCCAAATGATTTGTTTTATAGTTAAGTAGTTTTTGTTTTCTTCAAAAATCTTGGCTGATTTGTATTTTTTCATTTCAACCCATTGATCGATTCTATTATTGGTAATGTTTAGCATCGTTTTTTATTTAACAGGTTTTAAGGATCCTTTTTCTAAATTGAATATTTTATTGCTTTTTGTTTTCCAATGGTTGTCTTTTGCAACAACAACTAATGTCCAAGGATTACTTTTGTCAGTAAGCATATCAATTATTTCTTTAGCAGTTTCTTTGTCTAATTTATCTGTTGGCTCTTCTAGGAAAAGAATTTTAGGTTTTAAAATAATGCTTCTGGCTAAAAGTATTTTTTGAACAGTTGAAGAATTTATTTGCTTACCTTCTGAATGTAGTTCAGTATCTAAGCCTTTTGGTAAAGATTTTATTAGTGTTGTTAGATTTAATTTATCTAAAACTTCGGTAACCTCTTTCATTGTAATTAAAGGATTGTTACACGTAATATTTTCTTTAATAGTACCTTCAAACAAACTATCGTTTATAGTTATTACACCAATTTTTGAGCGATATTCATCAATTGCGAATTTTTTATAATTGGTATTGTTTATGAAAATTGTTCCCGTTGATGGTTCAATAAGTCTGGCTAATAAACGCAATAAAGTAGTTTTTCCAGAACCATTTTCTCCTTGAATTAGAATTCTATCCTTTGGATTTATTGTTAGACTTATGTCTTTAATTACCGGTAAATCAGCATCAGGAAATTGAAATGTTAATTGTTCTGTTTCTAGCGAAATCTCTTCATCTTGAATGAAATAAGTAACCTCATTTTTTTCTTTTTCCAATTCTAAATCAACTACAGAACCCAATTTTTCTAATGAAGTAGTCACATCATAAAATAATTCTAATCCATAAAAAAGTTTTTCAACAGCTGTTATTATAGTAATAATGATAATTTCTGCTGCAACGAACTGACCAATATTCATTTGTTGTTTTAAAACTAAAATTCCACCAATAATTAATAAACCAGCAGTAATTAGAACTTTAAAACCTGTTAACTGAATAAATTGTTTTCTTAATACGTTAAAATGACTTTCGCGATGTTTTAAATACTCGTTGACTAAAGTGTCATTTTTTTGTAATGAGAAATCAAATAGTTTTTCGTTTTTAAAACTTAAATGGTTTCTAGCTATTTCTTGCAACCAATGCGCAACTTTGTATTTGTATTTTGACTCTTTTAAGCTAGATTTTAAACCAGCATCAAAGTTTATTTTGAAAATTAAATAAAGTAATCCCAATAATATTATTCCAAAAAAGATAAAAAAAGGATGGTATAATGATAATAACAAAATACCAAAAATTATTTGTAGTGCGGAAGTTGATACTTCTAATATTAATTTTGAAAACCCTTTTTGTACTGTTAATGTATCAAAAAATCTATTAGCTAATTCTGGTGGAGAATAATTATATAATTGGTTGAATTTAATTTTAGGAAAACGATAAGCAAATTCAAACGAGGAACGAACAAATATTTTTTGTTGTAAGTTTTCTGTAATTCTGAATTGCATTATTTTTAGAATACCAACAAAAGCAACTCCAACAACTACAATAATTACTAACACAATCCATGATGTACTAACTTGACCAGCTTGTATAAAGTTTATAATAGCTTGAATTCCTAATGGAATAGATAAACTAATTAAACCTGCTAAAACGGCATATATTAGTAATTGATAAATGTCTTTTTTGTCAATTGCGATTAAGTTTTTAAATCTCTGAATTGGGGTCATGATATTACTTTTTTAACCATATGAATGTAAAAATCAGATAAGCAATCGTTTTCTGATAGACTTGTTATTGTTTTAAAATGTTCTTTTAAATAGTTTTGATGTAAAGAACCTTCAATAATGGATGAAGCTAAACTCTTTGCATAGGGATAATTGGGATTTGCAGATTCTATCATTTCTATTAATCTATGGATAACTCTTTTGTATGTTAAAAAGAAACCTTCTTTGTTTTCTTCATCAACTTCTTTGGTTAAAAGCGTTTTTGTAAATTCTGAAATGATAATTCTATTTAATATAGATTCATCTATATGAAGTGTGTTTTTATCGTCAATAATATTTTGAGTGACTATTTTTATGGCTACAGATAACTTTTCTATTGGACTAGACATGTTATTGGTGCCAAACACTAAATTATATTCTACCCAAGACCAATACCATGAAGATAAATATATTAAAAGTTTATGTTTGTTTTCAAAATATCTGTAAATAGAACTTTCATTAGATTGAATTTTTTCACCTAATTTTTTAAATGTAAACGACTCAAAACCAATCTCATCAATTAGTATTATGCTATTTTGAAGTATTTTTTTTCCTAAATCAGATGTTTCAGGGTCTTTTACATAAAGTTTGTCATTTATGGTAATCTTAAAATTATTAAATAAGTTATGCATTTTTTCAATCAGTTAAAGATTTATTTGAAACCCGAAATTTAATTTTAAAATATCAATATCTTCTTGATTTATAAAATTATCTTTTAAATCTAAATATTGCAAATTTTGTAATCCTTGAACATCTAAAGGAATTTTTTTAAAGTTATTATTATTTAGGTATAATGACCTTAAATTTTGAAGTAATTTTATTTCTGATGGCAATTTTTTTAATTTATCGTTTTCTAGGTGAAGTGTTCTAAGGTTTGGAAGCTTAGAAAGGGTTTTAATGTTTTCATTAAATTTGAAATTCTTTTCGTCATTTAGAAATAATTCTTCTAAAGAATCTAAATTTCCAAAATCTGAAGGTAAATTCATGAAATCATTACCACTCAGGTTAAGCGTTTTTAACTTTTTTAATGAACTTATTCCTTTTGGAAGTTCTTTTAAGTGCTCATTTTCTAAACTTAAATATTCAAGATTTTTAAATTGAGATAAATCAATTTTATCAAAATTTATGGTTTGATTACTCAAATCTAAACGAATAACTTCATCTGGATGTAATATGGCATTTTCAATATTTTTTTCTACAATAGAATCTTTACTGGTTTTTGTTTGAGCTACTGAAATATTAGTAATTACAAGTAGTAAAGCAAATGTTAAGTGATTTATGCAATTTTTCATATCTATATTTTTTAAGAGTTTATTTTTTACTTATTACATTAAGTAAAATAATCAGCAAACAATTACGGTAGTTTGTTGATGCAAATATAATAGTAATACTATCAATAATTAAAAGTTTAACTTTTGGTTAAGAATTGTTCAAAAAAAAATCCTGAATAAATCAGGATAATTTTTAATAAATAAAATAGTAATTAATTGAAATAGTTGGGTTTATATGAAGATCCAGTTAAAATCTCTAACATATCTTCTTCTAAGCTTTTTATTGGAGATTCAACAATTCTGTTGATTTCAACTCCTTTTTCATAAAAAATAAAAGTTGGAACGTTTGTAATGTTTAATCCATTTTCATAAGTATCTGGAGTAGTTTTGTTTCTATCCATTGCAATTAAAGTAATTCCTCTTTCTTTAAATTGACAAGCTTCTAAAACTTTATAGAAATCTGGTACTTGATCATGACTGTCTTCACACCAAGTTCCCATAAAAATAGTTACGGTAATATTGGTTACTTTGTCTTTTAATTGATTTGTAACTTCTTCATTTGGCTTGTATTCATTATAACCAGAAGTGTACCAAGCATCAAAAGGAGCTTTTTCTAAATCAGATTTTGTGGCTTTTCCTATTAGCATTTTTTCGCTGTTAGTTGTTATGATTTTTCCTGTTGGGCTACAATTCAAAAATATAAAAGGTAGTAGGAGTAAAATTGTTTTTTTCATTATAATAAAGATTTACATGTCATGGCTTCAGGTTTTTTTATTCCCATTAATTCCAAAATTGTTGGAGCTAAATCACCTAAAACACCATTGTTAATATTTTTTAATTCTTTATCCACCAAAATAATTGGAACTGGATTAGTTGTGTGAGCCGTATTTGGACTTCCATCTGGATTAATCATGGTTTCACAATTTCCGTGATCCGCTATAATTATTGTGGTGTAATTGTTTTCTAAAGCAGTTTCAACTACTTCTTTTACACAAATATCAACAGCTTCACAGGCTTTAATTGCTGCTTCCATAACTCCAGTATGACCAACCATATCACCATTCGCGAAATTTAAACATACAAAATCAACATCACCTTTTTTAAGTTCCGGAACTAATGCATCTTTTAATTCAAAGGCACTCATTTCTGGTTGTAAATCATAAGTAGCTACTTTTGGAGAGTTCTTTAAGATTCTACTTTCACCAATAAATGGTTCTTCACGACCACCAGAAAAGAAAAATGTAACGTGAGGATATTTCTCAGTTTCAGCAATTCTAATTTGTTTTTTGTTGGCTTTTTCTAATACTTCACCTAGAGTTTCTGTAATGTTATCTTTATCATAAACAACATGAACGTTTGAATAAGTGTCATCATAATTTGTCATCGTAACATAATACAATTTCAACTTATGCATGTTTTGCTCATGAAAATCTTTTTGTGATAACGCTTCGGTTAACTCACGACCTCTGTCAGTTCTGAAATTGAAGAAAATAATAACATCATCTTCTTTAATTACAGAAAGAGGATTGCTATTAGAATCAACAACAATTAAGGGTTGAATGAATTCATCAGTAACATCATTAGCATAACTTTGTCTGATGCTTTCAACTGCATTAGAAGTTTTTGTACCAATTCCGTTTACTAATAAATCATAGGCTAATTTGACTCTTTCCCAACGTTTGTCTCTGTCCATTGCATAATAACGACCTATTACAGAAGCTAATTTTGCATTGGTATTTTGTAAATACTTATTTAAATCTGTAATGTAATTTACACCTGATTTTGGATCAACATCACGACCATCAGTAAAAGCATGAACAAACATATTTTGAACACCTTCTGTTTGTGCAACATCAATCAAACTTCTTAAATGAGAAGTGTGGCTATGAACTCCACCATCTGAAACTAATCCTAAAAAATGAACAGCTTTATTGTTTTTCTTGGCATAATCAAAAGCATCCATTAGCGGTTTTTCTTGATTCATGGTTTTATTAGCAACAGCTAAGTTGATTTTAGCTAAATCTTGATAGACAATTCTTCCTGCTCCAAGATTCATGTGGCCTACTTCAGAATTTCCCATTTGACCTTCTGGCAAACCCACATTTAATCCGTCAGTTCTTAATTGAGCATTTGGATATTTAGTATATAAACTATCTATAAAAGGAGTGTTGGCATTGTCAATTGCAGATACTTTAGGGTCAGGAGATTTCCCCCAGCCATCTAATATCATTAAGATTACTTTTTTATACATTGGTTTTGTTTTCAATTAACAATTCCAAAGGTATTAAATTACAACCAATTTTTAGCTTGATTATAATCAATAAAATAACGAATGCTAACAGAAAGTGTATGATTCAAATTGTCTGAAAAAACATTGTTTAAATTGCTACCATAACTCTTATTAATATTTCTATTAAAATCTGAAGCGTTATTTCGATATAAAACTGTTGCTTGACTACCTGGAGCAAACCACCAAGAATAAGATAAATCTAAATTCCATGTATTAAAATTTGAGTTTTTATTTGCATTATATGCTAAGTTTTCAAGTAATCTACCATTCTCTTGTAAGGTGTAAAACGAATTATTTTCTGCAAATGACCAATAATGGCGAACGGATAAACTAAAATTCATTTGACTGTTAATAGAATATTTACCAGTTAATGTGTTGTTAAGTGTGTTTCTATTTCTTCTTGCTAAAATAATTTCATCAGAATCACTTAAAAAATCAACCCAACCAATATTGTTTTTTTGGATGTATGGACTTATGGCATAAATTAGAGAAAGTTTATCGCTAAATCTATATCTTGGACTTACACTTAAACTATAGTTTTCTCTACCTTTCTCATTTACTTTTGAATATTCTGCATTAACATCGATTGCAAATTTATTATTATAATTAGTTGAAATATTAAAGAAACTACTATAATATTCAGGAAGTATTAAATAGCGGTCACTTACTCTTGCTTCATAATAATCATAGCTTTCAATAGGTCTAGTGCTAATTCCAAATCCGAAATAATGATTCTTTTTTGTGCTTGAATTTATATTAATATTAAAATTATTATCTTGAATATAATTAGAAGTGTTGTTAAATTCTAAATAGCTATTCAAGTTCACTCTAAATGAATTAAAATATTTTGTTGGGTTTAAAATACGATAACTAGCATTTGAAAAAATGTCATAATAATTAGTCAAAAAGTTAATACCTAAATCATTATTGTCATAATCTTTTGAAATATAATCTGCACCTAAACTATATCTGATTTTTCCAGCAGTTTCGGCTAAATAAATCGACGAACTTATTCCGCTAGTGTTTTTTAAATCATAAACACTACTCATTGTAACTTTTCCTGCTAAATTATAAGTGTTTGCTTTAGTATTTAAATCAAAAAGTAAACCTGAAACATTTGCATCTCTAAAATCACCATCTCTTGTTACATTTGTATTAATAAAAGTCACCGATGAGTTTTGATTAAAACGTTGATCAAAAACAGTAACATTATAATTGGTTAAAGGTGATATTAAGACATCTCTTATTGAGTTATTGTCTGTATTTCTAACATTAGCATAAGTATTTACAGTAATTGCATTTAAAAAACCAATACCTAAACCATCATTATTTCTACCAGAAATTTTTACAGCATTATATAGATTTGTTGAAGTTGGAGAATCTTCTATAATTTCGTTAGAGGCTAATTCTGGTTCAAAGTTTGGTAATGAGCCAATTCTTCTAGAGTATAATAAGCTTCCTTTGTTAAATAAATCTGTTCCTTCAGTAAAAAAAGGTCTATTTTCATTAAATTGTTGTTCAAATGGGCCAAGATTTAAAACAACATTATCATACTTTACCTGTCCAAAATCTGGAATTAATATTGCGTCTAATGTAAAAGCATCATTTAGTCCATATTTAATATCTAGTCCAATTTTTGGAGTTATTAGGGTTTTTCCATTATTTGAACTAACATAAGTTGATGCATAAGGAATAAGAAACAATCGAGTAGGAGGAGTAATTTTTTGAATACCATTTAATACTCCGGCTTGTTGAGAAAAAGCACCGATTTTATTATCAATATGATTCCAAGTGTATTTTTGTCTACTTCTTCTAACTTCTCTAAAAAAATTGATTCCCCAAGTTTGAATGTCTGTACTTGGAAAACGCAAAGCAGCATAAGGAATTTTTATTTCTACAACCCAACCTTCATCGGTGATTTTTGCTTTACTGCTCCAAATTGCATTCCAAGAATAATCTTCTCCGTCTTGAGATGTAAAATTACAATCGGCTTGACCGTTTGCTGCAGAAACATAAAATTGAAAATCTTGTTGACCATCGTTGTAACCATTTATAAAAACCCCAAATAGATCACTCGTTCCAAAATCATCTCTTTCAGTAATTTCTTTTAAAATTTTTGATGGTTCGCTGTCATAAAGTGTAGCTCCAATATAAACGGCATCATTGTCATAAATTACTTTAACTTCTGATCTTAGTTCTTGTGGTATTGGAGTTCCATTTTTGGGTTCAAAAGAAATGAAATCTTTCGCAATTTGAGCATTTTTCCAATCTTCTTCATTTAATTCTCCATCAATAGAAATAGAACCAAAAGCTGCTTGAAGTTGTTTTTTTGGAATTGTTGTAGTTTCTTGTCCATAAGAATAACAAGAAAAAATTAAAATTAAAAAAGTGATTATTTGTGATTTCATGATTGATGATTTCTGCAAAATTACTTTTTATTTTTTTTTTGAACTTTTTTTAAGAAAATATTAAGATTTCATTCCCTGTGTTTAAAAACATTTTTCGCTTGATTATAATCAATATAATATCTAAAACTAATTGAAATGGCGTTATTTGGGTTGTTAGATAAAACGTTTCTAAAATTATCTCCAAAATTTGTGTTAAAGGCACGCTCCTGTAGACTGGAATTGTTTCTATATAAGACAGAAACTAAACTACCTGGTGCAAACCACCACGTATATGAAAAATCAAAATTCCAAATGTTTCTATTAATGTTTTTGTTTAAGTTATAAGTTAAGTTGTTATCAAAATAACCATCTTCTCTTAATGTTAGAAACTTGTTATTTATAGCATGTGCCCAATAATACCTTACTTTTAAATTAAAGTTCATCACATTGTTAATGGAGTATTTACTAGTAAATTGATGCTCTAATGTGTTGATGTTTCTTCTTGCATAGATGATCTCAGAATTGTCATAATCAATTAAACCTATGTCATTTCTGTTCTTTATGCCTATTGCGGTATAGCGAACGTAAAACTTATCATTAAAACGATATTGTTGTCCTACCGAAAGTGTATAGCTTTTACGTCCTGGTTGGTCGTGTTTAATGAAGTTATTCGTTAAGTCAAAAGAATATTTTCTATTTTTATTTGATGAAATTATAGAAGTAAATTCAATGTATTTTGGATTGTAATTAAACCTACCATCAATCCCTGGGAAATAAAAATCAAAAGTTTCAAAAGGACTTCCTTCAATACTAAATTGAAGAATATCGTTCTTTAAATTATATGAAAGAGAGGAAAAACTTATTGTTCCTAATTGTAGTTTGCCTGTTGAGTTTTCAAATTCTGAATTTAATTCTGTTTTAAGCCTTATGTTATTAAATGTTTTTGTTTTTTTTAAAGTTCTATAACTTGCATTGGCATTAAAAGAATAATAATTGTTTCTAAAAAGAATACCTAAATCGTTGTGATCATATTCTTTTGAAATATATCCAGAACCAAAACCATATTGATATTTTCCTTTAGTATCACCAATAAAAAGTGAAGAATTTGTTCCTCTTTTAATTTCGTCTAAATTATTTACATAACTAAATTTAGTGTCACCTGATAATTTAAAGCTATTTGCTTTGGTGTTTAAATCAAAAACTAATCCAGAAACATTTGCGTCTCTTCCTGTGCCATTTCTAACAACGCTTGTATTGATAAAAGAAACAGAAGAATTTTTTCTAAAACGCTGGTCTAAAACAAAAACATTGAAGTTTGTAATTGGTTCAACTAATTCTTTTCTAGTATTATTTGTTGTAGTATTTGAAATTGTAGCATAAGTATTTTCAGTAATTGCATTTAAAAAACCAATACCTAGGCCTTTAGATGTTCTGCCAGAAATTTTAGTTGCATTTAATAAGTTAGTTGTGTTTGGGTATTCTGTAATTTCTTCTTCAGAAGTTACAGTTGGTTCTATAGTTGGTGATGCACCAATTCTTCGTGAATAAAATAAATTTCCTTTGTTAAATAAATCTGTCCCTTCTGTAAAAAAAGGTCTATTTTCATTAAATTGCTGCTCAAAAGGTCCTAATACTAGATTTACATTATCGAATGTAGTTTGACCAAAATCAGGCACAAGTATAGCGTCTAAAGTGAAGGAGTCATTGATTCCATACTTTATATCCATGCCTATTTTGAATTTATTGTTTGAACCACTATCATTATTATTGTGATAATATGAAGTGTAAGGAATAAAAAACAATCGAGTAGGAGGTTTTATATTTTCAATTCCTTCAAGAATTCCTGCCTGAACAACTTCGTCATTGAGTTTGCTGTCAATGAAATTCCAGCAATAACTAGTGTTGTCTTTTTTAATGTCACGAAACATATTTAAACCCCAAGTTTGTTTTTCCTTTTCAGAAAAACGCAAAGCAGCATAAGGAATTTTAAATTCTGCAACCCAACTATTTTCTGTGATTTTTACTTTACAATCCCAAATAGCATCCCACGAATAGTCTTCTCCGGCAGAAGTTGCAATTGCATCTAGTTGAACACCAGCTGCACTAATAAAAAAACGATATTCTAATTGATTGTCATTAAAACCATTAAAAAAAACTCCAAAATGATCTGAAGTTCCAAATTCATCTCTAAGTTTTATTTCTTGCAATATGTTTTCGGGATTGTCATACATGATTGCTCCAACATAAATTGCATCATCATCATATATTATTCTAACCTCAGTTTTTTTGTTCTTATTTTCTTCTTTTCCATTGTCTGGATAAAACATAATGAAATCAGTTGAAGGTAATGCGTTTTTCCATTCCTCTTCATTTAATTTTCCGTCTATAGATATATGTGTATTAACCCTATGAGCTAGGGCAACCTTTTTACTAGAAGTTTGTGCATTTACTGTATTTGCAAAGTATAAAAAAACTAAAAAAAGAATATTTTTGGTATTCATATAGGTATGATAAATAGGACAGTATCGTTAATAATCTTAAATATGAACAATAATATAAAAATATTTGCGTTAAAACTATCTAATTTTTACGGTTAAACCGTATTTTTCAGAAAAAGTGTTAATTTTTTTTTATTTTTTATAAAAATAATTACATTTGCCATCCCCAAGACAAATATTAATAACTAATTATCAATGGTTTATAAAATTTATTTTATTGTTTTTTTAAGTTTCTTCTCGATTAAACCTACAAAAGAGAGAGCAATAAATTCCACTAAGCAAGAAGTTGTTATGCGTTTAGCAGAAAACAACACAGTTTCAAAAACTGAACAAAAATTTTCTTTGATTGAAGAAAACTCTACAACAGTACCTTCACTTGAAAGTTTTGAAGTAGCTTTTGAAGGATATGAAAATTTAAAATCTCAAAATAAATTAGATAATAGTATTTTAACTATAATTGATTTTAGTTTGTCTTCAAACCAAAAAAGACTGTGGGTTATTGATATGGATTCTAATGAGGTTTTATTTCATACACTAGTTGCTCACGGAATGAATTCTGGTCAAGAATTTGCAACAAATTTTTCAAATAAATCAGAATCTTATAAAAGTAGTTTGGGTTTTTATTTAACTGCCGAAATTTATACAGGAAAACATGGTTCTTCTTTAAAGTTAGACGGAATTGAAAAAGGGATAAACGATAACGCTAGAGAAAGAGCAATCGTAATTCACGGTGCTGATTATGTGAGTGAAGCTTTTGCTAGAAATAATGGAAGATTAGGAAGAAGTCAAGGTTGTCCTGCTTTGCCAAGTGATTTAACAAGCAAAATTATTTCTAAAATTAAAAATAAATCGGTACTGTTTATTTATCATCCTTCAAGAAAATCAAGTCTTGTCAAGGGACTTATGTCTTAATTTTTCGTACAACTCATCATCTAATTTATAAACATCTGGACAAAAAATAATTTGCTTTTTTTCAACCCAGCATGTGTAATATAATTGAAATACTTTCACATTAATCTTTATTGGAACAACTTTGGTTTTTGCTTTTTTGATTATAGTGTCAATTTCAGATTCTTTCCATAATTCTTCATTATCTTTCATCAACATTGTCTTTGCAAAAGGTAGAGGTTCTTCAATACGAACACAACCTGAACTTAAGGCTCTATACGATCGCGAAAAATATTCTCGATGATTAGTGTCATGCAAATAAACCATGTACTTATTAGGAAAATTAAATTTAACTAAACCAAGCGAGTTATTATAACCAGGTCTTTGAACGTATCTATATCGTTTGTAGTTTTCATAATCCCACTCTTTTGGATTAACAGTGTCTTTCTTGTTGTTGAAAATAGTAATTCGATTACGAGTAAAATAACTAAGGTTTTTTGAAGCAGAAGGAACCAGATCTTCTTTTAAAATAGTAGGAGGAACAGTCCATGTTGGGTTAAAAACTAAATTATTAATTTTTGAAGTTAATATTGGTGTTTTTCTAGATGGTTTTCCAACCACAATTCGTTTAGTTTCTATAGTGTCATTTTCAAACACAAAATGAAGTTTGTATTCTGGAATGTTTATGAAGATGTAATTTTCTCCAAAATCTTCTGGAAACCATTTCCATCGTTCTAAATTGACTTTTAATTGTTCAATTCGTTTTTCTTTTGAATAATTTAATGCTTCGACAGTTCCTTTTCCAATTACTCCATCAGCAGATAAACCATTTCGCTGTTGAAACTTTTTTACGGCTTTTATGGTTTCAGGATCATAAATAGCAGTTCCGTTATTAGAAGATAAATCATTCCAATAAACTAATTTTTGTTTTATGATTTGAATCGTTTTAGAAGAATCATTCGCAACAATTTTAGTTTCAACAACAGTTTTTGGGAAATTATAGTCTGATTTCTCTAATATAGACTTCAAGCCTTCTTTTAAGTCTACGTAAGGTTTATTTTTTACAGCTACATCAATTAATAAATCATTGATTTCTTTATTTTGTATGGCTTCTATTATCTTTTTAATTTTAATTGGACTTTTATAAGGCAAATCCCAATCATTGTATAAATCTCTTGGATTTAATTTTCCTTTATGCAAATGGTCGGCTAAATTTTTAAATCCGTTTGAAAGTAATAAATCAAAAGTTTGATAATCACTATAACCTATTTTTGCTCTGTTTTTTTCAAAATAATCTATTTCTTTTAAATGATAATCTTCAGGAAATAAACCTTCTTGTTCACTGTTTCTTATAAAATCAATTAACGTTTTTCTGTTTTTATCATCATTCCAAATTATTTTATTGTCAAAAGAAGCATAAAGCTCTTTAATGACATCATTTTCTTTTTCTAAAAATTCAGGTTTGATAATATGATCAATAGAATCTTGATCCACAATAAAATTTGACTCTTTTGCAGGAACTGTTTTTTCTTTACAGCTATGTAAAAAAACAATCGTAAAAAGTATAAAAAGAAAGTATTTTTTTTTACTCATATATTCCAAATATAGTTTTATTTCTAAAAATTAAAAAATGCTATATCAGTTTCTTAAACATAATATAATGTAATCCTATGTTTTTTATATCAAAAGGTTTGCCATTTGTTTTATAATTTAATTTTTGATAGAAACTCTTAGCACTTTCTCTTGCATTGAACCAAATTAAGTCAATATTTAACTTTAAACAATAAGTTTCAACTTCCTGAATCAATAATTTTCCATATCCTTTTTGTTGATATTCATCTAAAACAGCCATTCCTCTAATCTGAAATTGTTTGTTTTCATTGAAATATTCGTTTTTTTTCTCAAATAATGAAACTACTCCTACTATTTTTTCATCTAAAATAAGCCCAAAATGTCTCGTTGAATCTTTTTCGTCGTCTTCAAAATAGCAAGATTCAATAGGTTTTCCCTTTCTTAAGACCAAATGTCTGACAGGATATGTATTTTTTTTGTCAATTTCTTTAATCGTTATCAATTTCTAAAGATTTGTTTATTAATTGGTTAAGTTGAATAATTAAATTAATGTAAATTTAGGATAAAAAAACAGTAAAATATTTCATTAAAAATTTGCAATTAAAAAAAGATTTACTGTATATTTGCACCATGTTAATGCGAAAGTAGCTCAGTTGGTAGAGCTCCAGCCTTCCAAGCTGGTTGTCGCGAGTTCGAGCCTCGTCTTTCGCTCTTAATTAAAAACAGTCTAACTCAAAAGGTTAGACTGTTTTGTTTTTATACCATTTAGATATTTAGAAAATAAGTTTTATTTTCTGTTTTCTTTATTTTAAATCTCCTAGCTCTGTTTCTGTTTCAATTTCAATTGTGTCTTCATTGCGTTTGAATAAACGAGCTGTTAAACTTCCTTTTAATTTAATTGAATTACCTTTTACTTCTAACCAACTTCCTTCTCTCAATCCTAAAACGGGTTGTGGATTATAAAAATGAAATTCTTTTATTCTAGTTTCACGAGTTTCACCCATGTGTGTTGAATTTGTATCTGGATCTAGATAATGTGGATTGATGTTAAATGAAACCAAACCTAATGTTCTAAAACTTGGTGGATAAGTTACAGGCATATCATTTGTTGTTCCCATTGTTAGACCGCATATATTACTTCCTGCGCTTGTTCCTAAATATGGTGTGCCCTTTTTTACGGCCTCTTCAATACTGTCTAAAACATTGTTTTTATAAAGTTCATTTACTAAAACAAACGTATTTCCTCCACCTATAAAAATAGCTTCTGCTTTTTCAATAGCTTCAACTGCATTTTGAAATTCATGAATGCCTTTTACATTTATATTAATTTTTGCAAAAGTTTCGCTTACTTTTTCAGTGTATTCGCTATGAGTTAAACCACTTGGTCTTGCATAAGGGACGAAAAGTAAATTTTTCACTCCTTCGAAATGAAGTTTAAGTGTTGGAAGTAAATAATCTAAATATCCACCATTGTGAAGAGTTGATGTGCTTGCAATAATTATTTTTTTCATTTATAGTTGATTTAAATCTATCATATAATTACAAATTTACATTTTTGCCTTAACATAAGTTTATAATCCTTTTAGATTTTGTTATGAATTCAATCAATTATATTTACAAAAGAAATAATCAAATTTTATGCATAAAAAACTACTTCTATTTATTTTACTTTTTCCTTTACTAATTGTGGCTCAAAATGATTCTATAATTAAAGGGAAAATTGTGTCCGAAATTAAAGGTTTAGATGGAGTTCATATTATTAATATTACCAATATTGCTGGGACTATTTCTGATAGTGAAGGTTATTTTACGATTAAAGCAAAAGTTTCAGATACATTATTATTCAGTGCCGTTTTTTTAGAAAAGAAAAAACATGTTGTTACAAGAGAAGAAACTACTCAAAAGTTGGTTTTAATTCCAATAGCGCCCTCAACCGAATATCTTAAAGAAGTTGTTTTAACTGAATATCCAGACATAAATGCTGTATCCTTAGGGATTCTTCAAAAAGCACCAAAAACATACACAAAAGCGGAAAGAAATCTTAGAGCAGCAGGAACATTAAAATGGTACAGCCCATTGTTAATTCCACTTGGAGGAATGAGTGTTGATGGTTTAATTAATCAAGTTAGTGGAAGAACTAACATGCTTAAAAAGGAGCTAATCATTGAAAGAAAAGAAATTCTACAAGAGAAAACATTAGATTATTTTGATAATGATTATTTGGTTAAAACCTTATATATTCCAGAAGAATATGTTGATGGATTTATCTATTATGTTGTTGAAGATGCTCCGTTTTCAAACGCAATGCGTGATAAAAACAAAACACGAGCTACTTTTTTATTACATCAATTAGCTGTAGAATTTTTAGAATTAAAGCAAATTCCATTAAATCCTCAAGACAGAAAAGAAAATCAATCCCAACAAATTAAAGAAGATAAAGATGAAAAATAAACTACTTTATATTTTTTTATTAGTTTCGTTTCTTTCATTTTCTCAAGTTAAAGAAAGAGATTTAATTGTTGGAAAAATAAAATCTGATTCTCTTGATGTAGAAAATATTACAGTTTTTAATGTTTCTTCTAATATTGGAGCTGTAACAGATATAGATGGAAAGTTTTCAATAAAGATTAGAGAAAAAGATACCTTAGTAATTCAAGGTTTAGCTTATTTGTCCACAAAATATATTGTTCAAAAAACAGATTTAGAAAAACAGATTTTAGAAATATATTTAAGAACAAAAATTAATGAACTAAATGAAGTTGAAGTTTCGCCTTATACTTTAACAGGCGTTTTAGAAGTGGATACGGGAAGAATAAAAACGTATACTCCAAATCTAGCGATTGATTTTTCTAAAATGAAACCAAAAGACATACGAGAAACAAGAGTAATAAACACAGCTATGCCAACAACTTTAGCGCAAACGCCAGTGAATTTTTTAGCGATTTTTGGATTTATTGGAAAAGGTATTAAAGAATTAGTGGGAAGTGATAAGAAAAAAATATCTTCTTCGGAAAAAGCTTTTAATGAAAAACGATTAAAAGACGTGGCTTCAAAACCTTTTGGCGAACACATGAAAGAACAATTTTCGAATCATTTTTTTGTGAATCAATTAAAAATTAAAAATGAAGATATTCCAATGTTTTTAGCTTTTTCAGAAACTTCAGCAAGTGAATTAGTTGAGTTTTTAAAACCAGAAAAGCATTTAAAACTAATAGAATATTTAATTTCTAAGGCAGAAGCTTTTAAAAAACTATAAAAAGAAGAATAAAATTTTATATTTGCTAAATGAAAAGGTTTATTATTACAGCTGTTTTGTTTTTTTTATCATTATCATTTACTTCATTTTCAACTCATAAATTCTATATTGGAGTTTATCAAGTAGATTATAAGGTAGATAAAAAGGAGTTTCAAATTACATCAAGAGTTTTTATTGATGATATAGAAAAAGCTCTGGAAACTAAGTTTAAGAAGAAATTAAATTTAGCAACTTCTAAGGAAAGTAAAGAAGCTGATGAGTTAATTACAGCCTATTTTAAAGAAAAATTTAAAATTTCAGTTAATAATAAGTCGCAAGAAATGATTCTTTTAGCAAAAGAATATGAAGATGACGTGCTTATTTGCTATCATAAAATAAGCTATTCAGGAAAAATAAAATCATTAAACATTTATAATACAATCTTAACAGAACAGTTTTCTGAGCAACAAAATTTGCTTCATATTAACATAAACAGTAACAAAAAAAGTTTTTTGTTTACTAATAGCAATACAAAAGAAGAAATAGAATTTTAATTACTAACTATAACTAACCTAATGAAAACTAAATTAACTTTAATTTTTTGTGCTTTTCTTACTTTTTTTGGGACAATTAATGCCCAAGAAAAACAAGAAGACAAAAAGAAAGAACCAGGACATTATAACGAAAATAAGTTTCGTCAAATGTATGACTTATTAGCAACGCCTAATATGTTTAGAACGGCTTCTGGTGCACCAGGACCAGCTTACTATCAACAACAAGCAGATTATAAAATCAATGTTGAGGTAGATGATAAAAATGCAAAATTATACGGAACAGAAACTATAACTTATACAAATAATGCTCCAGAATCATTAGATTATTTGTGGATTCAGTTAGATCAAAACATGCGTTCTCGTACTTCTCAAACTCCTTTAGTTGGTAACGAAAGAATAAGTCCAGCTTTAACAGAAGATAAATTTGCTAAAGAATTTATGGAGAAAGGTTTTGATGGAGGGCATAATTTAGAATATGTAAAAGACGCTAAAGGAAACCCAATGAAATATATAATCAATAACACAATGATGCGAATTGATTTGGATAAACCTTTAAAAAACAAAGAAAAAGTTACTTTTTCAATCAAATGGTGGTATAACATTAATAACTATAGAGTAGTTGGTGGCCGTTCTGGTTATGAGGAATTTGAAGACGGAAATCGCTTATTTGTAATGGCTCAATTCTTTCCAAGAATGGCTGTTTATAATGATGTAGAAGGTTGGCAAAATATGCAGTTTTGGGGAAGAGGTGAATTTGCTCTAGTTTTTGGAGATTATGATGTAAGTATTACCGTTCCTGCAGATCATATTATGGAAGCAACTGGTGAACTTCAAAACAGAAAAGATGTTTATACTTCTGAGCAAGTTAAAAGATGGGAAAAGGCAGAAAACACTTTTGATAAACCAGTAATCATTGTTACTCAAGCTGAAGCAGAAAAAGCAGAAAAAGGTTTTTCAGATAAAAAGAAAACTTGGCACTTTAAAGCAAAAAATGTGCGTGATTTTGGATTTTCTACTTCACGTAAATTTATGTTAGATGCAATGGCTGTTCAATTAGAAACGGTTAAACCAATGGCAATTTCTATTTATCCAAAAGAAGCAAATCCACTTTGGGGAGATTTTTCTACAAAAGCAGTTGCTCAAACTTTAGTTACATACTCAAAACATACGTTTGATTATCCTTATCCAAAAGCTGTTTCAGTTTCAGCGCAAGATCAAGGAATGGAATATCCAATGATTTGTTGGAATTTTGGTCGTCCAGAAAAAGACGGAACTTATACTGACAGAACTAAATACGGAATGTTAGGTGTAATTATTCACGAAGTTGGTCACAACTATTTTCCAATGATTGTAAATTCAGACGAAAGACAATGGACTTGGATGGATGAAGGTTTAAATACTTTCTTAGAATATTTAACAGAATTAGAATTTGATGCAAATTTCCCAACAGATAGAGGTCCAGCGGCTAAAATTGTACCATACATGAAAGGAAACCAAAAATTTATTGCTCCAATTATGTCAAATTCTGAAAATATTTTTCAATTTGGTTCAAACGCATACGGAAAACCAGCAACAGGTTTAAATATTCTTCGTGAAACAGTTATGGGACATGAATTATTTGATCATGCATTCAAAACTTACGCTCAACGTTGGAAATTTAAACACCCAACTCCAGAAGATTTCTTTAGAACAATGGAAGATGCTTCTGCAGTAGATTTAGATTGGTTTTTTAGAGGATGGTTCTATTCAACGGATTATGTTGATTTAGGAATTAAAGAAGTTAAAGAATATTATGTTTCCATGGAACCAACTTCAGAAATGAAGGATTATAAAATGAGAACAGGTCGTTTTACTTATGATGAAGGACCATTTATTTATCTTGTTGATGCAAATCACAAAGAATTTAATGCTAAGAATAAAAAAGCATTTGAAATAAAAGATGTAAAAATGTTAGCTGATTATGTTAGTGAACATTATACTGCAGAGGAAAAACGTGAATTAAAATCCCCTAAATTTTTCTACGAAGTAGAATTCGAAAAACCAGGAGGAATGATTATGCCAATTATTGTTGAATTACAATTTGAAGACGGAACTTCTGAAACTCAAAAATTCCCAGCTCAAATATGGAGAATGAATAACGATACAGCTAAACGTGTTTTTGCAACAGAAAAAAAGATTGTAAAAATTCAATTAGATCCGAAATTAGAAACAGCTGATATTGATGTGGAAAACAACACATGGCCAAAAGAAGCAGCAAAATCTAAGTTTGATGAATTAGAAAAGAAATAGTAGTGTTTTTTATATTTCCCCTCCTTTGGAGGGGTGCCTAAAAGGCGGGGTGGCAAAACCCAAATATGATTATAAAATAAGTTAAACCTTTGTCAAAATTTCAAACTTTGGCAAAGGTTCTTTTTTTCTTTGTAACTTTGCACAGTAAATAAAATTCAATACCATGTTCGGAATAGGAGGAGGAGAACTTTTCTTCATTATATTAATTTCAATTATGATTTTTGGTTCCAAAGGAATTCCAGATGTCGCTCGATTTTTGGGAAAAACAATGGCACAACTAAAAAATGCGTCTAACGAAATTAAAAGCGAAATCCAAAGAAGTGCAACAGAAAACGGAGTTGATGTAAATTCATTAACTGGAGGAATTTCTGACGAAATTAAAAAAGCAAAAGAAGGAATTGCAAAAGCTGTAAATCCAATGGAAAATATAGCATCAGATATTACTAATCCTATTGTTAAAGTAAAAGAAGATATCGAAAATTTATCAGGACCTATTAAAAGACAACATTAATTTTGGAAGAACTATTAAAATTAGATAAGGAATTATTTGTTTTTTTAAACGGATTAGGAAGCGCTCCTTATGATGATTTTTGGAGCATAATCACAAAACAAATTTATTGGTCTCCCTTGTTTATTGGAATCTTTTATTTAATTCAAAAAAAAGTAGGCTGGAAAAATTTTGGAATTATTGTTGTTTTTTTGGCGCTTTTAATAACATTTACAGATCAGATTACTAATTTGTTTAAAAGCGGATTTCAACGTCTTAGACCATGTAATAACCCTGAAATTAAAGATGCAATTAGAATTGTCATTCATAGGGATTCTTTTAGTTTCTTTTCAGGCCATGCTTCTAATTCAATGGGTTCAACAATGCTTATCTTTCTGATAATTAGAAAATACTATAAACATACTTATTTATTATTCTTTTTTCCGCTGATCTTTGCTTACAGTAGAATTTATTTAGGATTGCATTTTCCGTTAGATATAGTAACAGGTTATGTCTTTGGAATTATAAATGCAATTATCTTTTATAAATTATATACTTTATTCATGAATAAATTTTTTTATAAATAAACTATAATACTCTTGTAACTGATAAGCCGTCACGAATAGGTAATAAAACAGTTTCAACTCTTGAATCTTCGTTGATTAATTTGTTGTATTCAACTAAAATTTTTGTGCTTGTATCTTTTGGATTCAATTCTTCTAAAACTTTTCCGCTCCATAATACATTGTCAGACAAAATTATTCCACCTTTATTCATCATAGGAACAATCATATTATAATAATTGATATAATTTTCTTTATCAGCATCAATAAAAACTAAATCAAACTTTTTATTCAAATTCGAAATAATTTCCAAAGCATCACCTAAATGGGAAGAAATTTGATTTTTAAAGTCAGATAATCCAAAATATTTTTCCTGAATCTCAACCAACTCTTCATTAATATCAATCGTGTCTAAAGTGCCATCTTTTTGCAAACCTTCTGCCAAGCATAAAGCAGCATAACCTGTGTAAGTTCCAATTTCTAAAATATGTTTTGGATTAATGATTTTAGACAACATACTCAAAACACGACCTTGAAAATGACCACTCAACATTCGAGGTTGCATAATCTTTTGGTGCGTTTCAATATCCAACTCTTTCAAAAGTTGAGGCTCTTTTTGACTATGGTTTGCAACGTAATCTTCTAATTCTTCTGATATGAAATTCATTTTTATCTTATTTTATTAAATAAATCTTTAACTTTTATTAATTCTTCTTCATAAGTTGTTGAAGGATTTATAAGTTCAATATAAATCTTTCTACCTTCTTTTATTCCTAATAGTATTGTGTGTTCCTTATTTTTTTTAAATATATTATAGATAATACTATTTTTTATTTCTAAATTAGAATCTTTAAAAATAGAATTTGCTTTTTCTAGCCAAGAAAGTTCTAACCAAAATATGTTAGCTATTTTTCTTTGAGTATAAGTCTTGTTTTTTGTTTTTAAGTGTTTACTACTAATTTGAATCTCATCTAATTCTGAATTTGTAATACAAACATAGTGTTGGTTTAATGTGTTTCCATAATTAGATTTCGAAATGATTTCATATTTTTCAGGTAGAAAAAAAACTTCTTTTGATGGTATTTCTTTATAAGTATAAGCATAATATCCTTTTAGATTTTTTGAGTCAACATTATGATTACTATTGATACTAGTAGAACAACTAATTAAAAAAGACGTTATTAAAAGCATGCAATTTTTTTTCATTATTTATATTTTATTCAAAATTACAAATAAACAATTTAACACCTAAACAATTTAAACTAACTTTGCCAAATGCAAACGACAAAAAAGGACATAAGGGCTTTAACGAAAGAACAACTTCGCGAATTTTTCGAAAAAAATGGAGATAAAGCTTTTCGAGGAAATCAAGTTTACGAATGGTTGTGGAGCAAAAGTGCTCATTCTTTTGAGGCTATGACAAACATTTCAAAAGAAACTCGCGAAATGTTGCAAGCTAATTTTGTAATTAATCATATAAAAGTTGATACAATTCAACGAAGTGAAGACGGAACCGTAAAAAATGCTGTTCGTTTGCACGATGATTTAATTGTAGAAAGTGTACTTATTCCAACAAAAACTAGAACAACTGCCTGCGTATCAAGTCAGGTTGGTTGTAGTTTAGATTGTAGTTTTTGTGCAACAGCTCGTTTAAAACGTATGCGAAATCTTGAACCAGGAGAGATTTATGATCAAGTTGCAGCGATTGATAACGAAAGTCGCTTGTATTTTGACAGGCCTTTGTCAAATATTGTTTTTATGGGAATGGGAGAACCTTTAATGAATTACCCAAACGTAATGAAATCTATTCAGATGATTACTTCAAAAGAAGGGTTGGGAATGTCACCAAAAAGAATCACAATTTCTACTTCTGGAGTTTCAAAAATGATTAAAAAAATGGCTGATGATGAGTCAAAAGTCAAGTTAGCTGTTTCTCTTCATTCTGCAATCGAAGAAACTCGAAATAAAATCATGCCTTTTACCAAAAATTTTCCTTTACCAGAATTGCGTGAAGCCTTAGAATATTGGTATCAAAAAACAAAAAGCGCAATAACATACGAATATGTAGTTTGGAAAGGAATTAATGATGATAAGCAATCTATTGATGCTTTAGTCAAATTCTGCAAATATGTACCTTGTAAAGTCAATTTGATTGAATATAACCCAATTGATGATGGAGAATTTCAACAAGCTTCAGAACAAGCAACTAAAGATTATATTACTGCTTTAGAAAAAAACAAGATTACTGTAAAAGTTAGAAGAAGTCGTGGAAAAGATATTGATGCTGCTTGTGGTCAATTAGCCAATAAGTCTTAAGTTTTTTACTGAAAACTAATTACTGAACACTGCTAACTTATTTAAGAAGCTAATCCAGCTATCCACTATATCTTTTTAGCCCTAACAGGTTTCAAAAAACCTGTTAGGGCTAAAAAGGATGCCGTTCCTATCTGGGCTAAAAACTTCGTATTGCTTTGTTCTAATCGTTGTTTTAATTACATTTGCTTTCACAATGAAGATAGTAGAACAAATAAAGCAACCTATAGCAAAAGAAATGAAACTTTTTGAAAAGAAGTTTCACGAATCGATGTCCTCCAAAGTCGCTTTATTAAACAGAATTACTTACTACATTGTAAACCGAAAAGGAAAACAAATGCGACCTATGTTTGTTTTCTTAACGGCCAAAATGATTTCTGACGGAAAAGTAAACGATCGAACTTATCGTGGTGCTTCAGTAATCGAATTAATTCATACGGCAACTTTAGTTCATGATGATGTCGTAGATGATAGTAACAAAAGAAGAGGTTTCTTTTCTATAAATGCCCTTTGGAAAAACAAAATCGCAGTTTTAGTGGGTGATTATTTACTTTCAAAAGGACTATTGCTTTCTATTGATAATAACGATTTTGATTTACTTAAAATAATTTCGGTTGCCGTACGCGAAATGAGTGAAGGTGAATTACTTCAAATCGAAAAAGCAAGAAGATTAGACATCACCGAAGATATTTATTATGAAATTATCCGACAAAAAACAGCTACACTTATTGCTGCTTGTTGTTCACTTGGTGCTTGTTCTGTTGATCCAGAAAATACTGATGTTGTCGAAAAAATGCGAAAATTTGGTGAGCTAATCGGAATGGCTTTTCAAATAAAAGACGATTTATTCGATTACACAGATGAAGCGATTGGAAAACCAACAGGAATCGACATCAAAGAACAAAAAATGACTCTACCTTTAATTTATGCTTTGAATAATTGTTCTTCTAAAGAAAAAAAATGGGTAATCAATTCGGTTAAAAATCATAATAAAGACAAAACAAGAGTCAAAGAAGTGATCCAATTTGTAAAAGACAAAAACGGATTAGTTTACGCAGAACAAAAAATGGTGCAATTTCAACAAGAAGCCCTTCAGCTCCTACAAGATTTCCCAGAATCAGAATATAAAGCCTCATTAGTTTTAATGGTTAACTACGTTATTGAAAGAAAAAAGTAAATCAATATCAAGTTGAATGACAATATCAATTTCAAAAAAAAGTTTTAGAATTTGGAATTTATTTTTTGGAATTTTCTACATTTTTACAACCATTTCAAATTCATTCTCGTCTATGTAAATAGAAGACCAATTCTAAATTCAGAATTCTAATTTCTAATTTCAAAATGAAAGTAATACAATTACATCAACAAGAAAAAGAACTCATTCAATTAGCTGTCGAAAAGAATCGACAAGCACAACACCAATTGTATACAGATTTTTCACCTAAGATGTTAAGCGTTTGCCGACGATACATTAAAGATGTTCATCATGCTGAAGATGTAATGATAACTGCTTTTATGAAAGTGTTTACAAACCTCAAGAAATTTGAACACAAAGGAAGCTTTGAAGGTTGGATAAGAAGAATAATGGTTAATGAATGCATTGATTACATTCGAGTCAAGAAGAACAATTTCAATCATCAAAATATAGAAGAAACTGTTTTGCCCAATGATTTTTCTGAAGAACAAGATTTTTCAACTGAAGATATTCAATTATTGATAGATAATTTACCAGAAGGTTGTAAAATGGTTTTCAATCTTTATATAATTGAAGGATACAAACACAATGAAATAGCCAAGATGTTAAAGATTAATGAAGGAACATCAAAATCACAATTAGCTCACGCACGAAAATTATTGCAAGAGCAAATTAACAAATTAAAGAATAATCAAAATGACATCGCAACTAAATAGTTTGTTGAAAACAAACATCCAACAAATTAAATGCGATTGCATAAATTACCTATAAAAAATAAAAATCAGAATTTATGAAACTAAATAATTTTGAAAAACAAGTACAACAAAAACTAAGCAATCGCGAGATAAAGCCCAGTGCAAATTCTTGGGACAGACTAGATGCTATGTTAAGTGTTGAAGATAAACCAAAGAAAAAAGGATTTTTTTGGATAAATATTGCAGCATCATTCATTGTGCTTGCTTCAATTGGATATTATTTTTATAATCAAAATGAAGTTCTGATTCCTGCTAAAGAAGATTCAATAATTGTTGAGGTTGAGAATAAAAAAGAGGTTGTAGAAGAGGTAAAAGAAGCAAGAAACGAGAAGCAAGAAGAAGTTTTAGTTGAAAATGATAATAAGTTAGAAAAATCAAATCAAGTTGTAAATCAAAAAATTTCAAATACTTCAAAAATCAATATTCAGCAATTAGCAATCAACAATCAAACAGTTTCAATCATCAATCAATCAAAAGAAGACAATAATAATAAGGTTTCTGTTGCTGCAATAAATAATCAACAGCTAACGAGTAAAAAGAAATATATTTCAGCAGAAAAACTACTAGCAGAAGTTAGTAATACAAAATTTGAAAATAAAAGTTCAGAAAAAGAAATTAAAAACATTAAAAAAAGAATTTCTGTAAATCCAAATACATTATTATCAAATGCTGAAACAGAAATCTACCAATCATTTAGAGAAAACGCTTTAGAGCGTCTAAATAAAAATTATAATGCTATTAAAACAGTGTTAGCGAATAGAAATTACGAAGACGAATTATAATTATCATCAATCATTAATCAAAAAACGAAAATCATGCAAAAAATTATTTTTTACACAGTTATCATGTTGCTCTCATTTGTTGGGAAATCAATTGCTCAGGAAAAATCATTTGAAGAAAGAGCTAAAGAAATTGGAAATCAAATAGAAATGATCACCAAAGAAGAAAAAAAAGCACTAAAAGTTGAAATTGAAGCTTTAGACAAACAAATTATTGAAGGAAAAATTTCTAAAGAAAAAGCAGGCGAACTTAAATTAAAAATTGCCGAAGAACGAGCTTCGAATATTGAAATTAAAGTAGCAATTGAGGAAGAAAAACTAAATCAATTGATTCAAGACAAGGTAGATGGTAAAGTTAAACATACAGCAGATTCAACAATCGTAAGAATTGGAAAGAGATTTGTAATAAGAATAGAGAATGACACTATTGATAGAAAGCCTAAAGAATATAAAGAGCGAAGAACAACTTCTCAATTTGTATTTGCATTGGGATTAAATAACCTTATCACAGAAGGAGAAAATATTGAGAAATCTGATTTTCGTGTCGCAGGATCACATTTTTATGAATGGGGAATAACATACAACACAAGAATATTGAAAAGTAACAACTTATTACATGCAAAATATGGTTTTTCTGTAATGTATAATAATCTTAGACCAACAGACAATAGATTGTTTGTTAAAAACGGAAATCAAACAGAATTGCAAACTGCTGCTGTTGATTTAAAAGAATCAAGATTACGAAATGTACAATTGGTATTGCCACTTCATTTAGAATTTGATTTTACACCAAAAAAATATTCAAAAAGATTCTCTCAAGACAGTACAAAAACCTATTTCAGAACTCATGAATCTTTAAGAATTGGTCTAGGTGGTTATGGTGGATTTAATCTTAAATCAAAACAAATCACTAAATATGAATTAGATGGCGATAAAGTAAAAGATAAACAAAAAGGAGATTTTAATACTTCCGATTTTGTTTACGGATTAAGTGGTTATATCGGTTATGGTCAAACAAGTTTGTATGTGAAATACGATATGAATCCATTATTCAAAGATAATGCAGTTGATCAAAACAACATATCACTAGGTCTTCGTTTCGATTTTAATTAAAATTTGAGTTTGTTATTCATACTTTCCTACAAGGTTTTCATAATCTTGTAGGTTTTTTTGTTTTATAACTTTGTATCTTTGATACCTTGAAACTATAAAAATTTGATATCACAAGCTTCCATAGAAACCGTTTTTGAAACTGCTCGAGTAGAGGAGGTAATTGGCGATTTCGTAAATTTAAAACGTGCAGGTAGTAATCTTAAAGGGTTAAGTCCTTTCGTGGATGAAAAGTCTCCTTCGTTTATGGTTTCTCCAGTGAAACAAATTTGGAAAGATTTCTCCAGTGGAAAAGGAGGAAATGTAGTTTCATTTTTAATGGAACATGAACATTTTACATATCCAGAAGCCATTCGGTATTTAGCCAAAAAATACAATATAGAATTAGAAGAAACCGTTCAAACGGATGATGATTTAGCGATTGCAAATGAAAAGGAAAGTATGTATTTGGTTTCTGAATTCGCAAGCAAGTATTTTCAAGATATTTTATGGAATAATGATGAAGGAAAAGCAATCGGTTTATCTTATTTTAAAGAAAGAGGTTTTACTTCTGATACCATTAAAAAATTTAATTTAGGATATTCTCCAGAAAGTTGGGATGCTTTTACAAAAGAAGCTTTAGGTAAAGGTTATAAACTTGATTATTTAGATAAAACGGGACTTTCAATAGTAAAAGAAGACAAGCAATTTGATCGATTCAAAGGTCGTGTTATGTTTCCTATTCAAAGTATGAGCGGGAGAGTTTTAGGTTTTGGAGGTCGAATTTTAAACAATGATAAAAAAGCTGCAAAATATTTAAATTCACCTGAAAGTGATATTTACCACAAAAGTAAAGTCCTTTACGGAATTTATCATGCAAAACAATCGATAGCTAAACTAAATAATTGTTATTTGGTTGAAGGTTATACAGATGTAATTCAATTCAATCAAGCCGGAATTGAAAATGTAGTTTCGTCTTCAGGAACAGCTTTAACTCCAGATCAAATTCGATTAATAAATCGTTTAACGCCAAATATTACTGTTCTTTTTGATGGTGATGCTGCGGGTTTACGGGCTTCTGTTCGTGGAATTGATTTAATTTTGGAAGCTGGAATGAACGTAAAGGTTTGTACATTTCCAGATGGTGAAGATCCAGATAGTTTTGCGAAAAAGACTTCTTATGATGATTTAGTACTTTATTTAGAAGAAAATGCTAAAGACTTTATTCAATTTAAAGCTTCTTTATTGATGCTTGATGCGAAAAATGATCCTATCAAAAAAGCAGATTTGATTCGTGATATGGTTGTGAGTATTTCAAAAATTCCAGATAGAATTAAACGAGAAATCTACATTCAAGAATGTGCTCGAATAATGGATATTTCGGAAGATGTTTTATTTAATACTTTGGCGCAATTAGTCAAAAAAGATGTTTCTGAAGCCAATAAACAATATAAATCAGACCAAAAAGCGTTTGATGTTGTCAAAAATGATACAACTGCACAGATAGCAAAAGTTGATATTCAATATGTACTAGAACATCAAATTATTCAAATCTTGTTATTGTATGGTGATCTTGAAGAAGATTTTGAAGATATTTCCCATAAAGCTAACGAAGAAGGCGAATTATTTGAACATAAAGAAATTAATAAATACAAAGTATATCAACGTATTTACTTGAGTTTACAAGAAGATGAGGTTGAATTAGCAAACCCAATATTTAGTGCTATTTATAATGATATAATAGCCTATTATAACAGAGTTGAAAAGTTTGACATAGAACATTACTTGCAACAAATTCCAGAAGAAATCGCGCAAGAAGTAACTTCAATCTTAATGAATGAAGAAAGAGAAGTTATTCACAATTGGGAAGGTCAACAAATAGTTGTAAAACTTAAAGAGCAAACTGTTCCTCAATTCGTTACTGAAACAATTTTAACTTTAAGATGGTATTTGGTGAATAAAATTATTGACGAACTTAAATCAGATATAATTGAAAAGAAACAAGATGACAACACAGAAATATTATCTATGGTAAGAGATTATTTAGGATTAACCAACGTGTTTTCTAAAAAATTAGGAAGAGTAATAAGTAGACATCATTAAACCAATTGAAATGTTTTTGCTTTGTTAATTAAGTCAATTAAATTAGTAACGTTTAATTTGTGTAATAAACGAAGTTTGTAAGTACTAATGGTTTTTTCGTCTAACCCTAAAGTTTTAGCGATTTCTTTATTCTTTTTACCGTCAGCCAAATACTTTAAAACCTCAATTTCTCTAGCAGATAATTTTTTGTGTAAACGATCGCTATTTTTAGAATCATTTTGGTTCAATTTTTTTACAGCTTCACTAGTGTAAATATTCCCCATTGAAACTGATTTTAGGGCAGCAGCAAAGTCCTTCATGCTTGCACTCTTCTCTAAGTAACCTCTAACGCCAACTTTTAATGCATTATTAGCATAAAGGGTTTCAGAAACATTTGAGAAAATAAAGAATTTTGTAGTAGAATAATCCTTGACTAAAATTTTGACATCTCTAATACTAGAAAGGCCAGTTAGTTCAATATCCATTATAACTAAGTGAACAACTTTATTGTCCAATAGTTCGTGTAGGTCTTCTAAAGAAGACACGTTTCCTATAACATCAAAATCAACAGAATCTTTTAAGTATGATTTTATGCCTTGATAAATTACAGGATTGTTATCAGCGACGCAAATTTTAATCATTTTATTTATATTATGTGTAAGTAAATTTACAAAAAAATGTAATATCGTCGATAGATTATGTGGTTATTTTAACTCTTGTGGGATTTTACAGACAGGAACAGGATTTATTTTATGTAAATTCAGAAAATTCAGTCGTTTGTAAATTGCAAAAACGGTTAATTCTCTTCCAAAAAAATCATTTTCTGTTTTTCCTTTTTCAAATTCTGCCATTGCCCATTCTAATTCATCATAGTTAGCGCCAATTTGATCTTCATCACTTCTGTCGTCTCCAAAAAGCCCATCTGTTGGTTTTGCAGTCAAAATACTTTCGGGAACTTGAACAAATTTTGATAGTAAACGAACTTCACTTTTTAATAAATCTGCAATCGGACTCAAATCAACTCCACCGTCACCATATTTCGTAAAAAAGCCTACCCCAAAATCTTCTACTTTATTACCAGTTCCAGCTACTAAAAAACCGTGAATTCCAGCTAAATAGTATAAAGTTGTCATTCGTAATCTTGCTCTCGTATTGGCTAATGATAAATTATAAGCAGCTTCATTTTTAGAAATTGGCACTTCATTTTTAAACGTTTCGAAAGTTGGAGTTAAATCTACTCGTTCATTTAAAACATTTGGAAATCGCTTTTTCAATTTATCAATATGTTCGTTTGCTCTATTAACATGACTTTCAGCTTGATGTATAGGCATTTCTACACATAATGTTGGCAAACCTGTTTGTGCACACAGAGTAGAAGTTAACGCACTATCAATTCCACCTGATATTCCCACAACAAAACCCTTAACTTTTGCGTTAGTAGCATAGTCAAGTAACCATTTTACTATATGATTATTAATTTTTTCTGCTTGAAATTGAGATGAAACTGTCATAATTTTATTAAATAATTTATACTATTAAATGTATATTTGCAACTTGATTTATTTTCCATAAAAATATAATTTTTTTTACAATGAAGAAGTATATCTTACTATTTATTACCAGTTTAATTATTGTCTCGTGTAAAAAAGAGACTAAACAAGAGGTTGATGTTTCAGCAATTCCTGTGAGTTTTAAAATTGAACGCTTTGATCAGAAGTTTTATACGTCTGAACCTCAAGATTTACCAAAACTTAAAGATGAATATCCTTTTTTGTTTCCTAGAGAGGATTCTGTTTATTTGAATATGTTAAACGAACCTATTTACAAAGAATTGTTTAATGAAGTTCAAAATAAGTATAAAGAAATAGGTAAGCTTGAAGTAGGTATTGAAGATGTTTTTAAACACATAAAGTATTATTTTCCTGAAACTAAATTACCAAGAGTTATCACATTAATTAATGAAGTTGATTTAGATAAAAAAGTAATTTTTGATAAGGATTATTTATTTATTTCTCTTGATTGTTATTTGGGTGAAAATCATCGTTACTACGAAGCATTTCCGGAGTATAAACGTATTGAGCTTAAGGAGTCTCAAATCTTACCCGATATAGTAAGCAGTTTTTCATATGGTAGAATTTCGGCTCCTAAAAACAGAGCTTTACTTTCTCTTATGATATATATGGGTAAAGAATTGTATATGAAAGACTTGTTAATTCCAGATGTTTCTGATTTTGATAAAATTGCTTACACAGAAGATAAATATAGATGGTGTCAGGAAAATGAATCTGAAATATGGAGTAATTTTATAGAGAATAAATTATTGTATGACACAAACCCAAAAAATGAACAGCGTTTTATGAACGATGCACCATTCTCTAAATTTTATTTAGAAATTGACAACGAATCTCCAGGAAGAGTAGGCGCTTGGGTTGGATGGCAAATTGTTAGAAGTTATGCAGAAAATCATCCTGATGTAAAATTGCAAGATTTACTTGCAATGGATGCAAAAAAATTATTTGAAGAATCAAAATACAAACCAAAAAAGTAATGGCAAATAAAAAATCAGAAATAAAATTCTTAGTAGAATTAGACGAAAATAAAATTCCAGAAAAATTAAGATGGACAGCACAAGATGGTGGTGTAGAATTAGAAGAAACCAAAGCAATCATGTTAGCTATTTGGGATAATAAAACCAAAGAATCTTTGCGTATTGATTTATGGACAAAAGATATGCCTGTAGACGAAATGAAACAATTTTTTCACCAAACGTTAGTAGCTATGGCAGACACGTACAATAGAGCAACAGCAGATGAAAAAATGACAGCAACTATGAAAGACTTTTGCGATTATTTTGCCGAAAAATTAGAGTTGACTAAATAAATATAACTGTTGGAAAATAAACATTGATATTGTTTTTTATAGATTCTGAAATATGTTCGGAATCTATAAAAAAGCAATTTAAAACTCATTCATGTTTTTAAACATATCTTGATTTACATTATCAATAAACTCCAAAACACCTTCTCTACCAAGTCCTTCTGTTGATGAAGTTGTAAAGTACTGAGGCATTTCAGCCCAATTGTTGGCTAATATTTTCTTTTTATAAGCAGCAATATGCGAATCAACTTTCGTTTTTCCTATTTTATCAGCTTTAGTGAAAATTATACAAAAAGGAACTTCAGTTTCTCCAAGATAAGTAATAAACTCCAAATCTATTTTTTGTGCTTCTAATCGAATGTCAATCAAAACAAAAGCACATACTAATTGCTCTCTTTTTTCAAAATAATCCGTTATAAATTGCTGAAAAACTGCTTTAGTTTTCTTTGATACTTTAGCATAACCATAACCTGGTAAATCAACTAAATACCAATTATTATTGATCTTAAAATGATTGATTAGCTGTGTTTTTCCTGGTCTTGCCGAAGTTTTTGCTAATTTTTTTCGCTCTGTCAACATGTTGATTAAAGATGACTTTCCAACATTAGAACGACCAATGAACGCATATTCTGGTAACGGTTCATTCGGACATTTACTAACTTCAGAGTTACTAATAATAAATTCGGCTGTATTGATTTTCATTGTATGTAAAATAAAATTCCCCAATTAAAGGGGAATAATGTTATAAGTTATGTTTTTGTAACCAGTTTAATAAAATGGTATTAAATTCTTCTGGTCTTTCCATCATGGCTGCATGACCGCATTTGTCAATCCAAAATAATTCAGAATTTGGTAATAATTCATTAAATTCATCAGCTACATTTGGTGGAGTTACTTTGTCATTTTTTCCCCAAATAATACACGTCGGTGTGGTCATTTTAGGTAAATCAGCGGCCATATTATGACGAATAGCACTTTTGGCAATAGTTAGTGTTTTAATTAATTTAATTCTATCATTAACAGTTGCAAATACTTCGTCAATTATTTCTTTTGTGGCAATTTTTGGATCATAAAAAACATCTTCAGCTTTCTTCTTAATGTATTCGTAATCTCCACGTTTTGGATAACTTTCTCCCATGGCACTTTCATATAGTCCAGAACTTCCTGTAATAACCAAACCTTTCATTAATTCAGGATACATTTTTGTGTGATATAAAGCAATATGGCCACCAAGTGAATTTCCTAATAATATAACTTTATCTAGTTTTTTATGAATAATAAAATCATGAACAAATTTTGAAAATGCTTTCACATTGGTTTTTAAGATACTTTGTGAGTAAATAGGCAACAAAGGAATAATAACTTTATAGCCTTTTGAAGGTAAAAAATTAGTTACACCATCAAAGTTACTTAAACCACCCATTAAGCCATGAAGTATGATTACCGGTGTCCCTTCACCAACTTCATAGTAGGTGTATTTTTTTTCTTTTTTTAACATAAAAAAAATTCGTATTAGAAATATATGCAAATATAAGACTTTTAAAAACAGTTAAACAAAAAAATAATAATTAGAAATATTTGTCATTTTCTTACAAAATTTAACACCAAATAGGTAATAATTAGCTTATTAACAAAATGAGGCTTTGGTTGATAACTTTAAAAGTTAGGCTTTAACTTTTATTTAATAATTGCAAAGGCTAAGTATTTATTCGACTTGTTAAGTTTTTAAAAATTTTCAAATTTTCAATTCATCCCTTTTTTTAGTCAAAACGAGTATAAACTTATCAACAAAGTGGTAGATTGTGGTAAATAGTGGTAAAAAATTTATATTTTTGTCATTATTAAAGTCAAAATCCCATTGTGAACACACTAATTGGAACATATGAATGTAAGGTAGATGCCAAAGGAAGGCTTATGATACCAGCACCACTAAAGAAACAGTTTGCTTCTTTGGAGGATGGTTTTGTATTGAAGCGTTCTGTTTTTCAGCCTTGCTTAGAATTATTTCCGATGAGTGAGTGGAATATAATGATGGCTAAAATCAACAAGTTAAATCGATTTGTAAAGAAGAATAATGATTTCATTAGACGATTCACTGCAGGAGTAAAAGTGGTTGAAATTGATGCTACTGGAAGGTTGTTAATCCCAAAAGACTTAATCGTTTTTGGTCAAATTGAGAAAGACTTAGTGTTGTCTTCAGCTATCAATATTATTGAGATTTGGGATAAAACTTTATATGAAAACGCAATTGAAAATGCTACTGACGATTTTGCTGATTTAGCAGAAGAAGTAATGGGTGGCCAAAATGAAATCGAAGATGGAATATCATAATCCAGTATTATTGAAGGAGACGGTTGATGGATTAAATATTCATCCAGATGGAGTATATGTAGATGTCACTTTTGGGGGTGGTGGTCATTCGAGAGAAATGATTTCAAGACTAGGAGTAAATGGAAAATTGTTTGCTTTCGATCAAGATTTAGATGCTTTGGAAAATGCGCTTGATGATGACAGATTCACATTAATAAATGAAAATTTCAGATTTATAAAAAGGTTCTTACGTTTTCACGGAATAAAACAAGTAGATGGAATTTTAGCTGACTTAGGAGTTTCATCGCATCAATTTGATGTAGCAGAAAGAGGTTTTTCAACTCGTTTTGAAGCTGAATTAGATATGCGAATGAATCAAAAAGGGGAACTTTCAGCATATCATGTAATTAACGAATACGAAGAAGCTGCATTAAAAAGTGTTTTGTTAGAATTCGGAGAATTAAAAAATGCTGGAGCAATGGCAAATGTTATTGTTAATGCACGAAGAGAAACTCCAATTAAAAATTCAGAACAATTAAAAGAAATATTAAGCCGCTTTTTACCGGGTCACAAAAGCAATAAAATATTAGCTCAGATTTATCAAGCCATCCGAATTGAAGTAAATCAAGAAATGGAAGCTTTAAAAGAATTTTTAACTCAATCCTTAGAAATTCTTAAACCAGGAGGAAGATTAAGTGTGATTTCATATCATTCTTTAGAAGATAGACTTGTGAAGCGATTTGTTAAAAATGGAATGTTTGAAGGAGAACCAGAAAAAGATTTCTTTGGAAATTTTGAAGTGCCCTTCAAAACAATCGAAAAGTTAATAATTCCTTCTAAAGAAGAGATTGCTATTAATAATAGAGCAAGAAGTGCAAAATTAAGAGTAGCCGAAAAAAAATAAGAATATGTATTCGCAATTAATAGCAAGTTTTTTTTAGAAAAACTTCAAGATTAAAAAAGTAATACCATATAGGATATATAAAAAAATAAACTTTTACATACATGAAAGCAAATATCTACAGTTTGTTAAAAGCAAAATTTTTGGTGAGTGATGACTCATTAAAGAACTGGAAGTTTATTGTGTTTCTAATAGTTTTAGCCATGATAATGATTGCAAATAATCATAGATATGATGCAAAGAATTATAGAATTACCGAGTTGACAAATGAAGTAAAAGAATTGCGTTCAAAATTTGTAGACACACGTTCTGATTTAATGAAACTTAAAATGGAATCTACAATTACAACAAAAATGGAAGCTAGAGGCATAAAACCTTCTGAAGTTTCGCCCCAAAAAATAAAAGTTTTAAAAACAGAAGAAAAAAGTATAGTTGATAAAATATGGCAATAGAGGAAAAAAATAATTCATTAAGAATGTATTTGGTTGCAGGTATCATGTTTGTGATAGCTGTTCTCGTTGTTATAAAACTAACCAATATACAATGGGTTGACGGACCCTATTACCGCCAATTGGCTAAAGATTTAACGGTTAAAAATTTTCAAATTCCTTCGAATAAAGGAAATATTTATTCTTCTGACGGAAGTTTATTAGCTACATCAATTCCAGAATATACAGTTCGTTTTGATGCAATAGCTCCAAAAAAGGAAGATTTTGAAGAAAATGTAAGTATGCTTGCGGATTCATTATCTATTCTTTTACAAAAACCAGCAGGTCAAATTTTAACAGAATTAAGAAGAGCAAGAGCTTCACAAAATAGATACTTATTAATAGCTAGAAAATTAAGCTATACTGAGTATATGAAGATTAAAGGATTTCCATTGTTCAATAAAGGGACTTACAAAGGTGGAATCATTACGGAACAGAAAACAGTTCGCGAACATCCAATCGGAAAAATTGCTGAAAGAACAATCGGGTATGAAAGATTAAATGCAGACGGATCAACAAATGGAAAAGGAATTGAATATGCCTTTAAAAAATATTTAGACGGAAGCAATGGGCATAGAATGATGCAGAAAATTGCAAAAAATCAATGGAAACCAATTAGCGATGTTAATGAATTAGAGCCTCAAGATGGTTATGATATTATTTCAACAATAGATGTTTACATCCAAGATATTGCACATCATGCTTTGTTAAAACAACTAGAATATTACCAAGCTGACCATGGTTGTGTAGTAGTAATGGAAACAAAAACGGGTGAAGTAAAAGCTATTTCAAATTTAGGAAGAGATGAAGACGGAACCTATTACGAAACTCAAAATTATGCTGTAGCTGAATCAACAGAACCTGGCTCTACATTCAAGTTGGTAGATTTAATTGCTTTATTGGATGATAAAAAAGTAGATACTAGCAAGGTATACGATACACAAGGTGGAGTTGTGAAGTATTATGGAAAATCAGTTCGTGACTCTCACAAAGGTGGTTATGGAAAGATATCTTTAGCTAGAGGATTTGAACTTTCATCAAACACGGTTTTGGTGCAAGCAGTTCATGAGAATTATAAAGATAATCCAAGCGAATTTGTAAATAGAATTAATACTTATGGTTTAAATAAACCTTTGGGATTGCAATTTATTGGTGAAGGAATACCAAAAATACCACAACCTGGTACAAAAGCTTGGTCTGGAATTGCCTTGCCGTGGATGGCTTATGGTTATGGTGTGTCTGTAACTCCATTGCAAACCTTAGCACTTTATAATGCTGTTGCAAATGATGGAAAGATGATTAAGCCTTTTTTTGTAAAGGAAATTAAAGAATGGAATAAGTCAATTCAAAAATTTGAAACAGAAGTGATTAATGAAAAAATATGTTCTGATGAAGCCCTTAAGAAGGTAAGAGCAATTTTGTTAAATGTGGTTAAAAAAGGAACGGGTTCAAAATTATATTCGCCAAATTTTTCGATGGCCGGAAAAACAGGAACCGTTCAAATGAATTATAGAGATAAATCGAAACTTTATTATGCTTCATCTTTTGTAGGCTATTTCCCTGCGGATGAACCAAAGTATTCTTGCATTGTAGTGGTGCATAAACCAAATGTAGAAGCTGGTTATTATGGTGCTGATGTTGCTGGGCCAGTTTTTAAACGTATTGCACAAAAAATTTATACAGATGCTCCTTCGACAAATGAAGTAAAGAAATTAGATAATAAAATTCCAAGTCAAGAAAAGTCATATACTAAGCTATATGACATAAAAACAAGTGAGAATATAATGCCAAATGTAAAAGGAATGCCTGTTATGGATGCTGTTGTTCTCTTGGAAAATCTTGGGTTAAAAGTAAAAGTAATTGGAAGAGGAAAGGTTGTAAGACAATCAGTAGATAAAGGACAAAGATTCAATAAAAACCAAGTTGTAACATTAGAATTATCGTGAAAATTTTAAAAGACATATTATACAAAGTAGCCATTGAAGCCGTAAAAGGATCAACAGATGTTGCTATTAATTCAATTGACTTTGATTCAAGAAAAGTTTCATTGAATGATGTATTTGTAGCTATAAGAGGTTCTGTTTCTGATGGGCATAATTTTATTGAAAAAGCAGTAAATCAAGGAGCAATAGCAGTTGTGTGTGAAGAGTTTCCTGAAAGAATAATCAATGGTGTGACTTACATTCAAGTAAAAAACACCAACGAAGCTTTAGCCTTTTTAGCAAATAATTTTTACGATAATCCTTCTTCACAATTAAGATTAGTCGGAATTACAGGAACAAACGGAAAAACAACTGTTGCTTCATTATTATATCAACTATTCAAAAAAGCTGGATACAAAGTTGGGTTACTTTCAACAGTAAAAATTCTTGTCGATGAGTACGAATACAAAGCAACGCATACAACACCAGATTCACTAACAATCAATCATTACTTAAACGAAATGGTTAATGAAGGTTGTGAATTTTGTTTTATGGAAGTAAGCTCGCACGGAATAGACCAAAAGCGTACTGAAGCCTTGCAGTTTGAAGGTGGCGTTTTTACTAATTTATCTCACGATCATTTAGATTATCACAGCTCATTTGCTGAATATAGAGATGTTAAAAAAAGCTTTTTTGATGGTTTAACTAAAAGTGCTTTTGCCTTGACAAATGTTGATGATAAAAACGGAAGTGTAATGCTTCAAAATACAAAAGCTAGAAAATTGTCTTATGCTCTAAAATCGTATGCAGATTATAAAGCACAAATTTTAGAAAGTCAATTAACAGGTTTGTTATTAAAAATAAATGACAATGAAGTTTGGGTAAAACTTATCGGAAACTTCAATGCCTACAACATGTTAGCAATTTATGGAGTAGCTATCGAATTAGGAATAGAAAAGATTGAAGCATTACGCTTATTAAGTGAATTAGTAAGTGTAGCAGGAAGATTTCAATTTATCATTTCAAAATCAAAAATTACAGCAATTGTTGATTATGCTCACACTCCTGATGCACTTGAAAATGTTTTGCAAACGATATCAGAAATTAGGACTAAAAATGAACAATTAATTACAGTTGTTGGCTGTGGTGGAGATAGAGACAAAACTAAACGTCCAATAATGGCAGACGTGGCTTCACGATTAAGTGATAAAGCTATTTTGACTTCAGATAATCCAAGAACGGAAGTTCCTGAAACAATTATCGAAGATATGGAAAAAGGAGTTGAACCTCAAAACTTTAAGAAGACAGTTTCAATTGTAGATAGAAAGCAAGCTATAAAAACGGCTTGTATCATGGCAAATGAAAACGATATAATACTAATTGCAGGAAAAGGTCATGAAAACTACCAAGAAATAAACGGAGTTAGACATGATTTTGATGACTTAAAAATAGTAACCGAATTATTAACCCAACTAAATAAATAGAAGATGTTATATTATTTGTTCCAATATTTAGAAAGCAATTTTGATGTTCCAGGAGCTGGGTTATTTCAATATATTACTTTTCGTTCGGCATTAGCTATTATTTTATCATTGCTAATTTCTACAGTTTTTGGTAAAAGAATCATCAACTTTTTACGCAATCAACAAGTCGGAGAAACGGTTAGAGAATTGGGCTTAGAAGGTCAAAAAGAAAAAGCTGGTACACCAACAATGGGTGGAATCATTATAATTATTGCAACACTTGTACCTGTTTTATTATTAGCCAAGTTAGATAATATTTATGTGATTCTTTTGATAGTAACTACTCTTTGGATGGGAACTATTGGATTTATAGATGATTATATCAAAATTTTTAAAAAAGATAAACAAGGTTTAAAAGGAATTTTTAAAGTAATAGGTCAAGTTGGTTTGGGGTTAATTGTGGGAAGTGTTTTGTATTTCAACGATGGGGTTACAGTAAGAAAAGATACTGCAGAAACTAGAGTTACTGCTTCAAACACTGCTTTAAAATCAATGTTGGAAGAAAAATCAACAGCAACAACAATTCCTTTTTTCAAAAACAATGAGTTCGATTATGCCGAAGTGTTAAGTTTTATGGGTGATGGTTACGAAAATTGGGCTTGGATAATTTTTATTCCAGTTGTGATTTTTATTATCACTGCTGTTTCAAACGGGGCAAATCTTACAGATGGAATCGATGGTCTCGCAGCAGGTACATCAGCCATATCAGTTTTGGCACTTGGTATTTTTACATTCGTTTCGGGGAATATCATTTTGTCTGATTATCTCAATATAATGTATATCCCAAATTCGGGTGAAATGACTGTTTACATAGCTTCATTTATAGGAGCATTAATTGGGTTTTTATGGTATAACTCTTATCCAGCATCAGTTTTTATGGGTGATACAGGAAGTTTAACCATTGGAGGAATCATTGCAGTATTAGCAATTTCTGTTAGAAAAGAATTATTACTGCCTATTCTTTGTGCCATCTTTTTTGCCGAAAATTTATCAGTAATCATTCAAGTAAGTTATTTCAAATACACTAAAAAACGATTTGGCGAAGGAAGAAGAGTTTTTCTCATGTCACCGTTACATCATCATTATCAAAAAAAAGGATATCACGAAAGTAAAATAGTAACACGTTTTTGGATTGTTGCCATCATGCTTTCTATTCTAGCAATTGTAACCTTAAAACTAAGATAGTATGAAAAGACTTGTAATTCTTGGTGGTGGAGAAAGTGGAGTAGGAACAGCAATCCTTGGAAAGAAAAAAGGATACGATGTTTTTGTGTCTGATTTCGGAAAAATTAAAGATAATTATAAAGAAGTTCTTGGACTTAATAAAATTAACTGGGAAGATGAAAAGCATACAGAAGATTTAATTCTTAATGCTGATGTTGTGATGAAAAGTCCAGGTATTCCTGAGAATGTTCCAATAGTTAAAAAACTTGTAAAAAAAGGCATTCCAGTTATTTCAGAAATTGAATTTGCCTATCAATATACAGATGCAATTACAATAGGTATCACAGGAAGTAATGGAAAAACAACCACAACATTGTTAACCTATCATTTGTTAAAACAAGGAGGTTTAAATGTTGGAATTGCAGGAAATATTGGAAAAAGTTTTGCATGGCAAGTAGCGGAAGATAAAGTAGATGTTTATGTGTTAGAATTAAGCAGTTTTCAATTAGACGGAATTGTTAATTACAAACCACATATTGCAGTAATAACAAACATAAGTCCAGATCATTTAGATCGATATAATTATGATTACGGATTATACATTGAGTCAAAATTCAGAGTGACTTTAAACCAAACTGAGAATGATTTTTTAATATATGATGATGATGATGATGCTATTTCAATATGGCTAAATAATAATAAAATAAGAGCCAAAAAATTACCTTTTTCATTAAAACACAAAGTCGAAGAAGGAAGCTATTTAGAAAACAAAACCCTTTATAATATCACAAACAACAAACAAATTAATATGCCAACAACAAACTTATCACTAGACGGAATGCATAATGTGAAGAACGCAATGGCTGCTACAACTATTGCACAGTTAATGAACATTAGAAAACAAACAATCAGAGAGAGTTTGTCAAATTTCCAAGGAGTAGAACATCGTTTAGAAAAAGTACTAAGAATTGAAAATGTTCAGTACATAAACGATTCAAAAGCGACTAACGTTAATGCCACCTTTTTTGCCCTAGAAAGTATGGAAACACCAACAATATGGATTGTCGGTGGAGTTGATAAAGGAAACGACTACACAGAGTTGATGCCTTTAGTAAACGAAAAAGTTAAAGCCATCATTTGTCTTGGAGTAGATAACAAAAAAATTATCGACTCTTTTAACAACATTGTAGACATAATGGTCGAAACTTCTTCAATGGAACAAGCCGTAAAAGTAGCTCAAAAAATTGCAGAAAGAGGAGATACAGTTTTGTTATCACCTGCTTGTGCGAGTTTTGATTTATTTGAAAATTATGAAGACAGAGGAAATAAATTTAAAAGTGCAGTAAGAGGATTATAATGAACAATTTTATTAATAACTTAAAAGGAGACAAAGGAATTTGGGCACTAGTGTTTTTACTAGCCTTGATTTCGTTTATGCCAGTATATAGTGCAAGTACAAATCTTGTCTATGTAATAGGTAAAGGCTCTACTTTGGGTTATTTAGTAAAACATTTGGGTCATTTGTTTTTGGGGTTTTGTATCATTTATTTTGTGCATAAAATGCCTTATCATTATACTAAAGCCTTGTCAATGTTATTGATGCCTTTAGTTATTGTTTTGTTGATTTACACCATGTTTCAAGGCACAACAATTGGTGGAGCAAATGCAAGTCGTTGGATAAGTATTCCTTTTGTAGGGCTGAGTTTTCAAACTTCATCATTAGCCTTTATAGTGTTAATGGTATATGTAGCAAAGTATTTAGCGAAAATAAAAGAGAAAGAATTCACTTTCAAATCATCATTGATTGAATTGTGGATGCCTGTTTTTTTAGTACTGATTCTAATTTTGCCAGCTAACTTTTCAACCACTGCATTAATTTTTGTAATGGTATGTATGTTAGTTTTTGTAGGACAATATCCTATTAAGTATTTAGCAGCAATAATTGGTGCTGGAATTGTGATGTTAACCTTGTTTATACTAATGGCAAAAGCCTTTCCGGATGCAATGCCAAACCGTGTTAAAACTTGGGAAAACCGTATTGAGCGATTTTCAACTAATAAAACAGATGAAGATAATTATCAAATTGATAAAGCAAAAATTGCAATTGCTTCAGGAAGAATTTATGGACTTGGTCCAGGTAAAAGTGTGCAGAAAAACTTTTTACCTCAATCTTCTTCCGATTTTATTTATGCAATTATTGTAGAAGAATATGGACTTATTGGCGGACTAGGCATATTGTTCGTTTACATGTTATTATTCTTTAGATTTATCGTTTGTGCACATAAAGCTTCATCGTTTTATGGTAAATTGTTAATTATAGGTTTGGGATTTCCAATTATATTTCAAGCATTAATCAATATGGGTGTTGCGGTTGAACTTTTACCTGTAACCGGACAAACTTTACCGTTAATTAGTAGTGGAGGAACTTCTATTTGGATGACTTGTGCTGCAATTGGAGTTATCTTGAGCGTGAGTAAAAAAGATGAAGAAGTTGCAGCTGATTTATTAGAATCTGAAAAAAGAAATGATGCCTTACAAAGAATTATTGATAAAGAAATTCAGTTAGAAGTAGAAAGAGAAGATGAACAAAAGGAGTCAAAAGAAGAATCAAGTAAAAATCCTTTAGAACCCGTATTAAATCAATAATAATGAGTATCAAAAAATTCATAATCAGTGGTGGTGGGACAGGTGGACATATCTATCCTGCAATCGCTATTGCCAATGAATTAAAAAATAAATTTCCAGATGCTGAGTTTCTTTTCGTAGGAGCAAAAGATAAAATGGAAATGCAAAAAATACCTCAAGCAGGGTATGAAATCAAAGGCCTTTGGATTGCAGGTTTGCAACGAAAATTGACGTTAAAAAATGCAATGTTTCCATTTAAATTAACGTCTAGTCTATGGAATTCATATTTAATTTTAAAAAAATTTAAACCAAATGTTGTTGTCGGAACAGGTGGTTTTGCTTCTGGAGCTGTACTAAAAATGGCAACGATTTTAAATATTCCAACACTAGTTCAAGAGCAGAATTCTTATCCAGGAATTACGAATAAATTATTGGCTAAAAAAGCAAATTCAATTTGTGTAGCTTATGAAAATTTAGAACGTTTCTTTCCAAAAGAGAAAACCAAATTAACTGGAAATCCAGTTCGCCAAGATTTAATTTCAGTTGAAAGTAAAAGAGAAGAAGCTATAGATTATTTTAATTTAGATAAAGCAAAAAAAACCTTGTTGGTTTTAGGAGGAAGTTTGGGAGCAAGAAGAATAAATCAATTAATAGCTCAAGAATTAGATTTTCTTTTAGCGAATAATATTCAAATCATTTGGCAAACGGGTAAGTTATATCATGAACAATATAATAACCTTACTGCTGCAAATGTTCGAGTAGTTTCTTTTATTGATAGAATGGATTTGGTTTATGCAGCATCAGATTTTATAATCTCTCGTTCAGGTGCTTCGTCAGTTTCAGAGTTGTGTATTATTGGAAAGCCAACAATTTTTATTCCTTCTCCAAATGTAGCTGAAGATCATCAAACAAAAAACGCTAAAGCAATTTGTGATAAAAACGCAGCAATACTTATCAAAGAGTCAGAATTAGAAAACCAATTTGAGACAGTTTTTAAAGATTTAATTTCAAACGAAGAAAAACAGAAAACATTAAGTCAAAATATAAAAAAGTTAGCAAAACCAAATGCTACAAAAGATATAGTTGATGAGATTGTTAAACTATTGAACTATTAAATCGTTTAACTATTCAAAAATATACGATTACACAATTTAACAAATAAGCGATTATACTTAAAATGAATATAAACCAAATACATAACATCTATTTCATAGGAATCGGAGGCATCGGAATGAGTGCTTTGGCTCGCTATTTTAAAAATATTGGAAAAAATGTAAGCGGTTATGATAAAACTCAAACGCAATTAACAAAAGAATTACAACAAGAAGGTATTGAAGTTCATTTTGAAGATAATATAGATTTAATTCCAAAAGAGTATTATGTAGAAAACACATTGGTCGTAATTACACCAGCTGTACCCGTTTTGCATTCTGAATGGAATTATTTTAACGAAAGAAATTACATAGTTAAGAAACGTGCTGAAGTTCTAGGGCTAATTACAAAAGATACTTTTTGTTTCGCTGTTGCTGGAACGCACGGAAAAACAACAACTTCAAGTATTTTAGCACATATTTTATTTGATAGTGGTTTAGACGTGACTTCATTTTTAGGTGGAATTGTAGAAAATTATAATTCAAACCTCGTCGGAAATGGAAAAACAATAACCGTTGTTGAAGCTGATGAATTTGATAGATCATTTTTGCACCTTCATCCAAATATTGCTTGTATAACGTCAATGGATGCTGATCATTTAGATATTTATGGTGATGCTTCTGCTATTGAAGAAAGTTTCAGGGAATTTGCCGCTAAAGTTGAAGATAAATCCAATTTGTTTTATGCAAATGGTTTGGTTCTTGATGGTGTTTCTGTCGGAATAAATGATGATGCAAAAATAAAGGCTCAAAATATAAAAATCGAAAAGGGTTATTATTTGTTTGATGCTAAATTAGAAAATGAATTAATCGAAAACATCCAATTTGGTTTACCTGGACATCATAATTTATCTAATGCTTTGATGGCTTTGTCAATGGCAAAAAGATATGGTGTCGAAACCGATAAGATTAAAAAAGCATTAGCATCTTTCAAAGGGATTAGAAGACGCTTTTCTTTCCAAATTAGAGAAGAAAAATTAGCCTATATAGATGATTACGCACACCATCCAACAGAAATAAATGCAGTGCATCAAGCAGTTTGTGAATTGTTTCCAAACCAAAAAGTTTGTGCCATTTTTCAACCACATTTGTTTAGTAGAACAAAAGATTTTGCAGATGATTTTGCAAAAAGTTTATCAAAATTCGATGAAATTCTATTAATGGAAATTTATCCAGCTCGCGAGCTTCCAATAGAAGGTATAACTTCAACATGGTTGTTAAACAAAATAGAGAATAAAAATAAAAAAGTAGTTCAAAAAGAAGAAATAAATAACGAATTAACTAAATCAAACGCAACAGTTTTTGTAACTATTGGTGCAGGTGATTTAGGAGAAATGGTTTCAGAAATAAAAAAGACTTTAAGTGAAAAAATTTAATTGGAATAATATACGTTTAGTTCTCATAGTAGCACTAATGATTTTCTTGTATTCTTTCTCTGGAATCAAAAACCAAGAGCGAAAAATACAGAAGATAAATATTGCTTTCAATGCAGATGATTATCCTTTTTTAAATGAAACAATGGTTAATAACTTGTTAATACAAAATTTTCAAGGTGCTTCCAAAGTAAAAAAAGAAAGGGTAGATTTGAAGAAGCTGGAAAATGTATTGAATGCTAACAAATACGTAGATAATTCTGAAGTATTTTGTTCAATCGATGGTTTTTTAATTGCAAAAATAAAACAGAAAAAACCTATAATTAGGGTTTTTAATGAAAATGGTTCTTACTATTTAGACGATAAAGGAGATAAAGTTCCTTTGTCGGATAATTTCACGCCAAGAGTGCCTGTATATTTCGGTGTGATTAGTGCTAATGAAGTAAAACAACTAGTTAGTCTTTTTAATTTTATTGAAAATGACGAAATGCTAAAACATAATATAGTTGATATTAAAAAAACACAGAAAGGAAATATTGTTTTTTCTGTAAGAGATTTTAACTATAAAGTAATTTTTGGAACAGAAACCAATTTGGAAGCCAAGTTCAAAAATTACAAAGCGTTTTTACAACACGCAACTAAAGATACATTGATTAAAAGTTATAAATCGGTCAATCTGATTTTTACAGAACAGGTAATTTGTGCTAAATAATTTGGATATGGGAAAAGAGAACATAGCAGTAGGATTAGACATCGGAACAACAAAAATTGTTGCAATGATTGGTCGTCAAAACGAATACGGTAAACTTGAGATTCTAGGAATAGGTAAATCAAAAAGTTTAGGTGTACATCGTGGTGTTGTGAATAATATTACACAAACTATTCAGTCAATCCAACAAGCTATTCAAGAAGCAGAAGCAAATTCAGATTATAAAATAAATGACGTTGTAGTTGGAATTGCAGGGCAACATATTCGTAGTATTCAACATAGCGATTACATTAGTAGACCAAATGCAGAAGAAGTTATTGGCGATGCAGATATTGATCAATTAATTGGTCAAGTACATAAATTGGCAATGCTACCTGGAGAAGAAATTATCCACGTTTTGCCACAAGAATTCAGAATTGACGGTCAAGCCGAAATAAAAGAACCAGTAGGAATGTACGGTTCTAGAGTAGAATCTAGCTTTCACGTAGTAGTTGGACAAGCAGCTTCAATTAGAAACGTGGGAAGATGCATCAAAAGTGCTGGATTAGATTTATCTGGATTAACATTAGAACCATTAGCTTCGGCTGATGCAGTTTTAAGTCAAGAAGAAAAAGAAGCTGGTGTAGCTTTAATAGATATAGGTGGTGGAACAACAGATTTAGCGATTTTTAAAGACGGAATTATTCGTCACACAGCTGTAATTCCTTTCGGAGGAAATGTAATTACTGAAGACATCAAAGAAGGTTGTTCGATTATTGAAAAACAAGCAGAATTACTAAAAGTGAAATTTGGATCAGCTTGGCCAGGAGAAAACAAAGACAACGAAATTGTTTCTATTCCTGGATTAAGAGGTCGCGAACCAAAAGAAATTTCGCTTAAAAACTTGTCAAAAATTATTCACGCAAGAGTTGTGGAAATTATTGAACAAGTTTATGCTGAAATTAAAGAATACGGTCACGAAGACAATAAAAGAAAATTAATTGCTGGTATAGTTTTAACAGGTGGTGGAGCAGAATTGAAGCACATCAAACAATTAGTAGAATATATAACTGGAATGGATACGAGAATCGGATATCCAAACGAACATTTAGCTGGAGATTCTGATGAAGAAATTTCAAGTCCATTATATGCAACTGCCGTTGGTTTAGTAATGAATAGTATTAGAAATAATACTAAAAGTGCAACACCACTAGTAGAAATGAAAAGAGAAGAAATGGTTAAACAATCTGAAATAAAAGTTGAAGAAGAAGAAATTATTGATAATGAAATGGTGACTTCAAACAACGATTCAGAAAGTACAGAAGGAAAAGTAAAAAGATCATTCTTTGATAAATATATCGAAAAAATTAAAGAATTTTTAGACAACGCAGAGTAGAAAGTTTGCAGTATTTAGTAAAAAATTAATGCAAAAGATTAAATTAAGAAAAAATAAAACCCCAAAAATATGAGCAACGAATCAGAATTTGGAAACATTTCGTTTGATTTACCTAAAAATCAATCGAACGTAATTAAAGTAATTGGTGTTGGTGGCGGTGGAAGCAACGCAATCAACCACATGTTTAAGCAAGGAATAAAAGGTGTTGACTTTTTTATCTGTAACACAGATTCTCAAGCACTCGCTAATAGTCCTGTGCCTAATAAAATACAATTAGGTGTAAACTTAACGGAAGGTCTTGGTGCTGGAGCAAATCCAGAAGTAGGACAACAATCTGCTATTGAAAGCGTTGAAGAAATCGAAAAAATGTTAGATACTAACACAAAAATGATTTTCATCACTGCTGGAATGGGTGGAGGTACTGGAACTGGTGCTGCACCAGTTATCGCTCAATTAGCAAAAGAAAGAGATATTCTTACAGTTGGTATCGTAACAATTCCTTTTCAATTTGAAGGAAAAGTGCGTCAAGAACAAGCTTTGCAAGGAGTAGAAAGATTACGTAAACAAGTGGATTCACTTATCGTAATTAACAACAATAAATTAAGAGAAGTATATGGTAATTTAGGTTTCAAAGCTGGTTTCTCAAAAGCAGATGAAGTTTTAGCAACGGCTTCAAGAGGAATTGCTGAAGTAATTACACATCACTATACACAAAATATTGACCTTAAAGATGCTAAAACAGTTCTTTCAAATAGTGGTACAGCTATTATGGGTTCTGCTGTTGCATCTGGAGATGATAGAGCAAAAATTGCAATCAAGAGTGCCTTAGATTCACCATTGTTGAATGATAACAAAATAACAGGTGCTAAAAATGTATTGTTGTTAATTGTTTCTGGTTCTCAAGAAATTACAATTGATGAAATTGGAGAAATCAACGACTTCATTCAAACTGAAGCTGGTTTCAACGCTAATATTATTATGGGAGTTGGGGAAGATGATTCATTAGAAGATGCAGTTTCTGTAACAATTATTGCAACAGGCTTCAATGCAGAACAACAACACGAAATTGTAAACACAGAACCAAATAGAATTATCCATTCCTTAGAAGACGAACAAAAAATCGTTAAAAATCTAATTGAAAAGGCAAATTTTAATATAGAAGTTGAAGCAGAAGTTGTTAATCCAATTCAAGCTGAGTCAACTTCATCAATAACGTCACAAGTAGAAAGTGTAGTTTCAGAAGAAAAAGAAGAAAAAATTGTTTTCACTTTAGAAGAAGCTAAAGAAGAATTTAATGCAATTGTAGCGCAAGAAAATGAATTAATTGCTACAACTGAAGCTATAAAAAATATTGGAGTTACCTTCGAAATTATTTCTCCACAAAGTAAAGAAAAACCAGTTTTCGAAATTACATCAATGCCAAAACCAATTAGAGAAATCGAAGTGGTTGAGCCAGAATTTGTAATTGCAAAAGAAGACGATTTACTTTTTTCTTTAGATATGTTTGAAGACAAAAAAGAAGTAAAAGAAGATCAAATTGTTTTCAATTTAGACGACGCAAAAGATATTGTAGTTAATGAACACGTTGAATTTATTCCTGTTACAGAAGTAGAAAAAAACGGAATCATTAAACATTCATTAGAAGAATATTTAGAAAAAGAAAACGAATTATTGACTGCTAAACCAACACAGGTTTCAGAGCCAGTAAATCCAGAATTAGATATTAAAATAAACACTGTTGAAGCTAAAGAAGCACAAGAATCAATTTTAAGTCTTGAAAATAGAGATTTAACAGAGCTAACTATTGAAGAAACTTTACGTCTACGTACAGAAGAGCGCAAACGTAAAATGAAAGAGTTTAATTATAAATTCAACACAAATTCTCGTATCGACGAAATCGAAAGACAACCAGCCTACAAAAGAATGGGAGTTGATTTAGAATCACCAGAATTAAACAATAATAAGTCTAGAATGTCACTAGGAAATGATAGTAACGACGATCCCCAACTGCGTTCTAACAATTCCTTCTTGCATGATAATGTAGACTAATGCTCCGTAAACTTAACCTCAAAAACCCGTATCGTTTTATAAAAAGCATACGGGTTTTTTAATTATCTTTGCCCTAGTTTTTAATTAGAACCTATTTCCAGCTTTCCATTACAAGCTTTTTGCGTTTATTTGTTTTTTATAAGCAAAAAAAGGAGCTTCATAAAGTCGCTCTTTTTTCACAAGAAAAAATCAAATAAACCACAAAAAGGCTTTTCATTGCAATCTGGGGTAGTCAATTACCAATAGCTTTAGCTAGTGGAAGACAAATAACCATAAAAAATAAAAAAAAATGAGTTTATCAACAAAAATTATGGACAGTATGAAAGATGCTATGAGAGCTAAAGATACTGTTGCATTAGAAGCATTAAGAGCCATAAAATCAGAAATATTATTAGCACAAACTTCAGGTTCAGCAGAAGGATTGTCCGAAGAAGATGAAATCAAGATTTTACAAAAATTAGTAAAACAACGTAAAGACAGTGCTACTATTTTTGCAGAACAAAACAGAAACGATTTAGCTGAGCCAGAATTAGCTCAAATAGCTGTAATTGAAAAATTCTTACCAGCACAATTATCAGAAGCAGAAGTAGAAGCAGCTGTAGCAAAAATCATTGCAGATGGTAATTTCTCAGGTATGGCATCAATGGGTCAAGTAATGGGAATGGCTTCTAAACAACTTGGTGGAAACTCAGACGGAAAAACAATATCAACTGTAGTGAAGAAGTTGTTAGTATAAAACGTTGTAGGTTGTGAGTTATAGGTTGATGGTTTGTTATTTCAAAAATCAACAATCGTTAATCAACAATCTTAAATCAAATTGGCTTCGTAGTTCAACTGGATAGAATTTCGGATTTCGGCTCCGACGGTTGCAGGTTCGAACCCTGCCGAGGTCACAATAATATATTTTACTCCTTTGGAGGGGCGTCCAAAGGTTGGGTGGTAAATCAGTTACAAAATCTAAAACTAAAACCCTTCCAAAATCTCCAAAACTCCTTTTTTATAACTTCTACTTATTGGAATTGAGTTTTTATTAATTTCTAGATGTTCACTTGTAAACGATTCAATCTTAGAAATCGCAATCAAATAGGAGCGATGTACACGCATAAAATCATTATTAGGTAACTTGGCTTCAATGTTGGAAATAGTTTCTCTTGTAACTATAGTTTTTTCTGTAATGTGAATCTTGATATAATCACTCAAACTTTCAATGTAGAAAATGTCTGAATAGTCTATTTTAATCATTTTTCTATCGGAACGAACGAAAATAAAATCACTTTTTTCAGCTGTAATTTCAGTTGATAATTCATTGTTTTTAATAATAGTTTCGCCAATTAATTTAGCAATTGCCTGAGATAAACGTTCAAACGAAATTGGTTTTAATAAATAATCAACAGCTTGTAAATCAAAACCATCAGCAGCATATTCTCTATAAGCAGTTGTAAAAATGATTTTAATATCTTTGTTAATAGATTTGGCAAACGACAAACCATTAATTTCAGGCATATTAATGTCTAGAAAAATTAAATCTACTTTTTCAGAATTAATTACAGCAAAAGCTTCAATAGCATTTTTGCAACTAGCCAAAACTTTTACAGCATCAATTTTTTGCAAATGAGATTCTAATATTTCTCTTGCAGCTTTTTCGTCATCAACAATAATGCAGTTATAACTATTACTCATCTATTGGCTTAATTTCGTTTATAACTAAAGAAACTTCAAAATAATTTTCTTTAAGTTCTGTCTTTAAATCATACTTATTCGGAAATAATAATTCTAATCGTTTTCTAATATTTTCTAAACCAATTCCTGTTGTTTCTGCTATATTGTTGTTTAAAAAACTATTTTTAATTCCAAATAATAACTGGTTGTTTTCAGTAAGGGATAAATTTATATAAATTGTCAAAAAGCCATTTATAATGTTTCCATGTTTAAAAGCATTTTCAATAAACGGAATCAATAACATTGGAGCAATTTCAATGTTTTCCATGATTTTTGGATAAGAAAATTTAACTTTTAATCGGTCTTCAAACCTAATCTTTTCTAAATCAATATATTCATTAATATGTTCGATTTCTTCTGATAAAAGTACTTTTGGTTTTTGAACTTGGTATAAAATATAATCCAATAAATTAGAAAGTTTTAGAATTAATTCTGGAGTGAATTCGGATTTCTTAAGTGCAAAGCCATAAATTGTATTCAAAGTATTAAACAAAAAATGAGGATGAATCTGCTTCTTTAAATAATATAATTCTTGTTCTTTAATTTGAAGGTTGGTTTCTAAGATCTTATTCTCTAAGGCTTTGTATTTTGTTTGAGCATTAAAATTGTGTTTTAATAAATAGATAAAACTCACAATTCCAACAATTAAATAAACTAAAATTAAAATAAAGACAAAGTTTTTTCCCATTGGAGGAACTTTTGTAATGTCTAATTTAGTGATGAAAATAAAACTTCCATAAACGGCAAGTATAGATAAATAAACAGATAAAACAATTGTATAAAAACTATAAAGTCCTAATTTAAAATAGCGTTTAGTCAATAAATATTTCGGAATCAAAAAATATATAGTAATATAAGTAGTTGTTAAAGCTATGGGTAATAATAAACTAGAAAACCAAGTTATGTAGTAAGTGTCATCAGAATTATAACTAAAAAAATACACAAAGAAAAACCAAACTCCAATCCAAAAAAGAAAGTGAAGTAAAATAGTTTTGTACATATTTAGGATCTTGTAAAACATTTAGGCAAGATAAATAAAATAATAAAAACAAGTTTGTAATTGCGACGGATAACCATTTTTAAACCTGATTTGGTTCAAAATCTACAAAAAAATACTAATTTTTGATTAAAACAGTTAAAAAAGGTGTAAATTCATTCATTCGTCGCAAATAAAAAATTGATATTGGTTTAAAAAGTACTTTCGAACTATTATTAATTTAAAAATATAAACTTATGATTTTAGAAAGAATAAATGAAGGTGGTCCATTTTTTATGATGCCAATATTAATTATTTTATTGCTTATAATTTTCTTGTTTGTAAGAGGTCTAATTAAGAAAGATGCCAATTCAAAAACAATACGATTAATTTCATCCATTAGTTTATTCGTTTTGGTTTGGGGATTTTTAGGACAAGCCATAGGTTTAATAGGTGCTTTTGATGCCATTGAATCTATTGGAAGTATTAGTCCAGAAGTGCTTTCTAGTGGTTTAAAAATATCTTTTTTGCCATTAGTATTTGGAATGTTTACTTTTTTAATAGCAAGAGTCGGAATAATAATATTGACTTTATTGGAAAAATAAACATCTAGAAAATAGAATTAAAAAATGCTCGCAATTTGTTGAGCATTTTTTAGTTAATTCAAACTAATTTCTACCCAAATAGGAATATGATCTGAAACTTCTCCAGCTTCTTTTAGCGAATTAAAATCCTTATAAAAATGAATCACATCGAATTTTAGGACTTTAATTTTTGAACTGTTGTACCAAATATTATCAAATTCAGAAGCCAAACAAATCTCTTTTTTACATGCTTTTTTTAAAGTTGTTTTTTGATTTTTAAATACAGAAACATATCCCATTTTCTTTAAAGGATTAAAAACAGTGTGTGATTGTGGACAATTAAAATCTCCAATAAAAAACAAATTCAATAACGGATATTCTAAAGGTAAGAATTTAAAATATTTGATTTCAGTTTCAGGTTGTTTACTTTTTGTAATGGCATGAAAATTAACAAGAGTTACTGATTTTTCATTGTATTTAAAAGTGCAATAAAAAGGCTCTCTGTCAATTTCTAAACTATACTTTTTTTCCAACCAAGCATCACCAATTTTTTTGACTTTACTGGTTTTCCATAAAAAAGCATAGCGCTCAGTTTTATATGCACTACTCGTTGTTGGGTCACTTATAACATAATCCCATTTTGATCCTTTTCGGTTTAGTTCGTCTGCTAGCTTGGCTACTGCTTGTGTGCCTCCATAACCAGCTACAATTTCTTGTAGGGCTATTACATCATATTCTTTTAATGTGTTAGCAATATAAGTTATTGTTGAATCTGATTTAGATTTGCCTAGGTTTTCTACATTCCATGATATTACTTTTATTTGTGAAAATAAAGCTGTAGAAATAAATAGAAAAAGAATATATAAGAGTTTCTTCATTCGGTCAAAAATACTATTAATCTTCCCATCCACAAAGGGTAAGTCCTAAATCTTGAACCTCATATTTTGATTTTTTTGCAATTTGATGTCTGCAGGTTTTGAAGAAATGGTATATAATTACTTTTTAGATTCACAAACTCAAACATTACAATAATTGCATTGAATATAAATTGCGAGTAAGAATAGTAAAATGATAATTATTTTTATGGTGTTCTTTTTAGTATTTGAATGATTCATAATGAATAAATTATTATCCAAACATATAACTTCAAAAAATTAATTCCTTACGGGAAACCGTAACCACATGAAAGATTATTTATTGATGAATTTTAATGTTAGTAATAGCATAATGTTCATTAATTATATACTGTATACCATATTCATCATGCCAATAACTTTTATCCTTGTTCGTGTTTGCTAAATCTTGGTTGCTCTTGTGACTAAATTTTAAACCTCTTTTTTTAGCTTCTTCACAGTTTTTGAGATTCATGAACCTGTATTAAAAACAGATGCTCAAAAAATTGATTATTTTTTTCATTTGTAATAGCCAGTTGTTTTGATTTTAGATACTTTTAGTTTGTGATTTTTTTCTATTTTAATTGCTTTCATAACTCTAAAAAAAGGATTGCAAAACTCCAAAGCTTCCTGTCACTTTAGAGTTTTTTGCAATCCAACCTAATTAACAAACCATCAATTAAGTATTAGTTACTCTACTTCATGTTGAATATGACATGTAGAGCAACAATTTTTGCATCCATTGGCATTAGGGTAACTTTTTAGAGCTTCTTCTAAGGCTTTTTTATCGTCAGAAAAATCTCCAATGTATTGTGCATTAATAATTACAGGCATATAAAGACAAAATTCATTGTGCAGTTCATGGTCTCTGTTTTCTTTTGCTATGATATCCACATAATAACGTTTCATATATGAAGTTGTTTTTGAAATATTTTTCAAACTTAAGGCAACAAAATCATATAATTTTACGGGAAACCGTAAAAGCGAGTTTTTTAATTGTGAATCGTGTGAAAGGTTTATATTAAACCAAGATCTTTTGCAATGGCTATTAGATGCACTGTATTGTTTGCTTTGAAATAGTCTTTTAGTTTGCCTATTCTTTTTTCTATAGTAGATTTGCTGTTGGGTTCAATGCCTAGTTCTTTGAACTTTAGATCCATTTTGTCTTGTGCTACACCTAAAGCTAAGTGTTGTATTAATTGGATGTCATAATCGTCAATTTGGTGTGTAATTTTATCCTGAAAAATGTAGGCTAGGTTTGCTGCTATGTATTTGTCGTTGCTTTCAGAAACTTTTTTTAGGGCTTTTTTTAATTCGGGCAAACTGTTTCTTCCCTTTAATACAAAGGCATTGATGTTTTGGTTTTCGAAAAGGGATTTGATGCGTACAGGTTTTTCTTCTACAGAAAAAACAATCACTTTTATGTTGGGTTGTATTTTTTTTACAGCAGTAATTAGTTCTTCGCCCGAATTTAATTGGTTGGGTCTAAAGTCTTCTATGAAGGACAAATCGGTTATCAATAGTTGATAAGGATTGTTGTCTTGTATGGCTTTTTTGATTTTTAACAAGGCATCGTCACAATATTTTACATTGTCTACTTCAACGATATTTAATTCGTCTAAGGTTGTTGCAACAGCTATGTTGATGCTGTCTAAATCTTCTGCCAATAGTACTTTTGAAAACATAGTTAAATGGTTTTATTTAGGAAAAACAATTTTAGCTTTAAATCCTTTTTGGGTTTCTGTTTCAAAAGTAAAGGTTCCATTTATGGTTTTAATACGGTTTTCCACATTTTGTAAACCATTTTTAAGCCTTAATGATTTGCTGCTTCCAATTCCGTTGTCAGAATAATTGATTTCGTATGATTTTCCTTTGTCTTCAAAACCAATTACAACCAAATTGCTTTGGCTGTGTTTTTTCATGTTAACCAACAGTTCTTGAAGAATTCTATAAACAGTTATCTTGGTTATTTTTTTAGTTTTTGTCCAATTTATAGCTTCAAAATTTTTGATGATTACGTTTGTATCTTCACTATTAAAACCTGAAAGTAATAAGGATAAATTTTCTTTAAAGTTTTCGCCCGTATCAATTTCACTATTTTCTAAAGAAATATTTCTTGTTCGGTTGTAAATATTTTCAATTTGATTTAAGAAATGTTCCTTTTTGTTTAAATCAGATAAATCTTGAGTTTCGGCAAAAGTCATGGTGTTGTAAACATCGTTGGCTAGTTCATCATGAAGCTTTTTTGAAATTCGAGTTTCCGCTTCATATGTAGATTTTTGAAGTTTGTTTTTGTTTTTAAAACGAATTAAGAAATAAATTAAAAGGGCGATAATTCCAAATCCGATAAATAAATAGGTAATAAACTCTTTCTCAACTTTCAATTTCTCGTTTTTCTCTAAAGTAATTTTAGAATCATATTTTATTTTTGAGTATTGGTTTTTGGCTGATTGTCTTATTTTTGAAATGCTATCATTAATGTGTGAATAAATAGCAAAATGATTAACGGCCTTTTTGTTGGTAGGGTTTTTTATTAACAAATCAAGTGCTTCTAACTTGTCATCTGGACTATTGACAATTGTGGCTGATTGCAACGCTTTATTTGCAAACTCTTTTGATAAAACTGGATTGTTTTCATCGTAAAAATTTGATAGGTGTATATAAGATGCAATTTTATCGTAATCATCATTGATGCTGTCTCTTATGTTTAAACTAGCATAAAGATATTCTTTTGCTAAGGAGTCTTTTTTGATTTTAAAATAAGCAAATCCAAGATTATCTGTTACTCTAGCGTATTCACTTGGATAAATTTTTAAAGAATCATTTTTTAGCAACTTTTCTAAAACATCAATTGATTTTACATATTCTTTTTGATCTAAATAATTTACCGCAATGTTGTTTTTAATAGTAAGTCGATTAGTTTCATTTTTTGAATTATCGAGCGTTTTATTATAATAAAGTAAAGCATTTTCATAATCGGCTTGTTCATTATAAGCAATACCTAAAAAGTTATTTAGATATTCTTTATAATTTGTTTCGTTATCAATACCAAAGGCTTCTGTAGCTGTTTCTTCTAAACCAACAAAGTCACAATTGGTTTTTTGAATATTTGCCATACCAAGTAAGGCATATATTTTCATTTCTTTTTCATTATCCTTACAAGATAATTTTGCTTGGTTGAAGTAAAAGTAAGCACTGTCTAATTCTAAAGTTGAAACTTTATTATTAGCTTTTTCTATATAGTCAGTATAAGTTAAGCTACTTGGTGCATTTGGTTTAGTTTCTTTTTCACAAGAACTTAAAATAAAAATTATAAATAAAAGCGGGAAATGTTTCATAGTGAATTTCATTTCCCGAAATTAGTAAAAAGGTTTTTATTTTAATTAACAAATTATAAAGTTGTATTTGCGTTTTGGGTTGTGTTTAATTTTAATATAAGTTTTTAGCTGTATATCAATATTTTAAAAAAGATAAAAGCGTAAAGAATAAAAAAGAGTAGTTCTTTTGTAAAAATATGTAGTTTTATTATTTTGTAATATTTACATTCGCTTTTAAATTATTTTCTTTGGGATATCTTTTTGGCTTCGTAGCTTTTATTTATATTGGTTTTGTGTTGTACAATGGAGTTGTAGAACCAGCGTACGCTTTTTTCTTTAGAAAGCCTATATATGTTCATTTTTATATAAACCCACAAAAAGTAACAAAATCTCAATTGGTTATTCTTGAAAAGGAGTTTGTGTTTTACAAAAAGCTTTCTCCTAGATTAAAAAAATATTTTGAACATCGTGTAGCTACTTTTATTGATACTTATCCTTTTTATGGAAAAGAGGGTTTAGAGATTACGGATCAAGTAAAAATATTAATAGCTTCTACAGCAATAATGTTGACCTTTGGAATGCGGACTTATCTCTTTACCATTATTGATAAAATTGTAGTTTATCCGGATATTTATTATTCAAAAATTAATGATAATCACCATAAGGGAGAATTTAATCCAAGAATGAAAGCTATCGTTTTTTCTTGGAAGCATTTCATAGAAGGATATGAAATAAGCAATGATAACCTTAACTTAGGGTTACATGAATTCTCTCATGTGTTGCATTTTCAAGGGATGTTAAATGCAGATACTTCTGCTACTATTTTTTCTGTAACTTATCAAGAAATTATGGATCAAATAAAAAGGCCATTAAATTATAAACGTTTAATAGAATCTAATTATTTTAGAATTTACGCTTACACCAATGAGTTTGAATTTATAGCCGTAATTCTTGAGCACTTTTTTGAAACTCCAACTGAATTTAAAAGTGAATTTCCAGAGCTTTATGAAAAAGTGCGTTCAATGATTAATTTTTCAGAATAAAAAATCCAATTTTAAAGCTAACATTTGTCATGTTTATTTTGTAAATTTAAGGGTAACTTTATTTATTAATCCTTTAAAATATGAATGTTATGAAACAAAGAGTTCAAGTGTCAACAATTATGACAAAAAACGTAGTTAAATTAAATCTTCAAGATGATTTAACCAAAGCTGAATCTTTATTTAAGAAAAATAAAATCAGACATATTCCTGTAGTTAATGGCAGTAAAATTATTGGAATGTTGAGTTATACTGATTTATTAAGAATTTCTTTTGTTGATGCTGTTGATGAAGATGAGTTAATTGACGCAACAGTATATAATATGTTTACTGTAGAGCAAGTTATGGCAAAAAATTTAGTGACTATTTCTCCAGAAACAACTATAAAAGAAGCGGCTGAAATCTTATCAAATAAAGAATTTCATGCCTTACCTGTTTGTGAAGGAGATTTATTGGTAGGTATTGTTACTACTACTGATTTAATAAAATATTTGATAGATCAGTATTAATATGTTTAATAATTTCTTAAATATTTGTATTTTGTATTGTTTTAATTCATAATTTTATTTCAAATTTAAAACATAAAAATATGAATAAAAAAACTACTCTTTTTGTTGTGGCCAGTTTTTTTGCTACAACTTTGCAATTGTTAATTGCGCAGCCTTATATTAATGGTGCTTTATCAACAGGAAGTACTTCTAATAGTGCAGTCGCTGCTCCAACAGGTTATACCTGGAGTGAATGTCAAAATGAGACAGGTAATACTACAGAGTCAAATACTAATTCTGGGTTTAGTGGTAATTACAATACTGCAGGAACTACTAGTTTTCAATTAGCAGATGACTTTACAGTTCCAACTGGACAGTCTTGGAATGTAACTGGATTTGATTTCTATTGCTATCAAACGGGTTATGCTGGAACTACACCGCCTATTGATGGATTACGTGTTCTTATATATGATAATGATCCTTCTCTTTTAACGTCTAATATTGTTGCAGGTAACGCTACTACTAATGTATATAGTGCGACTGATAGTAATGACGCTTTAATGTATAGAATTTTTAATTCTGCTGTTCCAGCAGTTACTGCAACAGGAACTACAAGAAAATTATGGAAAGTAAGAGCAAATTTAACAGCATCTTTACCTTCAGGAACTTATTGGGTTGTTTATCAAGGTCATCCAACAAACGATGGTACTTTGTTTTTTCCACCAGTAACAATTTCTGGAGTTCGTGGGATTACTGGATGGAATGCAAAACAAAATGTTGCTACAACTAATACTTGGTCAAGTTTAATTGATGCAGGGAATCCTGCTACAGCTCCAGATTTCCCTCAAGATATGCCATTTAATGTGCAATACTCTGTTGTTCTAAGCAATGATAAATTTACAGATGCTAACGAATTTAAAATTTCACCAAATCCAGTGCAATCTGATTTTGTTATTACAATTCCTAATGACATGATTGGATTAGCCAAAAATATCACTATTTATAGTTTACAAGGACAAGAAGTAAAATCTTCTAAAGTTTCAGATAGTTATACTATTTCAGATTTGGCTTCTGGTGTCTATTTTGTTTCTGTATCAGATGAATCAAAAAACGTATTGTATAAGTCAAAAATTATTAAGAAATAATTTTTAAATACTTTTATAAAAAAACGCACAAATGAATTTTTGTGCGTTTTTTGTTTTTTTTTATTGTGTGATTTTTTTCAAATCAGCTATTGTTGCCATTGGATCATCTGCTCCAAAAACATAACTTCCAGCCACTAAAACATCAGCACCAGCATCAACTAATTGTTTTGCGTTTTTATTGGTTACACCACCATCAATTTCAATTTTTGTTGAAGCATTATTTCTTGTGATGATTTCTTTTAATTGTTTTACCTTTTTATATGTGTTTTCAATAAAAGATTGTCCTCCAAATCCTGGATTTACACTCATAATACAAACTAAGTCAATGTCTTTTATTACATCTTCTAATAATGAAACGTTTGTATGTGGATTTAAGGCTACACCGGCTTGCATTCCTTCTGCTTTAATAGCTTGAAGCGTTCTGTGTAAATGTGTACAAGCTTCGTAATGTACTGTTAATACATCTGCTCCTAATTTTTTAAAAGTCGAAATATATCTATCTGGATCAACAATCATTAAATGCACATCGATAGTTTTTTTAGCATGTTTAGCAATAGCTCCTAAAACAGGCATTCCAAAAGAAATGTTTGGAACAAAAACACCATCCATAATATCAATATGAAACCAATCGGCTTCACTGTTGTTAATCATTTCGATGTCTCGTTGTAAGTTAGCAAAATCAGCAGCTAATACTGATGGTGCAATTAAAGTGTTTTTACTCATTTTATGCTGAATTTATTTCAGTATCTTTTGCAGTTACTTGAAAGTTTGTTAGTGTTGTTTGTGCAAAGATAAATTATATAAATAGAATCTGAAATAAGTTTAGATGAATTTGAAATAAAATTGATAAGAATCTAAAACGAGTTCAGAGGTATTGATATGAAATTAATAAGAATCTGAAACGAGTTCAGATTAAAAAATAAAACTCCGGTAACCCGAGCTTTTGCGAATCGACTGGAGTTTTATTCCTAAAAAATAAAACTCCGGTAATCAGCCGGAGTTTCAATCATCAATCAAAAAACGAATAGTCTTTAGACTATTGTTCGCTGTAATTAGGGTTTATCCTAAATAAGTTTTTAATATTTTACTTCTAGAAGTATGTTTTAATCTTCTGATAGCTTTTTCTTTAATCTGACGAACACGCTCACGAGTTAGGTCAAAAGTTTCACCAATTTCTTCTAAAGTCATTGGATGTTGATCCCCTAAACCAAAGTATAAACGAACAACATCTGCCTCTCTTGGAGTTAATGTTTCTAATGCTCTTTCAATTTCAGTTTGTAATGATTCATGAATTAATTCTCTATCTGGATTTGGAGATTCACCAGAACGTAAAACGTCATAAAGGTTAGAATCTTCTCCTTCAACAAGAGGTGCATCCATTGATAAGTGACGACCAGAGTTTTTCATAGACTCTTTTACATCATTCACTGTCATGTCTAATTCTTTTGCAATTTCTTCAGCAGAAGGTGGTCTTTCATTAGATTGCTCTAATAAAGCATACATTTTGTTGATTTTATTGATAGAACCAATTTTGTTTAATGGTAAACGTACAATACGAGATTGTTCTGCTAATGCTTGTAAGATAGATTGACGAATCCACCAAACAGCATATGATATAAATTTGAATCCACGAGTTTCATCAAAACGTTGAGCTGCTTTTATTAAACCAAGATTTCCTTCATTAATTAAATCGGGAAGTGTTAATCCTTGATTTTGATATTGTTTCGCAACAGATACTACGAAACGTAAATTTGCTTTTGTTAATTTTTCTAAAGCTCGTTGATCACCAGCTTTAATACGTTGTGCTAATTCTACTTCTTCATCAGCAGTAATTAGGTCAACTTTTCCAATTTCTTGTAAATATTTGTCTAAGGAAGCAGTTTCACGATTCGTTACCTGCTTGGTAATTTTTAGTTGTCTCATTCTTTTTACAGTACTTTTTTATTCGTGTACAGTAGTTATACGCAAGTGTTTCAAAAAAGTTACAAAAAAGGTGCTTTTTTTAATTAAGAATAAAATTTTCTATTTTTTTAATAAAGAAATCTATCTTCTGATACATTTTATTGAAAAACATTTTCTGTTCTTTTTTACCAGATGACTGTAAAGATTTACTATTTTTTATTTGATTGGTAAAGTAGTTGTGAATTTCTGAAGTTACTTTTTCGTTTTTGGTAGAAAAATAACCTAACATGTTATAAGGAATAAAAGCCTGCTTTGACGATTTCGATGCAAACAAAACATTGTTGTTTAAAATCAATAATTCATTATAATATAATTGATAATCAGAATTTGAAGAATCACATTTTTTCTCAATAGATTTTATAATTGCAGTAATTTCTTCTAATAAATATTTTGAAGTCTCATAAGTCAATAAACCCGATTCGAAATAATAAACTATTTGTTGTAAACTACTATTTATAGTTGTGTCGTTCCAAATTTCAATTATTTTGACTTGACTAACTATTTCGATTAATTTTGATGTTTCATTTAATAATGAATTTTCTACATTGAATTTTTCAAAAGCAATTAATTCATTTTCAGTCATTAGATTATACCAAACATACATTTTAAATTTTGACAAAATGCTTCCGCCAATAGTGTAAAATATAGGTATGTCTTTAGCAGAATAATATAAAGTATTCTCTTCTTTGGGGTTTAAATATATTTTGTTTGCTATCTCAGAAAAATAAGTTTGATAATCTTTAATTTGATTAATGGACTTGGTTTTTTCTAAAATAATATTTTGTTGATTTTTAAATAAATTATCCATGGAAATTTTAAAGTGACCACACAGGAGAACCGTTTCTTCTATTGAAAATTTACTTTTATTTGAAACTCTTCTGTGTGAAGCATCATAACTAATGTTTAGTATTTGTGCAACTTCATCAATAATTGAAATTCCATTATTTAATTGTTTTCTAATGGCATTTAAAAGCAGATTTTGAGTTTTCATGTTTGCGATTTTCACAAATATAGTAAATATTATTATTGAATTTCGCAATTTATTTTGCGATAATTAAAATAGTTTTGGATCAGAAATTAAAACTTAATACTATGAAAAAATTAGATTTATTAAGAAACAGAATTAAAAGAGTAAAGCGATATAGCGAAGAGTTATCAATTTACACTTCAGAAGAAATGTATTCATATTCATGCTTAATTAATGTACTTATGCGAAAAATGTTTGCTAAAAGCTATTTAGTTTTTTTATTGTTTGGGATTTTAAATGCAAACTCTCAAAATGATAGCATTTTTTATAAGACGCATTCTCAAATTTTTAGTTTGTCGCCTATTTCAAGAAAAGTAGATAAAGTAAACGGATTGGTTTTTGGAGTTGGACATTTTGAAAATAAGAGAATACAGAATCAAACGATAAATGGTCTAAATATTGAAGTTAATGGTGCTCCAATTGCTGGTGTTTTTTTGGGTTTTATGTCAATAATGTATTTGCCAGAAATAATTAACAAAGAATAAAATTCCAGATAGTTTGAAACAAAATGGAGCGTTTATTAAAATTGAAAAATGGAATAGTAATCCTAATTTAAAATTAAACGGAATTAATCTAACGACAGGCTGTTTCTTTACCTCAAGTAGTATGAATGGTTTAAATATTTCTTTGGGAAATAAATTTAATGACTTCAACGGTTTGTCTTTGTCAGCGTTTGGTACAATTGCAGATAATCAGAATGGTGTTTCAATAGGATTGTATAATGCAAACAACCACTTAAAAGGTATTACAATTGGAGTCATGAATAGCTCCTATGAATTGAAAGGAAGCCAAATAGGATTAGTAAATTATTGTAAAGAAAATAAAGGAATTCAAATCGGAGTTTTCAATAGGTCGTTTTCAAGAGGATTGCAAATTGGATTGTGGAATCTTAATAACAAAAGGGCGTTTCCTTTTATAAATTGGTAAATTATGAAAAAAATATTTTTATTCATTTTGTTAATAGGCTATTTTGGTTTTTCTCAAAATGATTCAATTGATATAAATGAATATGAAAGAGTTTATATAGAAGTTGGTTTTGTAAAACCTTTAGGAAAAATGGCAAATAAGTTTGAGACTTCTCCAAGTGTTGGATTTTGGTTTAGAAACAGAATTGTTAACGATGATTATATTGATTTTGGATTTAACTTTTTTATACCAAAAAAGGCTAGAGATGTTGATTTTAGATATAGAGATTCAATAGTGAAATATAAATCTGAACATTTTGGAATTTCTATCGGAACAAGATTTGCTAAAATAATATCTATGTCAAACCAAACAAGGAGTTTTAATTTAGAATGGAACACTGGTATAGGCTTAGGTCTTAATTTTTATGAAGCCCCAAATGAGTTAGCTTTTGAAGAAAAAGAATTTACTAGCGAAGTTTTAACTACATTTTATATTTCACAAGGCATAAAACTTAACTATAAAAATATAGGCTTTCAATGTCATTATAATTTTTCACCTTATGATTTGTTTAATAAAAAAATTAATGAAAAATATGGTTCACAGTATTTAATGTTTGGACTGGTTTATAGACAATAAATCTAAAGCCTCATTTATTTAAATGAGGTTTTTTAAATTTTAAGTTCAATGTAATTAAAATTTATATACTTTTAATGTGACTTTTTTTATTATGATGTGTCTTAATGAAAAAGAGTTATAAATCTTTAAAGTGAAAAAATATCTTGAATTCTCAGATGATGAATTAGTTTTGCAAATTAGTAAAACTAATAACACTTCTATGTTTGGTGTTTTGTATGATAGATATGAGCACTTAGTTTATAATAAATGTTATGGCTTTGTTGGTTCTGTTGATGAAGCAAAAGATTTAACACAAGATGTTTTTCTGCATGTTTTTATCAAATTGTCAACTTTTAAAGGGCAATCAAAATTTTCAACTTGGCTATATTCAGTAACTTATAATTTTTGTGTTAATTATCTAAATAGAGATAAAGAGAGAGATATTAGTTCTAAATCTAATCAGGTTGAAGAAGAATATAATTTGTCAGTAGAAGTTAGTGATCATAGTTTATATCAAATGCGAGCAGATAAATTAGAAAAAGCTTTAACTATTATTTCCCCAGAAGACAAAATGATTTTGCAATTAAAATACCAAGATGATGTTTCAATTAAAGAACTTCAAGAGGTTTTAGAATTGTCTGAAAGTGCTATTAAAATGAGGCTTTCAAGAGCAAAAACTAAAATTGCAGAAGTTTATAATAATTTAGAATTATAAAAAATGGAAAAAGACAATCCTTTTAAAAAAATAGGTATTCCTCCTCAAGAAGTACCAAAAGATTTAAAGAGAAAAGTAATGGACGATGTAAATTCCATAAAATTTATTATGGAAGTAACTAGTTTGTTTTCTTCAAATTATGCAGCTACATTAGAAAGTTTCTTTAAAACAAAAAAACCAAACAATAATAAACCTAACTCAAACTAATTATGGAAATTTTTAATCAATTAAAAACTGATACTTTTAACTCTTTAAACTCATTGTTCTATAAGATAGGAGAAGGTTTTATTAGTTTTGTTTATGCTGTCCTTATATTAATTGTAGGATGGCTTATTACAAAATTCATATTATTTATTCTGTCAAAAGCTTTACATGTGGCTAAAATAGATAAGCTTACAGATAGAATTAACAAAGCAGAAGTTTTTGGAAAAGAAGGAATAAAATTTAATATTTCAACGGTAATTTTAAGTTTTGTAAAATGGATATTAGTTCTAGTTTTATTCATTATAGCTGCAGATGTAATGCAATGGACAATTATTTCTGTTGAAATTAGTAACCTTTTACGCTATTTGCCAAAATTATTTAGTGCAATCGTGCTGTTTATGGTTGGTCTTTATATTGCAAACTATGTTAGAAAAGCAATTTATGGAATGTTTAATTCATTTGACTTAAGTGGTTCAAAGATTATTAGTACGGCTGTTTTTTATGGAATTGTTGCTTTAGTAACTATAACTGCTCTTAATCAAGCAAATATTGATACTACTGTAATAACTAATAACATTACAATTATATTAGGAGCATTATTACTGACATTTGCATTAGCTTTTGGATTTGGATCAAAAGAGGTAATCGAAAAATTACTACTGTCTTTTTATTCAAGAAAAAACTATGAAATTGGTGATAGAATTAAAGTTAATTCTATAGAAGGTACAATCGAATCTATGGATAATATTTGTATCACTATTATTACAGAAACAGGAAAAACAGTTATTCCTATAAAAGAAATTGTCGACAACAAAGTAGAAATTATTAAATAAAATATAGAAAAAAAAATGAAAAAAAAATTACATATTGCATTATTTTTGTTAGTTGGTTTCAGCTTTTATGCTCAAGATAAAATTAAAATTAAAGGAAATAAAGAGGTTATTACAACAACTTTCGATTTAGCTAATTTTGAAACATTAGAAATATATGATGATTTCGAAATTACATTTTCATCAGGAAACAGTACTAATAATTGTACAGTTACCGCAGACTCTAATTTGCAAGAAACTATAGTTTTTGAAACAGTTGGAACCGTTTTAAAAATTCATACAGATTATAAATACACTTCTAAAAAGAAATTAGAAATTGTAGTAAATGGTAAAGATATAAATTCAGTTATTCTTCATAATAAAGCAGAAGCAAATCAAATAGGATTTATTAAAACACCTAACAGTTTTTCAATTACAGCTAGCGATAATTCAAAATTTAAGCTTGATGTTAATGCCAAAAACATAGACTTTAGACTGAATAATAATGCTAAAGGCGATTTCGTTTTTCAAGCAGATTCAATCAAAATGGTGTTGAGTGATGAAATTGACACTAAGGGTCTTGTAAAAGCTAAATATTGCAATCTTCAAATGTATAACGATGCTGAACTTGATTTGGAAGGAAGTACAACTTTTATGAAAGCAATTTTGGTAGGAAAGCCGATTTTAAGAGCAAGAGAGTTTGTAAATAATAAGTTAATTATAGAACAATCAAATTCGTCTGATGCTTATGTAAATGTGCAAGATAAAATAAATATCTTTTTAACTGATAAAGCTAAGTTATACTTGTTTAATTCTCCAGAAGTAAAAATTGAAGGCATACGAGATAATGCTCATATTATTAAAAAGAATAAATAATTGTAACTTTTTAAAGATATTTATTTCAATATAAATGAAAACAAAAAACGCTAAACAAATACTTGTTTAGCGTTTTTTTTATGAAGTTTTAATAAATTATTTTCTAATTATAAAACTCAATTCAACTCTTCTTGCTTCAGTTTCGTTCTTGCTTTCATAATCAATTCCATGAAATTGAGATAATATTCTACTAGGATGAATTCCATTTGAAACTAAATAGCGCTTAATAGTTTCTGCTCTTTTAAACGATAATTCCTGATTATAAATTGCATTTCCTTTATTGCTGGCAAATCCTTTTAAATAAACATCTAAATTTTCATTTGAATTTAATAGTGTAATAATTGAATCAATTTTCTTAGAATTGTTAATTTCACTTGAATTGTTTTCGAAATAAACCTTCTCTTTAAACCCACTAAATTTACTCTTCAATAACTCATATTTAGAATTTGTATTGTTTACATAAACTGTATCTGTTTTAGTTGTTGCTTTATCAGAATTATTTTTAGTTGTTTGATTGTTGGATAAATAAATAACTTCTTTATTCGTTTTATTAGCTGCAAACAACGAGTCTATTTTACTTTCTAATCGTTCAATAGCCTTAACGGTAGAATCGTTGGTATTGTTATTCGCTGTAATTGCTGCTGAAGGAACAATTATGTTTTTAGTACTTGTTGGTTTTTTATTTTCAACTACTGTAGGTTTTTCATTAGTTTCTTTTAAATTAACAGATTTAACAGGCTTATATGTTTTGTTTGACAAATAGACGGTGTCTTTTGTTTTAGGAGTTGCGTCTACTAGTTCCGTTTTATAAACAGTGTCAGTTGTGTTGTAAATAGTTTCTTTTAAACTATAGATAGTGTCTCTTATATAGACAACTTTTTCTGTTATAGGCACTTCGTTACTGTCTTTTTTAAGGATGAAATATTCGGTGTTTATTTCTTCTGTTGTGTTTTTCGATTCGAGTAAATTTGTTAAATACTTTAGTTCCTTTTCTAGTGTTACTAATTTTGAATTTACTTTAGATAAATCTACGTCTGATTTCGTATTTGTAACAACATTAGTTTTTTGAGATAGCAAATAGTTTGCATCTCTTTTTGCTCTAATTTTCTGAATTAAGTGAATTAAATTTTCTTCAGAAATTATTATTTCTCCTTCTTTACCTTTTGATTGACTGTTTGCATTAAAAGAACAAAAAAGTATAGTTAAGGCTAGTAGATATTTAAACTTCATAATTAATAGTTTTACCTTTTAGACACAATAAATAGATAAAAGTCACTTTTGTTAAAATAATATGTGACTTATTCTATTTTGTTGTGTCCTAATATAAATAACTATAATAATATAATCAAATGAAAAAAATTTTAATAGTGCTTTTTGTGGTTCTAACACAAATAGCTTGTGATAAAAAAGGAAATTCTTCTTTAGAAACAAAAGCCGCTGAAACTGTTACTGTTGCTCCAGATTATGAGTTACAGCTGACTTTAGAACAACAAGAAGAATTAAAAGCTCATATAATTGATTTGTCAAGAAAAAAAGATTCGTTACAAAGTGTGTTAAAAAGCACTAAAGAATCTATGTCAAGAATCAATGATTCAAAAATTGATAAAGGTATAGAAGGTGTAAATACAAAATTAAATGAACTTAAAGGTCAAAAAGAAAATTTTGAAGAGCAAGTTGCTTTGCAAAAGAAAGAGACTGAATTAGCCTTAAAAAAAGTTGAACTTTTAAACCAAGAAAAAGTTGTTTATGATGCTCAAAGAAAAGCATTATATGACAAAGGTGCTGCACCAAAAGACTTTGTAAAAGTTGATTCTTTATTAGCAGGTATTAATGGGAAAATAGGAACTGAAACCAAAAAAGTTAAAAACCTAAACAGAAACGTTGCAGATGTAGAAGAACAAATTGTTTCCATTGTTGATAAAAGAAGTTTTTTAAGTGCTAAAATTAGAGAAAATTATAATGCTCAAGAAATTTTTAGCGAATATGCTAAAGAGGAAGAGAGTGTTATTACTTCAAAAATTGATGCTATAGATAAACAAATTTCAGAGTTGTCTTCAAAAGTAGCAGATATTAATACAACAGTAGTCGGTTTAAATGATGATATAGCAACTAAAGAAGCTACAGATTTAGAAACACAAATCGCTGCAGAAAATGATAGTAAAACAAAAAACAGACTTCTATTTGCTTTAATTGCTGTAGGAATTATTTCTCTTGTTTTTTATGTTTTATACGTGTTAGGAAAAAGAAAAAAAAATAATAAAACAAACAAATAATCATGGCAGCAAAAAAAGATACTAGCAAAAAAAGCACATCAACTTTAGATACACTTAAGAATTTCTTCGAAAATGTTACAGAAAATGTAAAAGAAGGAGCGACTTTAGTAACAGAAAAAATAAAAGATAATTCAGCAAAAGTTTATGTTGCAAGTGCAGAATTAGTGGAAGAAGCTAACGAAAAAATTCACCAATATTCAGATAAAGTTTCTTTGCAAAAAGAGCAAAAAAGAATTGAAGCAAGACAAACAGAAATTGTATCAGAGTTTGGTGCAATTACATTGAGTCATTATATTAAAAGCGGAAACTTACATAAAGCATTTTTAACAAATAAATCTGTTGAAGATGTGGTTAATGAATATAAGTCGAATGAAAAAGTGTTAATTGCTATTGAGAAAAAAATCAAAAAATTAAACTAAACAATCATGAGAAATTTACTTTTACTATTATATTTAATAATTAATGTGTTTTTGTATATTCTTAATATGGAATTATTTAATTCTGTAGTTGATGTTGATTTTGGATTTGCAATCGTTTCTTTCATGCCGTTAATTTTACTTCAAGTAGTAGGATTGCTTTTTGTGTTGTCTTTTTATTTTTTAGATAAGAACAGAGAAATCACAAATCTAAATGCTGTTCAGAAGTTAACAGACCAAAAGACAATTTTAGAAAAAAACATTGAAATAAATAATTTAAAATTTGCTAATCAATTAAAGGCTTCGAATGTTGAAGCTCCTATTGAGACTACAGTTGAAGATTCAACAGAAGTAATTACAAAATAATTAAATAAAACAAAAATGAAAACCAAGATAACCGTACTCTATTTATTACTCTTTTGCAATCTTGCAAATTCACAAGTAAAAGACATAAGCTTTACTTTATCTCCTTTTGCAGATTACACTTTCTGGGACAACAAATCGGGATTAAATGATGGAGCTTTAGTAGGAGGAAAGCTTGGTTTTGGCTTTGGTGAATATATTGAATTAAGAGCCATTTACGCTCAATCCTTAAATTTGAAAACCAATTTTAATGATTTTGGAATTGCAGGTTTCTCTGAAGACATGTTTGTTTCACAAGACTTAAAATTAACACGCTGGGGTGGAGAAATTAAAGCTAATATTGGAACAGGAAGACTAAGTCCATATATAACAATTGGAACTGGAATTCAAAATATTGAATTAGATAACAATACAGATTTTGATCAAATTTATGCTAATGCAGCCATTGGAATAAAGACCAAGATAACCGATAGAATTGTATTTACACTAGAAGGTAAAAACACCGCTTTTAACTTTAATTCGGGAAAAAATTTATTAACTGAAGCAAATAAAACTGCTTTAGGAGTTTCTGACAGTGATTTTTCAACGGAAAGATTGTATAATTGGTCAGCAAATGCTGGTTTACAGTTTTACTTAGGTGGAAGAAAACCGGGAACGTTAACAGAACTAGACAAAGCTTACCTTAACAAGTTTAAAGGTGGTTTTAAAGGGTTGCAAATAATTTTTGAACCAAGTGTAAACTATATTACTTTTGATGATAAATCTAACTTTAGAGACACTTATTTAATTGGTGGTTACGCTGGTTTAGATTTTAATCAATATACTGGTGTTAGAGCCTTTTTCTTTAGACCTACTCAAGATGATCAAATCTCAACTAACTTAGATAGATTTTCTATGTATGGATTAGAATTTAGAGCAAGATTAAATGATGGAAATGGTGTTACACCTTATTTAATTTTAGGTGGTGGTTATTTAAATACACTTAAAGGTTATGAAGGAAAAAACGGATCCAACTTTGATAGTCAGGAATTTGCTTCTGCTGGTTTAGGATTAAATATTCCATTAAGTAAGCACATTTTGATTACTGGTGGTGCAAGAGGAATGGTTACTTCTGGTAGTAATGTAGAAGATTTGTCTTCTCCAGATAAATTACAAACTCATATTATGTATAATGCAGGTTTAAAATTGACTTTTGGTAAAAAATCTAAAAACCCGAATGATGTTTATAACGATCAAGTTGATGATGCTTTATTAATACAAGATGAAGAAAGTCAAAAAAAATATACTGAAAAATCTGCTCTTCAAAAAGAGGAAAATGATAAATTGTTAACCGAATTAAAAGAAGGTTATCAAACTAAATTAGATTCTTTACAAACAGAATTAGAAATTGCAAAAACGAATAATGATGTTGCAAAAGCTGTTGAAGTTTTAAAACAAAAAAAAGAAACAACTAACGCAATTGAAGAAGTTAAAAAAGTAGAAAATATTGCTAAAGTTACTAATGAAACTGTAATAGTTCCTAAATCGAAAGACACTTTAGAAGTTCAAAAAGTAATTATAAAAGAAGTCAAAGCTACTAAAGTTGATGCAAGTCAGCCTAAAGAGTTAATAAAAATGTCTCCAGCAGAATTAGAAATGCTTATTGATAAAATTTTAGATAAAACTGATCCAGTTTCAAAAGAAAAAAGTAGTTCTAATGAAATAGAGTTATTGAACAAAAGAATAGAAGTCTTAGAAAAAAAGTTGCAAGAAAAAAATACTTCGGCAACTAAAAAGACAGCAATTGAAAAACCAAGCACAGAACCTGTTAAGATAACTAGAAAAGTAACTCTTGATACAGAAACTGGTAACATTACTACGGAAATTATTAAAAGTAATACTGTAAAAGCTGATAAAACCATTCAAAAAGCAACAATTGTAAAAGATTCAATTAAAAATAATAAATAGAATTACTTCAAAGTTTAATTTTATTTCACCGCATTTTATAAAATTTCCGCAGTTAATTCTGTGTTAATTTTGCAAACTGCGGTTTTTAAATTAAATATAAATCGTTATATTCTCATAAATTTGAAGAATAAAAATCCTTAAATAAAATAAAAAAAAATGAAATTTAAAATAGTATTAAATAAAGCAACAACTGTTGAAGAAATAGAGAATTACTGGACGAATCAAGATTATGTAAATCTTTTAGAATTATTCAGTTTTCCTGATGCAAACACAATCAAGCCTGAAAATTTGAGAGAAATGCTTTTTATGGCAATTGCAGATTTTGAGCCTAATGAAGCTGCAGAAATTGTTTTAGCCTATAAACTTTCTGAAAATTTAAATGAAGGACAAATTGCACAAATATCAAATGATATGTTGATTGATAAAGTGTGTGAAGAATATCCAGAAATAGATTTGCATTATCATTTATATAGCGTTAATCAGTTGTTATTTAAAGCTTACAACGGAAAGTTCTTAAACTGTAAAGCAACAGTTGTAGATTTTTCAATTACTTCTTTAGATAGTTTTGATGGTGAAATTACAAAAGAGATCGTTTTAAAATCGTTTAACAACGGAATTTCAGACAGAAATGTAATTAAAAGATTGTTTTCAGACCAAATGACAACGGAAGAATCCTTTGAACAAGCTGAAGATATTTTATGGGAATTAAACAAAAAAGATGCTACTAACTTTACATTTATAACTTCTGAATATTGGTTGGATAAAGAAGAATTAATGGCTTCAGAATTTGAAGGAGATTGTTTATTAACAGAAGACGAAGAAGAATAATCGTAATTTTACTTCATAAAAAAGCCTCATTTTAACGAATGAGGCTCTTTTTATTTCCATTAAATAATTAACTGATTTGTTACTTAATTTGTTTTCCTTTTAAAGTATTTACAAATAATATTGTTCCTAGTTTGTCATATAAATTAAAAGTCTCAATTCCTTTTGATTTAATAGAACTTTCGTGAAAACCTAGAATAGTTAAATCTGCATATTTTGAAGTTTCATTAATCAATTCAATTTTGTCTATTGTTTCATCAATTGGAATAACAATAATGTTTTTAGAGGAAATTGGTAATCTTCCTGAAGAAGTTAATTCTATTAAGTTTGCTTTTTCTTCGTCAATATTTTCTTTGTTTACGGCTGCAAATATTTTAATTTCTGCACCTTTCCAGTCTTTGTGACCTAAAATTATGTAAGAAAGTAATATCATTAAATTGGCATTTTCATAATCTTCCTTCTTAATCCAAACATGAATTTCGTTTTTGTATCCAAATCCTTTATCAGAACTAGCCAAAATACATAAATCATAATTGGCACTTTGAACCAATTTGTAATTATCAAGCACATCTTCTAACCATTCCGTTGTTCCTTTTTTAAATTCGAACATCATCATGTTATTCGAATGACCCGAAATTCCAGGTTGTTGAATAGCTTGTACTATAGCATTTGTATTTGATGGAGAAATTATAGTTTCTAAAAACACATTTGAATTAGTATTGTTCGCTATTTTGATTAATTTCTCTAATTTTTCATCAGCCACTTCTTTAGAATGTTTAGAAAAATAATCTTTTTCATAATGAATGTAAGTTCCAAATCCATATCGATCAGAAATCCATTTCATCATTTCAAAGGCAGTTAATCGTTCAAAAGAATCTTTAGATAAACATAAAACACCTGGACGCCAATAATCATCTGATTTTTCTTTGTCTGTTTTTTGTAAAAACACTTGTAAGTTTCTACTAAATTGATGAATCACACCCTGAAATATATTAGCCATTCCTTTTTTTGATTCATTTTTTTGTGTGATATAGAAGTAAATTCCAACCATCAATAAAATAGATGCAAAAGCATAAACAGTGTTGATTTTAAACATTAGATAAACACATAAAATTGCACCCATCAAAGACAAATACCATTTCGATTTAAACGAAGGACGATAAGCTGGGTCAGCTGCAAAATGTTGCATAAATGAGATTAAACATAGTGAACCATAAGTTACCATAAAAAACATCGAAATAACTTCGGCAACAGCATTTACATCACCCATCATTACAAAAACTAATGCAATTACACTGGTTAATATAGTAGCGTTTCTTGGTTCGTTTTTATTTGGAGTTCCTTTGGCGACCCATTTGTTTACAGAATCTCTTGGAAAAACATCATCACTCCCTATGGCTTGTAAAGTTCTTGGTGCAACCATGAATGATCCTAATGCAGACGAAATCGTTGCTGCAGCTAATCCTAAAGGAATAATTGGTCCCCAAAGTGCAATCTTACTCATTACCAATTGATCATTTACCAAATCGGCAGGTGAAGCTGAATAAGAAAGTTTTAAAGCAATAAAAACATAAATAACCATTCCAATTAAGGTAGCGGCTAAAGTTCCCATAGGAATAGATTTTTTTGGATCTTTTAAATCACCAGATAATCCAACACCTGCTGTCATTCCTGTAAAAGCTGGAAAAATAATTGCAAAAACTGCAAATATTCCAATTTTTGAATCTACATTTTTAAACAACATAGAACTATCATAGGTTGAAGCATAATCTGTTGTTCCAAAAAAGAACATCACTAAGGATACGAATAAAATGGCTACAACTACATAAAGGGCTTTCATTCCTAAATCAGCACCTTTTGTAACCATTAGTCCAATTAATAAGATTAATGCAGGAACACTGAAGATTCGATTGTCATAAATTTCATAACCAAATTCGGACAATACCCATGGCTTAATAGCTTCAAAAGATTCTGCAAAGGCAATAATATAAAAGGCTACACTAATAGCTTGAGAAAGATATAAGGCAATTCCTATAGAAGCACCAATATTTACACCAAATGAACGTGAAATAATGAAATATTCTCCACCACCTTCCACTTTTTGGTTGGTTGCAATTTCTGCCAAAGCCATTGCTGTTGGAATGGTTACCATGTGAGCCACTAGTATAATTAACAAAGTACCTGCAAAACCAACTTCTCCAACGGCATAACCAAAACGCAAGAACATTACTGCTCCAAGAATGGTAGATATTGCTGTTAAAAAAACCGGTAATGTTCCAAAATTAGCTTTTAAGCTTTGTAAGTTTTTTTCCATAGTAAGATTTATATGCTTTAATAGGACACGATTTTACTCGAATGTCACTATTTTGATAAAAGTAATTAAAATAAAATAAAAAAGTCAATTTCTGTTTTTTTGAAATTGACTTTTTTATTGTTGAATAAATTTTTATTTTACTTCGAAATATTCTTTACTCGAAACGGGTTTCCCATCAGCTGAAAAACCTTCAATTGAAATTTCAAACTTCCCTTTTATATCAGATGTAAAAAAAGATATTTCTTTTTCATTTTCTAAGTCAATAGTTGGATTCCAAAGTAATTGATATCTATAATCTGGAATTCTTTCAAATTTTGAAACATCTGAATAATTTTGTTTGTAATAATACTTTGTGGTTAAAGGTCTTTGTATTTCGGTTTTTAAAATAAAATCACCTGTTTCCTTTAATTCGTAGTCAAATTCTTTGGTTATAAAATTAATAAGACCATTATAAATCTTTGAGCCATAAACATATTTTTCAGTAATGTATTCAACTTTGTCTATGTTTTTAGTGTTATATTCAAACAACTCCTTTACATTTTGAATTAATAGACCGTCGATTAAAACTAAAGTATATCCACTATCAACACCATTTGATAGTTTATCTCTTAAGTTTATGGTATAAACACCATCTTTTTCTTTAAAAAATGTATTAGGAAGTATTTCAATGATTGTTTCTTTTAAAGTAGAAAATCTAGTGTAATCATCTAAAGAAATTGTTTTTTCAAGAGGAAAATAAAAGGGTTTATTGCTTGGTTGGTCTTTTATAGTGTCTTTTTTAATAGAAAAATAAGCATTTTCAATTTGATTCGCTATTGATCTTTTTTCTATTATTTTTTTTAATTCAGTTGAAACTTCCTGTATAGGTTGAAATTGGAATTTCGAAAAATTAATAGCACGATTTGTTACTTCAATTGTATAGTTTTTTCTAGCGTCATCAACAACTTGTAGCGTAGCGTTTGCTTTGTTTGGTAATTCATCTAAAATAAATATAAACTCTCCTTTTTTATTTGTGTTTGTTAATTTGAATTCAAATGATTTTCCAGGAATTGATAATGAGATGGTTTTGTTTTCGATAGTATTATTAGCGTCAACTGAAGTTATTTTTCCCGAAATTACTTCACCTCTTACTTCTGGTAAAGAAGTAACATTTTGATTTAAACTTTTAGTATTTTTTAAATTAGATAAAAATTTTACGGAACTAATTGATTCGTTCTCAGTAGAGTCATTCACTTTTCTAACGGATAAAGAATAATTTCCTTTATTTGTTTTTTTAATAATTGTGTTTATTGAAAGTTTTACTTCTTCTCTTAAATTATAATTTTTCTTATTCAAATTGATTTGAAGTCCATCTTCATTTTTAACCAATGGGGTAGTGCTAAATTGAGGAATTAGAATCTTGCTTTGAAATGGATTTATGATAGTAATATCAGTTTCAAACATATTAGACTTTGAAAAATTCATCATCCAATTTGTGTATCCAATTAGTTTGTAGGCTCCAGAATTTGCAGAAGTTGGGATGAAAATATCACCTTGAGCAACACCATCTTTTAAAAGGAGTTTTTGTTTAGAAATACTGGTTCCGTCTGTGTCAAAAATTTCTACGTAAGCAATTTTGCTTATTGTGCTATAGGTATGATTAATAGAATTTAAACAATATAGCTTGTAGAATATAGACTCACCAACTAGTATAGTTGGATTATTTATATGCAAATAAATAGATTCATTAACAGAAGAATCAAAAGTTTTTACATCTCTTGAATTTATATTAGTTTGAGCCCAACTATTTATTGAACACATTGAAACTAAAGCAAAAAGAATTATTTTTTTCATTTATTGTTTTTTTTATTTTTTTATTGCCAAAAGATTGGTGGAATGTTTGACCCAATTGATCTGCAATCTCCACATTCGGGAGGAACCATTCTGTAAATGTTTGCAATTCTTTCATATAAGATTAAATTTCCTTGCCTTGAGGTTATTACTAAATTTGTCAAACCAAAAGGAGGTGTGATGCTTAATGCAGGATCTTTAAGTAGTTTGCTATCGTAATCTAAAATATCACATTTATAGAAATATGGTGGCTCTAACTCTTCTGGAAAGATGTCTTGATAATTAAAGAAAATTCTTTTTTCAGACACTGTTGATACATCAAAAAAACCAATTACTTTCTCATTTTTATTTTCAACAGCACTAAGGTTACCATTTATAAACCCTGGTTGGTTAGGTGATAAAACATTATCAGTTTCAGATAACTTTTTTAAAGTTTTATAATAAGTGTGTGAAGCTAAGTTTTGTATGTATTGTTTTATTAAAATTGTATATCTATCTGCAATGATGAAATTATTATAACTAATAAATCGAATTGATTCGTCCTTTATCCTATCTTCTATTAGAGACGTTGTGTTTGATAGTATTATTTGATTGTTTTTATCTGTTTTAAAACAAGTTTTAGACGCTCCATTTCTTTGGTGTTGCGTTAAAGCATATTTTATTTTTCCTTTGGAAGGATCGTCATATTCAGCATTTCCAAATATTTGTAAACTATCAGGTGCCCAAAAGGGTACAGTAAATCTATATGTTTCCTCATACTCATATCTGTAATATTTTGATGAATTAGTTGGGTCAAAACTATTTGCAGTTATGTCAACACCTCTAACACCAAATTTATTTTTTACAGATGCTTCTATTGAAGTTAAGTTGTTCTCTGTTGTTAATTTTTCTCTTGTAGAAGTATATTGTTTACCGTTGCTTGTATTTACAAAAAGCTGATATTGTCTTTCAGACATTGCTTGAAATTCAAATTCAGAAATGTATTTATCATTTATTTCATTAAAATTGTATTGATTTCCTAAATTATCTGTTATAAAAACCGTTGCGTTTTTTTCAATTTGAGGTTCTTTTTCTTCTAACTGAAACGTTCTACTTATTTTTATTTCTTGTTTTTTTAGTTCGTTTGTAATAGTTGCTTCAATGACAAGTATATCTTCAAAAGTATTTGATTGAAGGGCATAAGGTTCTGTGCAACTAATTGTCACAATAAATAAAGTTACTATAAGTGTTACTTTTTTCATTTGTTAAATTCTTATTGCCAAAAATCCGGAATTACATTTGATCCAACTGTTCTACAATCGCCACATTGAGGAGGAACCATTTTAAATATTGGATCTTCTCTTTCGTATAATATTAACTTACCACTTCTTGTATTTATTACCAAATATGTTAAACCATCAAAAGGAGTTTCGCCGACCGTTTTCTTCTTAGTCCTATCATAAGTTGAAATTTCACAATCATAAAAATAAGGTGGCTCAGGTTCACCTGGGAATAAATCGTTATAATTGAAAAATATTCTTTTTTCAGACACAGAGGAAATATCAAAAAAACCAATTACTTTTTCATTTTTGTTTTCAACTGATGAAATATTGCCATTTATAAATCCTGGCTGACTTGGAGATAATACATTGCCAGAAGCAGAAATATCTTTTAATGTTTTATAGTATGTATAGGATGCTAGGCTTTGAATATATTGCCTAACTTTAATGCTGTATCTATTGGCAATGTTATAATTGTCTTGACTTATAAAACGAATAGAGTAATCTTTAATTTTGTCTTCTCCTGTTAAAGTTGTGTTTTCTAAAATAATATCATTTGAAACTTCAGTTTTGTAGCAAGTTTTTGATTCTCCAACTCTTTGGTGTTGAGTAAAAGCATATTCAATATGACCAAGTGCTAAATTCCACTCTTCAGCATTACCAAAAATTTGTAAACTATCTGGAGCCCAAAAAGGAGCGATTGTTTTATAAGTTTCTTCATATTCATATCTGTAATATTTTGAAGTTCCTGTTGGGTCAAAACTATTAGCCGTTATATCTACTCCATTTACACCAAACTTGTTTTTAACAGTTGCTTCTACAGAAGTTAAGTTATTTATAGTAGTAAGCTTTTCTCTAGTTGAAGTATATTGTTTTCCGTTGCTTGTATTTACAAAAAGCTGGTATTGTCTTTCAGACATTGCTTGAAATTCAAACTGAGAAATGTATTTGCCATCTGTTTCATTAAAGTTGTATTGATTTCCTAAATCATCAGTAATGTAAACGGTTGCATTTGTTTCAGGTTGAGGTTCTTTTTCTTCTAATTGAAAAGTTCTACTTATTTTTATTTCTTGTTTTTTTAGTTCGTTAGTAATAGTTGCTTCAATAACAATTGCATTCTCAAAAGTATTTGTTTGAAGGGCATAAGGTTCTGTGCAACTTACAGCTGTAATAACTAGTAATAGTAATACTATTTTTTTCATAATTTCATATTTATTCCCAAAAATCGGGAACTTCTGTTGACCATAATCGATTGCATTCTCCGCAAATTGGTCTTGTTGTTAAATAATTGCCGTCTAAAAATTCAAAATAAATTTGTAAATTATACTGATAGTCTTTAAATAAAGCATATTTTCCCCATCTACAATATGGTGGTGTAGTTTTTGGAGGAGGTGTTTTTTCGCAGTCTACAACTGGGTAAAAAGCATAATACTTTTCAACTGGACAGTCAAAAGGATAGTTTGGTTCTGCTTCACCATCAAAAAAATCATTATAATTAAAAAATAATCTTTTGCTTGAAACAGTTGAGACATCAAAAAAACCAATTACTCTTTCAGCATTGTTGTCCTTGTTTTTAATATTACCATTTATAAATCCGGGTTGATTTGGTGATAAAACACTACCTGATGAAGATAAATCTTTTAATGTTTTGTAAAAAGTATAGGCTTCTAAGTTTTGAATATATTGTTTAACTAAAATGCTGTAGCGATGTGCAATTATTGTATTTTTTTGAGGAATAAATCGGACCAAAAAATTTTCAATTCTATCTTCAGAAACTGCCGTGTTGTTTTTAAGCAGAATTTCATTAGAATTCACAGTATTATAACAAATAGAACTATCATAACTTTTTGTTGTAGTAGTAATAGCAACATCAAATGTAGTAGTGTTGTAATTAAAATTTAAACTATCAGATGTCCAATAAGGAGTAACAATTTTATAGGTTTCTTCATATTCAAAACGATAATAATTGGACGTTTTTGTAGGATCAAAAGAATTAGTTGTTATTTCAATTCCTTCAACTCCAAATGAGTTTACTCGATTAGCATTTATTTCTGTTATTGGAGAATGTGTAGTAAGTTTTTCTCTAGTTGAACTATATTGTTTACCATTACTGGTATTTACAAAAAGTTGGTATTGTCTTTCTGGTATTGCTTGAAATTCAAATTGAGAAATGTATTTTCCGTTTTCTTCTTCAAAATTATATTGATTGCCTAAATCATCAGTTATATATACAGTAGCATTAGTTTCAAAAGAAGCTACTTTCTCTTCTAATTGAAATGTTCTTGTTATTTTAATTTCCTGTTTTCTTAATTCATTTGTTATAGTAGCTTCAATAACCAATACATCTTCAAAATTATTATTTTGAAAGCCATAAGGTTCTGTGCAACTAATTGTCACAATAATTAATGTTAATAAAAAGATTATTTTTTTCATTTGTTAATTTATCATTGCCAAAAACTTGGAATAATATTACTTCCTGTTACTCTACAATCACTACATTCGGAACTAAATGTACTTACATTGGGTTGAGAGGTTGTTTTGTATCTCAGTATTTTTTTTGTTCTAATTTTAGTTGCAAAATCGGTTAGTCCAAATACAGGAAAACCGGTTGGTCCTCTAAATAATGTTGTGTCATAAACTGTTTCAACACATTCATATGGAAAATCAGGTACTTCCGTATTAGGAAATAAATCACCAAAATTGAAGAATATTCTTTTTTCAGAAACAGTAGATACGTCAAAATAACCAATCACTTTTTCGTTATTATCACTAGTGTTTTTTATGTTTCCGTAAATAAACCCAGGTTGACTTGGTGATAAAACAGAACCAGAGCCAGAAATGTCTCTCAATACTTTATAATATGAATATGAGTTAATGTTATGTATATATTGTTTTACCAAAATACTATATCTGTCAGCAATAATAAAATCGTCTTGACTAATGAAACGAATGGAATAATCACTTATTCTATCTTCTGCATAAGACGTTGTATTGTTTAAAATAATTTCAGTGGATTTAGTAGTTTTAAAACAATTTTTAGATTCACCAGTTCGGTCTACTATATTAAAAGCATAAGTAATATGTCCATTTAAATCCCAGTATTCTGCATTTCCATAAACAGTTATGCTGTCTGGAACCCATTGAGGAACAGTAAAACGATGTGTTTCTTCATATTCATATCTATAGTATTTTGAAGTTCCTGTTGGGTCAAAGCTATTTGCTGTTATATCAATGCCATTAACCCCAAATTTATTTTTAGCTGTTGCTTCAATAGAAGTCAAATTATTAACTGTTGTAAGTTCCTCTCTTGTTGAAGAATATTGTTTTCCGTTACTAGTATTCACAAAAAGTTGGTATTGTCTATTTGGCATTGCTTGAAATTCGAATTCCGAAATGTATTTACCATTTGTTTCATTAAAATTATATTGATTGCCTAAATCATCAGTAACATAAACAGTAGCATTAGCTTCGGTTTGAGGTTCTTTTTCTTCTAGCCTAAAGGTTCTGCTTATTTTTATTTCTTGTTTCTTAAGCTCATTTGTAATTGTTGCTTCAATAACAATAGCGTCTTCAAAAGTACTTGATTGAAGCGCATAAGGTTCTGTACAACTTGTTATAGCAATAATAACTACTAATATTGATAGTATTTTTTTCATAACTTAAATTTTATTGCCAAAAAGAAGGCACTTCTGTTGACCATAATCTATTGCATTCCCCACAAATGGGAAAAGTGGTTAAAAATGAGGCTGTATCTCCATCATAACCTGCATATATTCCTGATTTATAAGTAACTAATTCTAGATATAATGCATATTTTCCATATTCGCAATATGGTGGTATATCTTTGTATGGAGGGTTTCTATTGCAATCTACAACTTCAAGGTATTCACTATATCCTTTTGGTATACACTTAAAGGGATAATTGTTTTCAGATTCTCCTTCAAAAAAGTCATTATAGTTAAAGAATATTCTTTTTTTAGAAACTGAAGATACATCAAAAAAACCGATTACTTTTTCGGAATTATCTGTTCTATTATTCATGTTTCCTTCAACAAAACCTTGTTGTTTTGGGGATAATATATTGGTATTTGTATTTGATAATTCTTTTAATTTACTGTAAAATGTATGTGCTTCTAAATTTTGGACATATTGCTTTACTAAAATACTATATCGGTGAGCAATTATTGAGTTGTTCTGAGGAATAAATCTAACTGGAAAATCAGTTATTTTATCTTCTGAAATAGCTGTTGTATTAGCAAGTAATATTTCGTTTGAATATTCGGTGTTATAACAAACTTTACTATTGTAGCTTTTTTGGGTTATCCAAGTAGATACAATAAAATTTGTAGGATTGTATGATAAATTTAAGCTGTCACTTGTCCAATATGGAGATACTATTTTATAAGTTTCTTCATATTCAAATCTATAATATTTTGAACTATTTGTTGGATCAAAGCTATTAGCTGTTATTTCTACACCATCAACTCCAAATAAATTAGTTGCACTTGCATTTAATTCTACTTGATTTGAAATTGAAGGTAATTCTTCAATTGTAGATTGATATTCTTTTCCGTTGCTTGTATTTACAAAAAGTTGATATTGTCTTATAGGTATTGCTTGAAATTCATTTTGAGAAATATATTTTCCGTTTTGCTCTTCAAAATTAAATTGGTTTCCTAAATCATCTGTTATAAAAACTGTTGCATTTTTTTCAAAAATTGGATCTTTTTCTTCTAATTGAAAAGTTCTAGTTACTTTAATTTCTTGTTTTTTTAATTCGTTTGTAACAGTTGCTTCTATTACAAGTACATCTTCAAAACTATCATTTTGAAAAGCATAAGGATCTGTACAACTTGTTAAAATTGTAAGAAGACTTATTGTCATGAAAGCTATATTTTTTTTCACTTCTTAAAATTTAAAATTATAAGTAATAGTCGGAATTGGAATAGCGAATATAGATGTCTTATAAGCTTTAATTTTTCCTTCATCTGTTACAAAAAACACAGAATAAGGGTTGTTTCTTCCTAGAACATTGTAAATAGATATGTTCCAAAAACTATGAGCTAGTTTTTTTAATTTATGATTTCCTTCAATATTTAAACCAATATCCATTCTATAATAATCTGGAATTCTAAATTTATTTCGATCACTATATAAGGTGTAATTTGCATTGCCATATTGATAAGATCCTACAGGATATGTAATTGGTCTACCTGTTTGATAAATAAAATTAGCAGAAAAACTGTATCTTTTAGTAAATCTATAGTTTAAAATGGCACTAAAATCATGAGGCTTGTCGTAGTTAGCAGCAAAGAATTCACCATTGTTTACTTTTTGCTCATTGAATTGGCCGTCTAGTTTTATAAAAGTTCTAGAATACGTATAACCAATCCACCCGTTTAGCCTTCCAGATTGTTTTTTAAGTAAAAATTCTATACCATAAGCCTTTCCTTCTCCTTGTAATAACTCTGTTTCTACATTGCTGTTTAGCACTAATTCTGCACCAACTTTATAGTCAAGAATGTTATTTAACTTTTTATAATACCCTTCAACACTTACTTCATAAATGTTTTCTTTAAAGTTTTTATAGAATCCTAATGAATATTGTGATGCTGATTGAGGTTTGACATTTAAATCAGAAGTTTTCCATGTATCTAAAGGAGATTGTGTTGTGTTACTTGATAAAAGGTGTAAATATTGAAAAGTTTTATCATAACCACCTTTTATTGCCATGTCTTCTGAAAGTTTAAAACGAGCAGAAATACGAGGCTCAAATCCTCCATAAGTTTTTATAACTTCGTTATTTTTAAAAGTCTTTGTTTCTACTAAAGTAGCTTCGCTAATTGGAAGACCAGCTTCATAAACATTTTGATTCGATTCTCCTAAAGATACAAAATAAGAATATCTTGCTCCAACATTAACAGTAAATCTGTCATTAACCTTAATTTGATCATTAATAAAAATACCAGATTCTAATCCTTTTTCTCTATCAACTCTTTTGGATATTATTAAAGATTGTTCACCTAAGGGTCTAATTTCTCCTGGATCTAGTTTATAATGCTTGGTCGAAATTCCATAATTAAACTTATGTGTTTCACTAAAGTTAGTGTTGAACTTTAATTGCAATTGTGAATCATTAATTTTATACCCATATTTAAAAGAGTTAGATAAACCATTATCATAATCGATGTTGAATTTATACTGGCTATTTGAAAGATTTGCTGTAAAATTTGTTTTATCATTTACTTTATGTTTCCATTTAACAGTCGCTAATGTGTTATTGTAATGATAAATTGAATCAGATGATATACTAAATTCATCATCACTATAATAAAGAGTGGTTTCAAGTTCGTTTTTATCATTTATTATATGGTTGTATTTTGCAATTCCATCATAAAAAGAGGCTTTACTGTTCTGTAATTGTGAATCTTTTAATGTGCGTAAAATCCAACCTGAATAGGTAGCTCTTCCTCCAAGTAATAAGCTAGATTTGTTTTTAACTATTGGTGTACTTACAGTTATGTTGGATGTTACTGGGCCAATTCCACCTTCTCCAGTTAGTTTTTCTAAATTTCCATTTTTTGTTGAAATGTCAAATACAGAAGATAATCTACCTCCAAATTGAGAAGGAATACTTCCTTTATAAATATCAGCACTTTTTATAGTGTAAGCATTTATAGATGAGAAAAAACCAAAAAAGTGAGCTGGATTATACAAAACGGTATCGTCTAATAAAAATAAGTTTTGATCTTCTTTTCCTCCACGAACATTAAATCCTGATGAGCCTTCTCCAACACTTTTAATTCCAGGAATTATTGTTGCTACTTTTAATATGTCTCTTTCGCCAAGAACCATTGGAACACTTTTAATTTCTTCTGATGTAATGGTTGTAACTCCACTAGTTACACTATTGATGTTTTGTTTTTCTTTTCCGGTAAGTACAATTTCATCAAGTTGGTTGATTTTTTCTGTCACAGAAAAGTTTAATTTTCCATGATTATACATCATTACTTTTTTGAATTCACCTAAATAGTTTAACGAAACAACTTCTATTTCATTCAAACCAGCAGGAACACTAATGGTGTATTTTCCATTATCATCGGTAACGGCATTTTTTAATTTATCGGAAGTTCTTACAACAATGTTAGAAACGGGTTCTCCTGTTTTTTCGTTTTTTATTATTCCAGATAATATATACGAACTTTGAGAACTGTTTTTAGATTCTTTACCAATTAGTACAATAGAACTATTTTTTTTGTTTTGATATTGTTGATAAAAAACGGGGTCATTGTTGTTGTTAATTGTTTCAGTTTTTACCGTAGTTGTTGTTATTATAGTTTCAGGAATCTTGTCATAAATAATACTGTTTTTTGTAAGGATGATTTTAGTATTATCAATGAAGTAATTTAGATTAGTTTCTCTAAATGAATCATTTATGATTTCATCTAAACTAGCATTAGTATAAATTTTGGAGATAGTTATATTGCCTTCAGTAATCCAGACATCGTTGTAGAAAAATTTATAATTTGTTTCTGATTCAATATATTTAATTACATCAGAGATTTTAGAATCTTTAAACTCAACGGAAAAAGTTGGATTTTCTATTTGCGAAAAAACAACTTGAGACAGAACGAAAAAGAAAAGAATGAATATTTTTTTCATGTTTTTTTAATAAAAAATTATTGGCTAATATTTTGAAGTAAATTAGTAAAGAACAAGATTTTATCTTTCTTTTTTAATTCTGAATTATTTTTGTAATACTCATTAATGATTTTCTTTTTATCAGGAAATGCATTAACAATACTTTTTTTGGATGATATTTGGTTGAATTTTTTGTCTTTGTATAAAACAAAATCAGTTTCATCACTAAATTCCACAAAAATACTTTTACCTATAAATACTTCTCTTTTGCTTTTGGAATGTTTTATGTAAAATGATAAGGTGTTGTTTTTTATTTTTTCTTCATAAAATCCTTTTATAAATTCATTTTTTTCGGAATCTACTTTATCTAAATTAACAAAATTTAATTCCTTAATTTTAAATGAATTTACATTTGATTTGATTAAGTTTATTCCAGTTTTTTCCGAATTCCCTGAAGATCTAAAAACTATTTCGTCATTGAAGGCATCATATTTTAATGATAAATTATGATACACTTGTCCTAAGTAATTTAAAGAACCAGTAACATATTTTTCACTACTGTAGTAAATATCTTTATTATTGTTTACTCTGTAGTTGTTATAGTGAAATAAGCCATTTGTTATTGCTAAGTTTTCTTTACCAATAATACTGTCATATGTTGTTAAGTAGCTGTCATTTTCTTGTGCAAACAAGCAAAAAAAAGAGGTAAAGAATAAACTACTAAATAAAAGGACTAATTGTATAGATTTCATGAAATTAACTTTTTATAAAAGTATTAAAAATAATTACATTAAAAACATTTTGTGTAAGATTTTACCGAAAACGCAAAAATTCCGTTTTAAAATAATTAAAACGGAATTTTTTATGAAATTTAGTATTAAAAATAACCTTTTTTAAGATTATTCTTTTTTCTCGATCGGTCTTTCTTCTCTAGGAGGTCTAGGTAAAAGAGCCTTTCTTGAAACTTTTTCTTTTCTTGTTTTTGGATCAACACCGAAGTATTTTACCATAAATACATCACCCATGTTTACTACATCAGTAACGTTTTCTGTTCTTTCCCAAGCTAATTCAGATACGTGTAATAAAACTTCGTTTCCTGGTGCGTCAGTATATTCTACTACAGCTCCAAAATCTAACATTTTAATTACTTTTACTTCATAAGCTTCACCAACTGTTGGTTTAAAAATGATTGAATCAATTTTAGCCATAACCGCAGCAATTCCAGCTGGATCAGTTCCTAAAATTTCAACAATTCCTTCTTCAGTAAGTGGGTCTTCATTGATAACAATTGTACAACCAGTAGTTTTTTGTAATTCTTGAATCACTTTTCCACCAGGTCCAATTAAAGCACCAATAAATGCATTAGGAATTCTTCTTGTAATAATTTTTGGAGAATGCTCTTTCACATCTACTCTTGGTTGAGCTAATGTTTCAGTTAATTTCCCTAAGATATGTAAACGTCCGTCACGAGCTTGAGCTAATGCAGCTTCCATAATCTCGTATTTTAAACCGTCAATTTTTATATCCATTTGACAAGCTGTAATTCCTTCAGAAGTTCCAGTTACTTTGAAATCCATATCTCCTAAATGATCTTCATCACCTAAAATATCAGATAAAACAGCATAACGATCTCCGTCAGTAATTAATCCCATTGCAATACCAGAAACAGGACGAATCATTTGAACTCCAGCATCCATTAATGACAATGTTCCAGCACAAACTGTTGCCATAGAAGAAGAACCGTTAGATTCTAAAACTTCAGAAACAACACGAATTGTATAAGGACAATCAGCAGGAATCATATTTTTTAAAGCACGTTGTGCTAAATTTCCGTGACCAACTTCTCTTCTAGATGTTCCTCTTAAAGGTCTAGCTTCTCCAGTTGAGAAAGGAGGGAAGTTATAATGTAAATAGAATTTTTCTTCTCCTTGTTGTGAAGGTGAATCAATTTGGTTTGCTTCTCTAGAAGTTCCTAAAGTTGCTGTTGCCAAAGCTTGAGTTTCTCCACGTGTAAACAAAGCAGAACCATGAACAGAAGGTAAGTAATCTACTTCACACCAAATATCTCTGATTTCTGTAGTTTTTCTTCCGTCTAAACGTGTTCCTAAATCTAAAGTTACGTTACGAACAGCTTCTTTATTGGTTTTTTTGAAGTATTTAGAAACTAAATCTCCATTTTCTGCCAATTCTTCTTCTGTAAATAAAGCTTTAACTTCTTCTTTAACCTCTTCAAATGCAGCTGTACGTTCTTGTTTTGCAGAACCTTTACTTGCAATGGCATAGATTTTATCATAAGAAGCTTCTTTTACTTTAGCGTAAATAGCTTCGTCTTCTCTTTCTCCTTCGTATGTACGAACTTCTTTTTTACCAAAAGCAGCTTGTAAACGTAGTTGAGCAGAAATTTGATTTTTGATGTGCTCATGAGCAAATTTAATTGCTTCAAGCATTTCAGCTTCTGAAATTTCTTTCATTTCTCCTTCTACCATTGCGATAGAATCCATAGAAGCTCCAATCATCATATCAATATCTGATAATTCTAATTGTGCACGACTTGGATTGATGATGAATTTACCATCAATTCTACCAACTCTAGCTTCAGAAATTAAAGTTTCAAAAGGAATGTCAGATAAAGCAAGAGCTGCTGATGCTGCTAAACCTGCTAATGCATCTGGCATAACGTCTTCATCGTAAGACATTAACTGAATCATAACTTGCACTTCTGCATGATAATCATCTGGGAAAAGTGGACGTAAAACACGGTCAACTAATCTCATTGTTAATACTTCGCTATCACTTGGTCTTGCTTCTCTTTTAAAGAAACCTCCAGGAAAACGACCTGCAGCAGCAAATTTCTCACGATAATCTACTGTTAAAGGTAAAAAGTCAATGCCTGGGCTTGCTTTTCTAGAAGAAACAACTGTACCTAAAATAACAGTTTTTCCAATTCTAATGACTACAGAACCATCTGCTTGTTTAGCTAAACGTCCTGTCTCGATTGTGATGTTTCTTCCATCACCTAAATCGATAGTTTCTACAAATAATTGTGGAATCATAATTTTTTAATTCTTAATTAAACAAAGGGTTAGTTGTGTTGTAGTTGTGTGTGTAGTTGTTTGAAACCCAATGAAAAAACTGAACTTTTTCTACTATAAAACGTAAAATAAAAGGGGCACAAAGCCCCTAGTATAATTTATTTTCTGATGTTTAATTCTTTGATTATCTCACGATATCTCAAAATGTCTTTCTTAATTAAGTAATCAAGAAGACTTCTTCTTTTTCCTACCAAAAGAACTAATGAACGCTCTGTGTTATAATCATGACGATTTTTTTTCAAGTGTTCCGTTAAATGTGAAATTCTGTGTGTGAATAACGCGATTTGTCCTTCTGCAGATCCTGTATTTTCTGCTTTTCCTCCGTGTTTAGCGAAGATTTCTGCTTTTACTTCTTTAGTTAAGTACATGCTAATATTACTTTAAATGATTATTATGTATGAATTATATGGTAGTAATTCGGGTGCAAAGATAAGAATAATTGTGAATTGTGGATTATGAATTGTGAATTATTTTTACTAAGTTAAAATAAATTTGCAACTTGCTCATTCACAAACTCTAAAAAGCGTTCGTCTGCTTCAGTAAAAGGGTCAATAACATGTGAGTCAATGTCAATTTGACCAATGTTTTTTCCGTCTACAAATAATGGAACAACAATTTCAGATTTCACTGTAAAACTACAAGCAATATAATTGTCTTGAGCAGCTACATCTGGAACAACAAAATTAGCATTTGATTCAGCCACTTGTCCACAGATTCCTTTTCCAAAAGGAATTACTGTATGATCTGTTTCAGCTCCAACATAAGCTCCAAGATGTAATGTTTTAGTTTCATGATTAGCAAAATAGAATCCAACCCAATTATAATAGGATATGTTGTCTTGTAAGTATTGACAAATGTTTTTTAATTTTTCATCTCTAGTTAAAACTTCATTTTTAACAATTTCTGAAATTGATGGTTTTAAATCTTCAAAGTTCATTTTCTATTTTTTTTACAAAAGTATTTAATAGAATTCACATCAAAAAACTAATTGATTTTATTTTAACTATATTTTATAGTTGTATTGAATGTTTTAAAAGTTACTTACATTCAATTAAAATGTATATTTTTGAAAAAAAATAGCCTTGAAAGAAATTTTTATTCAATACAAACCTTTTTTTACTTTTTTAGTAAAGTTCGTTTTGTTCTATTTCGTTTTTGCTTTTATTTATAATCAATTTCTAAATCAGTTTGATGTATCTAGCTTTGAATTGGATTCGATTACAAAAATGGTTTCAGATCATACGACATATTTAATGCGCTTTTTTAAGGAAGATTATTATGTGATTCCTAATAAATCAGAATCTTCAATGAAAGTAATTTATAACGGAAAATATGTTGCCAGAATTATAGAAGGTTGTAATGCAATTAGTGTAATTATTTTATTTGCTGCTTTTATTTTTGCTTTTGCTTCAAGTTGGGTTAAAACATCTCTGTATATTTTTATTGGAGCTATTTTGGTCTACGTTTTAAATATAATTCGAATTGGTTTGTTGGTTTGGGCTATTTATTATTATCCTGATTATCAAGAATTTTTGCATGGAACAATATTTCCTTTATTTATTTATGGAGTAGTTTTTATTTTATGGATAATTTGGGTTACAAAATTCTCTAAATATGCAAAATAAAATCATTAGATATATTGGAATTTTTGTTGCTTTATTCTTGATCATTTGCATCAGGTTTTTTGAAGATAAGTTGTTTTATGATCCTTTTTTACAATTTTTTAAATCAGATTATCAAAATAAATCGTTGCCGAATTTTGATAGTTTCAAATTGCTATTGAATCTTTTTTTAAGATATTTAGCCAATACATTACTTTCCATAAGTATTATTTATCTGCTTTTTCAAAACAAAATGCATGTCAAAATTGCATCGTTTTTGTATTTGATATTGTTTGTTGTATTAATAACAGTGTTTTCATTTTTAGTTTTTGGATCAGATAAGCCTGATTATTTGCTATTGTTTTATGTAAGACGATTTTTAATTCAGCCTGTTTTGATATTGCTTTTAATTCCTGCATTTTACTTTCAGAAAAAAGCCGAATAACATTTTTTTTCACTACCTTTAAGTGTAAAATTGGGTGTTATGAAAGTTACTAAGTATTCTGGTGAAGTTGTTACATTTGAAAAAGATAAACTCAAAAAATCTTTATTTAAATCAGGTGCTTGTGAAGCTGATGTCAATCGTGTTCTAGAAACAATCGAAAAACAGTTGTATGACGGAATTCCAACAAAGAAAATCTATAAAATGGCTTTTCAATTGTTGAAGAAAATAGATAATGTTCATGCGGCAAAATATAATTTAAGAAGCGCAATTATGGCTCTTGGCCCAGCTGGATTTTATTTTGAAAAATTTGTAGCAAAACTTTTTCAATTGGAAGGTTTTGAAACCATGACCAATCTGACTTTAGACGGAAAATGTGTTTCTCACGAACTAGATGTTTTGTTAAAAAAAGACGAAGAAATCAGTATGGTAGAATGCAAATTTCACAGTAGTCAAGACGCAAAAACAGATGTAAAAGTTCCCATGTATATTTTATCAAGGTTTAATGATTTAGCGGTTAAAGAATACACTTTATTTAATAAAAACAATAAAATATCAAAATGTAGAATTATTACCAATAACCGATTTACAGAAGATGCAATTCAATTTGCTACTTGTTCGCATATGGAATTATTAAGTTGGAATTATCCTTCGGGTAATAGTTTAAAAAACAAGATTGATTCTTATCATATATATCCAGTTACTGCTTTAACAACTTTAACGCTTTCTGAAAAAGACAAACTATTAACTCAAAATATTATTACAGCAAAAGAATTATTGGCAAATAAAGAATGGTTAGTTAAAATTGGATTAAGCGAAAATCGAATTAAAAATGTATTAAAAGAAACCAATCAATTGTGTAATATTCTCAAACATTAAAAGATGAAAATTTATTTTTTAGGTGCTGCAGTAACAGTAACAGGTTCAAAATTTGTGGTTGAATACAATGAAATCCGTATTCTAATTGATTGTGGCTTGTTTCAAGGGTTAAAACCCTTACGCGAATTAAATTGGCAACCTTTGTCGATATTGCCTTCAACGATTGATTTTGTATTGTTAACCCACGGTCATTTAGATCATTGTGGTTGGTTGCCAAAATTAGTAAAGGATGGTTTTCAAGGTAAAATATTTTGTACAAGCCCTACCAAACAAATTTCTCAATTAATTCTTTTAGACAGTGCAAAAATTCAGGAAGAAGAAGCAGAAAGAGCCAATAAAGAAAATTATTCAAAACACAATCCTGCTAAACCTTTATATACCGTAGAAGATGCAGAAAAAGTAATTCCGTTTTTTAGAGTTGTGGACAAAGATTTAGAAATTAAATTGACGGATACAATCTATTTTAAATTCTTTTACGCAAGTCATATTATAGGAGCTTGTTCCATAGAATTGCATATTGAAGATAAGGTCTTAGTTTTTTCTGGAGATATTGGTCAAGATGATGATGTCTTGCTTTACCCACCAATAAAACCTAAAAAAGCCGATTTTGTTTTTATGGAAAGTACTTATGGAAATAGATTGCATCCTAATAATGATGTAATGTTCGAGTTGGAACAAATAATAAACAATACTTTTCAAAAAGGAGGCAATGTTGTGATTCCAAGTTTTGCTGTTGAACGCGCCCAAACTATTATGTACTTGCTTTGGCAATTAAAAGAGCAAAAACGTATTCCAGATATGCCTTATGTAATTGATACTCCTATGGGAATTAGCGTTCTTGATGTTTTTCTGGAAAATACAAAATGGCATAAATTAAACCCGCATCAATGTGAAGAAATGTGTAAAATGTTTACCATGATTTCTTCTTATAAAGATACAATTGAAACTATTTATAATGAAAAACCAAAAGTAGTCATTGCTGCAAGTGGCATGATAACTGGTGGAAGAGTGCTTTCTTATTTAGAGCGATATATAGTAGAAGAAAAAAATACGGTTCTTATGGTTGGTTATCAAGCTGAAGGAACAAGAGGTAGAAAATTATTAGAAGGTTCAAAAGAAATTAAATTCTATGGAAAATATTATCCTGTAAATGCAAACATAATAATGGTTGAAGGTTTGTCTGCTCATGGTGATCAAAAAGATTTGATTAATTGGTTAAGTGAACTGGAAAATAAACCACAAAAAGTCTTTCTAATTCATGGTGAAAACGCTGCAGCAGATGAGCTTCGAATTAAGATAAATGAAACCTATGGTTTTGATTGTATTGTGCCGCTTTTAGAACAAATCATTGAAATTTAGAAAGTTTTAACGTCAAATTGATTTAGAATCCTTATTTTTGTGCCAATGAAATTTAAAAAACATATCAGTATGCTATTAGCTTTTGTGGTCTTTATGGCTAACATTGGTTATAGTTTTACAGTGCATTATTGTAAAGATACTATTGCTTCAATTTCATTAAAATCTGCATTTGAAGAGCCTTGTATTGAAGAAATTGCATCTTGTTGTGCATTAGAAAACAATCACGATAATTGCTGTTCAGATAAAGTAATTAAGGTTGAAAAGAAAACAGATAATTTTGTTACTAAACATTTTAAAATTGGTTTCGAATCCATTACTTTTCAAGAAAAAACATCATTTGAATTCTTAAAAAGACACGTTTTTTACACTAAAAAAGAAACTGCTGCTTTTTATTGTGATTCCAATGCACCACCTATTTACAAATTAAATTGCCAATTAGTTTTATACGCATAATATTTAATGTTTTTATCAAATTAGAATTGATTTAATAACGTTAAATAACTATTTATGTATAAAAAAATAATGTATTTACTATTGCTAGTTTCTTCGATTACTCAAGCTCAAAATGAGGTAATTAAAGGAAAAATAGTAGATGAAAACAATGTAACTTTACTAGGAGCAAATGTCTATTGGCTCAATACAAATATTGGTGTAGTTACCAATGAAAACGGTGAATTCACCATTAAAAAAGCACAAGAAACAACAAGCTTGGTAGTCAGCTATATTGGTTATAATACCAAAAAAGTTGAAGTAATTGATGATTCATTCTTAACCATTAAACTAAAAGCAGTTGAAGAATTAACTGAAGTTGTTCTCTCAAAATCTTTAAAAAGTACTGAACATTCTTTGTTTAAAGCCACTAATGTGCAAACCATGGGGCAAAAAGAGTTGCTAAAAGCTGCTTGTTGTAATATTTCCGAAAGTTTTTCAACAAACCCATCTATTGATGTCAATTATTCGGATGCTGTGACTGGAAACAAACAAATTAAGATGTTAGGGTTAACAAGTCCATACATTTTAATTGCCGAAGAAAACATTCCTTCGGTTCGTGGAGCCTCACAAGCTTATGGTTTGTCTTTTGTGCCTGGAACTTGGGTAGAAAGCATTCAAATTACAAAAGGAGCTGGAAGTGTAATTAATGGTTATGAAAGTATTTCGGGTCAAATAAATTACGAAATTCTTAAACCAGCCTTTGATGACCCATTTTTTCTAAATGCTTATGCAGGAATGGGTGGAAGATATGAATTAAACACACACTTCAATCATAAATATTCTGATAAGTTAAGTTCAACGTTGTTTCTTCATGGAAATACTAGAAATACTAAAACGGATAATAATGACGATGGTTTTTTAGACAACCCTATAGGAAAACAAGTTAATGTTTTAAACCGTTGGCAATATAATGATGCTGAAAATGGAATTGTAAGTTTTCTAAATCTTCGTTATATGAATGACGAAAAACAAGCGGGTCAAGTGGCTTTTAATCCTGATACGGATAAATTAACTACAAATGCTTGGGGAAGTGAAATTGACACCGAAAAAATGGAAATTTCAAACAAAACAGGTTACGTCTTTCCAGACATGCCTTATCAAAGTATTGGTTTTCAAAACTCTTTTCAATCGCATAAACAAGAATCATATTTTGGTTTAAACCAATATGATATTGATCAAAAAAGTTATTATTCTAATTTACTTTTCAGTTCGATAATTACAAATACAAAAAATAAATTCACCACTGGAGTTAATTTTACTTACGATAAATATAAAGAGTTTGTTGCCGTAAATTTTGCTCAAGATTTTTCTAGAATCGATAATTCAGTTGGTGCTTTTTTTGAATATGATTATGATAATCTAGATAACTTTCAAGTTGTTGCAGGAATTCGTATTGATAATCACAACCGTTTAGGAACGTTTGTTACACCAAGATTACACATAAGATATAATCCTTGGAAAGATGCAGTTGTTAGAGCTTCTGCTGGAAGAGGAAAAAGAGCTGCAAATATTTTTGCCGAAAATCAACAATTATTTGCTTCTAGCAGAAATTTCTCAATCTTAAATACTGATGGAAAATTATATGGTTTAAATCCAGAAATTGCATGGAATTACGGATTAAGTTTTATTCAGAATTTTAAATTATTTGGTAAAGATGCTGATGTGGTTTTGGATTATTATAGAACCGATTTTAAAAATCAAGCTGTTGTGGATGTTGATTTTAGTCCTCAACAAGTTGTTTTCTATAATTTAAAGGGAAATAGTGTTGCCAATTCATTTCAAGCCGAATTTAATATTGAATTGAAAAAGCATTTGAATTTAAAAACAGCTTATAAATATTATGATGTTAACACAGATTATATTGTTGGAAATCTTCAAAAAGCATTACAAGCTAAAAACAGATTTTTTGCTAATTTATCTTACGAAACACATATTTTAGATAAAGGGCAACAATGGAAATTTGATGCTACATACAATTGGTTAGGGAAGCAACGTTTGCCAATTACAGCAAGTAATTTGCCCCAATACCGTTTAAATGAATTTGGAGAAGCTTTTGGAGTTATAAATGCTCAAATTACAAGAACTTTTTCTAGCACGTTTGAAATGTATGTTGGTGGAGAAAATATCGGAAATTACAAACAAAACAATGCAATTGTAGGAACAAATGATCCTTTTGGTTCGTATTTTGATAGTAGTATGATTTATGGACCAACTTTTGGTTCTATGTATTACGTTGGCTTAAGGTTTAAAATTAAATAGAATTTTTTTGATTTTCAGATTTTTGATTTTCAGATTTTCAGAAAAAAAATAATAACAATAAATAATAATATGATGAAAAAATTAATTTTAGTACTATTGCTTTCTTTTGTTGGGTTTTCAATGAATGCTCAAGATAAAGCCGTTAAGAAAAGCAAAAACAAAGAAGTAATTATAAAAGCTGCTGGTAATTGTGAAATGTGTGAAAAGCGTATTGAAAAAGCAGCATTTTCTGTTAAAGGAGTTAAAAGTGCAGAATGGCATGTAGATTGTCAAGATATTCATGTTATTATCGACGAGAATAAATGTACAAAAGAAGATGTAGCAAAGGCAATTGCAAATGTTGGGCACGACACAGATATAGTTAGAGCTTCTGATGAAGCTTATGAAGAAATGCACGAATGTTGTCAATATGATCGAATAAAATAGATTAAATAAAAAATCCCGAAATCGATTTCGGGATTTTTTATTTAAAATTAAGTCAATATTAATTTTCATATTTGTTTTTTGTTATACATTTGTTCGTTATTTAAAAGTAAAAGTGAGTATAATCAAATACAGTTTCAAAAAACTAGTTTTTATATTACCAATGTTGGCATTGCTGCTAGCATTGAACAGCTTTACCCAAGAACAAAAAACTTTTCAATTAGAAACAAAAACTATTGTTTCTAATTCTGATACTAAACAATATCCAATATTTATTTCTTCAGATTTAGAAGATAAGGACTTGGTTTATAATGAATCAGAGAAATCAGAATTTGAAATTGAATTAGATTTTTACCACAACTATTCTTTTTCGAATAATTTTCTTGATCTAAAATTTAAATCTGGAATAAATTCGATAGCATATAATTTCCATAAGTCAAATCAAAATCTTCCGTTGTATGATTTGTTTTGTAAGTGGAAATTACACCTTTCTTAATACATAATTTTGATTATTTTTTGAGACTTTAACCTTTATTCAGAATCTCAAAAAGTTATTTTGGTTTAATCATAGATTCTGAGTCAAGTTCAGAATAACAGAAATATCTGTTAATTAATCCAAAAATTCACTTATGTATTAATCTTATTTCATTCAAAAAATGAATAATTCAACTATAAGTTTTGATGAACAACATGTTCTTCATTACTTAACTCATTATTTACCTGCACAAAATCCGTTAAAAGACTTTGTGCATCACAATACATTACATGCTTTTCAAGACAGACATTTTTTTGATGCTTTGCAAGAATCCTCGAAAATATTTGGGTATAAAACCTATTTGTCTATCGAAGATTTTAGAAAACGTTTTCACAAAAATAAAATTAGTGCTGCTGTATTAAATCAGGTCATAAATAAAAATAAAGGTGTAGAAAATGCTTCTGTTTGGTTAGATAAAATGCTTAAAAAACAGTACGATGAATCTTTAAACCCAAGAATTGGGAGTTTACGCTCTCATTGGAAATCACAATATTCAATGAATCTTGATAAATCTACGCATAGTACCTTATTTAGAGTTCTTTGTAGTTATTTAGATCAAGGAATTGCTATGTGGTCTTTTCCAATTCATGATAAAGGTTTTTTATCCTCAATTCGTGAATTAGAACTTACTAGTTTTTCGGGATTTTTCAGCACAAAGCGTGCTAAGAGATTACTAGAAGAGAAAGCTACAATTACAGATTTATTAAAAATTGTAGTTGGTGATGAACGTTTTTATGAAACCTATATTTTTGATCAACAGTTTTCGCATCCTGGTTGGAGTGGAATGGTAGCAACTTTAGAAAGTAATCCAACATCATTATTAGATAAAAAATCAATCACTTTAGAAGAACTTATAATTTTCGAATTACTTCTTGAAATTGATACATTAGATAAGAAATTTGGAGAAAATTGGGCACCTTTAGCTAGCAGAATTGAACAAAATCCTCAAAATTTATTTAGTCCAGTTGATTCAGATGAGCATTTTGAAGTTTTATCCTTATGGCAACAAGCTTTTGAATGGTCATTATACGATCAAGTATTAGCAACTGTTAAGCAATATAAACCATTAGAAGAAAAAGACGAACCAAGTTTTCAGGCTTTCTTTTGTATGGATGATAGAGAATGTTCTTTTAGAAGACACATCGAACACCTAGATAAAAAAGCTATTACTTTTGGAACTGCTGCTTTTTTTAATTTCGAATTTTTCTATCAACCAGTTAATGGCAAGTTTTTCACTAAGCTTTGTCCTGCTCCAATGACACCAACTTTTTTAGTAAAAGAAGAACATAGAAAGAAAAAACATGCCAAAGATTTTCATTATCACAAGCGTTCACATTCTTTGTTTTTTGGATGGATAATTTCACAAACTCTTGGTTTTTCAGCAGCTATAAAGTTGTTTGTTAATATATTTCAACCAAGAATGACTCCTGCAACAAGTGCATCTTTTAAGCATTTAAATAAAAAAGCAAAATTACATATCGAAAACAAAGATGTTACTGATAGAGTAGATAATCTGCAAGTAGGTTTCACTGTTGAAGAAATGGCAAATAGAGTAGAAGGCTTACTAAAAAGTAATGGTTTAATCAAAAATTTTGCTCCAATTGTTTATTTAGTTGGTCATGGTGCAACAAGCGTTAATAACACACATTATGCAGGTTATGATTGCGGTGCTTGTTGTGGTAGACCAAGTTCGGTTAATGCAACCGTTGCTTGTTTTGCCATAAATCATCCTGAAGTTAGAGAAATTTTAGTTCAAAGAGGAATTGAAATTCCAAATGAGACACAGTTTTTGCCTGGTTTACACGATACAACTCGTGATGAAATTACTTTTTATCAAGAAGAAACTTTATCAGATGAGAATAAAAGTTTGCACCAACAAAATGTAATCATTTTTGAAGAAGCATTGTTAAATAATGCTAAAGAACGCTCTCGTAGATTTGATACAATTGATTCTACCCAATCACTTAAAAAAATTCATGAAAGTATTAAAAGACGTTCGGTTTCATTGTTTGAACCACGTCCAGAACTAAATCATGCTACAAATGCAATGTGTATTGTAGGAAGAAGAAGTTTGTCTAAACACATGTTTTTAGACAGACGTTCTTTTATGAATTCCTATGATTATACAGTTGATCCATCAGGAGATTATTTGTCTGGAATTTTAAATGCAGTAGCTCCAGTTGGTGGTGGAATTAATTTAGAATATTACTTCTCAAGAGTTGATAATCAAAAATTAGGTGCAGGAAGTAAATTACCTCATAATGTCATGGGACTAATTGGTGTTGCTAATGGAATTGATGGCGATTTAAGACCTGGCTTACCAAGTCAAATGATTGAAGTTCATGATCCAATTCGCCTATTAGTCATCGTAGAGCATTTTCCAGAAAAAGTAAAGTATGCAATAACAAAAAATCCTGCAACTTATGAATGGTTCATAAATGAATGGGTGAAATTAGTTGTTGTACATCCTGATACTTTAGATTTACATCATTTTAAAAATGGCGAATTTGAAATTTATACACCAATTCAAAAAGAAATTATTACAATTTCTGATGAATTAAAACTAGCTGAAGAAACTATTGATAACCTTCCAATTGGAATATTAAATTAAGGTAAGATGAACGAGTTATTACTATTTTTTATAGCATTACCTTTTGTAGGTTTTATCATAAGTTTAATGTTGCCAGAAAAAAAAGAAGCTTTAATTTCTTGGCTAGCATTTGGAACTGTTTTTACACAATTAGTAGCCTTAATTATTTTTATTATTTTTTGGATAATTAATGGTGCAAATCATTTAAATTTGAACGAAGCTACACTTCTAAAAACGGCTAATTACGAATTTTTTATTGATTTTTATTTCGATAAGATTTCGGCAGTGTATTTATTTATTGGAGCACTTTTAACTTCAATGATTACAACATATAGTCGTTATTATTTACATAGAGAAAAAGGATACAAGCGTTTTTTTAATACTGTTTTGTTTTTCTTTTTTGGGTATAATTTAGCCATTTTAGCAGGAAATTTTGAAACCCTTTTCATTGGTTGGGAAATCATCGGAATTTCATCTTTCTTATTAATTGCTTTTTATAGAGAACGTTATTTACCTGTAAAAAACGCTTTTAAAGTATTTTCAATTTACAGAATTGGAGATATTGGAATGATATTAGCCATGTGGGCAAGTCATCATTTATTTCATGAAAATATTACTTTCATGAAGATGAATAACTTTGAATTAGTAAATGAGCATTTGCAAAACCATACTTTAATTGGGACATTTATTGCACTTTCATTGGCTTTAGCTGCTGCTGCAAAATCAGCACAAATTCCATTTTCGTCTTGGTTGCCAAGAGCAATGGAAGGACCAACGCCATCAAGTGCTATTTTCTATGGTTCGCTTTCTGTACACTTAGGAGTTTTCTTAATGTTAAGAACATTTCCTTTTTGGGAACATCAAACTTTTATGCGTATTGCTATTGGTTTAATGGGTTTAACAACAAGCATCATGGCAGCTTATATGGCAAAAGTTCAATCGTCTGTTAAAAGTCAAATTGCTTATAGTTCTATATCGCAAATTGGATTGATTTTTATAGAAGTCGCACTTGGTTTAGAGACTTTAGCTTTATTTCACTTTGCAGGAAATGCCTTTTTAAGAACTTATCAATTATTGGTTTCGCCATCAGTTGTGAGTTACATGATTCGTGAGCAATTTTACAATTTTGAGGCTAAAGAAAGAGGTATTAAAAACACGTTGCCAAAACGACTGGAATATGCTTTATACATTTGGAGTTTAAATGAATTTAATTTAGAAAAATTTGTAAACTTAATTCTATGGAGACCTTTAAAAACATTAGGTAAATCACTAGATTTTTTAAACTTAAAGCGACTGATTCTTATATTTATTCCAACTTTTATCTTAGGAATTTTGTTGTTTGAATTTAAAGAATCAGTTCCAATAAGAGTAATAAGTGTTTTACCTGAGGTATTTGCTTTTATTGGCTTGTTGTTTGTCTTTAAATCTTTTTCTGAGCGAAAAAGCCCTTTTATAGCATGGATGTTAATTGTCTTGAATCATTTCTGGATTTCACTTGCAATTGTTTTTAATGAAAAAGTAGAATACTCAGAATTAGTAGTCTATTTATCTGGAATTGTTGTTGCAGGAATTGTTGGTTATTTAGCTTTAATAAAATTAAGTAAAATGGAAACTAAAGTTGGCTTAAACCAATATCTAGGACATGTATATGAACATCCAAAATTTGCTTTTTTCTTTTTATTAGCTGCTTTAGGAGTAACGGGCTTTCCAATAACAACAACTTTTATTGGTGAAGATTTGATTTTTAGTCATATTGAAAGTCATCAAGTGTTGTTGGCATTCTTTATTGCTTCGAGTTTTATCGTTTCCGGAATTGCTGGAATTCGTATTTATACAAGATTATTCCTTGGGCCACATATTAAAACTTATCACGAATTGCCATATCGTTCTTCTTAACCAATGGCAATTACAATATCAAAAATCAATTAAAATAAATAATCAAAAAGATTCTGAAACGAGTTCAGAATGAAAAAATATTCGAAAAAATGAGTTCAAACATAAAAAAATATATTCCTGCTGACGGATTAGCAGGATTGAGAGAGAATTTTAAAACAGACGCAATATCAGGATTTATAGTTTTCTTATTAGCATTGCCTTTAAGTTTAGGAATTGCAAAAGCTTCAGAATTCCCCCCAGTAATGGGTTTGTTAACCGCTATCATTGGTGGTATTGTAGTAAGTTTTATGATGGGTTCTCGATTAACAATTAAAGGACCAGCTGCAGGTTTAATTGTAATAGTCGCAGGTTCTGTTGCCGAATTTGGACAAGGTGATCCAATTTTAGGTTGGAAATTAGCTCTTGGTGCAATGGTTGTTGCTGGAGTAGTTCAAATTTTATTTGGAGTTTTTAAATTAGGAAAATTAGCCGATTTCTTTCCGCTTTCTGCTATTCATGGAATGTTGGCTGCTATTGGAATTATAATTATTGCAAAACAAATTCCGGTTTTATTAAATGATGATCCAGCTTTAGGGAAAGGAAAAGGGCCTTTAGAATTGTTGGCTAATATTCCAAATTTCATAATGAATTTAGATCCAAAAGCAACTTTAATTGGTGTTGTGAGTTTAGCAATTATGATGGGCTGGCCTTATATCAAAAATAAAAGTATTAAAATAATTCCAGCACCTTTAGTAGTATTGCTGTTTGCAATTCCATGTGAATTATTTATGCATTTTAAAGAAACTGAACCAGCATATGCATTAGTGAAAATTGGAAATTTTGTAGATGCATTAGGATTTAATGCAAGTTTTGATGGGTTTTCTCAAACGGGTGTTTTTATTAAATACGTAATTATGTTTGCTTTAGTGGGTTCATTAGAGTCACTTTTAACGGTTAAAGCGATTGATTTAATGGATCCTTTTAAACGTAAGTCAGATATGAATAAAGATTTAATAGCTGTTGGAATAGGAAATACAATTGCAGCATTTTTAGGTGGTTTACCAATGATTTCTGAAGTCGCTCGTTCTTCTTCAAATGTAAATAACGGAGCACATACTCGTTGGGCAAATTTTTTTCATGGAGTTTTTATACTAGCTTTTGTATTATTAGCAGCACCTATTTTAGAAATGATTCCTAATGCTGCTTTAGCTGCCATGTTAATTACTGTAGGAATTAAATTAGCTCATCCAAAAGAATTTGTTCACACATTTAAAATTGGAAAAGAACAATTGGCTATTTTCTTGGTAACAATTTTCTTTACATTGTTTGAAGATTTATTAGTAGGAATTGCTGCCGGAATTATACTTAAAATGATAATTCATTTATTTAACGGAACACCAATTTCATCGTTCTTTAAAGCACCAACATTAGTGTCATTTGAAGGAAATAATTATTTAGTTGAAATTGATAAAGCAGCCATTTTTACAAATTATTTGGGAGTAAAACGTAAACTAGAAGCTATTCCTCCTGGATTTAATGTAACTATCGATTTAAAGAAAACAAAATTAGTTGATCACTCTGTTATGGAAAACCTAGAACATTTTAAAAATGACTATGAATCTAATGATAATAGCACTGTTTCAATTATCGGTTTAGATAATCATCAACCCCTTTCAGAACATCCATTATCTGGTAGAAAAAATAAATAATAACAATTTGTTTAGTTAGTTAAAGGAAGAAGTATTTAATTTTTTTTTAAATGCTTCTTGCCTTTGATGTTTGAAAATATTAAATATAAAATGAAAAAAATAAATATAATTGCATTAACGGCATTAGTTTTTTTGTCTATAAATAGTTTTGCACAAGAAACAATTCATCACGACAAAACAAATACTTGGTTTACTTTATTAAACCGTTTAAATATTAATAAAGATTGGAGCGTTTCAAATGAAATTCACGAAAGAACAGGTGCTTTTTTAACTGATCAAGGTACTTTTTTATGGAGACCTTCTGTAGATTATCACTTAAATGAAAATGTAGAGTTTAGCGTAGGATATTCTTATCTTAGTAACAAGCCAAATGATCCAAATCCAAACCCAAAAATTGGTGTAGTTGAAAACAACATTTGGGAACAAGTTCTGTTAAAAAATAAAATTGGAAAAGTTAATTTTCAACACCGTTTGCGTCAAGAAAATAGATGGTTTGATACTGTTGGTCAAAATGTAGACGGAACGTATTCTAAAACAGGGAAAGATTACGCAAATCGTTTTAGATATCGTTTAACGGTTAACACGGATATTAAAATATTTAAAAACAATCAATCTTTGTTTTTTCAGGCTTTTGATGAGGTATGGATTCCTCAAACAGATAAGTTAGCACCAAAATCATTGTCAAGAAACTGGTTTTACGCTGGTTTAGGATATAAATTTAATCCTAAAACAAATTTACAAATCGGTTATATGAGTCAGTTTGATCCTATTGGAAACAATACCTATATTTCAACACCAATTTTACAAACAACTTTTGTTAGAAATTTTGATTTATAATAGAAATGATGATTAAAAAAAGATCCCGATAAGTTAATGCTTATCGGGATTTTTTTAATTTACATCAATTACAATATTCTCATAATAAAAATTACCTTCATTGTCTATACCTTGAATGTTAACCAAGACGCTTTTTTGATTTAAAACTGGAATAGTAAACTCAAAATTGCCATTGGTAGTTGTATATAGATTTGGAATCCAATTTATGGTGCCATATTTTTTAAAGGCTTGGTTTTCATAATAAGAATATATTGGGTTTTTAAATGGAATCTCTTTTTGAAAACCGTCTTTTATAATCAGCGATTTTGAATTTATTTTTTCATTACCAATACCACCAAATTGCTTTTTTGTATATATTCTAATAGTTCCACTAGGAGAAGTCATTCCTGTTCCAAAACCTCTTTTATTTATATAAATTTCATCAACTGTACTTAAATTCATGTTTAATATTAAATCTAGACTTCCCAATGGAGCATCGTCTAAAAATATTGAAGGAGTTAGCGAACCGCTAAACGAATTGGCTGTTCTGCTCGTAATGGAAACTGACCCACCAACCGTTCTTACATCATAACCATGGGATTGAATAAATCCAATTACATCATAATATAAATCAGCTTTATCCTGATCGATTTTATAGCCTTGTGAACCACCTCGGTTTAAATAATTTGTAGTGTTTTCTAATTTTAATTCAACTTTGTCAACAACAACAACATCTCTTAAAACTGTAGTATTTGCCATGTAAGGAAAATCAGAATTGAACTCTGTTAAAGGAGTAAAAGTTGTGTTTTTACATTTTGTTTTTATTTCAGGTAGCATCTTTAAAAACCTGTTTTTGTTATTAGAAACTTTAGAATATAATTTAATAGCTTCGTATTTAGATTTATTATCCAATAAGGAAATGAAAAAGGCTGTTGAATCTGTAGCTACTATGTTTTCAAACAAGAAACTATTTTTATCATCTATTTTTCCAGTAAGATTGATTCCGTTTGCTATAGACGACAAAACCACGCTGTATTTGTCCTTGTTTGAAATGGTTTGGTTTAAAGTACCTTCAACTGTTAAACCAACATCGAAAGGATATTTTATTGTTGGTGTTTTTGTTACGATGTTATTCCAGTCGTATTTTGAAGCGTTTTGATTTAATAAAACCAAGTCTAATTCAAATTGTTTTTTGCGGTTAAAATCTTTAAAATAATAAGAATTGTTTTCTAATTTATTTATCAAATAAGCATTAAAATTTAATTGAGATGTAATGGAATTTTCTTCAAAAGAAGAAATAGTTTCTGTTGGAAGTACACTAATACTAAAGTTGGCAATTTTGTCTTTTAGGTGACCTTTTATCAGTAGTGTGTCTTTAGAAATGCTGCTCTTTTCCAAAACAATAGTTGATGTGTTTTTGATATGATTATAAATCATTCTTTCGGCTATTGCATTATTGTTTTCATCTAAAACTCTTAAGATATTAACTCCTTTAAACAAAGCAGCTTTATCAATAATGATATCATTTGACAAACTTTTAAAATAGAAATCTATTAAATTTACTTTATCGTTTTTTTGAATTACTAATGTGTAATTTTTGTCTTTGTTCTTGTTAAAAGTATAATTGTTGGTTTTGATTTTTAAGAATACCTTGTTTTCATCAGAATAGTTATTTACATTCATTGAAATGCCTTCTGTTGTGACTAAAGGAAGGTTTTTTTCAATATTGCCACCGCTTTGTTCTACTACAATTTTATATTGTTCGCTTTTTGTTTTTAAAATGTCAAATTTCCCATAACCTTGATCATTTGTTGCAAATTGATTTATTAAACTATTTTTTGAATCATATACTTTAATGTTGCTTAATTTTACTCCTTCTCCACTACAATTTTTAATTTGAACGCCTACAGTGTTATCACAATCAAATAGTAATTTCCCACCTTCAATGCCAATACTAATTGATTCATTGTCTAAAGAATTGTTGTTGTTTGTTTTAGGACTGTCTTTAGTATTAATTATCTCAATTGGAATAATTGAAGACTCATCTTCTTCAAAATTATTCATAAAATTAGTGTAAGTATGGATATAGTAATTTCCAGAAGAATAATTTTCATCAAGTTTTAAATGGCCAATTATAATTCCATTACTGGCTAAAAATAGTTTTGAAACAATTTCGTTTTTGTCTTCGTCTAAAATTCTAACATAGACGTTAGTTGTTGAATAATTTAATCCATTTGATTTCTTATCTATTATATATCCCTTAAACCAAATAGTTTCATTGGTTAAGTAAACACTTTTGTTAAAATGCAAGTGAATGTTTTCACTTGCCAAACTGTAATAATCATTAATTGATTTAGTGATTGTTTTATGGTTATCTTGTTCTTGAGCATTTGAGGTCAAAAAAAGAAATGTAAAAGCCAGTAGGTAATAGTTTTTGTACATAAATTTATAAATAATTGTTTTTAGTTTACTTCGATTTCAATATTTTCATAATAAAAATTGCCTTCATTGTCTATACCTTGAATATTAAGCAGTATAGATTTTTGTCCTAATGTTGGGATTTTAAATTCAAAATCACCTTTATCATCTGTGTAAATAGAAGGAATCCAATTTATAGTTCCATATTTTCTAAAGGATAGATTTGTGTAATTCATATATTGCGGATTTTTAAAAGAAATTTCTTTTTGGAAACCACTTTTAATTTGAAATGTTTTTGAATTTTTACTAGCTTCTTTTGTAGTGCCAAATCGTTTTTTTGTGTAAATTCTTATGACACCACTTGGAGAAATCATTCCTTGACCATAACCTCTTTTGTTTAGATATATTTCTTCTACATCTTTAAGCGATAAGTTTAATAGTATTTCAAAACTTCTTAATGGTGCATCATCTAAATATACGCTTGGGACTAATGAACCAAGAAATGAATTTGCTGTTTTAGTTGCAATGACTACTTTGTTTATGTCAACCTTTACATCAAACCCATGTGTGCTAATATAACTTAAAACGTCTTGGTATTGTTGTGCTATTGAATCGTCGATTTTCACTCCAGTTGTTCCTGTTCGATTTTCATAATTTTCTGTGTATAAAAATTTTTCTTCAACAGTTTCGGTTAGAACAACTTCGTTAAGTTGGTTGACAGTTTCGATATAAGGATAATCTGAATTGTATTCTGCTAAAGGAATATATTTATTAGTACTGCATTTAAAAAAATTGCTTGATATAGATTTTAAAAATTTATTTTCATTATTTGATATTTTAGTGTTCAAATTAACATTTTCATATTTTGAATTATTTTTTAATAATGAAATAAAGAAATTAGTTGAATCAATAGCTACTATATTATCAAATTTGAAATTATTTTCATTATCAAGATTTGTTTGTAGATTTATTCTGTTTGCGTTTGATGATAAAAAAACGGTATAATTTTCTTTGTTTTTGATTTCTGTAATTGTTGAGCCTTCAATTGTTAAGCCAACATCAAAAGGGTATTTAATAATAGGTTTTTTAGTTGTAATATCTTTCCAGTTATATTTAATATTATTTTGATTTAATAAGGCTAAATCTAATTCATACTGTTTATTTCGATTAAAATCTTTGAAATAATAAGAGTAATTTTCTAATTTAGTTGCTAAGTAGTTGTCGAAATTAAGTTGAGATGCGATAGCATCATTCTCAAAAACTGAAGTGGTTTCTTTTGGAAGAATACTAATACTAAAATTAGCTATTTTGTTTTTTAAATGACCTTTTATAAGTAAAGAATCATTGTTTATTTTGCTTTTTTCTAAAACAAGTTTTGAATTATTTTCTACATGATTGTAAATTATTCTTTCACAATATAAATTATTGTTTTGATCTACAATTCGTATGAAATTTAAGCCTTTAAATAAGTTGTTTTTTTCTAAAATGATGTCTTTAGTAGTATTTTCTAAATAAAAATCAGCTAAAGCAACTTGATTGTTTTTTTGGATAACCAAAGTAAAGTTTTCGTCTTTAATTTTCTCAAAAGTAAATGGATTTGTTTTAACATTTATTGAGAAATTATTGTCATCAGAATAGTTGTTAATACTCATAGTTATTCCTTCTGAAACCACTTGAGGAAGATTTTTTTCAATTTTTACTTCGTTTTGCTCTGCTACTATTTTGTATTGTTCATTTTTGGTTTTTAAAAGATCAAATTTCCCATAACCTTGACTATTGGTTGAAAATTGATTAATCATATTGTTTTTAGCATCATATACTTTGATGTTATTCAATTTTATTCCTTCTCCAGAACAGTTTTTAATTTGTACACCAACTGTATTATCACATTGAAATAATAATTTGCCTCCTTCAACAGAAATAGTAATTGATTCTTTGTCAATTGTATTGTTACTGCTAATTGTTGACTTGTCTTTAGTATTAATTATTTCTATAGGGAAAATTGAAGATTCGTCTTCTTCAAAATTATTCATAAAATTAGTATAGGTATGAATATAGTATGTTCCAGAAGTGAATTTACTATCAAGTTTTAAATGACCAATGATAATTCCGCTATTAGCTAAAAATAGTTTATTTGTTATTTCATTTTTGTTTTTATCTAAAATTCTTACATAAACATTAGTGGTTTCATAATTTAAACCATTTGATTTTTTATCAACTACATAACCTTTAAACCAAATAGTTTCATTGGTCAAGTAACTACTTTTGTTAAAATGCAAGTGAATGTTCTCACTAACTAAGCTGTAATAATCATTTACAGATTTAATAATTAGTTGGTGATTGTCTTTTTCTTGAGCATTTGTAGTCAAAAAAAGAAATGAAAAAGCCAGTAGTAAATAGGTTTTATACATGACGGTATTTTTTATAAATATAAAAAAAATCCGACAAGTATTACTTGTCGGATTATTTTTTTTTATTTTATGTAAAATATTACATCATACCAGGCATTCCACCGCCCATTGGCATCGCTGGAGAGTCTTCTTTAATGTCAATTAAAGCACATTCTGTAGTTAATATCATTCCAGAAACCGAAGCTGCATTTTCTAAAGCTACACGTGTTACTTTTTTAGGGTCAATAATTCCTGCTTTAAGCATTTGTACGTATTCACCAGTTTTAGCATTGAAACCAAAATCAGCTTTTCCGTCTAATACTTTTGCAATTACAACAGAACCTTCTCCACCTGCATTTTCAACAATAGTTCTTAAAGGAGATTCGATTGCTCTATTTACAATTTGAATTCCGGTTGCTTCATCTGCATTTTCTGGTTTTATTTTTGCTAAAGCAGCTTTTGCTCTAACTAAAGCAACTCCACCACCAGCAACAATTCCTTCTTCTACAGCAGCTCTTGTTGCATGTAATGCATCATCAACTCTGTCTTTTTTCTCTTTCATTTCTACTTCAGAAGCAGCACCAACATATAAAACAGCAACTCCACCAGCTAATTTAGCTAAACGTTCTTGTAGTTTTTCTTTATCGTAATCTGAAGTTGTAGTTTCAACTTGCGCTTTAATTTGATTTACTCTAGCTTTAATGTTTTCTTTAGAACCCGCACCATTTACAATAGTAGTGTTGTCTTTATCTATAGTAACGTTTTCAGCTGTTCCAAGCATTTCTAAAGTAGCATTTTCTAGTGAATAACCACTTTCTTCTGCAATTACAGTTCCACCAGTTAAGATAGCGATGTCTTCTAGCATGGCTTTTCTTCTGTCTCCAAAACCTGGAGCTTTTACAGCAGCAATTTTTAATCCACCTCTTAATTTGTTTACTACTAAAGTTGCTAAGGCTTGGCCATCAACATCTTCAGCAATAATTAATAAAGGTTTACCTGATTGAGCAACTGGTTCAAGAATAGGTAATAACTCTTGTAAGTTTGATATTTTTTTGTCGAATAATAATATGTAAGGATTATTTAATTCAGCAATCATCTTATCTGCATCTGTTACGAAGTAAGGTGATAAATAACCTCTGTCGAACTGCATTCCTTCAACAATATCTACGTAAGTATCTGTTCCTTTTGCTTCTTCAACAGTGATTACACCCTCTTTTCCAACTTTGTTGAAAGCAGTAGCGATTAATTCACCAATTGTTTCATCATTATTCGCTGAAATAGAGGCAATTTGTTTTATTTTTTCTGAAGAATTTCCGACAGTTTGAGATTGTTTAGCTAAATCTTCAACGATTGCTTCAACGGCTTTGTCAATTCCTCTTTTTAGATCCATTGGATTTGCTCCAGCAGCAACATTTTTTAAACCTTCTTTTACGATAGCTTGTGCTAAAACTGTTGCAGTTGTTGTTCCATCACCAGCTAAATCATTAGTTTTTGAAGCTACTTCTTTAACCATTTGTGCTCCCATATTTTCTAATGGATCCACTAATTCTATTTCTTTTGCAACGGTTACACCATCTTTTGTAATTGTTGGTCCACCAAATGATTTGCTAATAATTACATTTCTTCCTTTTGGTCCTAATGTAACTTTAACTGCATTTGCTAATGCGTCAACACCTCTTTTTAATCCATCACGTGCATCAATGTCGAATTTAATATCTTTTGCCATTTTATTTTTATTTTTTTATCCGTTGGCTATAGCCGAACGGCAATTTATTAATCTTAATTCTTAATACTTATGTCTTAATACTCTAATTAAATAATTGCGTAAATTTCTTCTTCTTTCATAATTAGGTAATCATTACCTTCATATTTTAATTCTGTACCAGCATATTTGCCGTACAATACTGTATCTCCAACTTTAACAGTCATTGTGTAATCTTTTTTACCGTTCCCAACTGCTACAACTGTTCCTTTTTGTGGTTTTTCTTTAGCCGTATCAGGAATAATTAATCCTGAAGCTGTTGTAGTTTCTGCAGCCATTGCCTCAATTACTACTCTATCTGAAAGTGGTTTTATGTTTAATGACATAGTTTTATGTGTTTTAATTTATTAAATGTTCTATTTGTTTAAATTCAGAAATTATGCCAATGCTATATTTATGCCATTTTTTCCAATAAAAAAAGCCAGCACTGACAGGCTGGCATTTATTTATATAGTTACTAAAGAATTATTTAGCAATAGTGTCGTTTGGTTGAGTTGCTGTTGCTGCTGGAGTTGTAGGAACTACTGGAGCAGTAATTTCGCTTTCGTTTACGATCTTTGAACCGTTAACACCACCATTTTCAAAACTTAAAGTAGATAAGAAAATTAAAACGATTAACGCTATTCCTAAATACCAAGTACTTTTATCTAAAAAGTCTGTAGTTTTTTGAACACCACCTATTTGTTGTGTACCTCCAAAAGAAGAAGATAATCCTCCACCTTTAGGGTTTTGTACCATAATTGCTAATATTAATAGAAAACATACTATTGTAATTGCTATTAAAAAACCTGTAAATCCCATAATTAATTATTTTGTTGTAAATCCTTTATATCTTTTATTCGGGTTGCAAAGAAAATACTTTTTTCTGGATATTTCAAAATTAATATTTCATAAGCTTGAATTGCTTTCTTATATTTTTTTTGTTCCAAGTAAATTCTGGCTAATGTTTCTGTCATTAAATGAGTTGGTTCTTGCGAAACTTTTTCAATAATAGCAGTGTTTATAGCAGTTTCTTTAAGAGGGCCAATTTTTGGATTGGTCTCAATAAACCTGTCTATAATATCTAATTTTTTCTTTTTTTCTTCTGGAAAATTTTCTTCAGTTTCTTCAATTTCTCTTTCAATTGGTGCAAATTTTGTTAATTGTAGCCATTCTGAGAAAGAATGTTTTTCTTGAGATTCAAAATGTAAAGGCTTATTTATGTCTAGTTTTTCTTCAATTTCTGATAATGGCTCTACACTTTTTTCATTAGAAGCTTTAAACTCTTCTACTTCAATATTATTTTGTAATGCATTAGGGTTTAAGATTTCAAAACTTCCTACAAAAATTTCATTTATTTCTTTTTGTTGTTTTTCAATTAATTCTGTGTTTACTGTTTTGAAATTATCTGAAGTTACGAAATCAAATAAAATAGTTCTATCCGTTGTATGTGCTGCGGTTTTTTTTAATTCAAAATTATATCTGTAACTATTTAAATTATATAAGCCTTTTAGATATAAAGCACGCATGCCTTGAAAATAAGGGTATTGATTTAAAATAGTTTCCAATGCCATAGTTTGATTTTCATCTACAGCATCAGGATTGTTTAATAAATATGTTATTTTACTTATGTTCAATTTGAATTATTTTTTACCATTTAGCCAAAGCTTCATTAAAAATGTCTTGTGTAATTCTATCAAAAATTACGTCTAATGATTTTGTTAATTGCGATCCTGTTAATTGAGTGTTACCGTCAAAATCGTTGTAAAAAGAAAATCGTTTTTCAAAATCGTCTTCTTCTTTGTTTCTATTGGTATATCTAACATTTATAGAAATTGTTAATCTGTTTTGTGCTGCTGTTTGGTCAGCCGTTGCAGTCATTGGAGTGATTCTGTACTCTGTTATTTCACCTTCAAATAATAATTCTCCACCAGCATTTGTTAGGTTTAAATTAGTCTGATCTTGTATTAAATCTTGTAATTTTAAAGTAAAGGTTCTTTCGATTCCAGGTTCAATTAGGTCTGCATTATTTGCAAAATAGTTTACCTGAAATGTTTTAGCTTCAATTGGTTTTGCTCCAGTAAAGTTATATGCACCACAACCATTCAATAGAATCGAAACAAGAATTAATACTATATATTGTGTTTTTTTCATTTTTAAATCTGATTTTTAAAGGTCATATTGCTTGATTTTTCTATATAAAGTCCTTTCAGAAATTCCTAACTCATCAGCTGCTGCTTTTCTTTTTCCTTTGTTTCTTTCTAAAGATTTTTTAATTAATTCTATTTCTTTTGCTTCTAGACTTAATGTTTCTTCCTCTTCTATTGCTTCTGCAAAAAGGTAATTACCATCATCTTCATCTTCATCTTCAATGTCTTCATATTGTTCTTGATTTTGATGCGTTTTAGATGGAATCATTTCTAGTCTTGGTTCCTCGTCAAAAGTAGTTTTATTTTCTTCGGATTTACCATAAATTTTCTGAATCAAACCTTTGTTGGCTTCTTGTACGTTAGAATTTCCATTTTTGATTAAGTCAAGAGTTAGTTTTTTTAAATCAGACAAGTCACTTTTCATGTCAAAAAGTACTTTGTACAGAATCTCTCTTTCGTTACTGAAGTCGTTTTCTGCTTTTTTATCCTTTATTAAAGCGGGTAAATTTGAACCTTCTTGGGGTAAATAGGAGTGAAGGGTTTGTAATGAAATTTCTCGATTAGTTTCTAAAACTGAAACTTGTTCAGCAATATTTCGCAATTGTCGAATGTTTCCATTCCATCTATATTTTATTAAATATTGAGCAGCATTTTCGTCCAATTTTATTGGAGGCATATTATATTTATGGGCAAAATCTGAAGCAAATTTGCGAAACAATAAATGAATGTCGTCTTTTCTTTCCCTTAAAGGAGGTAATAGTATTTCAACTGTACTTAATCTATAATATAAGTCTTCTCTAAACTTTCCTTTTTCAATAGCTTCAAACATGTTGACGTTTGTTGCTGCAACAATTCTAACATTAGTTTTTTGAACTTTTGAAGAACCTACTTTAATAAATTCACCATTCTCTAAAACACGAAGTAAACGAACTTGAGTTGTTAAAGGTAATTCTCCAACTTCATCTAAAAAAATTGTTCCACCATCTGCAACTTCAAAATAACCATCGCGAGCTCCAGTAGCACCGGTAAATGAACCTTTTTCATGTCCAAATAGTTCACTGTCAATTGTTCCTTCTGGAATTGCTCCACAGTTTACGGCAATATATTTTCCATGTTTTCTATGCGAAAGGGAATGGATTATTTTAGGCATACTTTCCTTTCCAACACCACTTTCTCCAGTAATTAATACGGAAATGTCTGTTGGCGCTACTTGGATAGCTTTTTCAATAGCACGATTTAGTTTTGGATCATTTCCAATAATTTCAAATCGTTGTTTTATGTTTTGTATGCTTTCCATATTTATTTAAAAAGGGTTAAAAGTTTATAGGTTTAAAAGTTTATGAGGCTTTCGTAATTAAATATTTGTTTCCAATTATAATAATTTTTTACACGCAATACCTTTTAAACTCTTAACCCATTAACCTTTTAAACTAATTCATAACTTCACTATAACCAACTGCTTCTCCTTTTAGAGTTGCACCTGTACAGTCTTTTATTTTTACTAGAACAAATTCTCCAACTTTATAGTTTTCTTTTGGAAAAACAGTAACCATATTTTCAGAGTTTTTTCCACTCCATTCTTGGTCTGATTTTTTTGATGCTTTTTCAATTAGAACTTCAACAACTTCACCTACGAATCGTTTTGTTCTTGTTTCACTAATTTTTTGTTGTAAATCAACTATTTCTTGCAAACGTCTTTTCTTAACTACTTCAGGAACATCATCTTCTAATTTTCTTGCGGCAAGTGTTCCTGGTCTTTCAGAATAAGAGAACATATAGCCAAAATCATATTGAACATATTCCATTAAACTTAAAGTGTCTTTATGGTCTTCTTCGGTTTCTGTTGGGAAACCAGCTATTAAATCTTGAGAAATTGTTACGTTTGGAATGATAGCTTTAATTTTATCAACAAGTGTCATATATTCTTCACGAGTATGTTGACGATTCATTTCTTTTAATATTCGAGTGCTTCCACTTTGAACTGGTAAATGAACATAATTACAAACATTATGGTGATTTGCAATTACGTGCAAAACTTCTTCATGCATATCTTGTGGGTTTGATGTAGAAAATCTAAAACGCATTTTAGGAAACGCAATTGCACACATTTCAAGTAATTGAGCAAAGTCAACCGAAGTTGCTTTTTCCATTTCAGATGCTTTTACAAAATCTTTCTTCAGTCCGCCACCATACCATAAATAACTATCCACATTTTGCCCTAAAAGACAAACTTCTTTAAAGCCTTTGTCCCATAAATCTTGAATTTCTTGAATAATACTTTGTGGTTCTCTACTACGTTCTCTTCCTCTTGTAAAAGGAACAACGCAAAAGGTGCACATGTTATCACAACCACGAGTGATTGAAACAAATGCCGTTACACCGTTACTATTTAATCTAACCGGAGAAATATCTCCGTAAGTTTCTTCTTTTGATAATATTACATTTATTGCATCACGGCCATCTTCAACTTCAGCTAATAAATTTGGTAAGTCTTTGTAAGCATCTGGTCCAACTACCAAATCAACAATTTTTTCTTGTTCTAAAAACTGTTCTTTTAATCGTTCAGCCATACAACCAAGAACTCCAACTTTCATTTTTGGATTCACATCACGTTTTACAGCATTATATTTTTCTAAACGTTTTCTAATTGTTTGTTCAGCTTTATCTCTAATTGAACAAGTGTTTACTAAAACTAAATCTGCTTCTTCAAGAACTTGAGTTGTATTGTAACCTTGTTCATTAAGAATTGAAGCTACAATTTCACTGTCTGAAAAATTCATAGCACAGCCATAACTTTCAATAAAAAGTTTTTTTGTATTTGTGTTTTTTTGTTCAAGGACTAATCTTTCTCCTTGCTTGTTTTCGTCGATTACCTTTTCCATATTCAAAATTCCTATATTTCAGAAGGCAAATATAATACTAAATTACAAAATATGACAAGTTGGCAGATTTAGTTTAACTATAAATTAGTAATATTGTGAAAAAAAAATCAAAATATGTCTTTTGCAAATAGTAAAGAAAAAATTAAAAACAGTTATCCAGCTGATTTTGGAACAGTATTCAATCAGTCAATTGAATTGTTTAAGAAAACTTGGACTCAAGGCTTAATGATGTTTGTTCTGCTTTTTGCTTCAATTATTTTTGTTCAGTTTCTTTTAGCAATGCCAATTATTGCTTTGGTAACTTCTTCAAATTTTATAGATACTCCTTCAATGAATGGCTATTATGCCTTAATGGGAATACTTTTAATTGTTTTCGTCTTTTTTTTCATTGCATGTATAATTACTTTAGCTAATGGGTTATTAGGAGGGTTGTATGTGGTTTATAAAAAAGCTGATCATAATGAAATGTTTACAACAAGCGATATGTTTGTTTTGTTAAAAGGGAATAGAATTTTTAAAACATTTAGAGTAAGTATACTTCAATTGCTAGTGATATTGGTTTCATATTTAATGTGTGTTTTCCCAATAATTTACACATCAATTCCTATAAGTTATATTATTGTTATATATGCTTTTAATCAAGATTTGTCTGCAACTGAAATAGTTAAATTGGCTTTTGCAATTGGTAATAAAAATTGGGCTCAAACTTTTCTACTTAGATTAGTAACTTCATTCGTGTCAATGTTGGGGATATTTTTATGTGGTATAGGTATCTTTGCTACTTTCGCTATAGTGCTTATACCTTTATATTATGTATACAAACACGCAATTGGTTTTGATGATCAAAATGAGTTAAATTCCATAGGGCAATCAGAAGAAATATAAATGGAATAAAACGTTAAAAGTTGAAAGTTTAAAAAAAACGCATACTTTTGCGCAAATAAAAAAATCAGAATGGCAAAGAATTTAGTAATCGTTGAGTCACCTGCAAAGGCAAAAACAATCGAGAAATTTCTAGGAAAAGATTTTCAAGTCGAATCAAGTTATGGCCATATTGCCGACTTGCCTTCAAAGGAAATAGGTGTTGATGTAGAAAATGGTTTTAAACCAAAGTATGAAGTTTCTTCTGATAAAAAAGCGCTTGTAAGTAAACTAAAAACACTTGCTAAAAATGCCGACATGGTTTGGCTGGCTTCCGATGAAGACCGAGAAGGAGAAGCTATTTCTTGGCATTTGTCAGAAGAATTAAAACTAGATAAAAGCAAAACAAAACGTATAGTTTTTCACGAAATTACCAAATCAGCTATTTTAAAAGCAATTGATAATCCAAGAGATATTAATTATAATTTAGTAAACGCACAACAAGCACGTAGGGTTTTAGATAGATTAGTTGGTTATGAACTTTCACCTGTACTTTGGAAAAAAGTAAAAGGAGGTTTATCTGCTGGTCGTGTACAATCTGTCTCTGTTCGATTAATTGTAGAGCGTGAAAGAGAAGTGCAGGAATTTAATTCAGTTGGAACTTATAGTATAACTGCAGAATTCAATACTGAAAAAGGAAAAAGTTTTAAAGCTAAATTGCCTAAAAACTTCAATACAAAACAAGAAGCGGAAGATTTTTTAAAGAAAAATATTGGTACAAATTTCAAAGTTGCTGATTTAGAAACTAAACCAACAAAGAAAACTCCAGCTGCGCCCTTCACAACTTCGACTTTGCAACAAGAAGCTGCTCGTAAATTATATTTACCAGTTGGAATCACAATGCAAATTGCTCAACGTTTATATGAAGCCGGTTTAATTACTTATATGAGAACTGATAGTGTTAATCTTTCGCAAGATGCTATGAAAGCAGCAGAAGACGAAATTACACGTTCTTACGGTAAAGAATTTAGCAAACCAAGAAGTTTTAATAATAAAAGTAAAGGAGCACAAGAAGCTCACGAGGCCATTCGTCCAACAGATATGTCACAACATACTGTAAATGTAGAAAGAGATCAAGCTAGATTGTACGATTTAATTTGGAAAAGAACCTTAGCTTCACAAATGAGTGATGCGCAATTAGAACGTACAAACGTAAAAATTGAAGCTAATAACCATAATGAAACATTTACTGCAAGTGGAGAAGTTATAAAATTTGAAGGATTTCTAAAAGTTTATTTAGAAGGAAATGACGATGATGACGAAGAGCAAGAAGGATTACTTCCTGCAATGAAGGTAAATGAAAAACTTACAAATTCTTATATTCAAGCTACAGAACGTTTTTCTCGTCCACCTGCAAGATATACAGAAGCGTCGTTGGTTAAGAAGTTAGAAGAATTAGGAATTGGTCGTCCTTCTACATATGCACCAACCATTTCAACTATTATCAATAGAAACTATGTTGAAAAAGGAAGTTCAGAAGGAGCAGAAAGAAAATATACGCAATTTACTTTGTTAAGTAACGAAGTTAAATCAAAAGTGCTTACAGAAACTACGGGTTCAGACAAAGGGAAAATGGTTCCAACTGATATTGGTACCATTGTAAATGATTTTTTGGTTAAAAATTTCTCAGCGATATTAGATTACAATTTTACAGCAAAAGTGGAGCAGGATTTTGATGAAATTGCTGAAGGAAATATCGATTGGACCAACATGATGAATGAGTTTTATTCAAAATTCCATCCAAATGTTGTTGATGTAGAAGAAAATGCGGATAGAGAAAGTGGAGAAAGAATTTTAGGAACTGATCCGAAAACAGGAAAACCAATTTCTGTACGTTTAGGAAAATTTGGACCAATGGCTCAAATTGGTGATGCGGAAGATGAAGAAAAGCAATTCGCAAGTTTAAGTCCAGATCAAAATATCGGAACTATAAATTTAGAAGATGCTTTAAAATTATTTTTATTGCCTAAAAATTTAGGAACCTATAAAGATGAAGAAGTAGAAGTTAATAACGGTCGTTTTGGACCTTATGTTCGTTTTGGTAAAATGTTTGTATCCTTGCCAAAAGGAGAAGATCCGTTAGATGTAACATTTGATAGAGCTAAAGAATTAATTGCTGAAAAAGAAGAAGCTGATGCTCCAGTTGGAACTTATGATTCTTTACCAATTCAAAAAGGTGTTGGTCGTTTTGGTCCTTTTATCAAATGGAATGGATTGTTTATTAACGTAAATAAGAAATACAATTTTGATAATTTATCGCAATCAGACATGAATGAATTGATTAAAGATAAGGTTCAAAAAGAAATAGATAAGGTAATTCACGATTGGAAAGAAGAAGGAATTCGTGTTGAAAAAGCAAGATGGGGTAGAAGTGTTATCTTGAAAGGTAAAGTCAAAATCGAATTAAGCAAGGATATTGATGCAGCTGCTATGACTTTGGAAGAAGTTAAAGATATTATTGAAAAGAAAGCACCTGCAAAGAAAAAAGCTCCGGCTAAAAAGAAAGCACCTGCTAAAAAAACTACTGCAAAAAAGAAATAATATATGATGTTTGATTTTTTACAACCTTTATCAGATGATTTGGTTATAGACATTCATAGAGTGTCTAATCAGGCATTGGGTAAGAAAGTTATTCTTCATAACCATCAAGAAACTCCTGTTTTGGAGGAAGATACAATTGCTATCATAGGTGTTTTGGATAATAGAGGTTTGAATTCTGTAAACACTTTAGAAGACTTAGATGAAATAAGATTACAGTTTTATAATTTATTTCCTGGAAATTGGAATACCAATATTTATGATTTAGGTGATATTATTGCAGGAAGTACAATTGAAGATACATATTATGTTGTAAAAACTGTTTGTGCTGAATTAATAAAAAAACGAATCATACCAATAATAATAGGAGGGAGTCAAGATATATCTTACGCAATGTATAGAGCATACGATAATCTTGATCAAATGGTAAACCTTGTTGCTGTCGATGGTAAATTTGATTTTGAAAACGGTCAAAATTCAGAGTTAGCAGATTCTTATTTGTCAAAAATGATAGTTGATGAGCCTAATAATTTATTTAATTATTGCAATATTGGTTATCAAACCTATTATAATTCGCAAGAAGAGATAGATTTAATCGAAAAATTATATTTTGACGCCTACAGGTTAGGTGAGGTTTCACATAATACAACTATCGCAGAGCCAGTGTTTAGGGATGCCGATATTGTTAGTATAGATATGAGATCTGTTAAATCTAGTGCTTCAGGAAATAAAAAACCTTTTGTTCCAAATGGTTTTAATGGAAAAGAAATATGTATATTAGCCAGATATTCTGGGATTAGTGATAAGGTTTCGTCTTTTGGTGTATTTAATCATAATAATTCAAAAGAAGAGTCTGTTTTAATTTCCCAAGTAATATGGTATTTTATAGAAGGATATCATTATAGGTCTAAAGAGTATCCAATTGGGACAAGAGAAAATTTTATTAAATACATTGTTCCTATAGAAGATGAAGAATTAGTGTTCTATAAAAGTAATTATTCTGAAAGGTGGTGGATAGAGATTCCGTTTACAAATTCGAGTAATAAGTTAAAGAGAAATACGTTGTTGCCGTGTTCAAATGAGGATTATATTCTAGCAACACAACAAGAGATTCCTAATAGATGGTGGAAAGCTCAAAGAAAAAACAGTATTTAAGCACAATAAATAAATAATAGTTGCGTTTTATGACAGTAAAATGATACAGTTTAAAGAAATTTTGTGATTTTTTTAATAAAGTATTGCTTTTGTCAAATAAAATAAATAGGTTTACGCCCTGAAAAAATTAAAAATTTTAACCCAAATTTAATATGAAGAAGTTCATAATATTTTCGTTGTTTGTTTCAATCCTTGCAAGTTGTGGAGGAAGTGACAAAGGAGAACTTGTAGGAGTTAAAGGAAAAAAATGGCATCCTGAAAAGCCATATGGTATGACACTTGTTCCTGGTGGAGCGTTTATCATGGGTAAATCCGATGATGACCCTGCCAACATGCAAGACGCACCTACTAAAACTGTAACTGTTCGTTCTTTTTATATGGATGAAACTGAGATTACAAACTCAGAATACCGTCAATTTATCGAATGGGTAAAGGATTCAACAATTAGAACAAGATTAGCAATATTAGCAGACGAGATGGGTCAAACACCTGGTAGTGGTGGTATTGGTGAGTTCGCTTTTAATGATGCTGATCCGGCAAATATGTCGCCATACGACAAATACATGTATGAGAATTATTATAGTATTGGTACTGACGATGATCCGTTTGCGGGTAGAAAGTTAAACAAAAAAGCTAAATTGTTTCTAGATCCACAAAAATACCCAGATGAGTATTATGTTGAGGTAATGGATTCAATGTATTTGCCAGCTGCTGAATCTTATAATGGTTTAAGAACAATTGATGTTGCTAAATTAAAATTTAGATATACAGAAGTTGACTTAAATGAGGCTGTAAAACAAAAAGGAAGAAAAGGATTTGTTAAGAAAACAGAGCCGGTTGAAATTTATCCTGACACTACTGTTTGGATTAAAGATTTTGCTTATTCTTACAATGAGCCTATGCATAATGATTATTTTTGGCACCAAGCTTACAGTGATTACCCTGTAGTAGGTGTTACTTGGAAACAAGCAAAAGCATTTTGTGCATGGAGAACTCTAAAAAAGAATTCTTATATCAAACAAAAGAAAGGTAGAGATTTAATAAATCAATTCAGATTGCCAATTGAAGCTGAGTGGGAATATGCTGCTCGTGGAGGTATAGAATCTGCAACTTTTCCATGGGGAGGACCTTATGCTCATAGTGATAGAGGATGTTTTTTGGCTAACTTTAAACCAAATCGTGGTGATTATGCAGCTGATGGTGCATTGTACACTGTAGAAGCTAAATCAATGGAGGCTAATAACTTTAACCTATATAACATGGCTGGAAATGTTTCTGAATGGACTGAGACATCATATGATCCAGGTGCTTATGAATTTGTTTCAACTATGAATCCAAACGTTCCAGATAGAAAAAACCAACGTAAAGTTATTCGTGGTGGTTCTTGGAAAGATGTTGCTTATAATTTACAAAATGCAACTCGTGACTTCGAATATGCAGATTCTGCAAGAAGTTACATAGGTTTCAGAACAGTACAAGATTACATGGGTACTCAGACTACTGGTCAATAAGAATATTATCAAACTATATATTAAACTAAACTAAATTAACAAAAAAACTTAACTAACTAAAAAATTTATTATGGCAATTTTAAGTAAAAAAATGATGAACTTTGCTTACGGTATGGGAGCAGCAGTAGTAATTGTTGGAGCTTTATTCAAAATTATTCACTTTGAAATAGGACCTTTAACAGGAAACGTAATGTTAACTATTGGTCTTGTAACTGAAGCTATTATTTTTGCATTATCAGCATTTGAACCTGTAGATAACGAATTGGATTGGTCTCTAGTTTATCCTGAATTAGCAGGTGGAGAAACTTCTGGTAAAAAAGTAAAACAAGAAAATCCAGCTGAAGCTCAAGGTTTATTGTCTCAAAAATTAGATACAATGTTAAAAGAAGCTAAAATTGATGGAGATTTAATGTCAAGTTTATCTAACAGTATCAAAAATTTTGAAGGAGCAGCAAAAAATATAGCACCAACGGTTGATTCTATTGCATCACAAAAGAAATATAGCGAAGAAATGTCAATGGCAGCTTCTCAGTTAGAGTCTTTAAATAGTTTGTATAAATTACAACTAGAAAGCGCAAACAGAAATGCTGAAGCTAATAAAGAGATTGCTGAAAATGCATCTAAATTAAAAGATCAAATGCAAAGTATGACTTCTAACATCGCATCTTTAAACTCAGTTTATGGTGGAATGTTAACAGCAATGAGCAATAGAGGATAATTGGTTTTATCTATTAAATAAAAATTTATTAATTAAAACTAATTAACACAACACAAAATGGCAGGAGGAAAATTAACCCCTAGACAGAAGATGATTAACCTAATGTACTTGGTTTTCATCGCAATGTTGGCATTAAATATGTCAAAAGAAGTATTATCGGCTTTCGGAATTTTAAATAACAAAATTGTAGAATCAAATTCAATTTCTGATCAGAGAAATTCAGCTTCTTTCGCTCAACTTGCTCAAAAAGCAGTTGACCAACCAGGGCAGTTTGGTGAGAAAAAAGTAAAAGTTGAAAAAATCAGAAAGTTATCTGCAGACTTTTCTTCGTATTTAGAAGGATTAAAAACAGATCTTACTAAGAAATATGAAAGAAAAGAAAATGGTGATTTACCTTTCGAAGAAATGGACAAAGGTGATGACTTAAACGATCTTTTCTTTAAAGGAGACAAGGTTTCAGCTAAAGGTCAAGAATTTTTAGATAAAATTAGCAACTACGTTACTCAATTAAAACAAATTGGTGGAAGTGCTATTGCTGCTGCTGAAATGAAAAAAATTGAAGAAAGATTTGCTACAAATCCAGTTAAATCTGAAAAAGCTGGTACAACTCTTTCTTGGTTAGATTATAACTATAAAGGATTTCCACTTATTGCAAGTATTACTAAATTCTCTCAATTACAAGCTGATATTAAAACTACTGAAAATGATATCATGGCAGGTATGTTTCAATCTGACTTAATTGCTGCTGCTTCTTTAACAGCTTATCAACCAATTGTTGTTTTAGATAAAACAGCTTATTTTCAAGGTGAAGCTGTGACAGGGAAAGTTATATTAGGGAAATTTGATCCATCTTTAAAAGCTAAGTCAGTTGTCCTTAATGGGGCTAACTTAAAAGCAGAATCTGGTCAAGCATCTTTCTCTTTTGGAGCTGGAAATGTTGGTGAAAAAACTATGACAGGTTCATTTAATTTTGATGAAAACGGTAAAGTTATTAGCTTACCTATTAAAGGAAACTATGTTGTTGTGCCACGTCCAAATTCAGCTACTATTTCTGCTGATAAAATGAACGTTGTATATAGAGGAGTTGATAACCCTATTACTGTTACTTTTGCTGGTATTTCAGCTGATAAAGTTTCTGCATCTGGTTCTGGATTATCTTCAGCAGGTGGAGCAGGAAAATATGTTATGAGACCAGGTAGTGGTACAGAGGTAAAAATTACTGCAACAGGTAAATTACCTGATGGAAAACCTGTTTCTGATGCGAAAGTTTTCAGAATCAAAAATTTACCTAGTCCAACTGGTAAAGTTAGAGGTGAAACTGCAGCAATGGGTTCTACTTCAAATTTAGAGTCTGTTTCAATTACTGCAGTTCTTGAAGATTTTGATTTTCCAGTTTCGGTTAATGTAACTGAATTTACAATCAAAGTTCCTGGTGAACCGACTATAAAAGTTAGTGGAAACAGAATGGATAGTAGAGCAAGATCAGCTATTAAAAAAGCTAAGCGTGGTGATGTTATTGTAATCAATAATATTAAAGGTAATTTTGTTGGAATTAACTTAGGTGTTAAACCTGCTTCTGCTTGTACTTACGAAATACAATAATTTTACAATATTTGAGTTTTATTAAAAACTAATATTTTATATAATGAATTACAAAAATTTATTTTTAGCATTAATAACATTTGGTACGATTACAGTTTCGGCTCAGTCAAACCTATTAAATGCTAAAACTCCAGACCAGATTGGTAAAAAATCAGAGGCACAAATGAATTCTGACAATGATAAACCTTTACCTTATGGATATGTAGATGATAGAGATGTATTGTTTGGAAAAACAGTATGGGAAATAATTGATCTTGATGAAAGAGTAAATTTCCCTATGTATTATCCTATTGACGAATCTTTAGGTGATAACAGAAAATCATTATATAGCGTTTTAGTTGCCGGAATTCGTGCTGGAAAAATTTCTGAAGTTTATGACTCTAGTTATTTTACAACAAAGAAATCTTTAAAAGACATTGAGGCTTCATTAGTTAAAATTGATACAACCCCAGGTGGTATTGATCAAATGAATGAAGATTATGAAGCGTATAAATCTGGATCAAGAGAGATAGATAAACAATTTATAAATGTAACTGAGCTTAAAGCTATTGATGTTGATGGATACAGAGTAGTTGGAAGATGGTACTTTGACAAAAGACAAGGAGAATTAAAGTACCGTATGTTAGGTATTTGCCCAATTATCCCAGATGTTTATACTATGGGACAAGAAGAAAAAGATTATATCGATTTATTCTGGGTATTTTTCCCTTCAGTAAGAGAAGTATTACACGAAAATTATGCTTTTAATGGTGTTAACTCTTCTGCTCCAATCTCATTTGATCATTTGTTAAATGCACGTAGATTTAGTGCTACTATTTATCAAGAAGAAAATGTACAAGGAGATAGAAAAATTAGCGAGTACATGAAAGAAAATGCTCAAATGCAATTATTAGAATCAGAAAGAATAAAAGAAAAAATTAGAAACTTCGAACAAGATATGTGGAGTTACTAAATTCGATTAAACTTTAAATTATATAAAAACTCTTACCATTTATTTGGTAAGAGTTTTTTACTTTTACACCATGATAGATTTTATAATAGTAGGAAATGGTTTAGCTGGAATTTGTTTTGCAGAAATTGCAATTCAAAATAATAAATCTGTTTATGTTTTTGATGATAATTCGCAGCCATCTTCAAAAATCGCAGGTGGATTATATAATCCTGTAGTGTTAAAAAGATTTAGTGAAGTCTGGAAAGCTAAGGAACAATTAGAAATAGCTTTTCCTTTTTACAAATCTATTGAAGAAAAACTAAGTTTTACATTTGATTATAAAATTCCAATCTATAGAAGATTAGCATCTGTCGAAGAACAAAACAACTGGTTTCAAGCTGCAGATAAACCTAATTTATCTGGTTTCTTGTCATCTAATTTAATAACTGAAAAACTAACGAATATAGAATCTTCTTTCGGTTTTGGAGAAGTATTAGAAACTGGTTATCTAGATATTGCTACTCTAATTAAAAATTATTCTGACTATTTATTAAGCTTAAATCTATACTCTTCAGAAAGATTTGAATATGATAAAATCAAGATTGAAGAAGGCTATATTGAATACAAAAATAGTAAAGCAAAACATATCATCTTTGCAGAAGGCTTTGGACTGCATTCTAATCCATTTTTTAATAATTTACCTTTAGACGGAACAAAAGGAGAATTACTTATCATTAAAGCCCTTAATCTACAGTTAGATCTTGTGGTGAAATCAAATATCTTTATTCTTCCAATCGGAAATGATTTATATAAAGTAGGAGCAACTTACGACTGGAAAGACAAAACTAACAATCCAACTGAAGAAGGAAAAAAAGAATTAGTTGAAAATCTAAAAGATTTAATTACTTGTGATTTTGAAATTATTAAACATTTTGCAGGTGTTAGGCCAACCGTTAAAGATAGAAGGCCTTTAGTAGGTTCTCATCACAAATATAAAAATGTTCATGTTTTGAATGGCTTAGGCACAAGAGGAGTAATGCTTGCACCATATTTGTCAACCCAATTATTCAAAAATATTGAGGGTAATATTCCTTTAGAAAACGAAATAAATATTCAAAGAATCTATAAAAAAATGAATATTATTTAGCCTTTTTGTTTTCCTTCCAATCCTTATCATAAGAAATAAACATGTTAATCCATATATTTCTTGCTAATCGCATATTTATAGGCATTAACACAACTAATGTTACTACAATTGCAATAAATGCTGTCATAATTGTACTGCTAAAAAACACATAAGATAGTATAAAAGCAGCAACTGAAAAAGCAACACCTAAACCATAACTAACATACATCGCTCCATAAAAAAAAGAAGGCTCTAAGCTGTACTTTAAATTACAATGGCTACATCTTTCGTGCATTTTGTAAATATTCATTAAATTAAATGGGTTTTTATCCAAATACATACTTTCTTCAGAACATTTTGGACAACTTCCTGTTAAAATACTATTTAGTTTGGATCCTTTTTTTAACATTTGCAAAAATTTTATTCAAAGATACGATAAGAAGGAATTATCTTTGTAACAATTGTAACAAAATATAATGCTAAACATACACAATTTATCGGTTTCCTTTGGTGGAACATTTTTATTTGAAGAAGTCACTTTTAGATTAGGTGCAGGAGATAGAGTAGGACTTGTTGGAAAAAATGGTGCAGGAAAATCAACCATGTTGAAAATTTTGGCAGGTGATTTTAAACCAGATTCAGGTGTAATTGCAACCGAAAAAGAAGTAAAAATGGGTTTTCTTCGTCAAGATATTGATTTTGAAGAAGGAAGAACAGTTCTAGAAGAAGCTTATCAGGCTTTTGAGGAAATTAAAAAAACTGAGTTTCGTATAGATGAAATCAATCATCAATTATTGACTAGAACAGATTATGAAAGTCAAGGTTATTCTGAATTAATTGAAGAATTAAGCGATCTAACACACCTTTATGAAATTTTAGGTGGATATAATTATGTTGGAAATACTGAAAAAATCCTTTTAGGTTTAGGTTTCAAACGTGAAGATTTCAATAACCTTACGTCTACTTTTTCTGGTGGATGGAGAATGCGTATTGAATTAGCTAAATTGTTACTTCAAACAAACGATATTCTGCTTTTAGATGAGCCAACCAATCACTTGGATATTGAAAGTATTATTTGGTTAGAAGGTTTTTTAAGAAATTTTGCAGGAGTTGTAGTTATCGTTTCGCATGATAAAATGTTCTTAGATAATGTCACAAATAGAACAATAGAAATTTCTTTAGGAAAAGCATACGATTTTAATAAGCCTTATTCACAATATCTTGAATTACGTCACGAAATACGTGAAAAACAATTAGCTACTCAAAAAAATCAATCTAAAAAGATTGAGGAAACAGAAAAGTTAATTGAAAAATTTAGAGCCAAAGCTTCTAAAGCATCAATGGCACAATCGCTTATCAAAAAATTAGATAAAGTAGAAAGAATAGAAGTTGATGAAGACGACAATTCTGTTATGAATATCTCTTTTCCTGTTTCACAAGTTCCCGGAAGAGTTGTTATCGAAGCAGATAAAGTCACAAAAGCTTATGGTGATAAAACAATTCTAAAAGACATTTCATTATTAGTGGAACGTGGAAGTAAAATCGCTTTCGTGGGTCAAAATGGTCAAGGAAAATCGACTTTCATTAAAGCAATTGTTAACGAATTCAAATATGAAGGATCAATTAAATTAGGACATAATGTACAACTAGGTTATTTTGCTCAAAATCAAGCAGAATATTTAGATGGCGAAATTACGTTGTTAAGAACAATGGAAGACGCTGCAACCGATACCAATCGCGCGAAAGTTCGTGATATGTTAGGTTCGTTTTTATTTGGTGGAGATGATGTGGAAAAGAAAGTAAAAGTGCTTTCTGGTGGTGAACGTAATCGTTTGGCTTTGTGTAAATTATTGTTGCAACCTATCAATGTTTTGGTAATGGATGAGCCAACAAATCACTTAGATATCAAATCTAAAAACGTTTTAAAAGCAGCCTTACAAAAATTTGAAGGAACGTTACTTTTGGTTTCTCACGATAGAGATTTCTTGCAAGGAATGTCTAATTTGGTTTATGAATTCAAAGATCAAAAAATAAAAGAATATTTGGGTGATATTAATTATTTCTTAGAACAACGCAACATGGAAAATATGCGTGAAGTCGAGAAAAAAGATGTAGCCAAAAAAGAAGAGCCAAAAACCAATAATAAAGTTTCTTACGAAGATCAAAAGAAAGGTAAATCTCTTCAAAATCGTCTTAGTAAAATTGAAAGTCAAATAAAAGAGTTAGAAATTAATATTCAAAAAGACGATAAAGAATTGGCTTCTAATTATAATAAGCTAATTGAAAACGCTGCTTTTTTCATGGCTTACGAAAAGAAAAAGAAAGAATTAGATAAGTTGTTAGAAGATTGGGAAAATGTGCAAGCAGAGATTGATAATATGTAGCTTTATCCAGCTATTCATTACAAGAAAACAACCAAAAACAACATTTTGTTTATAAAAAAAAGGAGCTTCTTTTTAGTCGCTCTTTTTTTTATACAAAATTGTCGTTTTCAGCCGTTTTGCTTTTCATTACTATCTGGGCTAGGGTATTAGTTATAAAGAAAATAATCGTTAAACTTTGTCATTCTGAACTTGATTCAGAATCTGAATCAACTCAATAAAAAATTAAATTTTTACTTAAACGGATTTCTTTCTTTCCATTCTGTTTTTGGTTCTAAATAACAAAACAATTTACTAATTCCTTTGTCAATTAAAGGATTGGAATGTTTCAAAAAACCAAACATTTCTTCTGGTTTTGCGCCAACCGAACTTTTGATTTCTAAAGCTGTTCTAGCAAATACAATTTCTTTAAACTCTTTTTTAATGGAGTAAGCATTCATGTCATATAGCATATTCAGATACAGCATTTTTTCACGCTGAATTGTATCATCATAGCCTAAAAAATAAGTATCCATGGCTTTGCCATTTTTGATCAACGTGTTAAAGCCAATCATTTTGTCATTCAAAAAGTAACCATAGAATAAAAAGTTATCATCAAGCGTTTTTTTAAACTCACAAAAGTGATTATTGGCTAAAAAAAAAGTATTAAAAGGAGCGTTTTTAGCTACATGATGATACAATTCATTAATTGTACTCTCGTATTTTTTAATCTCTTCACAAGATAATTTTCGCTTTTCAACATCAACTATTTTCTTTCTTGCTCTTTTATATTGGTCTCTGTATTTCTTGCTTAAAGCGTTTATGTAATCTTGTTCCGTTTTCCAATCTTTTGGTATAGAGAATAACATATTAGGCTGCGTAGTAAACTTGTAATAGTCTTTTAAAACAGAATTTATCTCAACAGAAGTTTTAGTGTCAAAATCTTTAAAAACGGTTAAATGAATTTTGGTTTTTTGTTGTTTAAACTGAATTTTTAAATTTTCAACGGCTAATTCTAAAACTTCCATGATTTCAATTGTTGAAATGTCATCTGATTTAGCAAAAGCATTTTGTCCAGTAAGCATGTTATTTCCAACAAATAAAACATGTGAACAATAGTTTTTAAAGACAAAATTTCGAACAGAAGTTTTTATACAATTATCTCTTTCACCAAAAGATTCTAACAAGTTTAAATTTAAAAATTGCGTCAAACTAATTCCTACAAGTTCCTCATTTTTAAAGATTCCAATGAAATTACATTGCATATTTGTTGGAGCAGATTTTTCTAAAACCAACAAATAGGATGTAGATAAAAAAATATTATTTTGTGCAATTAAATCCCATTCAGTAGGAAGGTTGTTTGCTGAATTATATATTTTAAATGTTTTAATAGCTTTTCTTTTTTTCAAATATAAAACAACCTTTTCTTTCAGAATTTTTTTTAAGGAATTTTTATTAAACTTATGTAGATAACTGATAATTATTTACGGTTTTACCGTAATTACTGATAATTAATCACTAAAAATTACGGTTTTACCGCATATCTTTATGGTTTTTGTGCTTTTCTTGTAATATTCTTTTTTTGTTGATGTTAAGTCTGTTACATTAGCACTATAAATATCCCAAATTTATAGATTATGAAAAACCTTAAACTACAAGTGCTAATTTTATTACTGATTTCATCATCAGTATTTGCAACGATTTCAAGAAATGAAAAAAATGCTTTATTAGATTTATATACAGCAACTAACGGTGATAATTGGCATACAAAATGGGACTTTAATAAGCCGGTTGAATCTTGGTATGGTGTAACAGTTGTAAACGATAAAATTGTTGGTTTGGAGTTAATAGCTAATAATCTAGATGGTTTTATTCCAAGTTCTATACAGGATTTAAAATTTTTAGTAAACTTTAATGTTTTAAAAAATAAATTAAAAGGTGATTTTCCTGCGGAATTATTTAAAATACCAACAATTAAACATATAAATATTTCCTTTAACATGTATAAAGGACATTTGCCTGAAAGTATAAGTCTAGCTTCAAGTTTAGTAAGCCTTGAGCTTTTTATGAATCAGTTTTCAGGAAACTTACCTAATAATATAGGTAATCTTGTTAATCTTGAAGTTTTGTCATTGTTTAATAATAACTTTGAAGGAAGTTTACCATTAGGCCTGTATGATTTAAAAAACTTAAAAGAATTACATTTAAATAGTAATTTTTTCGATGGAGAGCTAGATAATAATATAGCTAATTTAAGTAGTCTTGAAAACTTAAGTTTATTTGATAATAAATTGGAAGGAACTATTCCGTCATTAGAAAAACTAACTAATTTAAAAGCTTTAAATCTTTCATTAAATAGTTTTGTAAATTTTTCAGATGAAGCTTTAGTTAGTTTAGATAAATTTAAGTTACAGATGTATAAAAATAATACAAAAGAAAAAGTGCTTATAGGTCAAAAAAATGCAACTATAATAGTTTCAAATAATAATATTAAAGGAAATCCTGTTTCTTTATCAATAAAAGAGTAGTTATTTAATTGGTTTTAAAAAAGGGAAGTATTTTTAATACTTCCCTTTTTTTATTTAATTATTTCCATCCGCATATGATAGCTCCCATTACAGTCATTACAACAACCCAATAACCAGCAGTTACAAAAACATATTTCCAAGATTTTTGTTCAAATAGTGCGTTTGTTGCGACTATTGGTAAAGCCAGAAATAACCCTGATATTAGACCATGAAATGCACCGTGTTTAAATGTTCTAAAGGCATCAGCATAATCTGTCATGAATGCATTGTAAGATGGTAAGGCTTTTGTGTTATCCCCACCTATCATGCCTAAGGCTCCAAATTGATGTATTGTCAACACTTGCATCATAAAGGCAAAAATAAAGGCAAAAATAAAAGTAAGGCCAAATATTTTTAACATATTTCCTTGTTTAGCTTTTTCATCTGTCATGCCAATTTCATTCATCCATATAGTTCCAAATACTTTTGGATTATACCAAATAAATCCCACAACAAAACTCGATAATGCAGCTGCTAAAATAGCTAAGTAATTCATTTCCATAATTAATATAGTTTATAGGTTAGTGTATCAAAGATAGAAAATTAAACAATTAGATAAACAATTGTTAAAATTTAGGCATAAAAAAACCATCATTGAAATATGATGGTTTTAAAGTATATATGGTGGATAGTTACTCTGCAGCAACTAATTTGCTAGAACTTCTGTATAAAAAGTTTGTATAAACATGTCTTCTTGCAAAACGACTTGGTGATTCTGCATTAACCATTTTTACATAAGTATTTCTTGGAACACCAAAGTATTCAAATTTTGAACCATCAAGAAATTGAATGTATAAAACAGTTTTGTCCATATAAAAATCTCCAATATTGAAGTTTTTTATGGTTGCTTCATAAGCATCTTTTACTTTTTCTTGCGTTTCTGGAGCAATACTAACTAAAAAGTGATACGCTTCAATAACGTTTTTACTTTTTTCTTCAGCAATTAATCTCTCATCTGCATCTGCAATAGTATCAGGATGGTCTTCCTTCATGTTGTTTCTGTAGATAGTCTTTAACTCTTTAAGAGTTACGGTCTTGTCTACGTTTAATAACTTTCTGTACTCAGCAATTTTTTTAGTATTCATAGTAAAGCAATATAAAAAGTCATGTTTAATTTGATGACTTTCAGGTTTTTATTCAAATTGGGTGCAAATGTAGTCTAATATTTTTTAATTTTTACAAAAAAATATAAAATTTAGATTTTATATCTTGGAATAACATCAGAAACAAAGGGTTTGATCTTTTGTATAATAAATATGGTATAAAAAAAACCCCAATTGAAAAATTGGAGTTTCTTAGTAGCGGGAACAGGACTCGAACCTGTGACCTTCGGGTTATGAGCCCGACGA
>NZ_CAXBGY010000005.1:0-190373 GCF_963975515.1 uncultured Flavobacterium sp.
GACGCATGGTTTTCATCCATGTAAGAGGGGTTCGATTCCCCTACGGGCTACAATTAGTTGTAAATAAGTTTTGTAAAATAAGAGTTAGTGTCTCTAGTTTTTATTTTATTAGTTAAAACCAAAGTGATTGTTTGTTCAATTATGGGAGGTTTTTCTTTTTTAACTAGTAGTTTATAAATAAAATTATTACAATTAAATTAAGAAAAAATGGCAAATCACAAGTCAGCATTAAAGAGAATTAGAACAAGCGAGAAGAAAAGAGTAATCAACAAATATCAGCATAAGACTACGCGTAATGCTATTAAAGCAATTCGTATGGCTACTGATAAAGCTGATGCAACAACAAAATTGAACGAAGTATTTTCAATGATTGATAAATTAGCTAAAAAGAATATTATTCATTCTAATAAAGCTTCAAACTTAAAATCTAAGTTAACTAAATATGTAGCTTCTTTATAAGAATTTACAAGTTTTAATAATATAAAGTCCTCTTTTTGAGGACTTTTTTTATGGATAAAAGTTAAGAAACAGTAAATATATCTAAAGTAATGCGTTGGTTTGTATTTTATTACAAAATAAGTATTACCTTTGCACCACTAAAAAAATAAGATGGAATCTATCAGAAACATTGCAATTATTGCACACGTTGACCACGGTAAAACTACTTTGGTTGATAAAATTATGTATCACTGTCAATTATTTCGTGACAACGAAAACACAGGTGATTTAATATTAGATAACAATGATTTAGAACGTGAAAGAGGAATTACGATTACCTCTAAAAACGTTTCTGTACAATATAAAGGAACAAAAATCAACATTATTGATACACCTGGCCACGCGGATTTTGGTGGAGAAGTAGAACGTGTATTAAACATGGCTGATGGTGTTTGTCTTTTAGTAGATGCTTTTGAAGGGCCAATGCCTCAAACGCGTTTCGTATTACAAAAAGCAATTGACTTAGGATTAAAACCATGTGTTGTAATCAATAAAGTAGATAAAGAAAACTGTACTCCAGAAGAAGTACATGAAAAAGTTTTTGACTTAATGTTTGAATTAGGTGCAGAAGAATGGCAATTGGATTTTCCAACTGTTTATGGTTCTGCAAAAAATAACTGGATGTCTGACCATTGGGAAAACGTAACTGATAATGTTGAAGCATTATTAGATATGGTTATCGAAAATGTACCAGCTCCTAAAGTTTCTGAAGGAACGCCTCAAATGTTAATTACATCTTTAGACTTTTCAAGTTTTACAGGTCGTATTGCTATTGGACGTCTTGAAAGAGGAGTTTTAAGAGAAGGAATGCCTATCTCTTTAGTAAAAAGAGATGGTACGATTTCAAAATCACGTATTAAAGAATTACATACTTTTGAAGGTCTTGGACGTAAAAAAGTACAAGAAGTTATTGCTGGAGACATTTGTGCAATTATTGGTGTGGAAGGTTTTGAAATTGGTGATACTATCGCTGATTTTGAAAACCCAGAAGGACTAGCTTCTATTGCAATAGATGAGCCTACAATGAGCATGTTGTTTACAATTAATGATTCTCCTTTCTTTGGAAAAGAGGGTAAATTCGTAACATCAAGACACATTAGAGATAGACTGACTAAAGAATTAGAGAAAAACCTAGCCATGAAAATGGGTGAGACTGATTCTGCTGATAAATTTATGGTTTTTGGTCGTGGTGTACTTCACTTATCTGTACTTATTGAAACAATGAGAAGAGAAGGATATGAATTACAAATCGGTCAACCACAAGTTATCATCAAAGAAATCGATGGTAAAAAATGTGAACCAATTGAAGAATTAACAATCGATTTACCTGAAAATCTTTCTGGTAGAGCTGTTGAATTCGTTACGATCCGTAAAGGTGAAATGCTTTCAATGGAAGGTAAAGGTGAACGTATGATTATTAAATTCAACATTCCATCTCGTGGAATTATCGGATTACGTAATCAATTATTAACTGCAACTGCAGGTGAGGCAATTATGTCACACCGTTATATTGGATATGAGCCTTTCAAAGGAGCAATTCCAGGACGTAATAATGGTTCGTTAATTTCTATGGAAAACGGAAAAGCAATTCCTTATTCTATTGATAAATTACAAGATAGAGGTAAGTTCTTCGTTGAACCAAATGCTGAAATTTATGAAGGTCAAGTTATTGGTGAAAACTCTCGTTCTGATGATATGTGTATCAACGTAACGAAAGCTAAGAAACAATCTAACGTTCGTTCTTCTGGAAATGATGAGAAAGCTAGAATTATTCCTCCAATCATTTTCTCTTTAGAAGAGGCTTTGGAATACATTCAAAAAGATGAATATGTTGAGGTTACACCAAAATCTATTCGTTTAAGAAAAATCTATTTGACAGAAACAGACAGAAAACGTTTCAAAATATAATTAAATTATTAAAATGTCTCACTTTTTTAGTGGGACATTTTTTTTATATGCCTATTTTTGCATTTCAACACAATTACTATGTATCGTTTATTAATTCGTCCTATCTTATTTAAGTTTGATCCAGAAAAAGTACATCACTTTACTTTTTCTTTAATTCGTTTTTTACATAAAATTCCTTTCGTAGGTACTTTAATCAATTCGTATTACGAAGTAAAAAGTCCAAAATTAGAAAGAGAAGTATTTGGATTAAAATTCAAAAACCCAGTGGGTTTAGCAGCAGGATTTGATAAAGATGCCAAATTATATAATGAATTATCAAATTTCGGATTCGGATTTATTGAAATCGGAACCTTAACTCCAAAAGCACAAGACGGAAATCCTAAAAAGCGACTTTTTAGATTGCAAGAAGATTCAGCAATTATTAATAGAATGGGTTTTAATAATGGTGGAGTTGAAGATGCAATAATTCGACTTAAAAAGAATAAAGGAGTTCTTATTGGTGGAAATATTGGAAAAAATAAAATCACTCCAAACGAAGAAGCAGTTAACGATTATGTAATTTGTTTTGAAGCTTTGTTTGATTATGTAGATTATTTTGTGGTGAATGTAAGTTCCCCAAACACACCAAATTTAAGAGAACTTCAGGAAAAGGAACCATTGAAAGCGTTGTTGAATACCTTGCAAAATCTTAATTTAAAGAAAGATAAACCAAAACCAATACTTTTAAAAATTGCCCCAGATTTAACAAACGAACAATTAGTAGATATTATTGAAATCGTAAATGAGACTAAAATTGCAGGAGTTATTGCTTCTAACACAACGATTTCACGCGATGGATTAGAATCTGCAAATAAATCAGAAATGGGTGGATTATCTGGAAAACCTTTAACTAATCGTTCTACAGAAGTCATTCGTTTTCTTTCGGAAAAAAGCAATAAATCATTTCCAATTATTGGAGTAGGAGGTATTCATTGTGCAAAAGATGCTTTAGAAAAATTAGATGCTGGTGCAAGCTTAGTGCAATTATATACAGGTTTCATCTATGAAGGTCCAAAATTGATTAAGAAAATCAATAAAGCATTGCTTAAGAAAAACTAATTCGAGTAAAAAATTCAACTACCAAACCAGCTAAAATTGCAATTCCAAAGCTTAATAACGTTCCAATAAGAACATACTCTGTGAGTTTTCTGTCTTTTGCTTCTTTCAAATCACCAAATCTAAAAATGGATTTTGCGGCCAATAAAAAGCCAATAGCTTCAAAATGATTGGTTATGATGAAACAAAATACAAATAAACGTTCTAAAATCCCAATGTAATTTCCAGCGTTTTGTAACGAATTATCTTCTTTATTCTTACTTTCTGGTGTCCAAATTGAAATAATATTCTTAATAATTATCGAAGTTGGTTTCGTCAATAAAACAATTCCAGTTATAAAAATCCAAATGTTACTGTTTAGATTTTGGAAATCAATTGAAGTATTATTATAAACCAAAACAATTATAAAAATCATTAGCAAATGCATTAGTTGATCTACTGAAAACCAAATTCGTTTCGTTTTTTTCTTTTGAAATTTTAGTTTAATTAAATCAATAATTCCATGTGAAACAGCTAATAAAACTCCATAAATTATAAAATCTGTTTTGGCTACAAAAAGCAATATCAATGCCAAATGTAGAGCAGTATGCAAATACAAATAAATACTTTTCTCTTTCTTTTTTTCTTTATCTGCAACCCATTTGTTAGGTTGTAATATAAAATCACCAATCAAATGAGCTAATAAAAGTTTTGTAAATAGAATCATACCTCAAGCATTTTTAATTTTTCAATATAAGCCGAATTTATTTCCATTAATAAATCAAAATTAGCTCTTTTTCGCCTTTTACTAACAGCTGCTTGGTTAATTTTTAGTATTTCACCAATTTCTTCTTGCGATAATTTTGAATTCTGAATAGCTAAAACAACAAATTCTGCTTGTTGACTTAACCAATTATCCATAAATGAAAGTCCTAAACGCAGTAATAAATTCATTTCTTTATTGAATGCTGCATTTGAAGATTGTAAAACTAAATTTGTTTTATTTTTCTTCATCAAGTCAAAAGCTTCTCCAGAATTTATAAAGGCACTTCCATTGCTTTCAGAAATTCGTTTGGCTTTATATGTTTTATCACCAATACCAATGCTCATTCTGGCATCTAAAGATATTTTTCGCAAATGTGCTTTTATTAGGAATGTAGCTAATAATGCTTCCTCGGTATTTTTTATTTCAATTTGAAATTCATCTCCACGATATATTTCCCAATCCATTGGGCTTTTCCCAAATTGAAGAAAAAGTTTCTTTAAACCTTCTAACCAATTGGCCGATTTTGCTCTGCGTGAACCTTTTACATCTCCTGTAATGATACAAATCATGACTTAAATTTTTATAACTCATTTTATGGTATGAGTTAAAATATAATTCAAATATATGTATTTATTTTAATTATTCCAATAAAAGGGAATATTATCAATTATTCCACATTTAAGGAATATATGCGTTTATTCCATATATAAGGAATGTTCTATTTTTTTTTATCAATCAAATTCTTCCTATCTTAGCACTTTAAAAGCAAATCATTGAATCCAAAAGTTAAAATAATCGAATGTCCAAGAGATGCTATGCAAGGCATCAAGGCATTTATTCCTACAGAAAAAAAAGTGCAATACATTCAAGCTTTGTTGCGTGTAGGATTTGATACAATTGATTTTGGAAGTTTTGTTTCTCCAAAGGCAATTCCACAAATGGTTGATACTGCCGAAGTATTAGCACAATTAGATTTGTCGCAAACTCAAAGTAAACTTTTGGCAATTATTGCTAACACACGAGGTGCAGAAATGGCTGCTAAACATAAAGAAATTCAATATTTGGGATTTCCTTTTTCGATTTCAGAGAATTTTCAAATGCGAAATACCCATAAAACTATTGCTGAATCGATTGTAACTTTAAGTGAAATTCTTGAAATTGCTGATAAAAGTAATAAAGAAGTTGTAGCTTATTTATCAATGGGTTTTGGAAATCCTTATGGTGATCCTTGGAATGTGGAAATCGTAGGAGAATGGACTGAAAAAATGGATAAAATGGGAGTAAAAATTCTTTCACTTTCTGACACTGTTGGTACTTCAAATCCTGAAGTAATTGATTATTTGTTTTCAAACCTAATTCCAAAGTATCCAAATATCGAATTTGGAGCACATTTGCATACAACTCCAGATAAATGGCATGAAAAAGTTGACGCAGCTTACAAAGCAGGTTGTCATAGATTTGATGGAGCTATTCAAGGTTTTGGTGGTTGTCCAATGGCTGCTGATGACTTAACTGGAAATATGCCAACGGAAAAATTATTATCGTATTTCACAGCAGAAAAAGTAGATACCAATTGTCATGCTATGAGTTTTGAAAGTTCTTATAATGAGGCTCTTAAAATTTTTACTAATTATCATTAAAATTTAATAAAGATTACTTTACACGATATCCAAATCTTCTCTTCTAAATAAAGTATAATAACTTCTTTTAAAAATTTAAACTAGACATTAAAATAATTTGTTAATATTATTTTAATTTATTCTAAATAAAGTTTGCGTAGTAGTTTTTAGCGTATTATTTTTGCATTATAATTTTTATGCAATCTAAATAACAATAACAATTTAAGAAATGAAGAAATTACTACTTTCATTAACTATTATGACAGCGGCATTTATAAATGCACAAACAGTTGGTGACTCAATTCAATTAGATCCTCAGAAACAACAAAATGCTGCTCAACGTATTTTATCAGGTAATTATGGTAAAGCTGTAACAATAGGTGGTTATGGTGAAATGTTATACAATCAGCCAGAAGGTGATAATGGAACGCTAGATGTTCAACGTTTAGTGATATTAGCAGGATATAAATTTGATGATAAAATTCAATTTGTAACTGAAATAGAGTTTGAGCACGTAGAAGAAGTATATGTAGAACAAGCTTTTGTTAATTATAATGTTGCTAATAATGTTAATTTACGTGGAGGACTAATGTTGGTTCCAATGGGAATCATAAATGAATACCATGAACCAACAACTTTTAACGGAACAAACCGTCCTTCTATGGATAAATCTATAATTCCAACAACTTGGAGAGAACTTGGAGTTGGTGTTTCTGGAAAATTTAATAGTTTGTCATTAGGATATCAAGCTTATGTTTTTAATGGTTTTAAATCGGTAAACTCAGATGAAAATGGAATCGTAACTGGTGGTTTATTAGGTGGTTCGAATGGTTTAAGAGGTGGAAGACAAAAGGGAATAGAATCAACTATTAATACACCTAACTTTTCATTAAAATTTGATTATTATGGTCTATCAGGTTTACGTTTAGGGTTATCAGGTTATTTTGGTAAGACTCAAGCTCCAGATGATGTTGATATGGTTGATGGAGCAGATGTTGGACTTACAATGGTAGGTTTAGATGCTCGATATGCTTATAAAAAATTTATGGCTAGAGGTCAATACATTATAGCTGATATTTCAGGAACTAATGAATATAATGCTCTTACAGGTCAAAACTTAGGAAGTCAATTATCAGGTTATTATGCAGAAGGTGCTTACAATATATTGCCTTCTAAAAAAGCTCAAAAATTATATGCATTTGCTCGTTACGAAAATTACGATACGCATGCAAAAGTGGGTGCAATTACAGAAAACTTAGGATACGATAAATCAGATATTACTTTAGGAATAACGTATCACTTAACTTCTGGAGTTGTTGCAAAAGCAGATTACCAATTTAAAGATAATGCAGCTTTATCAAGTAAAGATGTACCAAACCAATTGAATTTTGGATTAGGTGTTTGGTTCTAATAAAACATTAGTTTAGTTATAGTTATGAAACAACTAAAGAATAATGTTATTATCGTTTTTTAGTTGTTTCTTTTTAATAAATCAAGTATTTTTGTATCATGAAAATTAGAAGTCTTTTTACAATAATTTTATCGGTATTAATTTTTTTATTATGTTCTTTTGAGATACCAAAAAATCTCCAAAAGAAAGTAGCTAAAGAAATTAAAGCTAGTTATGGAATAGAAAATTATACATTGACTAACCTAACAGTAAATACTACAGTAAATAACACATTACCAATTAAAGTTACCAATGATAATTTTTATAAAGTTGTAGTTTCAAGTAAAGTTATAGGATATGTTTTTTTAGACAAAGCACCTAGTAAAACAGCTGAATTTGATTACCTAATTCTATTAGACGCTACTGGTACAATTAAAAAGTCTAACGTATTAATCTATAGAGAAGAATACGGTGGAGAAATAGGAAGTACGCGTTGGTTGCGTCAATTTATTGGAAAAAATATTAATGATGATTTAGTGTATAGAGATAATATTGATGCCATTTCTGGAGCAACAATTTCTGTTCGTTCAATGATAAATGCTACAAATAATGTGCTTAAAACAGTAAAAATTCTAAAAGAAAATAAAGTTATATAATGCAATTAGACGGACTTTTAGCTACTTTACCAAAACAGGCAAGAATATTTAGCGCTGCTTTTATTATTGTCTTAAGTATTGGTTTTTTTACTGGATTAACATTTGTTTCTCAAACAACTAACAACTCTTTAAAAGGAGTAGAAGAAAATTACCTAGGAAATGAAGAGGATTTAGAATCAGATATAATGATCTTCAAAAAGGGTGAAAGAGAAATGATAACGATTATTCACACGCATATTTTGTCACTTTCATTTATATTTTTTTTACAAGGAATTTTTGTTTTAATGACAAGTTTACCTAAAAAATTAAAAGGCTTTTTATTAGTAGAACCATTTGTTTCTATTATTGTAACTTTTGGGGGAATTTATGTTCTTTGGCTAGGTTTTACTTGGGCAAAATACTTTGTAATTCTTTCTGGAATAACTATGACTTTGTGTTTTACAATTAGTTCTATAGTTGTTTTGAAGCAACTATTAATAGTGAAGTCGAAAGAATAATTTTTTTTTATTTTAAAAAATTGACAACTAAATTCCTAATTCTGCCTTATTTTAATTAACTTTGCATGCAATTTAACTACAAATTGCAACATGAACGCACACACTACAAAAATCATCGGAGAAGGACTTACTTATGACGATGTATTATTAGTTCCTAATTACTCAGAAGTTTTACCACGAGAAGTTAGTATTAAATCCAAATTTTCTAGAAACATTACATTGAATACTCCAATTGTATCTGCAGCTATGGATACAGTTACCGAAAGTGCAATGGCAATTGCTATGGCTCAAGAAGGTGGAATAGGTGTTTTGCATAAAAATATGTCTATCGAAAAACAAGCAGCCGAAGTACGTAAAGTAAAACGTGCTGAATCTGGAATGATAATCGATCCTGTTACCTTACTTTTAACAGCAACAGTTGGTGATGCCAAAAGAGCAATGAAAGAACACGGAATTGGTGGAATTCCAGTTGTGGATGAAAGCATGACTTTAAAAGGAATTGTTACGAACAGAGATTTACGTTTTGAACGTAGAAATGATCGTCCAATTACGGAAGTAATGACCTCTGAAAATTTAGTTACTGCAAAAGAAGGAACAACTTTACAACAAGCCGAAGAAATTCTTCAAGATCATAAAATTGAAAAACTTTTAGTGGTTTCAGATAATAACAAATTGGCTGGATTAATCACTTTTAGAGATATTACAAAACTGACTCAAAAACCCAATGCTAATAAAGATAAATACGGACGTTTGCGTGTGGCTGCTGCTCTTGGAGTAACGGCTGATGCTGTAGAACGTGCAACGGCTTTAGTAAACGCTGGTGTTGATGCAGTAATTATAGATACAGCTCACGGACATACAAAAGGAGTGGTAGATGTTTTAAAATTAGTTAAAGCTTCATTTCCTAATTTGGATGTTGTAGTTGGAAACATTGCTACACCAGAAGCGGCTAAATATTTAGTTGAAAACGGTGCAGATGGTGTAAAAGTTGGAATTGGACCAGGTTCAATTTGTACAACTCGTGTTGTAGCTGGAGTTGGGTTTCCTCAATTTTCTGCTGTACTTGAAGTTGCTGCTGCTATAAAAGGTAGTGGTGTTCCTGTAATTGCTGATGGTGGAATTCGTTACACAGGTGATATTCCAAAAGCTATTGCTGCTGGTGCAGATTGTGTAATGTTAGGTTCGTTATTAGCTGGAACAAAAGAATCTCCAGGTGAAACAATTATTTTTGAAGGAAGAAAATTCAAGTCATATAGAGGAATGGGTTCTATTGAAGCTATGGAAGATGGTTCAAAAGATCGTTATTTTCAAGATGTGGAAGATGATGTTAAGAAATTAGTTCCAGAAGGAATTGTTGGTCGTGTACCTTATAAAGGAGAATTAAACGAAAGTATGCAACAATTCGTTGGTGGTTTAAAAGCCGGAATGGGTTATTGTGGTTCAAAAGATATTGCAACATTACAAGATACAGGTCGTTTTATTAGAATTACAACCAGTGGAATAGGGGAAAGTCATCCTCATAATGTTACAATTACTAAAGAAGCACCGAATTATTCAAGATAATTTAAGTTTTTTAAAACTAAATGGCTCGATTTAAAGAAAACGATTTACCTAAATCAAAGCTTAACGCTAGTACGTTAAGTAAAGCTCTTCAAATTTTTAAGTATGCAGATAATCATAAATGGAAATTTTATGTAGGGCTGCTATTTCTACTTTTAACTGGTGGAACTGCCTTGGCTTTCCCAAAGTTACTGGGAATGTTGGTAGATTGTGTGAACAATAAAGATTTAGTCAAAGCTAAAAACATTGCTTTAGGGTTAATGGTAATTTTGTTATTGCAATCCTTTTTTTCGTTTTTTAGATTATCCTTGTTTATTAATTTTACCGAAAATACCTTAGCTAATATTCGATTGGCTTTATATAGTAATTTGATTAAGTTACCCATGACGTTCTTCTCGCAAAAAAGAGTGGGAGAATTGAATAGTCGAATTAGTTCAGATATTACTCAAATTCAAGATACTTTAACGACAACTATTGCTGAGTTTTTAAGGCAATTTATTTTAATTATTGGTGGCGTTATTTTTCTAGCAACTATAAGTTTAAAACTAACCTTAATGATGCTTTGCATTGTTCCTGTTGTTGCGGTTGCAGCTGTAATTTTTGGTCGATTTATTAGAAAATTTTCTAAAGCTGTTCAAGATCAAGTAGCCGAAAGTCAGGTTATTGTGGAAGAAACTATGCAAGGAATTTCTAATGTAAAAGCGTTTGCTAACGAATGGTACGAAATTGCACGTTACAGGGGAAAAATTAACGAAGTGGTTAAATTAGCCATCAAAGGTGGAATTTATCGTGGTTATTTTGCTTCATTCATCATTTTTTGTTTGTTTGGAGCCATTGTAGTGGTTGTTTGGTATGGTGTTGTTTTGTGTATTGAAGGAGAAATAAAAGGAATTGGAGAATTAATTTCATTTGTGTTATACTCCACTTTTATTGGAGCTTCTTTTGGTGGAATTGCCGAATTGTATGCACAAATTCAAAAAGCCGTTGGAGCAACCGAACGTGTTTTTGAACTTTTAGATGAAGTGCCTGAAAAAATAAATGCTACTCAAAATCATTCTACTCAAAAAATAAAAGGTACGGTAAGTTTTAAAAACGTTGGTTTTTCATATCCTTCACGACCAGAAATTGAGGTTTTAAAAGACGTAAACTTTTCAGCAGGTTTTGGTCAAAAAATTGCCATTGTTGGACCAAGTGGTGCAGGAAAATCTACTATTTCGTCTCTTTTACTTCGTTTTTATGCTATTGATAAAGGAGAAATTTTAATTGATGATAAAAATATTTACGAATATGATTTAGAAAATCTTAGAGGAAATATGAGTATTGTTCCACAAGATGTAATTCTTTTTGGTGGAAGTATTCGTGAAAATATAACTTACGGAAAACCTGATGCGTCTGAAGAAGAAATTCTTATCGCTGCCAAACAAGCCAACGCTCTAGATTTTGTAAATGGTTTCCCTGAAAAATTTGATACACTTGTTGGAGAACGAGGCATAAAACTTTCTGGTGGACAAAGACAACGTATTGCAATTGCTCGTGCATTGTTAAAAAACCCAAGTATTTTAATTTTAGACGAAGCTACTTCTTCTTTAGATAGTGAAAGTGAAAAACAAGTACAAGAAGCTTTAGAAAATTTAATGAAAGGCAGAACAAGCATTATCATTGCGCACCGACTTTCAACGATTAGATCAGCTGATGCCATTTTGGTTTTAAACGATGGAAAAATAGTAGAACAAGGAACTCACAAAGAATTAATAGAAATTGAAAATGGAATTTATAAAAATTTAAGTAATTTACAATTTAGTGAATACTAGTTTTTGATTCAGTTGGCAGTGTTCAGTGAATAATACAAATAAAAAATCCTCTTGATTGAGGATTTTTTTTAGTTTTTATATTTTGTTTTTTATTAACCCGATTAAAAGAATTATACTTAAAAATGTTAAAGTAATTAGTATAATTGTTGTTATAACATCTCCATTTGTAAAATTATCTTTTTTATAAAATTTTACTTGTTCAAGTATTTCGAAAATAAAAATAAGAATTCCAATTAGAACTAATATTATACTAGATGAATTTAAAGTTTTTTTAATTACAGTTTCATTATTTGCTGTATTTTTAAATATCGTCAATACAATAGGTGTAAGTATAATAAATCCAAAAAAAGAAAAGTCTAAAAATTTTAAATTTGGATTATGTCCAGCAGTTCCAACAATAAAAACAGCAATAATATATAAAGGTAAAAAAAGAAATAATATTATTCTGTAAATTTGAAAAGTTAGTATGTATGTTTTTTTCATCGAAATTTTTATATAATAACTGCTGTTATACTCAGTCCCAGTGCAAGCTAATCAGTTTTGTTTTGGAAATTTTCAATAAATTAATTCTCGTTCATTTTTTTGTTTTAGATCGGTTTATGTCTTTTGTACCAACATGTTCGTGTATTGTTAGTTGCGTTGGCTAGAATTAAGTTAGTAAAATTGAGCGAACCAGAGGAATTTCCAAGTAGGCGAGAACCGAGCAATTAATTACACACGTTTTTTTATTCAATGGTTAATTCAATCGTTTCATTAGAGTAGCTTGAAAACCCTCCTTTTTCTCCTTTTGTTAAATCGACTTCCAATTTCAATTTCGAGTCATAATCTTTATACTTATCAATTAATTCTTTTGAAAATACTACTCTAATTTCAGTTTCTTCGTTTGGGTTGATTGTTTGTTTGTTCCAGCTTAAATAAGCAATCTGTTTGTCTATCTCAATATCAGAAATGTAAAATTCTTTTTTACCTCTGTTTTTTAAGATGAAAACGTAAGGTTTAGAGAAATCTTGCTTAAGTTTATTGAACTTTAATTTTCTGTCGGAAAACTCAAAACTAATCTCTTTTGAAGGTGCATTGTATTTAATTCCAAATTGGATTCTATTCCCATCATTTGAATTAATGCTCGTCATAGAATAACTTCTGTTTTCTGCTTGTTCAGCGATTAATATTATTTTTAATTCTCTTGTTTCTCCTACTTGCAAAGGTTTATCGCCTAAATCAAATTTAATGGCTTCGTCTCTGAAAAATGTTGGTCTGTCAAACGTAATTTCTTTATTTGAGTTGTTTTTTACTTGTATTATTTTAGTGATGTCTTCTTCTCCATTTGTTTTTCCAAAGTCGATTAGTAAATCTCCTATATTATTTTCTTGATCTATAGCGAGGTCAGTCAAGTTAAGAATTTGTAATCCGTATTTATCTTTAAACTCTTTTTCGAATTTTTCAAATTGTTCAGAAGTTGATTCATTTTTACCCCTATTTTCAATTTCCTCAATCACGTAAGAACCTAAATTTTGTGACCATTGCATCAAGGGTAAATTCAATTCCTCTAATATAATAGACTGTTTTTCTGTGATTAATTTTCCCGTTTTTGAATTAAAGAAATTTAGAAGGTTTTCGATTTCCGATTCTGTATAGTTTTTGGAATAAATAGGGCTAACTATTGTCTTAAGTTCATTGAGAGATTTTTTACGTACTTTTTTTTCCAATGAATCCCAAAAACTATCAGAAATTCCAGAATTATTTTGTTTCTGGTATTCGATAGTTTGAGTAATTAGTGTTTCGATATTACTAATAGTTCCGTCTAATTCTAAAAGGTTTTCAATTTTATCATCAAGAGATTGAGCGTTTATTTGAAATGCAAATAATGTTAAAAATGCTAAAATTAAATTGTTTTTCATATGTGTGGTAAATGGTAGATATTTATGACAATCATCAAACTTTTTTGTTATTCCAAATATAATAAAAATCCTGCAAATAAAACTAAACTAAAAAAAATATTTAATCTATATCTTTCCCTTTCAAACAACTACCTCTAGGTTGATTATTTTCTTGTAATACAATATCAGAATGTAGAAATTGTGCAGCTTCGGCTGAGTCTTTTACTTTTTTGGCACTTCGTTTTAGCATTTCAGTTTCAAAATCCGTTAAGATACTTTTTCTGATTCCAGCTTTTTTCCAATTTGAAAATGGGCCACAACCTTTGTAGATTCCTTTTGCTAATGAAAGTGCATCTAACAAAGCTTGGTTTGCTCCTTGTCCTTTAAATGGACTCATAGGATGTGCTGCGTCACCAATTAAGGTAATTTGTTTTCCTTTTTCTAATAATTCGGGTTTCAATAATTCTCGGTCATAAACAGGATAACCCGAAACTTGAGAAGCTTCAGTAGCTTTTAAAATCTGTGGAATAGGTGAGTGCCATTTTGTTCTTTGGCAAGCTTCTTCTTTTAAGGCTTCACAACCTTTGGCACTTAAGGCTTTTGCTTCTTCTTCTGCCATTGGAAAACTTAATTGCCACATCACAGAATTAGCATCATAAGGCATAATGTAAATTCGTTCGTTACCATTTCCTGTTTGGAAAACCGTTGCTGAATCTAACAATGAACTGTCAACACCTTCAAGAGCTGATAAAGGGCAAATTCCTAATATCACAATGCAATCTAAATAACGTAAAGGAGTAATTTCATCAGCGACTATTAGGTTTCTTACAGCACTTCGAATGCCATCTGCTCCAACTACCAAATCGGCTTTGGTGTTTTTTATAATTCCGTTTACTTGAAAACTTAAGTCAACCGTTTGATCGTCATTTTCCTTAAAATCAACTAATTGATGATTCCATTGTACAGCATCATTTCTTCCTAGTTGTTCTAATAAAGCTAAACGCAACGATTGTCGTGCAATATGAATATTAGTTCGTTTTGGAGTTTTTTTAGGTTCAGATTGCATCCATTTTCGCATTCCCCATTCACCTACAATTTTTCCTTCTGTAGTATGAACCAAATGTCTTGTAGAAACAACACCTTCTTCTAAAGAAAAAATTCCGAATCCTTCAATAGCTTTACTGGCTTGTTGTAAGGTCAGACCATAACCTTGAGAGCGTGCTTCAAAGTTAGCATCGCGTTCGTAAAGTATAAAAGGAATTCCACGATGTAAACAAGCAACTGCCAATGCTACACCACCAATTCCACCACCAATAATGGCAACATGTGGATAATTTTCTGAATCTGGAATAGGATGATTTTTACTTTGGATTAATCCAGAACCTGAACAATTTAAGCAAGAACTTAAATGTGCTTTTGGTTTAATTGGAGCAATTCCTTGATTATCCAATTTTTCAAATTCTTCTAGTTCTCTTTGGAAATTTAAACGCACTTTCTTTTTAAGCTTCTGACTTTTTTTGCCACGACCTTTACATTCGGGACAAATGGTCCAATTTGCTTTTTTGTTGGGTGCGTTTTTCATTTATGTTTTAAATTTTTACCGCAAATTCGCAAATTTTTTAAACAATTTACGAATTTGCGGTTTGTATTTGTTTCTTGTGAATTATCCAAAAAAAGCAGCAATCTTTTTGCGATCACCAACTACCCAAATAACATCATTTTTACTTAAAATAAAATTAGATTCTGGATTTAGAATTCGTTTTCCGTTGTGTTCTACACCAACAACTAAACCTTTTGTTTTTTCTCTTAATTCAGATTCTCTAATGGTTCTTCCGATAAAATCTTGTTGTTCTAATTCAAATTGTTGTAATACAATATCTGAATCTTCTTCATGAAGTACTTTAAATTCGTGTTTTTTTAAATAGTCACCAAATTCTTTAACTTGAATGTCTGTTCCTATTACATAAATTTCATCACTTGGATAAAGTTTTTCATATTTTGTAGGAACATTAATGTGTAGATTACCACGTTTTATGTAAGCAATATTAACTCCAATATCTTCTCTAATTTTAATTTCTTCCAAAGGTTTCCCAACCAAATCAGATTCTGGAACAATTAGAAAATTTGCCATGTGACCATCCCAAGGTGATAAATTATTTCGATTTATTTTTTTAACAGAAAGCTCTCTTTGATTATAATTTTTGACAAATCTATTTTCAATTTTTAAATATAGTTTATTAATTTTTTTTGGAAATAACATAATAATTACAACAGAAAGGACAAAAGCTAAAACTGCAATTCCTGGTGAAAGAAAGTTGTTTAACATCATTCCAATAAAAAATAAACCAATTACCATTCTAATGAAGATTAGGACTAAAATTGGACCGTGATGCTTTTTGTTTTTTAATAATTCTTGTACTTCTTCTGTAGCAATTCTACGTAAGGATACAGCCCATAGAAATGGTGCAATAATAATGAACGTTATAACAGCTGTAACAATATTTCCATAACTATAATCATCCATTAATGGCATTAAAAATCTTTTAGACAATTGAATAATTGCTAATAATATAATCGAATGAATAGCTACTTGAAAAACATATTCTTTAATTGCTTTTCTCCAAGTACTAACCGTTTTTATGGCTTGCGCATTGGCACTATAAATCTCAATTCGTTTAGCCCATCTTTTAGGTAATTTCTTTTCAATAAAACCAGCAACTGGAGTTGAGTATTTTATCATGTAAGGTGTTGTAAATGCTGTGACTGCTGAAACGGCAACAACAATTGGATACAAGAAATCACTAGTGACATTTAACGAAGCACCAAGTGTTGCTATAATAAACGAAAATTCACCAATTTGCGATAAACTCATTCCAGTCTGAATGGATTCTTTTAAAGGTTGACCAGAAATTATGGTTCCAATAGTGGAAGTTATAGATTGACCAAAAATGGTAATTAAAGTCAAAATCATTACTGGAAATGCGTATTCTATTAACGTATCAGGATTTATTAACATTCCAACAGATACAAAGAAAACAGCTCCAAATAAGTCCTTTACAGGTTTTACTAGATGCTCTATATGTTCAGCTTCATTTGTTTCAGCAATAATTGAACCCATTATAAAAGCACCTAACGCTGGAGAAAATCCGACACCAGCAGCAAAAATCACCATAAATAAACATAACGCTAATGAGATTATCAATAGTGTTTCATCTGTAAAAAGAGGTTTTAATTTTTTTAATAAAGTTGGAATAAAAAAGATTCCAGATACAAACCAAATGATTAAAAAGAAGCCTAATTTAAACAAAGATTGTATCAATTCTGTACCAGAAAACTGTTGACTTACTGCAATGGTTGAAAGTAAAACCATCATTAAAATGGCTACAATATCTTGAACAATTAAAGCACCAATTACGTTACCCGTAAATTTTTGAGATTTTACTCCTAATTCATCAAAAGCTTTCAAAATAATTGTTGTAGACGAAATGGATAATATTACACCTAAAAAAATAGAGTTCATTTCGTTCCAACCCATAAATTTTCCGGCATAATAACCCAAAATAATCATGGAGACGATTTGAGTTAATGCTGTAATAGAAGCAGTACCTCCAACTTTTAGTAGTTTTTTGAAACTAAATTCGAGTCCCAAACTAAATAAAAGAAATATTACACCAATTTCTGCCCAAACAGTTATGCTGTTCGTGTCCTTTACAGATGGGAAAAATGAAAAGTGTGAACTGGCTAAAAACCCTGCAACTAAATATCCTAAAACCAAAGGTTGTTTTAATTTTCTGAAAATCAACACAGCAATTGCTGCTGTTATCAGAATTAATCCTAAATCATTTATTAAATTTGGTATATGAACAGTAGTTGTCGCAACTAGAGATATCGGCATTTTTTTTCGTTTTGATAAAAATAATATTTTGCTTCTTTTGCTACAATTGATTTGCAAAAAATTAACATTCTAATATAATAAAAAAATCCACAAGTAATGCTAAGTGGTTTGTTGAATTTATAAATAAAAAGTATACTACTAAATCAATAGCATAATTTTTTAAACAAATTATATTTTTTACTTTTATAAAAAATATTTAACCAGTGAGATATATAATTTTTTGTACTTTTTTTCTAGTATGTTTATTTACACTAAATTCTTGTAATAGTTTAAATTATAAATATAGATCTCAAATTTTAATGAGGCCTTTAGATGTCAATCCATTAAAAGGAAAGTGGTTAATTGATAAGCCATATTTAAATAAAATTGATAAAAGTTATGAGGAATTAATTATTAAAGAATTTAAAGATAATCTAAGTAATAAAACAGAAAAAGTAGATTGTATTTTAGATTTTAATAATGTGATGACTTTTCAAAATTCTAATACAAAAATAGAAGATGTATTGGGCCTTTATAAAGAACAATTAGATTATGATTATTTAATTACAATTGAATTATCTTTAATAAAAAACATAACACCAGAAATTTCATATGCACCAGAAAAAGGACTGTATAGAGAATTAAATAGTAAGATATATGTTTATGATTTAAATTCTAAAAAATTAATCTTTGAAAAAGAATACTTTACTTCTGAAAAAATTTTGATGCAAAAAGATCGTATTAATATTATTGGAACTAAATTAGAAAAATTTATTTTTTGGACCGTTGAAAAAATGACTAAAGATTTTCAAGAACCTCATAATTGGTCTTTAGTGTTTTAAAATTAGGTAAAAAAAATCCTGCTAAATGAATAACAGGATTTTAAAAGTTCTAAGTAAAGTCTATTTATATACCTAAATAATTACTTGGAGTAATTTGTTTTAATTCGGTTTTAATTTCATCTGAAACATCCAACGTTTCAATAAACGCGTGAATAGATTCTTTATTGATTACCGTATTTGTTCTTGTTAAATTTTTTAAAGCTTCATAAGGGTTTGGATAAGCTTCTCTTCTTAAAATGGTCTGAATTGCTTCTGCAACAACAGCCCAATTCTTTTCTAAGTCTTCTGCAAATTTACTTTCATTTAGCAGCAATTTGTTTAAACCTTTTAAAGTCGCTTCAAAAGCAATTAAAGTATGACCTATTGGAACGCCAATATTTCTCAAAACTGTACTATCCGTTAAATCTCTTTGTAAACGAGAAACTGGTAATTTGTTTGAAAGATGTTCGAAAATCGCATTAGCAATTCCTAAATTTCCTTCACTATTTTCAAAATCAATTGGATTTACTTTATGTGGCATTGCTGAGGAACCAATTTCTCCAGCTTTAATTTTTTGTTTGAAATATTCCATAGAAACATAGGTCCAAATGTCTCTGTCTAAATCTAGAACTATATTATTAATACGCTTTAAAGCATCAAAAAACGCTGCAAAATGATCGTAATGTTCAATTTGTGTAGTTGGAAATGAATGATGTAAGCCTAAAGCATTTTCTACAAAATCAGTTCCAAATTGTTTCCAATCTTGGTTTGGATAAGCTACTTTGTGAGCGTTATAATTTCCTGTCGCTCCACCAAATTTAGCAGCAAAAGGCACATTGAATAACGAACGCATTTGTTCTTCTATTCGTTCTACAAAAACTAAGATTTCTTTTCCTAATCGAGTAGGAGAAGCTGGTTGTCCGTGCGTTCTTGCTAACATTGGAATATCTTTCCATTCAATACTTAATTCTTTTAATTTTTGAACTAATGAAATTAAAGTTGGTAAATAACAATCTTCAAACGCTTCTTTAGTGGAAAGTGGAATTGCAGTGTTGTTAATGTCTTGAGAAGTCAACCCGAAATGGATAAACTCTTTGTATTGTGATAACCCTAAAGCTTCAAATTTTTCTTTGATAAAGTATTCAACAGCCTTAACATCGTGATTTGTAGTTTTTTCAGTCTCTTTAATCCAAAGTGCATCTTCTGTACTGAAATTTTTGTATAAATCACGCAAAGCTTCGTATTTCTTAACGTCAACGCTTTCAAGTTGAGGCAAAGGCAATTCGCACAAAGCAATAAAATATTCTACTTCTACTAAAACTCTATATTTAATAAGAGCTTCTTCAGAAAAATAAGGTGCTAATGATTTTGTTTTGTTTCTATAACGTCCATCAATTGGAGAAATAGCGTTTAGTTCTGTAAGTTTTTGCATTTTTTTTGTGTTGTGATGTAAAGAAATGCAAATTTAGTTATAAGTTGTAAGTTATGAGTTATAAGTTCAAAACTTTTTATAACTAAGTAATTTTAATAGTAAGAAAGCAATTTAGTATTTCAAACTAAACTATAACCTATAACCCAAAATTATTTCAACCTTTTCAACTCCTCACGAACAATCTTGATTCCTTCTGTTGCAGAAAGCGGAATTACTTTTAAAGGATTATCTAAATCATAAATTGTTGCTGGTTTTGGGTCAATATAATAAACTAATACATCTTCAGAAACATAATTAATCAATCCAGCAGCAGGATACACTTGCAATGATGTTCCAATAACTATTAAATAATCGGCTTCTTCTAAGATTTCCATAGCTCTTTCAATTTCTGGCACTTCTTCTCCAAACCAAACAATGTGTGGACGCAATTGGATGTTATTACTATCGAAATCTCCTAGAATAATATCTTTTTTCCATTCAATTATTGAGTTTATATCTTGTTCATTTCTAGCTTTTAAAAGCTCACCGTGCAAGTGAATCACTTTTGTACTTCCTGCACGTTCGTGTAAATCATCTACGTTTTGGGTTATAATTGTGATGTCAAAATCAGTTTCTAATTCAGCTAGAATGATGTGGGCTAAATTTGGTTTTACTTCTAAAAGTTGTTTTCTACGTTTGTTATAGAAATCAAGAACTAATTCAGGATTATTAAGATATCCAATAGGAGAAGCAACTTCCATAATATCATGTCCTTCCCATAAACCATCTGCGTCTCTAAAGGTTTTAATGCCACTTTCGGCACTTACACCAGCTCCAGTAAGTACTACAATTTTTTTCATTTGCTACGATTTTGATATAAAGTTAAAAAAAAATCCCTCAGAATAATTAGAATTATAATGAGAGATTTTAAATAATCGTTGAAAGGTTTTAAACTTTACCTAAAGTGTATAATTGTTCTAATGTTGGAGATATACTTCCGCCAGCTGGTTCTAATGTAATTCCGAATGCTTCTGCATCTTGTGCGTTATCAACCTTAAAAACTTTTGAATTATCAGCAGTAAAGTTGTCTAAAACCCCAATACTTGTTGGCGTTAAAGGACTTAATTTTAATGCCCAAACTTGATAAACCTTTCCTTCTGGAGGAGCAGGTAAACCAGCCACATCAACATAAACTTCTTTTGTTACTTTATTATAATAGGCTTTTGCATAAGATTCTGGAGCAACAGCTTGTCCGGCTAAGGCAATAGCTTGATTGTTATTATCTCGAACAATGGCTAAAACAGTTTCAGCTTCTTTTTTCTTTAATTCTAAGTCAACTATTGATTCTTGCATAACTGATTTTTCAGCTCCTAATTTATCAATAACTTGATTAGATTCATTTAGTTTATTGAATTGTAATCCAAATCCAACTACAAGTACTGCAGCAGCTGCCCATCCAATATAAGTTGCCCAACCTGATTTAGGTTTCATGTCAATTACTTTGCGTTTTTCTAAGATCTGATTTCTAATTTTCTCATAATTTGTTGCAGATAGTCTAGGGGCAACGCTTTGTGATAAATCAATTACAGTGTCTTCAATGGCAATTACTTCTTGTCTTACAGCAGGATAATCTGCCATCATTTGTTGGACTTCATTATTTTCTGCTTCGGAAAGTTTTCCAAAAACATATAATTCTAAAATTCCAGATTCGATATATTCTTTACTAGTCATGGATCATTTTTCTTAATTCGTTCATACAATTTCTATTGTTTGTCTTCACTGTACCTAATGGCATTTCTAATTCATCTGACGCTTCTTGTTGGGTATAGCCCTGAAAGAACAAAAGATCAATTATTTGTACACACTTTGGTTTCAGCTTCATGATAAACTCTTTAATACCAATGGCATCGATTCTACTGGTTGTTCTCGAGCTATCTTCAAGTACATGTACGAAATTATCGGCAGATAAGTTTTTTTGACTGTTGTTAAAGTTTTTAGAACGTAATTTATCAATGGATGTATTCCTAGCTATATTAAGCATCCATGTATATAAACGTCCTTTAGATTCATTATAAGAATCTATGTTTTTCCAAATTTTAACGAATACTTCTTGAAGCACATCTTCGGCTTCTTCTGTATTTCTAATAAGATTATAAATCACTCCAAATAGACTTTTTGAATAGTTGTCATATAATAGAGTAAAAGATTTATCATCTTTTTTTAGTAATTCCTTTATTAATTCTTCTTGTTCCATGACGGTAAATGTAGTAAAAAAAATAAAGATTAAGTTTTTTTTGCTTTTTTTAAAACCAAAAAGAAAGTTATCTCGTAACTGTAGTTATAAATCTATTATTAAAATGTGTATCGCATACATTTAATAATGATGAAAAAATAAATTAATAATTTAAAAACTAACAAAATGAAAAAATCAAAAATTTTATTAGGGTTGGCTTTAACAGGAGTTTTAGCGATTACTTTAATTGCAGCGGATCACATTGATGCTCCAGCTGTTCAAGGTGGAAAATCAGACATTACTGATTTCTATGCATTTCAAGGTGCAAATACAGACAATATGGTGTTTGTAGCAAATGTTCAAGGTTTAATTACTCCAGGAGCAAGTTCTTCTGCATCTTTTGATGAAAATGTGATGGTAGAATTTAACATTGATAACAATGGAGACAATGTTGAAGATTTAGTAATTCAAGCAATTCCAAGAAATGGAGTAATGTTTTTCTTTGGTCCAGTAGCACCAGGAACTCCAGGAACATCTAGTATGGTTAAAACTGAAAGCCCTTTAGGAAGTATATCTATTACTCCATATGGAAGTGAAGCAATTATTACTTCAAACAATGGAGCAAAAATGTTTGCAGGTTTACGTGATGATCCATTCTTTTTTGACTTTGGCCAATATTCAGCTATAATTGGTGGAACAGCGACTTCATTTAATAATCCTGGAACAGATACTTTTGCAGGTTCAAATGTAATGTCAATAGTTGTTGAAGTTCCTAAATCTACTTTAGGTGGAACAGGTACTTTAAACACTTGGGTTGAAACTAAGAAAAAATAATTTTTAAAAATACTTAAAACAATAATATTATGAAAACAATAAAAAACATATTGGCTACGGCTACAATTCTTACTGCTACTTTATTTGTTGGATGTAGTGATGATGATAGTGTTGCTCTACAATCTACTGATATACAAACACAAATTGATTTTAGTGGAACTTATGCTCAACAAGATCAAATGGGTAGACCAGCGATTAATACAGTATTTGTGAGTTCTGGAAATAAAGATAGTTTCAATACTACTACACCTTCAACAATGGGAGCTAATTTTCAATCAGCTTTTCAATCGAGACTTTTAGCTTTAAACCCAGGATATTCTACAAATTTATTAGGGTTAGATGCTCCAACTTTTACAGGTGTTTTAGCTACTGATGTATTAAATGTTTCTACAACAGCTCCAACGACTTTCTTTGATGGTACAAACGTTTTAACTGGTAGAGCATTGGCAGATGACGTAATTGATGTTGAATTAATCTTAATTTTTGGTGGACCAAATGCTACAGCAAATCCAGGATTAACTTCGGATAATGTAGGTTCAAATGATAAAACGTTTTTATCGTCTTTCCCATACTTAGCATCTCCTTGGTAGAATTACCTTTTAAAAGAGCGTAGTTTTTAATTACGCTCTTTTATTTTCAAACAAAATAAAACAAAATAAAAACCTACCTACAATGAAAACTAATAAAATAATTAAACTGACTTTACTTTTAGTAATACCATTAGTTTTATCTAATTGTACTTCTAAAATTTCAAATCAAGTTACTAATAAAGAAGATTATAAAGCTTATTTAGAAGTAAATGATAATAAAAAATTACAAGACATAAATAAAGAAATCGAGTTTTGGCAAACGAAATTTGATGCTGCACCTAACCAATCTTCTTATTTAATCACATTAGCTTCACAATATTCTCAATTATTTGAAATATCAGGAAAAATTGATGATTTATACAAAGCTGAAAAATTATTACTAGAAGCAAATGAAAAATTTGTGGAACAAAATGCAGGAATTCACAGAGCAATTGCTCGTAACTATATTTCTCAACACCGTTTTAAAGAAGCTTTGACACATTTAGAAAAAGCAGATGAACTTGGAGAAAATAAAATAGGAACTCAAAAAATGCTTTTTGATGTTTACATGGAATTAGGAAACTATGATTTAGCTAAAGAAAAATTAACAGCTATTCAATTACCTAATGATTTTGATTATTTAATTCGTTCAGCAAAATGGAATGATCACAAAGGTGATTTAGATACAGCTATTTCTTCAATGGAAAAGGCTTTGAAAATTGCTGAAGACGAAAATAATAAAGGATTAAAAATATGGGTTTATTCAAATATTGGAGATTTTTATGGTCATGCTGGTAGAATTGAAGATTCATACAAATATTATTTAAAAACTTTAGAAGAAGATAACCACAACACTTATGCTTTAAAAGGAATTGCTTGGATTTCATTCTCACACGAAAGAAACCCAGAACAGGCTTTAGAAATTATAAATGCTATTGAATCAAAACATTTAGTGCCAGACTTGTATTTATTGAAAGCTGAAATTGCAGAATTTCAAAATAATAAAGTTGAAGAAACTAAAGCAATTAATAAATATAACGAAATTTTAGCTTCTCATGATTACGGTGATATGTACAACAAATACAATGTTTTACTTATGGCTGAAAACACAAATCAAGTTGATGCAGCCATAAAAATAGCACAAAAAGAAATTGAAAATAGACCCACTCCTGAATCTTACGATTTATTAGCTTGGACTTATTTTAAAATTGGTGAAAAAGAAAAAGCACTTGAAATAATTCAGAAATATACTATTGGAAAATCATTTGAACCTACAATCGTTTATCATAATGCAGAAATTCTAAAAGCAAACTCTCGAACAGCTGAAATTGTTCCCATGAAAAAAGAATTATTAGGAAGCATTTATGAATTAGGTCCAACTTTAGAAAACAAAATCAAGAACTTATAAACTAATCGTCATGAAATTTTATATAACAGTATTGCTGTTGTGTTGTTACTCGATAGTTTCAGCACAAATAGCGAAAGGGAAAATTATAGATTCTGATGAAAGTGTTTTAAGTGAGGCTTACATCATAAATTTAAATTCAGATTCACATTCACATACTAATGATTTAGGTGAGTTTAGTATCGAAAAAACGAATAATGGAGATGTTTTACGAATCAGCAAATTAGGATATAAAACTAGTATTGTTTCTGTTGATGATGTTAATAAAGGACTATCAATTACATTAGAAGATGATATCATTCAATTAAATGAAGTGGTTTTAAGTTCAGGAATAAATACAACCAATAACATCGCAAAAATTGATTTAATGACAAACCCAGTAAACTCTTCTCAAGAAATTCTTAGAAAAGTGCCAGGTTTATTTATTGGTCAACATGCAGGTGGTGGAAAAGCAGAACAAATATTTTTAAGAGGTTTTGATGTAGATCACGGAACTGATGTTGCATTAAGTGTAGATGGAATGCCAATTAATATGGTTTCTCATGCTCACGGACAAGGATATTCGGATTTACATTTCATAATTCCAGAAACGGTAAATAAAATTGATTTTGGAAAAGGACCTTATAAAGCCAATCAAGGAAATTTTGCAACAGCAGGTTACGTTGGTTTTCAAACTAAAGATAAATTAGAGTCAAGTTCGATTAGTTTAGAAGCTGGACAATTTAATACAACTCGTATGGTTGGACTTTTTAATCTGTTGGAAACTAATAAAAAACAAAACGCTTACATAGCGACAGAATACATTTTAACGGATGGACCTTTTGATTCGCCTCAAAACTTTAACCGATTTAATATTTTTGGAAAGTATAATATGCAATTAGATAATTCGTCAAAATTAACGTTACAAGCTTCACGATTTACAAGTCGTTGGGATGCTTCAGGACAAATTCCAAATCGTTTAGTTGAAAACGGAACAATATCAAGATTTGGTGCTGTTGATGATACAGAAGGTGGTTTTACTAGTAGAACAAATTTCATCGTTTCTCATCAAAAATCTATAGACGAAAATACCTATGTAAAAACAAATGTGTTTTACTCAAAATATGATTTTACGCTTTTTTCAAATTTTACATTTTTCTTAGTTGATCCTTTAAATGGTGATCAAATTAAGCAAAAGGAAAGCCGTAATTTATTTGGAGCAAATACAGAATTCAATAAAAAAATATTTTTAGATAATTCAGTTGTTTCCTTACAAAGTGGAGTAGGATTTAGAGCGGATGAAATTGATGGAATAGAATTATCTCGAACTTTAAACAGACAAGAAGTTCTTGAAAACATTCAATTAGGTGATATTGACGAATCAAATATGTATGGTTATTTTAATTCAGAATTCAAATTCAATAAATTTAAAATTGCTCCGGCCGTTAGATTAGATTATTTCAAATTCAATTACCAAGATGCTTTAGAACCAATGTTTAAAACCTTGTCAACTACAGCAGTTAAAGTTTCTCCGAAATTAAACTTGAGTTATTCTCAAAATAACAATGTAGAATATTTTATTAAATCTGGTTTTGGATTTCATTCTAATGATTCAAGAGTAGCCTTACAAGAAGATAAAGAAGTTGTGCCAAGTGTTTTTGGAGTTGATGTTGGAAATGTATGGAAACCAACCAACAATTTGATTGTAAATACAGCTTTATGGACTTTATATTCACAACAAGAATTTGTCTATGTTGGTGATGCTGGAGTAGTAGAAGCTTCAGGAAAATCAAGACGTTATGGTGTTGATTTAGGGTTTAGATACCAATTAAGTGATTATGTTTTTGCTGATTTTGATGGAAATTATGCGTTTGCAAGAACAGGAGATAATTATGAAGAATATATTCCATTAGCTCCAAAATTTTCTTCTACTGGAGGAATTACGTTAAAAGATTACAAAGGTTTTTCAGCTGGAATTAAATATAGATATTTAGGAGATAGAGCAGCAAATGAAGATAATTCAGTAGTTGCAAAAGGATATTTTGTTTCCGATTTTAATGTGAATTATAAAATAAATAATTTCAACATAGGAATAGTTGTAGAAAATATTTTCAACACAAAATGGAATGAAACACAATTTTTAACCGAATCAAGATTGAAAAATGAAACACAATCGGTTGAAGAAATACATTTTACACCTGGAACACCATTTTTTGCAAAAATAAAGATTGGATATAATTTTTAGTAGTCAGTAGGTGATTATTATAGATTAGTTTTTATTTTGTTTGCGTCAGTTTAAGTAATGTTTATTCATCTTAAGCTGACGTTTTTTTTTGTAATAAAACCGAATTATCTATCTTTGACCAAATGGAAAAATTAGATTTACTTACTTACCTAGAAGGTTTTCTTACTGATAATAGAAAACAACGTTTTTTAGATGTTTTATCAAAAAGAACAAAGCACTTTACAATTGCGGTTGAAGATGTTTTTCAAATGCATAACACAAGTGCTGTAATGCGCAGTTGTGAAGTTTTTGGTATTCAAGAATTAAATGTTGTAGAGCAAAGATTTGGAAAAGCTATTGATAAGCAAATTGCAATGGGTGCTCAAAAATGGGTAGATATTAATGAACATTCTTCTAGTCAGGCCTGTATTGATTCTTTAAGGCAAAAAGGGTATCAAATAATTGCTACAACGCCTCATAATGAATCATGTACAATAGAAAATTTTGACATTACTAAACCATCTGCTATTTTTTTTGGTACAGAAATCGACGGATTATCCGATGAGGTAATGCAACAAGCCGATGGTTATTTAAAAATTCCAATGGTTGGATTTACTGAGAGTTTGAATATTTCGGTTTCAGCAGCAATTATCATTCAAGATATTACAAATAGATTGCGTAATTCAAATATTGAATGGCAATTATCGGATGAAGAATTACTTGAAAAACGTATTGATTGGGCTAGAAAAACAATAAAAGACATTAAGAATGTTGAAGGTAGGTTTTATGAAAATCTATAAACGCTTCAACATTTTATATTCTTCATAACAACCACTAATTGCATCAAGAATTTGTAAATCATTGGCAGATTTTATAAAGTCTTGCGAATAATTACATTTTTCTAAAATTAATGGAATATCATCTTTACTAATTTCTAATAAAGAAGCTAAGGTTTCTCTGTCATATTTAGTGGCTAAAAGTTTTCTAATGTCGTCATTAGCTTTCATTTCTTTAAGCTTTTTCATTTCCTTAGTTTTTTTACTAAACGTATTATATAAAAAATCTGCAGGATTTAAAACTGAACGCACAACTCTTCCTAAAGCATTTGGAGAACGGTCACCAACTTCATAAGCAGCTAGTAAACCAGCAATGTTTGCTCTGTAATTTTCGTTAACCGGAATGATTTTAGTATCAACTTCCAAATAACCAGTAAGATTGTATTGCGAAAGCTTAATTTCGTCTAAGACATAAATTTTTTCGGTAAGTTTAATTTTTGTAGTGCTATTTTTAATCCAGTCGTTTGTGATTACTGTTTTTACAGTTTCAAAACCTAAGTAAGTAAAAATTATAGTATCATTTACAACGCCTTCTATTTCAAATTGTCCGCTACCGTTTGTAACAGAACCTTTTACTTGAGTCGTGTTAATAACATGCACATTATTCATTGGAAGTAATGTTTCAATATTTACGACTGTACCTTTAACTTTTTCAACAGTCGCTATAGTATCATTTTTAGTTTGAGAAAAACCAAAAGAGGTAACAAAAAGGCATAAAAAAACTACAAAATATCTCATATTTTAAATATTGATTCAAAAATACGAATCAATTAGAGATATTTTGCAGTTTTATAAGAATATTAACTATTTATTCGCTTCTTCTTGAGCGTTTAGCTTTTTCAAAAAATCCTTTTGATTCTCCTTCAGAGCTTCTTCTTTCTCTTTTTGGAGCATCTGATGAAGATGAAGAACTTCTTCTTCTTTCACCACTTCCAGAACTTGAATCTCTTTTAGTGAAATTTCTGCTTCCACCATCACGATTTCCACCGTCACGACTTCCTCTAAATCCACCACCAGAACTTCTTCCACCACCAGAACTTCTTCCGTTGTGATCTCTTCTTCCAGAATTTCTTCCGCCACCACCTTCGTTTTTAGAAATTTCAACGTTGATTCTTCTTCCGTTCATGTCGTAACCGTTGATTACAGACATAACTTTTTCCATGTGTTCAGCGTCTGTGTTAAAGAAAGAGAAACCTTCTTTTACATCTACTTTGAAAACATCATCACGACCTAAGTCAAGTGTTTCTTTTAAGAAATCTTTTAACTGCATCCAATCGAAATCATCTCTAGATCCAATGTTGATAAAATACCTTACATCATCACCAGCTTTAAATTCTCTTGGTTCAGAACTATTTCTTTCACTTCTTTCCCCAGAACCAGATAAATCACGTTTCTTTTTGTAATATTCTAAAAATCTATTGAATTCTACAGAAACTATTTTTTTAATTAATTCTTCTTTATCTAATCCAGATAAAACATCATTAATAGCAGGTAAATAGTTGTCAATTTCATGATCAACTTCTGTGTCGTTAATTTTATTAGCTAAATGCAATAATTGTATTTCGCATATTTCAATTCCAGAAGGAATAGTTTTTTCTTCAAATTTTTGTTGAATGATTCTTTCAATTGATGAAATCTTACGCAATTCACTTTTAGTAATAATTACTATTGAAGTTCCTGATTTTCCAGCACGACCAGTTCTACCTGAACGGTGATTATAAGTTTCAATTTCATCTGGTAATTGATAATTAACTACGTGAGTAATATCATCAACGTCAATTCCACGAGCAGCAACGTCAGTAGCTACAAGCATTTGAATTTGTCTACCTCTAAAAGATTTCATAACTCCATCACGTTGTGCTTGAGATAAATCTCCATGCAAAGCAGCAGCGTTATAACCATCTTCAATTAATTTTTCAGCAACAGATTGTGTATCACGTTTTGTACGACAGAAAACCACAGAAAATATATCTGGATTTGAATCGGCTAAACGTTTTAAGGCTTCATATCTATCACGAGCATTTACTACATAAAATTCATGTGATACAGTTTTTGATCCTGCATTTTTGTGTCCTACAGTAACTTCTGCTGGATCTTTCATAAACTTTTTAGCAATACGTGCTACTTCAGCAGGCATTGTTGCAGAGAATAACCATGTGTTTTTATCTTCTGGAGTATCTGATAATATAGAAACTATATCTTCATAAAATCCCATGTTTAACATTTCATCGGCTTCATCAAGAACACAAATATTTATGTTTTTAATGTTAACCAACCCACGATTAATCATGTCTTGCATTCTACCTGGAGTTGCTACAATTACATGTGCTCCACGTTTAATTTCTCTTGCTTGTTCTGAAATGCTTGCACCACCATAAATTGCAACGGTGTTTAAACCTTTAATGTATTTTGCATAATTCTTCATTTCGTTTGTTATTTGCAAACAAAGCTCACGAGTTGGCGATAAGATTAAAACTTGAGTGTTTCTATCTTCTACATTAATTTTTTGGATTGCTGGAAAACCAAATGCTGCTGTTTTCCCTGTACCTGTTTGTGCTAAAGCAACTAAATCTGTGTTTTTTTCTAATAAAACCGGAATCGCTTTTTCTTGCACTTCTGACGGATTTTCAAATCCTAGATCCTTAATCGCCAGCAGTAACGATTCATTCAGACCTAATTGTTCAAATTTATTCATAAGTATTTTTAAATTGAGTGCAAAGGTACTGATTATAAGTGAGATATGCTAATTGTTTGTAAAATGTTCAATTTCAGTACTTTTAATCTTTAAATTTGACATAATTGATACTTTATAAAGTAAAATATTATCTACTTTTGTTGGCTTTTAATTAATTGTTTTTAGAAATGTTTCAAATTTTAGATGTTATAGGTGTTTTTGTTTTTACGGTCTCTGGAGTTTTGTCTGGATTAAATAAAAAATTAGATGCTTTTGGCGTTTTTATTATTGCTTTTGTTACTGCACTAGGAGGTGGAACTTTGCGAGATATGCTTATTGGTAAAACCCCAGTAGGCTGGATGGAAGATCTAACTTATCTATATATAATTGTGTTAGCTTATTTTATAACCATATTTTTTAAAAGACATTTAGAAAAATTGAGAATTTCTTTGTTTCTGTTTGATTCAATAGGATTAGGTGTTTTTACCATAATTGGAATAGAAAAAGGAATTAAATTTGGATTGCATCCAATAATATGTATAGCACTTGGAACAATAACTGCAAGTTTTGGCGGTGTTATTAGAGATATACTTTGTAATGAAATTCCAGTTATTTTTAGAAAAGAAATTTATGCAACTGTATGTATTTTTGGAGGAATTATGTTCTTTGTGTTGCAAAAAATAAATTTAAATCATGATGTTTTGTATGTAATAACATCATTGTTTATGATTTCTTTTAGGCTTTTAGCTGTGAAATACAAATGGTATTTGCCTTCGCTGTATAAAAAAGGTTAAACTTTAGAAAGAAAATCTATAAGTTGTTTAACTGCGATTCCTCTGTGACTTATGATTGCTTTTTCTTTCATTGATAATTGCGCAAATGTTCGAGTATCATTTTCTGCTGCAAAAATGGGGTCATAGCCAAAACCTTGAGTTCCAATTTTTTCTTTGATGATGTTTCCTTTGACAATTCCAGTAAAAAGAAGCTGTTCTTTGTTAAGATTTAGAGCAACTACGGTTTTAAATTGAGCTTTTCTGTTGCTTTTGTTTTCCAAATTGAAAAGTAACTTATCCATATTGTCATTAGAATCCTTTTGTTCTCCTGCATATCTTGCCGAATAAACTCCTGGTTCACCGTTTAAAGCATCAACTTCTAAACCTGTGTCATCTGCAAAACAATCGTAACCATATTTTTCTGTGACATAATTTGCTTTTAAGATTGCATTCCCTTCAATAGTATCAGCAGTTTCTTCAATTTCTTCTGTGCAACCAATGTCTTCTAAACTTAAAATAGTAATCGATTCAGGTAGCATTTGCTGAATTTCTTTGATTTTATTTTTGTTGTTGGAAGCGAAAACGAGTTTCATGATATTAGATTTTCAGATATTGGATTTTCAGAAACAGAACTTACTATAAAGTACAAAAGCCGATCTGGAGCGATCGACTTTCATGATGAACGTGTAACCACATTGCTGTGTCGTTCGGGTGCAAATATACATTCATTATTTAATATAAATCTAATTTTTTATTCTTTTTTTCGAGTTAGTGATAGAAACGGCATCCTTTTGTAATTTATTTTTTTGATAAAATAAATAAATTATAAAAGATATAGTGTATAGCGCGTTGCAAAACAGTTGGTTAGTGTTTTTTAATAAATTTTGATGTTTTGCAAACTCCTAAAAATAAATTAGCATAAACTTTTTTTTATTTGTACTTTTGCCGAGTTTTTAAAACTATATTTTAAGATATTATGGTAAAAGATTTATTTGCAAGAATACAAGAAAATAAAGGTCCATTAGGAAAATGGGCATCGCAAGCTGAGGGTTATTTTGTTTTTCCAAAATTGGAAGGTGAACTTGGTCCAAGAATGACGTTTAAAGGAAAAGAGGTGCTTAACTGGTCGATTAATGACTATTTGGGTTTAGCAAATCATCCTGAAGTTAGAAAAGCTGATGCTGATGCTGCTGCTCAATATGGTGCTGCTTATCCAATGGGTGCTCGTATGATGAGTGGTCATACTGATATGCACGAACAATTAGAAAATGAATTAGCAGCTTTTGTACAAAAAGAATCGGCTTATTTGTTAAACTTTGGTTATCAAGGAATTATGTCATGTATTGACGCTTTGGTTACTAAAAATGATATTATTGTTTATGATGTAGATTCACATGCATGTATCATTGATGGTGTGCGTTTGCACATGGGAAAACGTTTTACTTACAAGCACAATGACTTGGAAAGTATGGAAAAAAACCTGCAACGTGCTACTAAAATGGCTACTGAAACTGGTGGTGGAATCTTATTCATCACAGAAGGTGTTTTTGGAATGCGTGGTCAACAAGGAAAATTGAAAGAAATTATTGCCATGAAGGAAAAATATAATTTCCGTTTATTGGTTGATGATGCTCATGGTTTTGGTACTTTAGGTAAAACTGGTGCTGGAGCAGGTGAGGAGCAAGGTTGTCAAGATGGAATTGATGTGTATTTTTCTACATTTGCTAAATCTATGGCAAGTATTGGAGCTTTTTTAGCTGCTGATAAAGAAATTATTGATTATTTAAAATACAACTTACGTTCTCAAATGTTTGCTAAATCATTACCAATGATTCAAACTGTTGGTGCTTTGAAGAGATTGCAATTATTAAGAGATAATCCAGGTTTAAAAGATAAACTTTGGGTGAATGTAGATGCTTTACAAAACGGTTTAAGAGCAAGAAATTTTAATATTGGTGATACTAATACTTGTGTAACTCCAGTTTATCTTGAAGGAAGTGTACCTGAAGCAATGGTTATGGTAAACGATTTAAGAGAAAATTATGGTATTTTCTTGTCGATAGTAATTTATCCTGTTATTCCAAAAGGAATTATATTGTTGAGAATGATTCCAACGGCTTCTCATACTTTAGAAGAGATTGAAACTACTTTAAGTGCTTTTGAAATTATTAGAGAAAAATTAGTTAACGGAACTTATAGAAAAATTGCAGATGCAACTAAGGTTGATATGGATGCGTAAATTATAGATTTTCTGATATTTGGATTTTAGATTTTCAGAAAGTCGCTTAAAAAAACCCAATGCTATTTATTTAGTATTGGGTTTTTTATTTCAAAAATTACATTGTTTAGGTTCCCTTCATCTTTTTTACCCAAAATAAGTTTGAAGTTATTTCTTGCTAATAAAGTTTTAGAATTCTCATTTTTTTGATGAGTATAGGCTTCAATTATATCTAAATTTAGATTTTTAAATCCATATTCGAGTACAGATTTTAACGATTCACTCATTATTCCTTTTCCTTGAAAATCGGGTTCTAAATCATATCCAACTTCTGCTACTTTATGGTTTTCAGAAAAATTCCACAAACAGATTGTTCCAATAATTTTAGGGTTATTTTTTAAAGTTATTCCCCAAGAAATTGATTTGTTTGTTTCAATATTTTCATTTAGTTGTTGGATGAATTTTATAGCATCAGAACTATTCCTAGTTTTTCTGTTTTCTGGTCTTTCAATGAATTTATTGATTGTTTCATCAGAACGTAGATATAAAATAGCTTCATAATCTGTTTCCAATATTTGTCTAAGAATAAGTTTTTTTGAATTTATTTCGGGAAAAGGATTAAATTTTATCATCTCATCTTGTTTTCTTAGATTGCTTATAATTTCTTACTATACGTTCTTCTCCGTTTGGTAATTTTAGTATTAAAATTTTTCCAAAGATTTTGAATAGCTGTATTTTCTTCTAATTCTGGTGTTCTTACGCAAGTTTCAATACCTTTTGCCTGACAAACAGTATAATATTCATCAAAAATAATAGCTGTTACACCTTTACTTTGATATTCAGGAGCAACACCAATTAAATAGAAAACAACCTCTTTTGAATTGTTTTTAGCTTTTAATAAATGATAAAATCCAAAAGGAAACAACTTACCATTTGCTTTTTTTAAAGCTTCACTAAATCCAGGCATAACAATAGCAAAAGCAATCATTTTATCATCTTTATCTACTATGAATTTGATAAATTCAGGATTTATGAAACTAATGTATTTCTTTTTAAAATATTCTTTTTGAACATCATTTATAGCCACAAATGATTGAAGTTTTGCATAGGTATCATTAAACAAATCAAACATTTTGTCTACATAAGACATTATGTCTTTTGTTTTAGTAAAATTAAGACATCGTAAACCGTAGCGTTGTTTGATTAAAGCGCTAGCTTTTTGAAAAGGTTCTGGATTGATGTTACTAAACGAAAAATTGCTTTCAATATATTCTTTTTCTTTTGTTAAGCCCAATTTTTCAAAATGGTCTTTATAGTAAGGCAAACTATACCAAGTCACCATATTACCTACTTGGTCAAAACCTTCAATTAGTACTCCAACTTTGTCTAGATTAGAAAAACCAATTGGCCCTTCAACCATCTCTAAATTATGTTTGTTACCTAATTCGTAAACTTTTTCTAGCAAAGCTTTAGTTACTTCAATGTCATCAATAACATCAAACCAGCCAAAACGGACTTTACTTTTTCCAGCAATTTTTACTTCATCCCAATTAATTATTGCTGCTAGTTTACCAACAATTTTGCTGTCTTTGTAAGCTAAATAAAAATGCGCTTCAGCACTTTGAAAAGCTGGGTTTTTATCTTTGTCAAAAGTTTCTAATTCTTCTGCAATAATTGGTGGAATCCAATAGGGATTATTTTTATATAATTCGAAAGAAAACATGACATAATCTTTCATTTCTTTTTTTGACTTGGCTTCTTTTATTTCAATCATTGTGGTTGGGTGAAATTATTCTTCGTCTTTAGACTTTTTTAATTTCTTTTCTTTATTCTTATTTAATTTAGGCTCTTTTTTCTTAGCACTTTTATTTGCTTTATCTTTCTTTCTGTCTTCAGGAGATTTTATTCTTACCTCTTGATAATTTTTATCAAAACGCCATGAAATTCCAACTCCACCGTACATTATTGAAGGTGTGTCTTTTATGTTCTTAGAAAATGAAGCGTCAACTTGCATGTTAGGCGAAATAAGATATGCTCCACCAGCTCTAAAAACAATATCACTATATAAATCCCCTTTATAACCTTGATTTTCAACAAAAACTGACCATTGTTGGTTTATTCCATGTGTAAGGGTTGCGATATATTCTAATGATTTAAAATCAGAAGTAAACTTGTTGTAGATTAAATTTCCAACTAATACCCAACGTGTACCAAAAGTGTTTTGTGTAATCAAAGCCACTTTAGGACTGATTTTATTTTCAATTAATTTCGAATTATAATTATAAGGATTATCAGAAAAATTTAGGTTTAGACCACCAAAAACACCAACAGAAGGAATTAATTGTCTCCATTTAAAACCTTGATTGGCCTTCCAACTTCTAATATTAACTTTCTGTTCATAATATTTATTTGGGTCATAAACTAAATATTTAGCACCTAGAACGGTAGTTCTTAAAGCACTTCTTTTATATTCTTCAAGTGGACTTGTATAGGTGTCATTTTGATATTGAATTTCTACAACAACTTCCATTTCTTCTTTAATAACACCCCAACGCAAAGCAAAATCTACTCCAAAACCATTGGCATCATAACCAATTAAGTCATGATTTTCTTTAATACCAAAAACTCCAGATTCTAGTTGAATAATCGATTTTCCAACAGAGAAAGCCATCATGGATTTTCCTGGTCGATTAGAATTAATTACATCTGTATATTGGGCAGAAGCCAATTCAACAAATAAAACAGAGATTAAAAGGAGAAATTGTGTTGATTTTTTCATAACTGGCTTAAATAAGTTTTTCAAAAGTAGTTATTTTATCATAAATTTAAGAAACAATTTATGGGTTTTTAGTACTTATAGTCGTATTTTTGAATTTTAAAATTAGATTATAATGATAGAAGCATCATTTACAGGTTTATTAAGAACGTTAGCTTACATAGTTTTATTTTATTATTTGTTTAAATTCTTAATTAGAATTTTTGCACCAATACTTATGAAGAAAGCTATGAGTAAAGTGCAACAAAAAATGGAAGACCAAGTTAGGCAGCAACAAAATTATCAACAAAATACGGCTCGAGATACTTCACAAGCAGAGGTTAATCCTCAGGAAAAGAAGAAAGTAGGAGAGTATATTGATTATGAAGACGTAGATTAATAACATTTAAACAATAACAGAAAGGATATTTTAACAATATCCTTTTTTTATTTACTTTAGCATCATTAAAATTTTAACTTGTAGCATGAAAAATTTGCAAAAATATTCTTCTCATTTATTGGCTGTTCTTGGTTTTGTGATTGTAGCCGTAATTTATTTTTATCCTGTTTTAAAAGGAGAACAAATTTACCAACATGACATTGCAGAATATACTGGAATGGCAAAAGAACAAAACGATTTTAGAAAAGAAACAAATCAAGAACCATACTGGACAAACAGTGCTTTTGGAGGAATGCCAACTTATCAATTAGGAGCAAAATATCCAAACGATTTTGTAGGTCATTTTGATGATGTTTTGCGTTTTTTACCTAGACCAGCAGATTATTTATTTCTATACTTTTTGGGGTTTTATATATTGTTATTAGTTTTAAAAGTCGATCCATTAAAAGCCTTTTTTGGAGCTTTAGCTTTCGGTTTTTCAACGTATATGATTATTATTATTGGTGCTGGACACAATGCAAAAGCTCATGCTATTGCATATATGCCAATGGTTTTAGCTGGTGCTTTGTTGGTTTTTAGACGAAAGTATATTGTTGGTGGATTACTAACTATGATTGCTGCAGCTTTAGAAATTCAAGCGAATCACTTTCAAATGACTTATTATTTATTGATTTTACTTTTAGTAGTTTCAATTTATTATTTTGTGGAATTTATTAAAGAAAAAGATTTTAAAGGTTTAGCCAAAGTGGTTGGAGTATTTGCCATTGCTGGAATTTTTGCAGTTGGTTCAAATGCAACCAGTTTATTAGCTACATCAGAATATGCTAAATTTTCAACAAGAAGTGATAGTGAACTAACTTATGAACCAGATGGTTCTAAAAAAGAAAGTTCTAACGCAATGAGTTACGAATACATAACAGATTATAGTTATGGAGTTGCAGAAAGTTTAAACTTAATTGCACCAAGACTTTTTGGTGGTGCTAGTTATGAAGATTTAGGAAAAGAATCAGAAATGTTTCAATATGTAATGTCACAAGGTGCAAGTGAAGCAGAAGCATTAGTCATAACTAAGCAATTAAGAACGTATTGGGGTGATCAACCAGGAGTTTCTGGACCAGCTTATATTGGAATTATTGTTTTCTTTTTAGCAGTTTTAGCTTTATTCGTCGAAAAAAGAAAAGTAAAATATGCATTAGTTGCTGGAATTTTGATTTCATTATTTCTTTCATGGGGAAAAAACTTCTCACTATTAACAGACTTTTTTATAGATTATGTGCCTTTGTATAATAAGTTTAGAGCTGTTTCATCTATCCAAGTTTTATTGGAATTATGTATGCCTATTTTAGCTATTTTAGGATTATATTCTTTTTATAAATCAGATGATTCTAAAAAATGGAATGCTTTGTGGAAATCGGGAGCAATCGTTGGTGGAATTTTAATTTCATTGTTACTTTTCAAAGGAATGTTTAATTTCTCTGGATCAGCAGATGGCTACTATGCTGAAGCTTATGGACATGATTTTATGAGTGTTCTAAAAGAAGACAGAGCAGCCATGTATTCTTCTGATGTATTTCGTTCTTTAGGTTTTTTAGCCATTGTTTTCATTGTTATGTATGCTTCACTTAAAAATAAATTAGCTCAAAATACTGCTATTATTTTAGTGGGATTGGTAATGGTTTTTGATTTGTTTTTAGTAGACAAAAAGTATGTAAATGACGAAAATTTCAAATCAAAAAGAGAAATTGATATGCCTTATCAAATGACAGAAGCAGATCAAAATATTTTACGTGATACGATGCATTTTAGAGTTTTTGAAACTGCAGGGAATATGAGTAGTGCACGAAGTTCGTACTTTCATAAATCGCTTGGTGGTTATAGTGCTGTTAAGCCTAGAAGAATGCAACAGTTATTTGATTATCAAATTGCCAATAACAATTTGCAAGTCTATAATATGTTGAATACTAAATATATTATCAAGGCAAATGAACAAGGGGAAGATGTAGCTTTATTAAACCCAGATGCAAATGGAAATGCTTGGTTTGTTGAGAAACTTAAAGTTGTAGAAACCGCTGATGCAGAAATGGAAGCTTTAGACAGTTTACGAACTAAAGATGAAGCAGTGATTCAATCAAATTTTAATAGTTATGTTGGTTCTTTAAGTCAAAATGAGTATAATAGTTTTGTTAAGAATCAAACTTATCAAAGAGATTCATTGGCTAAAATTGATTTAATTGAATATAAACCAAATCATTTAAAATATAAATCTTCAAACTTAAACAAAGGTTTGGCTGTATTTTCTGAAATGTATTATTCAAATGGTTGGATAGCAACAATTGACGGAAAAGAATCACCAATTTACAGAGTAAATTATGCTTTAAGAGGATTAGAAGTTCCTGCAGGAAAACATGCCATTGAATTCAAGTTTGAACCACAAGTTGTAAAAACAGGAAGCACAATTGTATTGTTTAGTTCGATTGGAATGTTGTTGTTATTGATTGGTGGAATTTATTTTGAGAGTAAAGAGCAAAGAACAAAGAAGAAAGAGTAAAGTTTTTTGCACAATCCCTTTTAACCTGATAACCTTTTAACCAAAAACTTGAAACCTGAAACAAATAAAACCTTAATCATCACTTATTATTGGCCTCCAGCTGGTGGACCAGGAGTGCAACGTTGGTTAAAATTTGTAAAGTATTTACCTGATTTTGGAGTTGAACCAATCGTTTATATTCCAGAAAATCCGACTTATCCTTTATTGGATGAGAATTTAGTTCAAGAAGTTTCTGATAAAGTAACAATTATTAGACAACCAATTTTTGAACCTTATGGTTTTGCTTCTTTTTTATCGAAAAATAAAACAAAGAAAATCAGTTCTGGAATTATTCCTAATAAGAAAAAGCAATCTTTTGTTGAACGAACTTTACTTTGGATAAGAGGAAACATGTTTATTCCTGACGCACGAATTTTTTGGGTTAAACCTTCTATAAAATTTCTTCAAAAATATATTGATGAACATAAAATCGAAACCATAATTACAACTGGTCCACCTCATAGTGTGCATTTAATTGGATTGGGTTTAAAAAAACAAAACAACATCAAATGGATTGCTGATTTTCGTGATCCTTGGACAACAATTGGGTATCATAAAGCATTAAAACTAACTAAAAAAGCTGCTCAAAAGCATAAGGATTTAGAAAAAGAAGTCATGAATAGTTGTGACCAATTAATTGTGACATCACCAACCACAAAAACGGAATTTGAGCAAATAACCTCAAAGCCAATTGAAGTCATTACAAACGGTTATGATGTTGAAAATGTTTCTAAAAAAGCAATGGATTCTAAATTCACATTAGCCCATATTGGTTCGTTCTTATCTGAAAGAAATCCACGAATTTTATGGAAATCTTTATCAGAATTAATCAAAGAAAATAAAGAGTTTGCCAACGATTTTCAATTGAAATTAATTGGAGCAGTTAGTAAAGAAGTTTTAGAAACCATCAAAGAATTTCGATTAGAAAATTATGTAAACCATTTGGGTTATGTATCACACAAAGAAGCTTTACAAGAGCAAAGAAGTTCGCAAGTTTTATTGTTAATCGAAATAGATTCTGAAGCTACAAATTGTATCATTCCAGGAAAATTATTTGAATATATGGTTTCAGAAAGGCCTATTTTAGCCATTGGACCAGAACATGCAGATTTTAAAAATATCATTAAAGAAACCAATACAGGAACTTTCTTTATTTATGATGAAAAAGAGGCTTTAAAATCGCAAATAGAAACTTATTACAATCAATTTAAACAAAATACGTTACAAGTAAATGCCATTGGTTTGCAAAAATTCAGCAGAAAAAAACTAACAGAACAGTTAGCCAATATTCTAACTGCCAACTAATAACTGAATACTGAATACTAAAAAATGGGAATCGTTCTAAATCAGTCCTTAAAAAACACGGTTATCACTTACATTGGTTTTGCCATTGGAGCGATAAATACGTTGTATATGTACGTTCAGTTTTTGGGCGATACTTATTATGGTTTGGTGGGTTATATTCTCTCAACAGCTAATATTATGATGCCTTTGATGGCTTTTGGTGTGCATAATACGTTGGTCAAATACTTTAACGAATATAAAACGGAAGAAGAGAAATCAACATTTTTAACTTTTGTGCTTTTTCTACCTTTAATATTGATTGTTCCGTTTTCGTTGATTGGATATTTTGGTTATCATCAAATAGCAAGTTTGTTGTCTCAAAAAAACCCAATTGTTTATGATTATGTTTGGCAAATTCCTGTAATCGGACTTTGTATGGGATATTTTGAAATATTTTATGCTTGGGTAAAAGTACACATGAAATCGGTTTTAGGTAACTTTATCAAAGAAGTTTTTATTAGAATATTAGTTACAATTAGTCTTTTAGCCGTTTATTTTAATTGGATTACTCCAAATGAATTTGTCTACACATTAATGGCAATTTATTTGGCATCCATGATTATTATGAAAGGTTTTGCATATAAAGTTAGATTTCCTTCTTTTAAGTTTAAGCTTCCTTCTAATTATAAAGCAATTATTACTTATAGTTTGTTTATTATTTTAACGGGTGGAATTGCTAATTTGTTTTTAGAAATAGATAAATTCATGTTGAATAGTTATGTTGATATTGAAAACATTGCTTACTATTCTGTGGCTATTTTTATTGCGACTGTAATTGCTGTCCCAAGTAGAGCGATGCATCAAATTACGTATCCTATCACGGCTAAATTGATGAGCGAAAACAAACATGACGAACTAAATGATCTGTATAAAAAGTCATCTATCACCTTGCAAGTTGTTGGAGGTTTGATATTTTTAGGCATTTTGGTTAACATAAATGAATTATACTTATTATTGCCACCAAAATATGCAGGAGGTGTTTTTGTTGTGTTTACAATAGGGTTATCGAAATATTTCGATTTGATATTAGGCAATAATAATGCTATTATTTTTAACTCAAAATATTATAAGACAGTTTTGTTTTTGGGAGTTATGTTGGTTGCTTTAACAGTAGTATTAAATATGATTTTTATTCCATTATACGGTTTAGAAGGTACTGCATTTGCAACTATGATTTCCATAACTTTATATAGTTTAGCCAAATTATTATTTGTTGTTAAACGCATGAAATTATTTCCGTTTACTTCAAAAACAATTGTAGCTTTTGGGATATTAATTGCTTGCTTTTTTGGCTTTTACTTTTGGGAATTTACTTTTCATCCCATAATTAATATCGTTTTAAAATCTATTCTAGTTTCAATAATTTATGTTGTACTTAGTTATAAAATGAATTTATCAACGGATATAAATTTAGTTATTGATAAGGTTTTGAATAAGTTTAAGTCATAAAAAAATCCTGCTTACATTTCTGCAATCAGGACTTTTAACAAACAAACTAAACTAATCTAACTATTTTCTTTTTCTTTCTTTTTCGTCTCTTTTAATTTCAATAACATCATCATCGTCCATTTTTACTTTGCTACCGTCTTTTTTGTAGTAGTAAAAATCTTCATCATCTGAATCGTTGTCATATCCATTATTATTACCGTTTCCATGTCCATTTCCGTTCCCAAATCCATGTCCATCAAAATCATAATGATTTCCATAGCTTGAACTGTTTACATATCCTACTATATCCATAATTTGACCTCTTCTGTTGTAGAAAATTTTCATTCCACCAACTTGTTTCAGTGCAAAACTGTTGTACTTCATGTATACAGAACCAACTCTTTTAACTCTACCGTAAGCGTCATAGTTAATGAATACATTTCCTACACGTCTCACACGACCTTGATAATCATGTTCAACTTTTACGCCTTTTACTGGACCATAATATGAATTTGCAACTGATACTGTTCTTACACCCGGTGCACCATGAGTTCTATTCATGTTTTCAGTGCGATTTCTTGTTGGGGCAGTTGTTGCTTGTGTATTAAAATCAAATTGACCATCTAAAAAGATGAAGAATTCGATTCCTCTTTCTTTGAAAACAATTGGGTCAGCATCTCTATAATCTGTAATAAAGCGATAACCTTCATCGTTTCCTGTAAATACATTTTTCTCTGATGCGATAGTTACATTACTCATAAGTAATAAACTTGCTACTAAAAGTGTAATTTTTTTCATGACTTCTATAATTTAAGGTTAAACAATTAATTTCCGAGAAATCGGAAATCTTTTTCTTGTAAGCTTAAATTCAATAGCTGTGCCAGAATACGTTAAGCAGTTGTCAATGAGTTGTTAATGAGTTCTAAGTGGTTGTAAGTTAGAATTTTGAAATTGTTTCAGAATGTTTTTTTGGTTTCAAATTGTTTCAAAATTACGTTTTAGAAATCTTTTTTGGATTTTGAGAAGTATGAAAAACAGCATTAATTAAAACATTTTTATTAGCTTCATCAATAATGTAAAAAACTATGTAAGGAAACTTTTTAAATGGAAGAAAACGATAATTTAAATCGTGGAATTGATAAAAAGGATTTTTTTCTAATGCTTTATAAACTTCTTTAAAGTCTTTTAAAAAGTTTTGAGCTACTTTTTTATTAGCTTCTAAAATATAATATTCAATTGAATTATCAATGTTTTTTATAGCATTATGTGAAAGAGAAACCTTAAAGTTCATATTTATCTTTCAAGTTTTCATAAACTTTTTCAGCTTTTGAATATTCTTTAATGTCAAGATTCACTTGTTCATTAAGAATTTTTTGCTGTTCTTCATTTAATATATATGGTTTGCTTTCCGGATTTTTTTCCATTATTGCATCAACATAACCAATTACACGCTCAATAACACTTTGAGGCGCGTTTTTTAATTTTTTTGTCAATGTGTCTAATGAAACAGTTTCCATATATAAAGTTTTAATAAATCAAATTTATGAAAAAATCATTTACTATTCATTATTTCAAACTAATATTAACATGAAATAATTTGTAACAAAACTTATAATTTCTCCTTCAAATATTTACCAGTAACCGAATTTTTGTTCTTTACAATTTCTTCTGGAGTTCCAAAAGCCATTAGTTTTCCACCAAATTCTCCACCTTCTGGACCAATATCAATGATATAATCGGCACATTTAATTAAGTCTAAATTGTGTTCGATTACGATTATTGAATGTCCTTTTTCTAATAAGGCTTCAAAAGAGGCTAATAATTTTTTAATATCGTGAAAATGTAATCCTGTTGTTGGTTCATCAAAAACAAATAAGGCTTTGTCTTTAATAGTTCCTTTAACTAAAAATGAAGCTAATTTAATACGTTGAGCTTCACCACCTGAAAGAGTAGAAGAGGATTGTCCCAATTGTACATAACCTAATCCAACATCTTGTAATGATTGTAGTTTTTGTGTAATTTTCTTTTGTTCAAATTTATTGAAGAAAGTTAAAGCATCATCAATGGTCATGGTTAAAATGTCATCGATGTTTTTTTCTTCAAATTTTACTTCTAAAACTTCTTTTTTGAAACGTTTTCCACCACAAGTTTCACATTCTAAATGAACGTCTGCCATGAATTGCATTTCGATAGTAACTGATCCATCACCTTTACAAGTTTCACATCTTCCACCATCAACATTGAAAGAGAAGTGTTTGGCTTGATAATTTCGTAATTTAGAAACGTTTTGTTTTGAATACAAATCACGAATATCATCGTATGCTTTGATATAGGTCACAGGATTTGAACGTGAACTTCTTCCAATTGGATTTTGGTCCACATATTCAATATGTTTTACGTTTGAATAACTTCCTGCTAATTCAGTAAATTGTCCAGCTTTTTCACTAATTCCTTCTAAACTCTTTTTTATAGCTGGAAATAATATCTTTTTCACCAAAGTACTTTTTCCACTTCCAGAAACTCCAGTAACTACTGTAAGACATTCTAAAGGAAACGTAAAGTTTTGGTTTTGAAGATTATTTTCTCTTGCTCCAATTACATCAATATGATTTTTGAATTTTCTACGTTTTTTAGGAACTTCAATTTGTTCTTCACCATTCAGATATTTCGCAGTTAAAGAATCTGCTTTTAAAATCTCCTCATACGTTCCTTGAGCTACTAAATAACCACCATTTGTTCCTGCTTCTGGACCAATATCAATAATCATATCAGCAGCTTTCATGATATCTTCATCATGTTCAACTACAATAACTGTATTTCCTAAATCACGAAGATTTTTTAAAACTTCAATCAATTGTTCAGTATCTCTAGGATGTAATCCAATACTTGGTTCGTCTAATATGTACATTGAACCTACTAAACTGCTTCCTAAAGATGTAGCCAAATTGATTCTTTGCGATTCTCCACCCGAAAGTGAAGCTGAATTTCGATTCAAGGATAAATAACTTAATCCAACTTTATATAAAAATTCTAATCTATTATTAATTTCGATTAATAGACGTTTGGCAACAATTGAATCGTATTCGTTTAATGTTAATTCTTTAAAGAAAGCCATTAATTTCAAAATTGGTAAATCAACCAAATCTGATATGTTTTTACCTGCAATTTTAACGTAAGTTGCTTCAATGCGAAGACGTTTTCCTTTGCATGTGTGACATTTTGTTTTTCCACGATAACGCGAAAGCATCACACGATTTTGAATTTTATAGTTTTTCTCTTCTAATTCTTTGAAGAAATCATTTAATCCAGTGAAATATTTATTTCCTTCCCAAATTAAAGCTTTATGCTCTTCTGAAAGTTCGAAATAAGGTTTATGAATTGGGAAATCAAATTTATGGGAATTGTTTACCAATTGATCACGATACCAACCCATACTGTCACCACGCCAAGGAAAAATTCCGTTTTCATAAACTGATAAAGCAGTGTTAGGAACAACTAAATCATCATCAATTCCGATTACACTTCCATAACCTTCACAAGTTGGACATGCTCCATATGGATTGTTGAAACTGAATAAATGAATATTTGGTTCCAAGAAATTCATTCCGTCAAGGTCAAAATTATTACTAAAACCAACTCTTTTATTTGTATTGACTTCTTGTAAATAACAAGTTCCTTTTCCTTCAAAAAAGGCAGTTTGAATTGCATCTGCTAAACGATTCATGAATTCCTCATCATCTTGCTTAACAACAATTCTGTCAATAATTAGAATTACTTCTTTTTTAGCAAAGTTCATTTCCTCGATAGCATCTAAACGAATCATTTCGTTATCAACTAAAATACGAGCAAAACCTTGTTGTAAAAGTACTTTTAGTTTGTCTTCTAAAGGTCTTCCTTCTTCTAGATGAATTGGAGCAATCAAAAGCCATTTACTATCTTGTTCTAAAGTTTGTATATGTTTAACAACATCAGCTAGCGAATCTTTTTTAACTTCATTTCCAGAAATAGGAGAGTATGTTTTTCCAATTCTTGCAAAAAGTAATTTTAAGTAATCATATATTTCTGTTGAAGTTCCAACAGTTGAACGAGCATTAGTTGTGTTTACCTTTTGTTCAATCGCAATTGCTGGAGCAATTCCTTTGATGTAATCTACTTTTGGTTTGTCTAAACGACCTAAAAACTGTCTTGCATAAGATGACAAACTTTCTACATATCTTCGTTGACCTTCTGCATAAAGTGTATCAAATGCTAAACTCGATTTTCCTGAACCAGATAAACCAGTAATTACTACTAATTTATTTCTAGGAATTGCTACATCAATGTTTTTAAGATTGTGTAATTGTGCTCCTTTTATTAGGATATTTTTTTTAGGTTCTAATTTTGAAAAATCGGTTTTAATCATAGCATTTTATAAAGAAGTGCAAATTTACGTAAATTAAACCTTTAGTCATAAATAATTGCGGTTGTATATTCCTAAAAAATACTTAAAAAATGAAATACTATTTATAAAAAGGAATTTGTTTTTTTGTTGTTTTCTACATAATTAAAAGAAACTAAGTAATGTTACTGCATAAATAACTAAAAACCTACATCAAAGCACCTATACATTACCTATACGAAACCGTTTTAACTACCACTTTTGTAAATTTATTAGAAGTTTCTGTAAAATTATAAAGCACTATTTTCTTAAGTTTAATGGTTTTTATAATGTTTTTTTTAAAAAAACATCTTGTATAGTTTCTATATCAATCATTATGATATTGATAATTATATTATAGATAAATTTATGATGTCGAAATTAATAACATAAATAAATCAATATTATGAAAAAAACTACTTTAATTCTATGTGCACTGCTAAGTTTTGGACTTGCGTTTGCACAGCCAACAACAAATGCACCAGTTCCCACTAAGGCTGCTGCAGATGTAAAATCAGTATTTAGTGATACTTACACTAATATTGCAACAAATTATAATCCAAACTGGGGACAAAGCGGTTTTGGTTCAGTAAACCCTACTTTTGATCCTACAGGTGGCGGTACAAACTTCGTTTTAGCCTATCCAAATTTTAATTATCAAGGAACTGAGCTTACTACTCAAAGTTTATCTAACATGGAATTCTTACATGTTGATGTTTGGACAAGCGCTAATCCAGCCAATTCTATTTTACAAGTTAGTCCAATTAATAATGGAACTGGAGCTGGAGAGACTTTAGTAACAATAAATCATACTGCAGGTTCTTGGTATAGTGTTGATATTCCAAAAAGTGCCTTTACCGGAATGACTTGGGATTCAGTGTTTCAAATGAAATTTGCTGCTAATGGTGCTGGAAGTACGGTGCCAATTACTATTTATTTAGATAATATTTACTTCTGGAAAACTCCAGTTGCTGCTGGTTCAGATGCAAATTTAAGTGATTTAAAAGTTGATGGAACAACTATAGCTGGTTTTTCTCCAAACACTATTGCTTACACAAAAGGATTGCCAGCTGGTACTACTGTTGTACCACAGATAACTAGTGTAACTACTAATGACACAAATGCAACTCAAGTTACAACTCAAGCAACTGCTATCCCTGGTAGTGCAACTGTTGTAGTTACGTCTCAAAATACTACGGTAACAAAAACATATACTGTTAATTATGTAATAGAAGGACCAGCGACAGCTGCACCAACTCCACCAAATAGACCAGTTGCCGACGTTAAATCAATTTTTAGTAATGCTTATGCTCCAATTGCAGTTCTTAATTATGCTGGTGTAGACGGTCAACCGTCAAATGATAATACCTTTAATACAAGTTGGTGTGGCGCTAATACTTCATTAGTATCTATACTTGGTAATGATACAAACAAAATTACAGGTTTAGGTTGTGAAGGTGTAGCTTTTTTAAGCGGTAGATTTGATGCATCAACGTTTACATATTTCCACATGGATATTTGGACAGCGACTCCAACTTTAGATAAAAGTTTTAATATTAAATTTTCTAATTGGAATGGTGGAGCTGGTGAAGCAAATGCAATTGAATTTTCAACTACTAATGCAAATTTCTTAACTAATCCTAATCCAGGAACATGGATTTCTTTAGATATTCCTTTAACTAATTTTACACCAGTTGTAAATGCAAACAGAAATGATTTAGTACAATTTGTAATTACTTCAGATCTAGGAACTGTTTATTATGATAACTTATATTTACATAAAAACACAGTGTTAAGTAACTCAAACTTTGAATTATCTTCATTTAATGTATATCCTAATCCAACTCAAAATGTATGGAATATTACATCAAAACAAACCATTATTTCAGTTGTTTTATTTGATGTAATGGGTAAAAAAGTTCAAGAAGTTTCACCAAATGCTACTTCTCTAGAATTAAATGCTGCTGAATTAGCAAATGGAATTTATTTTGCTAATGTTACTTCAGAATTAGGAACTAAGGTTATTAAGTTAATCAAAAATTAATTTTTTAATTCTTTCAGATTATGAAAAGACTGTCTAAGAAGACAGTCTTTTTTTTGTTTATTAGTAAATGAGTTGTTGCTTTTAATGTGTTTTTTTTATGACAATTAACTAAATATAAACACTTGTTAAAAAGAGTTTTTTTTTATGCATATTTATCATAAATCATTTTTATTATATATCTTTAAAGTTATTTATTAAGACAATGTACATCAAAAATATTTTTTCTAAACTTTCCTTTTTATTCCTTTTAATTTCAACGTATTGTTATGGACAAGAATTACCTCCAATAACAAAATATACACAAAGCACTTATCAGGCTGGTATTCAAAATTGGATGATTTCACAAGATGAAAATCATTTTATGTTCTTTGCAAACAATGAAGGTTTGTTGGAATTTAATGGTTCAATGTGGACTTTATATCCTTCACCAAATGAAGCAATTATTCGTTCAGTAAAATGTATAGAAGATAAAATTTATACAGGTTCTTATATGGAGTTTGGTTATTGGGAAAGACAAAAAAATGGTCAGTTAAAATATAATTCTTTAAGTGAAAAAATAAAAAATAAACTTGTAGATGATGAACAGTTTTGGGGGATTTTAAATTATGACAATTGGATTCTCTTTCAATCATTACAGAAAATATATGCTTATAATACAAAAACTAAGGAATTTTCTATAATTGCTCCTAAAACTTTTATCTTCAAAGCATATAAAACTTCAGATGGAATTTTCTTTCAAACTAATGAAGGTTTATTTGAAATTGAAAAAGGGAAAAGTAAACTTTTTTTAAATGATCCCATTGTAAGAGATAACAAAATTATTAATCTTATAGAATCAAATGATGGTTTGCTGTTTGTTACTCAAAGGCAAGGAATTTTTTCCTATAAAAATGGTGAACTAAATAGATATATAACTAATGTTGATAATGAACTAAAACAAAGTAGTATATATAATTCTGAAGTTTTAAATGATGGAAGTTTTACTTTAGGAACAATTTCAAACGGAATTTACATATTAGATAATAAAGGAGAATTAAAATATAAGATTACTCAAAATGATGGATTAAGTAACAATACTGTCCTTTCGTTGTTTGAAGATGTAGACAAAAATTTATGGATTGGTTTAGATAATGGAATTAATTGTATCAATTTGCAATCACCAATCAAAAGTTATACTGATAATACAGGTGTTATTGGAACGGTTTATACGTCTGCTATTCAGAATGATAAATTATACATTGGTACTAATCAAGGGTTGTTTTATAAATCCATAAATTCTAATGCTGATTTTACTTTTATTCAAGGAACTAAAGGTCAAGTATGGTCATTGTTTCTTCATAATGGAACTCTTTTTTGTGGTCACGATTCTGGAACCTTTGTTGTGAAAAATAATAGTGCCTCTTTGATATATAGTCAAACTGGAACTTGGAAATTCGAATCTTTGCCTAGTAATAAAAATATTATTCTTCAAGGGAATTATTTAGGAATTTCTGTTTTAGAATTTCAAAATGATAAATGGGTTTTTAAAAATAAAATAAAAGGTTTTGATTACTCTTCCAAATATTTTGAAATTTTAAACAATGACATATATGTAAGTCATGAGTATAAAGGTATTTATAGGTTTGACGTTAATAAACAACTAACAGCTAGTTCAAATTTATTTGAATATAAGAAACCTCTTAAAGGTAAAAATGCAAGTCTAATTAAGTATAATAACCAAATTTATTACGCTTCAAGAATAGGCGTTTTTAAATTAAATACAATAAGCAAAAAGTTTGAAAAAGATTCATTATTAAGTAGCGTTTTTGAAAAAAATGAATATGTAACTGGTAAAATGGTTGTAGATCAATCAAATAACTTATGGTTTTTTACAAAAAATTATATTCATTATTTTTCTTCAAGTAAAATGACACAGGATTTAAAGAAAAATAGTTTGCCTATTCCTTCATCATTAACAAACTCGATGCCTGGTTATGAAAACATTAATCAGATTAGTGATGAAACTTATTTAATAGGAACAACAGATGGTTATTATGTACTTAAAAACAAGGAAATAAAATTCACTAATTATAAAGTTTCAATAACTGGAGTTTCAACTAATTTTTTAAATAAAAAAGCAGTTAATTCTTCAATTTTAGATGAAGGTAGTTTTAAATATGACGATAATAATATAGTTTTCAACTTCACTGTCCCAGAATACGATAAATATATAAATGCTGAATATCAATATAAATTAGAAGGAATTCAAAACGAATGGAGCGAATGGAATTCCAAAACCAATGCAATTTTTAAAAATTTACCTTCTGGAGATTATGTATTTAGCGTTCGTGCAAAGGTTACCAATTCAATTACAAAAAACATTGCAACATATTCATTTACTATTAAAAAAGCGTGGTATTTAAATAATTTGGCTATGATGTTTTATATTATTTTGTTTCTAATAATAGTCTATTATATCAATAAAGTATATTATAATTTTCACGAGAAAAAACACGAAAAAATTATAGCCGAGAACAATCTTCTTCTTGAATTAAAAGAACTAGAAAGCGCTCAAGAAATAATGAAAATTAAAAATGAGCAGTTAAGCGAAACAGTGGATAAGAAAAACAAAGAATTAGCTGTTTCAACTATGAATTTAATTAAGAAAACAGAACTCTTAAATATCATAAAAGAAGACTTAAAAAGTTCAACTGAAGACACATCAAATAGAAGTATAAAATCTATAATTTCAACAATTACAAGAAATGTAAAAGAAGAAGATACTTGGAATGTTTTTAAAGAAGCATTTGATAATGCAGACAAGGATTTTATCAAGAAAGTAAAAGAACTTCATCCTAGTTTAACTCCAAATGATTTAAGACTTTGTGCTTACTTAAGACTGAATTTGTCTTCTAAAGAAATTGCTCCTTTAATCAATATTTCTGTAAGGAGTGTTGAAATTAAACGCTATCGTTTGCGTAAAAAAATGGAATTATCTCACGAACAAGGATTAGTAGAATATATCTTATCAATTTAGCCTATACAATTTGTACTTTTTACCTATACATAAGTACAACATTGTTAATTTCTAAGTGCTAAAACCCTTTTTTATATTTAAATTAGGTAAATATTAATTTATTGTTAATAAAGGGATTTTTATGAATTTATGACAAAAAAACACCTTATTTATTATAATGTATGTTTTTTGTTGTGGTTAATTTTATTTTTTTTATAATTATTAGATTAATTTTAAAATTCAATAATACTATCAAAAGGAGTCATTATTTCTGAAATCGCAATTTTGATAATTTTCAAAATCTTATAGAAGAAATTATAGCTTTTTTAAAAAAAAATTAAATTTTACTTTAAACTTTAAACACAAGCATATCAAATGAGAAAAATTATTTTATTACTAATCATCGGATGTTTTTCAACTACAATTTATGCACAAGCGGATAATGTAGTTGTCTTAAATAATGCAGATGGAATGAAATTAGTTGTCAATGGAAAAAATCTTATGATTAATGGGATGAATTGGGATTATACTCCAATTGGAACTAATTATTCATACAGTTTATGGACTCAATCAGATGATGTTATTAAAGCTGCTTTAGATGATGAAATGAGTTTGCTAAAAAACATGGGTGTAAATACAATACGTCAATACACTGGAGTTCAACCAAAATGGATTACATACATTTATGATAAGTATGGTATTTATACAATGCTTAATCACTCATTTGGAAGGTATGGTTTAACAATTAATGGAACTTGGACTCCTAACACAAATTATTCTAATCCAGCAACAAGAGAAATTTTACTTAAAGAAACTAAAGAAATGGTAGAAGAGTACAAAAATACTCGTGGTTTACTATTATTCCTTTTAGGAAATGAAAACAACTACGGATTATTTTGGGACGGAGCAGAAACAGAAGATATTCCTTTAGAAGATAGAAAGTCAACTTTAAGGGCCAAAGATATGTATGTGCTTTTCAATGAAGCTGTTGTTGAAATGAAAAAATCAGACAAAAATCACCCAATGGCAATATGTAATGGTGATTTATTATTTTTAGATATTATTGTTGAGGAATGTAAGGATATCGATATTTTAGGAACAAATATGTATAGAGGTGTTTCTTTTGGAAATGCTTTTGATGAAGTAAAAAATAAATTAAAAAAACCAATTTTATTTACTGAATTTGGTGCAGATGCTTTTAACGCAATTGATAATGCCGAAGATCAAAAATCACAAGCATATTATATGGTGAATAATTGGAAAGAAATATATGAAAATGCTGCGGGTTTAGGTAAAGCTAACAATTCATTGGGTGGTTTTACATTTCAGTTTAGTGATGGTTGGTGGAAATTCGGACAAACAAAAAACCTAGATGTTCACGATAACAATGCTTCATGGTCAAATGGTGGATATCAATCTGATTATAAAGTTGGTGAAAACAATATGAACGAAGAATGGTTCGGAATTTGTGCAAAAGGGCCAACTAATGCAAGAGGATTATATACTTTATATCCTCGTGCTGCTTATTATGCCTTAAAAGAAGCACATTATTTAAATCCTTATGAAAATGGGACTACTTTAGAGAGTGTTGATAGATATTTTAGTAATATTCAATTAATGGATGCTGTTTTAAGAGCAAGAGGTGATAAAGCGGCTTTAGGTGGTAATGATTCAGATATTTTAAAAATTAGTAATCTAAGAGCTGAATTTACAACATTTAATACAGGAGGAAGTTTAATTACAACTCCAGATGTTGCAGATCCAGACAACACAACTTATCCAAACAAACTTGGATTTGATCACATGCAATCTTACTATGTTGGTGTTGAAGGAAATCCAGCACCTAACATGAAAGCAAATGTGAACGTTAATATACTAGGTCATGTTGCAGAAAATCCAATTAATGAAATTTTCTACGAAAACAGAGGAAGACCAATAACAGTTAATACAGATAATGGAAATGTAACTTTAAATGATGTAAATAGAGTTCAAGTTTATAATGCAACATATTCTTGGAATGCTAAAGATTTTGAATTAAGAGGGTTTTACAGATCTGGTCACTACCATTGGGGCTATGAAGGTGATTTCTTCGCTTTATATTCAGAAGCTAATTACGGTCCTAATTTAGATATTTATAATGGTGAAACATTAGGTTTTGAAATTGATGGAAAAAGAAGTTTAAACGGATTAAAAGCGGCTTTTGGACCACAACTTTGGTGGGGAGCGAATCCAGCTTACTTATTAAAATATCAAAGAAAATTAGGTGTTTTTGATGCAGCAATTGTTTATCATGAAGATATCTCAAAAGCATCTGCAGCACTTACATCTATAGCAATTCCACTTCCTAAAACACGTAGAGCTACAATAGCTTTTAAAACTAAAGTTTCTGATTTTGGATTTGAATTTGGTGGTATTTGGGGAGGACAACCTTTAAATGGTAGAACTTTTCAATTTGCAACTGGAACTTCAGGAAACTATACAGTTTATGATGATACAGTAAAATCAAAAGACAATTGGGGAGGAAAAGCAAAAATAACTTTCTCTAGCGGAGCATTCAATGTTTATACTCAAGCAGCTGTAATGGGTCTAGTAGCAAATGGTGGTGCTGATAATACACAAACATTTACAGGATGGAGATTAAAAGATAGTGGAAGTGGAAATCAAGCTAATTTCTTAGCTGGTTTAACGTATGGTATTGGTAATTTTCAAATTGCACCAAACTTCTTGTGGCAAAAACCTTTATTAGATGCGATGCCGAATGATGTAAACGCACCAGGAAGATTAAGAAACATTCAAGATGATCCTTTTATAGTTAGAGCAAATAGAGAAACAGTTGGTGGTGAATTACTTTTTACTTATGATCCAACTCCAGGAACATGGTTTTATGAATGGGATAACGATAGATCTGAAGATGCAAAATTTGCTTTTAGTAATGATTTTGTTTTCCGTCATTTGCCTACTACACAAGATGCAGCCATTGGTTTTTTAAGTAATCGTTCTTCTTTTGCTTTTGCAAATTCTGCACCAGCACATGATTTATGGGAAAACAATACTCGTATAGTATCTAAGGTTAGTCCAGAATTGGGTTTAATTGCTAACTTCTATTTTGGAAATGCACAAGCTAATGGAAGCGATACTAGATTAATTGAAAGATTTGGTGGAGATATTAGAGTAATTTATAAAAAAGTTAAAGTAATTTCTTCATTAAAAATTAACGATTGGGGTCCTTATGATTATCATAGAGATTTTAACTTAACTTATCCTGTACAATCATCTATAGACATTTCAACTTCAGTTGGAAAACCAGATTGGTTTATTTTACCAGATACTAAAATTGGGATTATGGGAATTTGGAGATCACTTGATCAATATTCACCAAGATACTCTCCTAATTTAGTTGCATCAGAATTTGCAACTTCACCAACTATAAGTCCTGTAGGATTTGGAAATGGTTCAGAATGGGAAATAAGAACATACATTCATATCAATATTGGGAAATAATAAAAAAAAAATTGAAAAAATGAAAAATAGAAAAATTAATTATTTAAAAAACATTTTCCTTTTAGTATTAGTCTTATTGACTGGTATTAATTGTGAAAGAGATTTATCAGAAGATGCTAATTTATCAACCTTTTCTAAAGCGGGTGAAATATTTACAGATTCACCAGTTGGAATGGGAAGCAATTTTTACTTTCCTTATGATGGTTCAAAAGCAACAGCTTGGTCTGTGGATAATGAAGTTAGTTATAAAGGCACCTCTTCAATGCGATTTGACATACCTAATGCAAACGATCCAGAAGGAAATTATGCAGGAGCTATTTTTAGAATTGATGGAGCAGGCAGAGATTTAACAGGTTATGATGCACTTACATTTTGGGCTAAATCTTCTCAAGGTGTAAATATTGCTGAAATGGGGTTTGGTGAAGATTTTTTTCCAAATAAATATATGGCTACTGTAACAAATGTTAGTATAGGAACTATTTGGACAAAATATATAATTCCAATTCCAGATGCTTCAAAATTATTACAAGAAAAAGGAATGTTTAGATACGCTGCTGGAACTCAAGAAACTGGTGGTTTTGGATATACACTTTGGATTGATGAGCTTAAATTTGAAAAATTAGGCACTATAGGTCAATTAAGCCCTAAAATTTTAAATGGAAATTCAGAAAGCATCACTTCAGTTATTGGAGGAAGTACAACACTTAGTGGTTTTAACGCAACTTTTAATTTACCTTCTGGTCAAAATATTACTGTAAATTCGGCTCCAGCATATTTTGACTTTACATCAAGTGCTACATCTGTGGCAACAGTTAATGAAACAGGTACTGTTTCTGTTGTAGGATCAGGTAACGCTGCTATAACAGCAACTTTAGCTGGTATAAATGCAGTAGGAGTTTTGAATGTCGAATCTATTGGTGCTTTTGTTTCGGCTCCAACACCAACAGAAAATGCAAATCAAGTTATTTCTATCTTTAGTGATGCTTACACAAATCAACCTGTTGACTTTTTAACAAGTAACTATCAACCTTTTCAAACAACAACTTCAAGTCATTTTGAAGTTAATGGAGATAATGTATTAAATTATTTGAATTATAATTTTGTAGGTATTGAATTTAATCAAAATGTTCCTACAATCAATGCTGCATTAATGTCAACTATGCATTTTGATATATTTGTTCCAGGAAGTTTTCCAACAGGTTCTACAATAAGACTTAAACTAAGAAATTTGGGTGCTGACGGAGTAGTTAATAATGACTTTAATGGAAACCCGATAGGAGATGATACTCAAATAAGCTATACAGTAGCTGCACCAAATTTAGTTTCAGGTAATTGGATAAGTGTAGATTTTAATATCACTGGCTTAACTAATAGAAGTCAACTTGGACAAATAGTTCTAGATTCAACGACCGGAGTAGCACCATCTGCATTCTTTGTAGACAATATCTATTTTTATAATGATGGAAGTATTATACCAAGTACACCTACTGTTGCAGCACCAACACCAACCGTTCCTGCAGCAAATGTTATTTCACTTTTTAGCAATCAATATACTAATGTACCTGTTGACACTTGGAAAACATCATGGTCAGCAGCTACACTTACCGATGTTACAATAGCTGGAAATGCTACAAAAGAATATTCAAACTTAGATTTTGTAGGTATTGAAACGGTAAACAATCAAATAGATGCAACTACTATGACTCATATTCATATAGATGTTTGGTCACCAAATTTTACTTCTTTTTCTTTAAAACTTGTAGATTTTGGAGCAAATGCAGCGTTTGGTGGAGGTGATGATACAGAACACCAGGTGAACTTTACAGCTCCATCACAAGGTCAGTGGATTAGTTATGATATCCCACTAAGTAATTTTACAGGATTAACGGCCAAACAACATATAGCTCAGTACATACTTGTTGCTCAACCTTCTGGTTCTGCAAAAGTCTATATTGATAATCTATATTTCCATAATTAGTAGGTTGTTTTTAAATTTAAAAGAAAAAAAATGAAAGGGAAAAAATATAATTATTTTAGGCATAGTTTAATTATAGGCTTTGTACTGCTAATCAATATAAACTGTGATAGAGACTTATCTGATGACGCAGTTCAAACTGGTTTTTCATCAGCAGCAGAAATTTTCATAGATGGTTTTAGTAGTGGATTAGAGTATTATCCATATGAAAATTCAAAACTTGATGCTTTTACAGTTGATAGCCAAACAAAATACTCTGGTTCTTCGTCTATGCGTTTTGACGTTCCTAATTTTGGTGATGCGGAAGGTGCATTTGCTGGAGCAATATTTAGAGATGATAATGGAGGTAGAGATTTAACGCAGTATAATGCTTTAACATTTTGGGCAAAAGGTACTAAAGCAGGTAAAATCAATGAAATAGGTTATGGCCAAGATTTTGGAGAAAATAAATATGAAGTAAGCATACAAAACCTCCACTTAACAACCAATTGGAAAAAATATATTATTCCAATTCCAGATGCTTCAAAACTTACCCAAGAGAGAGGTATGTTCTGGTATGCAGAAGGACCCGAAGATGAAAATGGATATACTTTTTGGATTGATGAATTAAAATTTGAAAAACTAGGAACGATTTCGCAAGGGCAAGTGTCTATACTAAATGGCAATAATCAAACTGAAACTTCTTATGTTGGTGTAAATTCTCTAATTGATGGTGTTACTGCCACATATAATTTAGCAAATGGAAACAATCAAACAATATCAATTAGTCCATCTTATTTGCAATTTAATTCTTCAAATACAGCTGTAGCTACTGTAGATTCTTCCGGTTCTGTAACTTCTCTAAGTACTGGAACTGCTCTTATAAATGCAACATTCGGAGGAGCTTCTGTAACAGGAAGTTTAACAATCAATTGTGCTGGTGCATTTGTTCACGCTCCAACTCCTACAAAAAGTCAAGCAAATGTAATTTCACTTTTTTCAGATGCTTATTCAAACGTTCCTGTAAATTATTATAATGGTTACTGGCAACCTTGGCAAACAACTGTTTCTAATGATTTCTCTGTACAAGGAGATAATATATTAAATTATACAATATTTAATTTTGTAGGTATCGAATATAGTAGTCCAACAGTAGATGCAAGTGCAATGACTCACGTCCATTTAGATGTTTTCATTCCAGGATCAATTGCTCCAGGAAGACAATTAAGAGTTCTAGTTGTAGATTTTGGTGCAGATGGTGTGTTTGGAGGTGGCGATGACACAAGACATTCTACAACTTTCACAGCTCCAACTTTGGTATCCCAAAATTGGATATCCATAGATATTCCTTTTTCTGCGATGCCTACTTTAGCTAGTAGATCACATCTTGCTCAGCTTATTTTAGAAGGTGGAGATGGTTCGTTAATTTATGTAGATAATATTTATTATTATAATTGATTCTAATCCAAGTACTAATAAAACTTTTTAAAAAATAAAAAATGAATAAATATATTAAAAATAGTAGTAGATGTTTTTTCCTTTTTGGTGCATTTTCATTGTTGCTAAGTTGTTCTGCAGATGAAAAACAAACAGTAACAACCTTAAATAAATTAGTATTACAAGATGAATTTAGTGTTGATGGAGCACCAGACAGCGCTTTATGGAATTACGATACTGGAAAAGGACCCGGTGGAGATGGCTGGGGTAATAACGAGCTTCAATATTATACAGACAGACCTGAAAATATTAAAGTAGAAAATGGGATGTTAAAAATAACAGCCATTCAAGAACTTTACATGGGTTCTGGATATACTTCTGCAAGAATTACTACAAAAGGTAAATTTGAACAAAAATACGGTCGTTTCGAAGCTAGAATGAAATTGCCATCTGGTAAAGGATTGTGGCCAGCTTTTTGGATGTTAGGAAGTAATATTGATATCAATAGCTGGCCTCAATGTGGTGAAATTGATATTATGGAAAACAGAGGAAGTCAACCTTTAACTGTTTCTGGAGCACTTCATGGACCAGGTTATTCAGGAGGTACAGCAATAACAAAATCGTATAGTTTTACAAATAGTAGAGTTGACACTGATTTTCATATATATGGTGTAGAATGGGGGCCAAATTATGTGAATTTTTACATAGATAGTGTTTTATATAATCAAATTACTCCAGAGGATGCAAACGGAGAATGGGTTTTTAATTCTAATCCATTTTACATGCTTCTTAATCTAGCAGTTGGTGGAAACTTTGATGGTACACCAAATAGTAATACAGTTTTTCCTCAAGAAATGTTAATAGATTACGTAAGAGTATATCAATAATAAACCAAAATAAATATTTTATAAAGTTACTAAAAGGTAACAATCAGATTTTAATTAAAAGTCTGATTGTTGTTTTTTGGTAAAATAATATCAAAAATAGTAAAGAATTTTAAATAAATTATGAGTAATAGCCAAACCATAAGTGTCGAAAATGAAAAGGAAAATAAAAAGGTATCTATGGATATCATTTTATTAGAAGGTGAAAAATATTATAAAATAGCCAACAACGATACTATGCGTCCTTTTTTTATGAGTATTGTAAGTGATTCCAATCACTGGATGTTTATTTCTAGTAATGGAGGATTAACAGCAGGTAGAAAAAACGCCGAATTTGCACTTTTTCCTTATTATACAGACGATAAAATTACAGAATCTTTTGATTTAACAGGAAGTAAATCTATTTTTCAAATTCATTTCAATAATAAAATTTATGTTTGGGAACCTTTTTCAGAACGATTTTCAGTTAATAAATACGCAATTTCTCGAAATTTATACAAAAACCTTTACGGAAATAAAGTGATTTTTGAAGAAGTAAATCACGATTTAGAAATCACTTATCGCTACCAATGGAATTCTAGTAACAAGTACGGATTTGTTAGAAAATCTAAATTAATCAATGATTCTGAAAACGAATATAAAATTGAATTAATTGACGGAATCCAAAACATTATGCCCTATGGTGTGAGTAGTGATTTGCAAAATGCTGCTAGTAACTTAGTTGATGCCTATAAAAGAAGTCAATTGCATCAAAAAAGTGGTTTAGGAATTTTTGCTTTAAGTGCAATTATTGTTGATAAAGCAGAACCAAGTGAAGCCTTAAAGGCAAATGTTGTTTGGTCTTTAGGATTAGAAAATGTAAATTATTTAGTTTCGTCTTTGCAACTTTCAAACTTCAGAAATAAACTAGAAGTTACTCCAGAAAATGATGTTAAAGGTGAAAAAGGAGCTTATTTTTTAAATAGTGAAATCACTTTAAAAGAAAATTCAAATAAAGAATGGACAATTGTTGCCAATGTAAATCAAGATCAATCTGATGTGGCTCTAATTATTAAAACCATTCAAACCGAAAAAAATATCCAATCAGTATTGAATGAAGATATAGAATTAGGTACAAAAAAATTAATTGCTCTAAATGCTTCATCCGATGCTTTGCAATTAACAAACGATAATTTAAGAGATACACGACATTTTGCGAATACTTTATTCAATATTATGCGTGGTGGAATTTTCGATTTCAATTACCAAATTGAAAAACAAGATTTCTCAAAATACATTGAAAAAGCAAATACTAATATTTATAATAAAATAGAGAAAAACTTAAATTCGTTACCTGAATTATTTTCATTAGAAACTTTAAAAGAATTTGCTTCTAAACAAAAGAATTCAGATTTTGAACGTTTGAGTTTAGAATATTTACCCCTAAAATTTAGTAGAAGACACGGTGATCCAAGTCGCCCATGGAATAAATTTTCTATCAATACAAAAAGTGAAATTGATGGTTCAAAAATATTAGATTATGAAGGAAATTGGAGAGATATTTTCCAAAATTGGGAAGCCTTAGCGCACTCTTTTCCTGAATTTATCGAAAACATGATTCATAAATTCTTAAATGCAACCACTTTTGACGGTTATAATCCTTATCGTGTAACAAAAGATGGTTTTGATTGGGAAACCGTTGAAGAAGATAATCCTTGGTCATACATTGGATATTGGGGTGATCATCAAATTATTTATTTGTTGAAGTTTTTAGAAATAATTGAAAAACATCAACCTAAAAAATTAGAAAAATATTTCAACAATGATATTTTCGTATATGCAAATGTGCCTTATGTGATTAAATCATATGAAGATATTCTAAAAAATCCTAAGGACACGATTGAATTTAATCACAAATTAGATGAACAAATTCGTGAAGAAAGAAATAAAATTGGAGCTGATGGTGCATTATTAAAAGACTCAAATGGAGAAATTTATAAAGTGAATTTTATAGAAAAAATGTTGGCTACAGTTTTGGCTAAAATGTCAAATTTCATTCCAGAAGGCGGAATTTGGTTAAACACACAACGACCTGAATGGAATGATGCCAACAATGCTTTGGTTGGAAATGGAGTTTCAATGGTAACTTTATATTACTTGAGAAGATTCTTAGATTATTTCCAAAATTTAATTGCCAATTCTGAAATAGAAAGTATTAAACTTTCAAATGAAATGGTAGAATTTTACCATTCAATAAGAGAGAATTTAATTAAACACGAATCTTTATTAGAAGGAAAGTTTAGCGATACAGACAGAAAAACAATTTTAGATACTCTTGGAAAAGCAGCTTCAGAATATCGCAATCAAGTCTATCAAAATGGTTTTTGGGGTAATAAAAGAACCCATTCAATGGCTGGCTTAAAACGATTTATTGAAGTAAGTTTAAAATTTATCGATCATTCAATTGATGCAAATAAAAGAGAAGACAACCTATATCATGCTTATAATTTAATGACAGTTGAAAGCGAAAAAGAGGTTTCAATTTCATATTTAAGCGAAATGTTAGAAGGTCAAGTAGCTGTTTTGAGTTCAGGTTATTTATCTTCAAATGAAGCTTTAAAAGTACTTGATGGATTAAAAAGTAGTGCACTTTTCAGAAAAGACCAGTACAGTTACATATTATATCCAAATAAAGAATTACCAAAATTCATTGAGAAAAATATCATTTCAGAGGAAACGGTTTCAAAATCTGAATTATTAAAGGATTTAGTAGCTAACAATAATACTCAAATTATTGAAAAAGATTGTTTTGGAGAATATCATTTTAATGGAAACTTCAAAAACGCAGCTGATCTAGAAATTGCTTTAGATGCATTAGCAAAAACAAGCTTTGCATCACAAGTTGAAAAAGACAAAAAACAAGTTTTACAAGATTTTGAAGATGTTTTCAATCACAAAGCTTTTACAGGTCGTTCAGGAACTTTTTATGGATATGAAGGTTTAGGTTCAATTTATTGGCACATGGTTTCTAAATTGCAATTAGCAGTTCAAGAATGTTGTTTAAAAGCTGTAGAGGAAAAAGAATCACCAGAAATTATTGGAAGATTATTAGAACATTATTACGAAATTAATGAAGGAATTGGGGTTCATAAATCACCTGAATTATACGGTGCATTTCCAACCGATCCCTATTCTCATACACCAGCAGGAAAAGGAGCACAGCAACCCGGAATGACTGGGCAAGTAAAAGAAGATATTTTAAGCCGATTTGGAGAACTGGGTGTTTTTGTAACTAAAGGTAAATTATATTTCAACCCGTGCTTATTGCGTAAAGTTGAATTTCTTTCTGAAGTAAAAACATTCAATTATGTGGATTTGAATTTCAATCCAAAAACTATTGAATTAGAATCAAACTCACTTTGTTTTACTTATTGTCAAGTTCCAATAATTTATAAAATTGCTAACCAAGAGAAGATAGAAGTTATCTATAATGACAGTGCAAATAAAAAGTTTGATGCTTTAATGCTAGATGATAAAACAAGTAAACAAGTTTTTGAAAGAACAAACGAAATCAATCATATTGTAGTAAGTGTCATAGAAACCGAATTAAAATAGTAAAATGAATTGTAACTCTTTATTATATATAAGACTAGGAATTAAATCCATTGCTTTATTAGCATTGCTTTTGATTGTAGTTTCCTGTAAAAAAGAGAATAAGATTAACAACGCCCCAAAAACAAAAGAAGTGACTGCAAAAGCTATTCTAGGAAATCCAAATTATCAAGCCATTTGTTATGGTGGTTACAGAAAAAACTCAAGAGAAATTCAACCTACAGTAGCACAATTAAAAGAAGATTTACTGATTTTAGCTGCCATGAATATAAAGGTTGTTCGTACTTATAATGTTCATTTAGCACATGCTTCAAATGTTTTAAAAGCAATTGCTGAGTTAAAAAAAGAAAATCCTGATTTCGAAATGTACGTAATGTTAGGGGCTTGGATAGATTGTCTAAATGCGTGGACAGATTTAGAAAAAAATCATGAGGTAGAAAGTGAAAGAAATACAATTGAAATTGCTGAAGCTGTTCGGTTAGCCAACAAATATCCAGAAATTGTAAAAATTATCGCTGTTGGAAATGAAGCCATGGTCAAATGGGCAGAAGAATATTTTGTGCAACCTAAAGTAATTTTAAAATGGGTAAATCATTTGCAAAAGCTTAAAAAAGACAACAAACTTTCAAAAGATTTGTGGATTACTTGTTCTGATGATTTTGCTTCTTGGGGTGGATTAGACGATACTTATAAAGTCAAAGATTTAGAGGATTTAATTAATGCTGTAGATTATGTTTCGATGCATACTTATCCTTTTCACAACACACATTATAATCCAGAATTTTGGAAAATACCAAATCATCAAGGTAACTTACCAAAAAAAGATTTAACGGATGCAGCAATGAATAGAGCCGTATTATTTGCTAAAAATCAATACAATGCTGTTCAAAATTATGTAAGAAGTATTAGTCCTAACAAACCAATTCATATTGGAGAAACGGGTTGGGCTTCAAGTTCGGATGGTTTTTATGGAGATGAAGGTTCTAAAGCTTCAGACGAATATAAACAAGCCTCTTATTATAATGCCATGAGAGAATGGACCAACAAAGAAGGAATTTCATGTTTTTTCTTTGAAGCATTTGATGAACCATGGAAAGATAGTGGAAATCCTTTAGGATCTGAAAATCATTTCGGAATTTTTACTGTGGATGGAAAAGCAAAATATGCCTTATGGAAATATGTTGATGATAAGGCTTTTGAAAATTTACAACGAAACGGAAAATCAATAATTAAAACGTTTAACGGTAACAGCGAAAACCTATTGAAAACGGTTTTAACTCCACCAAGACATTAAGATTATGAACTATATAAAACACTTATTTTTCACCTTTTTAATTTTGACAATGATCAATTGTGATAAAAAAAATGATGCTTTACAAGTAGAGGTTTATGAAACTTCTAAAGCAGGAAATGCTTTAACAAAAGTTACAGAATTTGCTAAAAGTGATAGTCTAATTACTATTGACTTAAATTCAGATGAAAAATTTCAAACAATTACTGGTTTTGGAGGTTCTTTTACAGAATCTTCAGCTTATTTACTCAATCGTTTGAGCAAAGAAAATCGTAAAAAAGTACTAGATGCTTATTTTAGTGAAGAAGGTGCAAATTACTCGTTAACTAGAACTCATATAGCTTCTTGCGACTTTTCATTAAGCAATTATACTTATGCTAAAGTCGAAAACGACATGACTTTGGAAAATTTTACTATTGAAGATGATAGAGAAGATTTAATTCCAATGATTTTAGATGCAAAAGGAATTTCTAAAGACGGATTTAAAATTATTTCTTCACCATGGTCTTGTCCACCTTGGATGAAAGACAATAAAAATTTTGTAGGTGGAAAATTATTACCCGAATACAATGATGTTTTTGCTTTATATTTTTCTAAATATTTAACGGCTTATAAGAAAGAAGGAATTGATATTTGGGGTGTAACCGTAATCAACGAACCTCACGGAAATGGAAATAATTGGGAAAGTACTCATTTTTCTCCAAAAGAAATGACCGATTTTGTTCAAAATCATTTAGGTCCAAAATTAGAAAATGACGGCTGGGGAAACACTAAAATATTCGGTTATGACCAAAACCGAGCTGGAATTAAAGAATGGGCTGACGAAATGTATAGAGATGAAAAGTCTTCTAAATACTTTGCAGGAATGGCTATTCATTGGTATGAAAGTACTTTTGAAGTTTTTCCAGAATATTTGCAATATGCACATAAAAAAGCACCTAGCAAATACTTAATTGAAACAGAAGGCTGCATAGATTCTGAAATTCCACATTGGCAAGATGATGCTTGGTATTGGAAAAAAGAAGCTACCGATTGGGGTTGGGACTGGGCAAGTGAAAAAGACAAATATTTACACCCAAAATACGCTCCAGTAAATCGTTACGCCAATGATATCATAGGTTGCTTAAACAATCACGTAGACGGTTGGATTGATTGGAATATGGTTTTAGACCGACAAGGTGGGCCCAATTGGTTCAAAAACTGGTGTGTTGCTCCGGTTATTGTTGATCCAGAAAAAGATGAAGTATATTTCACACCTTTATATTATACGATGGCACATTTTAGTAAATTCATGCGTCCAGGTGCAGTTAAAATTGGATGTGTAATTGATTCAAATGAGGTAGTTTCTACAGCTGTGCAAAATCCAGACGGAAGTATTGCAGTAGCTATTTTTAATCCAACAGAAACTAGTTATTCAGTTGAAATTAAATTAAATAATAAGAAAAGTATCATCACAATTCCTGCAAAAGCTTTGCAAACGGTTGTGATTAAATAATAAAATAAAAAACAAATATGGCTCATCTTCCTTCAAATCAAACAAATAAAATACCACTGTTGCAAAAAGCAGCATTTGGTTCAGGACATTTAGTAAATAATTTATTACCAGGAGCATTAGGAGTTTTTTCATTTTTCTTAATTACAGCTTTTGGAATTGAGCCTGCAATAGCTGGATTATTAGCTGCAATTCCTAGATTTTTTGATGCATTATCCGATCCTATAATGGGATTCATTACTGATAATACAACTTCAAAATGGGGAAGACGAAGACCCTATATTTTTGTAGGGGCAATTTTATCAGCAATTTTATTTATCATACAATGGCAAATGTTTGAAGACAATGGATCAACTTATAATTTTTGGTATTTCTTATCATTTTCAATATTATTTATTTTTGCTAATACAATATTCTCAACACCACTTATTGGTATGGGTTATGAAATGACATCCGACACCAAAGAAAGAACTCGATTAATGGGAATTGCAAATAGTGTAGGTCAAGTTTCTTGGATGATTGTACCACTTTTTTGGGTTCTAATTGCCAATAAAGATTTGTTTGAATCTCAAGCTGATGGCGTAAGAACTTTATCAATTTTTGTTGGATTTACTTGTTTGTGTTTTGGAATATTGCCAGCTATTTTTTGTAAAGAATTAGACGTTTCAGATAATGAAAGTAAAGCAAAATTGTCATTTAAAGAATTAGGAAATAATCTTGTTATTTTATGGAATAACATAAAAAACATGACTAAAAATATGCCTTTTATGCGTTTGTGTGGAGCCACTTTTTTAGTGTTTAACGGTTTTCAATTAGTAGCCTCATTTAGTTATTTTATAATAGTTTTTTATATGTATAATGGAAGTTATGAGTTGGCTGGAACAGTTCCTGCAATATTTACAATTTTAGGTGCTTTTTTAACTGCTGTTTTAATAATTCCAATTGTTTCTTGGTTGGCTAATAAGTATGGAAAAAAGAATGCTTTTATAATTTCAACTTTTATTTCTATTATTGGTTACATTTTAAAATGGTGGGGTTTTGTAGTAGTTGATGAAAATACGGCAGTTCTTTTTAATGATGTAATTCTTCAAATTGGAGTTGTCAAATTTTCTCTAGAAATGCCAATAATTTTACTATTACCAATTCCTTTTATGGCTTTTGGATTAGGAGGGTTGTTTACTTTGATGATGAGTATGACAGCAGATGTTTGCGATTTAGATGAATTAAGAAATGGATTACCTAGACGTGAAGGAACATTTGGAGCTGTATATTGGTGGATGGTAAAAATCGGTCAGTCTATAGCACTTGCGTTAGGTGGTTTAGTTTTATCTCTGGTTGGATTTGATGCAGGAAATTCTGTACAAGCAGCTGACACTTTAAATAGTTTACGTATAGCTGACATTATAATCCCTTCCTTAACAGCTGGTTTGGCGGTTTGGATTATGTGGAATTATAAGTTAAATGAAGACGAAGTAAGTACAATAAAGAAAGAATTAGAAGAAAGACGTGCAGCAAAAAAAATAAAAACAGAAAAAAATGTCATTTAGAAGAGATTATATTGATTATTCAGAAAATGTTGATTATTCCAATCCAGATTATGGCGTAGGTTTAGACTTTTCAGATAAAACAGAAGAAGAAGTTCATAATTTATTTAAAGAAACTTTTGAAGAAGGTATGTATGGACTTTGTTTCAGCATGTATGAAGACGGTCAACAACCTGGTGATATTATTTCTGAAGATCAAGTAAGAAGAAGAATGAAAATCATTGCTCCTTATACCAAATGGGTGCGATCGTTTTCATGTACAGAAGGAAACGAACTAGTTCCCATAATTGCACGTGAGTTTGGAATAAAAACATTAGTTGGTGCTTGGTTAGGAGACGATGCAGAAAAAAACGAAAAAGAAATTGAAGCTTTAATCCAATTAGCCAAAGAAGGTTATGTAGATATTGCAGCAGTAGGTAACGAAGTAATGTATCGAAAAGATTTGTCGGAAGATGAATTGTTAGATTTTATCGCAAAAGTTAAAAAAGAAATCCCTTCCAATATTCCTGTCGGATATGTTGATGCTTATTACGAATTTACCATAAAACCTAGAATAACAGAAGCTTGTGATGTTATATTAACCAATTGTTATCCTTATTGGGAAGGAAGTGATATAGATTATTCATTGGCACACATGAAAAGTATGTATTATCAAGCTTTAGAAGCCGGAAAAAATAAAAAAGTAATTATTACCGAAACAGGTTGGCCTAGTAATGGGGAAAGTTTCAAAGGCTCTCATCCTTCAAAAGATAATGCTATGAAGTACTTTATCAATTCTCAACTTTGGTCAAAAGAAGCAAATATTGATATTTTCTATTTTTCTTCTTTTGATGAATCATGGAAAACAGGTCCAGAAGGCGAAGTTGGTGCTCATTGGGGAATTTGGGATAAAAACGAAAAATTAAAATTTTAAAATTTTAGTATGAAAAAAATTACTCATCTGTTTTACATCTTTTTATTTATAATTAATTTTCAACAGCTTTATGCTCAAGTAGATGTTGTTTATAATGATTTGGTTTGGTCAGATGAATTTGATGCTAACGGAGCTATTAATGCTACTAATTGGCATCATCAAACTCAAATTCCCGCAGGAGGAAATTGGTATAATGGAGAAGTGCAACATTATACTAATCAACTTGCAAATTCTTTTGTAGATGCAGGTTTTCTTAATATCGTTGCAAAAAAAGAATCTTATACAAATCAAGGAGTCACAAAACAATATACTTCTGCAAGATTAAATTCTAAATTCGCTTTTCTTTACGGAAGAATAGATGTTAGAGCAAAAGTTCCAGTGAGTCAAGGTACTTGGCCAGCAATTTGGACCTTGGGAAAAAACATAAATGAAGATGGTGGTTTTTTTGATGCCATCTATGGAACTACCAATTGGCCAGCATGTGGAGAAATTGATATCATGGAATATGGAATAACACCTTCACAACCAGTAAATTATATTCAAAGTGCACTTCATACACCATCATCTTTCGGAAATACAACAAATGTAGGTGGAATAAATGCTAATAATTTAGGAACTGATTTTCATATTTATTCCATGAACTGGTCACCAAATGAGATTTCATTTCTACTTGATGGTGTAGTTTTTTACACTTATAATCCTGCTGTTAAAAATGTAAGTAATTGGCCTTATAACGCAGAGCAATATTTTTTATTAAACATTGCAATGGGTGGAGTTGCAGGAACTATTCCTTCAAATTTTACACAAGCTACAATGGAAATCGACTACGTTAGAGTTTATCAAAATACTACAGTTGATACACAAGCACCAACAAATTTTACAGCTTCTGTCGGAAATATAACAAGTTCATCAATTGAATTGTTATTAAACGCAGATGACAATTCTGGTACAGCTAAATATGATATTACATATAACGGTATAACAGTTTCTTCAACAAGTGCTTCTGGAATTCAAAAATCTATAATTATTACTAATCTATTGGCAAATACAAATTACAATTTTTCTATTGCTGCAAGTGATTTAGCCGGAAATAATTATGTTTCTAATCCAATTCTTTTAAACGCTACAACTTTAGGAAATTTAAACTGCTCTGGAACAGACACAGAAGCTCAACAAGGTGCTTTTTCAATTGGTTATACTTATGATTTCGAAACTATTAGTACCGATGTAAAAATCACATTCGAAATGCTAGACACAGACAAAGTAGGTGTTGTTGCTTTTTTATGGAAACAAAGTCCTTTTGGAGAAACTCAAATGACAAATGTTTCAGGAAATAAATTTACACATACATTGACAAATCAATTAATTGGAACAACAATAACTTATGCCGTAAAATTTGCTTTTGCAGGTGGATTGTCTGTAACTAAATACTTTAATTATGTAGTTGGTGATAATTGTACTTTAGATAATCATATAGTTACAAATTCTTTAGATTTCAAATTTATAAACCCAGTAAATGACTTTTTAGAGATTTCTTTAAAGAATGAAATAGATAAAATCGAAATCCATAATATGACTGGAAATTTAGTTTTAAAGACTTCATTAGATACAAATAGAGTAGATGTGAGAAATTTATCAAAAGGAATTTATATTTTAACTGTTTATTCAGAAAATAGAAGAATAGTTAAAAAAATGATTATTAATTAAAATTAGTTAATATTCTATTTCTTTCTCTTATGTCTTTCAGTAAAAATGTTATTTTTCTTAGTAAAAAGTGCGTTTTTATCACTGTTTTGAATAAAAGTTTGAATTATATTTGGATTTTAAGAAAAAATTATGTTACATTTGGTCCATATATAAACACAAAAATTAGCCTATAGCAAAAAAATACTTTTTAAAATTTACTTAACCCCAATTTAAAAGGTATTATTATGGCTAATAATCAACTCCCTGACGGAATTTTAGTGCAGCAGTATGTCGCAGGAAATGAACAAGCCCTGTCACAATTAATTGAAAGACATCAATCAAGAATTTACGGTTTCATTTATTCTAAATTAAATGATCGTGATTTGTGTGATGATATTTTTCAAGACACTTTTATCAAAGTAATTAAAAATCTTAAAACAAAATCATACAACGAAGAAGGTAAATTTCTTCCGTGGGTAATTCGTATTGCTCATAATCTTATTGTTGACCATTATCGCAAGAACAAGAAAATGCCGATGACAAGAGAAACAGAAACCTATTCTATTTTTGAATTTATCAAAGATAATTCTTCAACTATTGAAGGACAAATGATAACAGAACAAGTAGAAGAAGATTTAAAACGGTTGATTGAAGAGTTACCAGGTGATCAAAAAGAAGTTTTGGTAATGCGTATGTACGAAGATTTGAGTTTCAAAGAAATTTCAGAACAAACGGGTGTAAGTATTAACACTGCACTTGGAAGAATGCGTTATGCTCTAATGAATTTGAGAAAATTGATTGAGAAAAACCAGATTGTTTTGACAAATTAGAATTTGTTTAGTTATGTTATATAATTTTTTGAACCATTTTGATATTCTCAAGATGGTTCTTTTTTTTTAAGAATTAAATAAATTTAACCTATATACAATATTTAATTCTCATTCTCGTTATAATAGAAACAAACAAATATTTATGGCAAAAATTTACTCTAAAGAAAAATTAGCGTCTTCAAAAATGTTACCAAAAAAAGAAACAATTCGGTTAATTTTAAGTTATTCTGCAGCATTTAATGTTGTTAAAATACGAAAACAAAATTTTGAATTTATGGCTAATTAAAAAAAATCCTGATATAACTTATCAGGATTTTTTATTGTAAATGATATACTATTTCTTATAATAATCATCCAAAACACTCTTTCTTCCAATTGTTTTTGTAATAATATCTTTTTCTAAATCCCAGCCACGAGCTTGCGAATATTCTCTTCCATACCAAATGATTTGTAAGTGCAATTCGTTCCATAATTCTCTTGGAAATATAGTTTTAGCATCTTTTTCAGTTTGAACTACATTTTTTCCATTAGTTAAATTCCAACGATACATTAATCTGTGAATATGAGTATCAACAGGAAAAGCTGGAACTCCAAAAGCCTGACTCATAACAACACTCGCTGTTTTATGTCCGACAGCAGGAAAAGATTCTAAAGCTTCAAAACTTTGAGGAACTTCACCATTATATTTATCGATTAAGATGTGTGATAATCCATGAATTCCTTTCGATTTCATCGGAGACAAACCACAAGGACGAATAATTTCTTTAATTTCTTCCACAGACATTTTTATCATATCATAAGGATTATCAGCTTTAGCAAATAGTAGTGGAGTAATTTTATTCACACGAACATCTGTACATTGTGCAGACAACAAAACAGCAATCAAAAGGGTATAAGGATCTTTGTGATCTAACGGAACCGGAATTTCAGGATATAAGTCATTTAACGTATTTATAACAAAAGTTGCTCGTTCTTTCTTAGTCATTTTTGTAAATTTGAAATGTAAAATTAAACAATTGCAAGTTCAAGTACAAGTTCAATAACAATTCATAAACTACAATATAATGACAACTTTAAAAACAGGAGACAAAGCACCAAACTTTTCAGGATTAGACCAAAACGGAGAGAAACATGAATTAGCTGATTACAAAGGGAAAAAATTAGTAGTTTTCTTTTATCCAAAAGCAAGTACACCTGGTTGTACAGCAGAAGCATGTGACTTAAGAGATAACTTCAATAGATTTGAAGCACAAAATTATGCTTTATTAGGAGTTAGTGCCGATAGTGCTGCTAGACAAACTAAATTTAAAGAAAAGTACGATTTGCCTTTTCCATTATTAGCTGACGAAGACAAAAGTGTCATAAACGCATTCGGGGTTTGGGGACCAAAAAAATTCATGGGAAAAGAATACGATGGTATTCATAGAACCACTTTTATTATAGATGAAAACGGAATTATTGATGAAGTTATTGAAAAAGTAAAAACTAAAGAACATGCTGCTCAGATTTTAAAGTAGTTTTTTTGGTAATTTTTTAAGTAACATTTATTGTAGCAATTGCCCATTGATTTAGCGTAAATGATTTAACTAATACAAAAAATTTTGTACCACTTGTATTAAAAAAACCAAAATATCCCGAGGAATCATGAAAATTAATTTCCCCACTACTGTTTGTGGACATAAAATCAGGAATTTCAACTTCACTTATATATGAAAATTGAGTATTATATTTTCTAATTTTATTGCTTGGTATATATACATAAGAATGAGGATCATAAATAAAAAGGGCATAAATCATTTGTGAATTAGTGTGAATGTCCATTATGTCTATAACTTTATTATTATCTCCAACTAATTCTTCCAATGAATTAATATAAATCATATCACTATATTGAGTTGAAGAACTACTAAAAACATTTTTACCTTGGCCAAATATTTTATCCCCATTTTCTGAAAACCAGAGATTTTCTCCAAATTCATAATCACCATGATATATTGAGTCATAAAGAAATTCAGCAATACCATTTGAAATATTATATTTATAAAAGTCTGAAGGAAGTATATAATAAGAAGTTAAATAAATATAATTACCGGAAGGATGCAGCTTGATTTTGCATTTAGCAGAAGGGGTGTTATATTGACTAAATAATTCTTGACCATTTGTCAAATTTATACATCTCATTTTTTCATATTGATTAATAGAGGTAATATAAGCCCAGTTATTTGGAGCTAGTACAATATCATAAACATCAGTTGTGACTACAAAATTATTTTCAATTGTCATTGATGATAAATTTATATGACTTAAACTACCGTTATGCCCAACAACAGCATAATTTCCTGATTGACTTATTGAAAGACATTTAGGAACATAGTTTAATAATAAAGTTTCTACAACATTATTTGACATATTAAACTTTCTAATTTGATTTGGATTTTCTGAAACTACTATCATTACATCATTAACTCTGTCATATTCTGCATCGATAACATTACCTCCAATTAACCATTTTTCTTCAGTGTAATTACTTATTTCAATAATTTGAGTCAATGATTGGCCTTTATTATTATTTATTTTGGTGGCTACATTATATACTTGTGTAGTCATATTTGATCTGTCTAAAGTCAAATATATTTCAATAGAACTACCAGCTGCTAATGTTCCTGAACTTGGACTTGCTGATAAAAATGTAGTAGAAGAGATTTCTGTCCAATTCCAGTCAAAAGGAGTATCACCTATGTTTGTTAATAAAAAAGAATGAGTATTTTCAATATAACCAAAATTTATAGTACTCTTAGAAACTGACATATTTATTTGAGATTCTACTACTGGATTGTTAGTTTCTATAATATTATTCTTTTCATCTTCATCGCTAGTGCATCCTAAAAACAAAAGAGTAAAAAGTAATACAGAAAAATAAAATGTTAACTTAGTTCCTTTTTGTTTTTTCATTGATGTTTTTTTAATCTTAATAGTTGTTAAAATATAATTTGATAAATTCAAATCAAATATAAAAAAAAATCCTTATTATTATTTTAAATAAGGATTTTGTAAAAATATATTTTAAGGTTCTAATTTTTCACTTCACAATGTTCATGAAAACCAAAAAGATTATCTTTCTTTATTAATTCTGGTACACCTTCTGGTACGTTATTTTCCCAACCAGGTTCATTAGAACAAATTTGCTTTAAAACATCTCTTGAGAATATTTTTAGGTTTTTCTTGTCAAAATCTTCAATATCTACGACTTTTCCATTGTAAGCAAAGAATTTATATAACTCTTTCATACGTGGATGAACTTTTAAGTTTTGAGAATTAATGATTTCACCATCTTCTCCTTCCATTGGATATAAATATACTTTTAAATCTCTATAGAATAGTTTTCCAAAAGCTTCCAAAATTCCACCACTTAAATGACGGTAATATTTTTCATCAAAGATGTCGACTAGGTTATTTACACCCATGGCTAATCCCATACGAGCTTTCGTAAATGTAGAGAAATATTCAACCACTTTATAATATTCTTGGAAATTTGAAATCATTACCGTTTGTCCTAATGAACAAAGCAATTCTGCTCTATCCATAAAGTCACGTTCATCAATTTCTCCTTCAGAACGTAAATTAGATAACGTAATCTCAAAAATCACATATGTATTGTCTTTATCAACTTTGTTTTCTTGCACAAACATTTCTAACGATCGTTTGTACATGTTCATGTTTACTTTAGTAACAGGTCTAAAACTTCCTCTTAATGCAAGGATGTTTTTCTTGTATAAAACAGCTGCAGGAAGGATGTTTTTTCCTTCTGGATTAAACATTACGGCATCAGTCATTCCGTTTTTAACCAATTGCAAACTCATTAATCGATTGTCAACATTTTCAAAACGTGGTCCAGAAAAGTTTACAGAATCAATCTCTAATTGATCTTTATCTAAATGGTCATATAAATAACGCAATAATTTTTTAGGATCGTCATATTTATAAAAAGCACCATAAATTAAATTCACACCTAATGTTCCTAGTGTTTCTTGTTGTAATTTTGCATCCGTTTCTTTAAAACGAATGTGTAAAATTATTTCATTATAGGCTTCATTTGGTTCAACTTGGTAATTAATACCAACCCAACCGTGACCTTTAAATTTTTTAGCAAAATCAATTGTTGCAACTGTATTTGCATAACTAAAAAATAATTTATTTGGATGAGTCTCACGATTTAAACGTTGTTCCATAAGCTCAGTTTCATGAGCTAACATTTTGCGCAAACGACTTTCAGTTACATACCTACCATCTTCTTCATCACCATAAATGGCATCACTAAAGTCTTTGTCATATGCAGACATTGCTTTTGCAATTGTTCCCGAAGAACCACCTGCTCTAAAAAAATGACGAACAGTTTCTTGTCCAGCACCAATTTCCGCAAAAGTTCCATAAATGTGTTCGTTCAGATTTATGCGCAATGCTTTATCTTTTAACGAAGGTATTTGTTCTATCTCTTTGTCTCCTCTTAATTTAATTTCAGTCACAATAGTTGTTTTTATAGTAAAACGTTTTACAAAGGTACTTATTATATAATTTTTTTTTAGTTATTTTTACATAAAAATTATAAATTGAAGATCTATTTTTTAGGAACAGGAACATCACAAGGAATTCCAGTTATAGGAAGCAATCATTCCGTCTGTTTAAGCTCAGATAGTAAAGATAAAAGGTTACGTGTGTCTGTTTGGATACAAGATGAAGACTTTTCAGTCGTAATTGATTGTGGACCAGATTTTAGGCAACAAATGTTAACTTCAAAATGTACCCAAATTGATGCTATTTTATTTACCCATGAACATGCAGACCACACAGCTGGTTTAGATGATATTCGTCCATTTTTTTTCCGACAAGGCAATATTCCAGTTTATGGGCATCAACGCGTTTTAGATAATTTATCCAAAAGATTTGATTATATTTTTAATGATGAAAATAAATATCCTGGTGCACCATCCGTTTTAAAAAAAGAGGTTTTAAAAAATCAGAATTTCCAAATAAACTATAAAACTATTACTCCAATTAACGCTATGCATGGAAATTTGCAAGTTTTTGGATATAAAATTGATGAATTTGTCTATTTGACAGATATTAAAACCATTGAAAAAACTGAAATTCAAAAAATAATTGGTGTCAAAGTTTTAGTAATTAATGCATTAAGAGAAGAACAGCATAATACACATTTTAATTTAAAAGAAGCGTTAGATTTTATACATTTGGTCCAACCCAAAAAAGCTTATTTAACACATATAAGTCATTTGTTAGGTTTTCATGAAGAAGTGCAACAAAATCTTCCTGAAAACGTTTATATAGCCTATGACAATTTAGAAATCAAAATATAATACATTTATAGTTATGAAGAATACAATTTTATACTTATTCATTTTTTCTTTGTTGATTAATATTTTTCAATATGTTAATTCTAATAAGATTTTAGATGCTAAACAAAAGCAAGTAGTGGATTCAAAAAAACATTTAAAAATTTCTCGTGATTCATTAAAATTATTCTCTGAAAATAATTCATTTGATTTGAAGAATAATGATAATGCACAAGAATATTTTTATAATAAAGACATGGATTATACTAAAGTTATTGAAAGAGTTAACAACGATATCAATGCTTTAAATGCAAACAAAGCAGGGAATCCATTAATTCCGTATGATATGATTGACGGAAAACCTTTTTTAGTAAGTAGAATTAAAATGGTGAATCATAGATGGGTAATTGCCGAATTTTCTAATGGAAAAATTTGGGGGGAACTTCTTTTAAAATACTTCATTGTTGGCGATAAACCAACTGAATTTGAAACGATTGATACCGTTTTATTTACGTCAACTTTATAAAAATTAATTAAAATATTAATTTTTTTTTACTAAATTTAGCATTCAATTATTAGACCATGAAAAAGTTTTTGCTTTTATTTTTTTTATTTTCTTTCTTGACTTCTTGCGATTATGTATTGAAGAAAAAGGAAATTAATACTATGGTTAAAATTGATTCGGTACCAGAATTAGGAATTGCAATTGAAAAAGATAAAAACGGTTGTATTAAAGAAGCTGGTTATAAATGGTCAATTATTAAAGACGACTGTATTCGAATTTCAGATGAAGGTTATCGACTAAATCCAATTGATGATTTAGCTAATTTAGAACCATCTAAAAGTGCTTATGTTCTTTTGAATGAAGATAAATTAAAAGCAGAAGTTTTTTTACAAGACTTACCTAAATCAATTTATTTTACAAGAAAATCAGAAAAAGAGGATTTCTTGCAAAAAAACTACAAGCTTTCTATAAAAACAGGTTACACTTTATCTGTAAATGACTCAATTATTTACAGAGCTGCCGAAACAGCCATTAAAGCAGTTGTTGGTTCAGATGTTGAAGAAAAATAATTAATTCTTCAGCAACCAATCTTTAAAGTCATAAAAATTTTGTGGTGAAACTCCATGTCCAATTGGATACTCTTTGTAGACTACATCAATTCCTAAATTTTCTAAAGTAGGTTTAGTTTTTCTAGCCCAATCAACTGGAATTACTTGATCAACAGTTCCATGAGAAACAAAGAATTTTACTTTTGAAACATTATTTTTTAGATAATCTTCTGTAGCAATTTCTTTATTCAAATAACCACTTAAAGCGGCAACTTTATTAATTTTTTCTGGATAAGATAAAGCTATAGCTGAACTCAAAATTGCTCCTTGACTAAAGCCAAAAAGAGTTATATTTTCAGCATCAACAGCATATTTTGAAACACATTCATCTATAAATTCAACAATCAAATCACGTGAACTTCTAGCTTGATCTAAATCGGAAAACTTATTTTCATCAGCATCAAAATTTATGGCATACCAAGCGTAACTTCCATACATCATGTCATAAGGTGCACGAGCAGAAATTACGTAATATTCTTCTGGAATTTCGGTTGCAAAGGAGAATAAATCTTCTTCGTTACTTCCATAACCATGTAATAAAATTATGGCTGGATTTTTTGCTAACTTAACTTTTGGTTCTCTAACTAAGTGATGTAATGACATAAATTATAAGCTTTTAAAAATATTTTGAAAGAATGGACCAACAATTGGCATTTCTTTTTTTTCTCCATTTAATGCAGCAATAAATCCGTAAACCCAAAGCACAAAAATAAAAACCCAAAAAGCTGAAGTTATCATCCAACTATCAAAATAACCAATAAAATAGCCTAGTAAAAAGAATGAAATAAAAACACCTAATGCTTGTCTAATATGGAATCTAGCAAATTCTGATTTGTCTTCGTTATTCATTAATATAGCAATTATAGTTCCAATAATAGTTAAGTAACTTACAATTGCGATGTTTTTCCCTTTGTTGATGTCTTCTTGATTTTCCATTATAATTCTAATTTTCCATTATTATAAATTCCGTACACTTTTCCTTTTAAAGTTTGTCTTAAAAATGCTGAATTTTTTGATTTTGAAAGGATATTTTTTTTTGTAAAAACTGATTTATCATTTGGATTAAATAAACTTATACTAGCTTTATTTCCAACTTCAATAGTGTTTTTTTCTATTCCAAAAACTGTTTTTCCATTCACTAGTTTTTCAACTATGCTTTCTGTTGAAAGAACATTTTGAAGCATTCCAAAAGCAGTTTCTAAACCAATAGTTCCATTTTTAGCTAAATCGAATTCTAGTTTTTTATGTTCAATGTCAATGGGATTATGATCTGATGTTACCATATCAATTGTTCCATCAGTTATTCCTTTAATTAAAGCTTTTCTATTGGCTTCTGTCTGCAAAGGTGGTGCAACTTTATATCTTGAGTCAAATCCTTCTAAAACCGTTTCATTCAACGTTAAATGATGAACAGAAACACTACAAGTCACATTCAATCCTTTCTTTTTAGCTTCTTTAATCAAAGCTACAGATTTTGCTGTCGAAATGGTTGGAACATGCATTTTCCCACCAGTATATTCTAAAATAGACAAATTTCGAATCAAATCAATTTCTTCTGCCATGGCTGGAATTCCTTTTAAACCTAATCTTGTACTTACAATTCCTTCATTAACAACTCCATTTCCTCTCAACGATTTTTCTTGGCAAAATGAAATTACTAAACCCTCAAAATCTTGTACATATTGTAAAGCAATTTTCTGAATATTAGCTTTATCCATTGACTTGTTATAATCACCAAAAGCGATTGCTCCAGCGTTTTTCATATCGAATAATTCAGCTAAATCATTGCCTTCGCTATTTTTTGTTAAAGCTCCAATTGGATGCAAATTTGTTGCAAAACCATTCGATTTATTCCTCACAAAAGAAATAGCTGACTGATTGTCCAAAATAGGATAGGAGTTTGGTTGCAAAGCCACATCGGTAAAACCGCTTTTTGCTGCAACTTTTAATCCATTGCTTATAGTTTCTCTATCTTCAAAACCTGGTTCTCCAAAACTTACTGAAGAATCAAACCAACCTTGTGAAACATGAAGATTATCTAACGATATTTCTTCTAATTTGTTAGGATTTTTTGCTGATTTGTCAATGGAAGTTATGGTTCCATCTTCGATAGTAATGTCCATTTTTTGATGGTGAAATTTACTTTCAGAATCAATAATGGTTGCTTGTTTTAGTATAACATTTTTCATTTGAAAATTGTTTAGTTGTGTTGTTGTTTTAGTTATAATTACTATTTAACGAATTTCTGAATCAGCATTTCACTAACCAAAAACAGTAAGGCTAAGATAATAAACCATTTCCAAAATTCTTTAGAACTTCGTGATGATTCTATTTCATTAAAAACTGTTGAAATATCATTTACTTTAGTGAAATCTTCAAAAGTCGTTTCATTTTTCGCCTCTAAATCACTTTCTGTTCTGGAGTAATTGAAACTTATATTTTTTAACTTATTTTCTTTCTTTTCGACTGCAAAATTCCCTGAATTTTCTGGCAACTCACCTAAGGATAATTTGATTTTTGTATTCAATACTTGTTGCATTGGAATAAAGCTTTCATCTTCATTTTGAATGGAAATAACTTCATCTTTACTCGTAATTGCATCAATTAAAAGAACTTCGTTTTCTCCAATTATGTGTGATAATTTACCTGAATTTCCTTTTGTTTGAGCCATATTGTAAAATGTTGGAACAATTAAAGGTGAATTCTGAAAATTTGAATTTTGCTTATTAATCGGTGCAGAAAAAGTATAAATACTTCCCATTTGATTGCTTGTTGATTGTAAAAACGAACTTCCATCTTCAAATTGTAAAATAGGAAAACCTTTTGAATTTATGACAAAACTTTGTTTGACTTCTGGATATTGAAAATTTGTGATTTTCTTCTCAAAAACATTCTGATATAATGGATGTGAAAAGCTGATTTTAGTAATCTTCTTTTCTTGATTTTGAAGAGCTGTAAAGTTTGAATTCCCAACTTTATTCGTCAAACTATTTAATTTTTCAACTGAAATTGAAGCTGATGGAATTATAATCACGTTTCCACCTTTGGCATAAAAATCATTCAAATTTGTAGCTAATGAACTCGGAATTTCATCTAATTCATTCAAAACAATTGTATGTTGATTTTCTAATTCACTATAATTAATTTCTGAAAGAGTATAATTAGTTACATCAAATTCTTCTGAAATATAAATCTTAGATAGAAAAGCATTTTTATCAGCTGCTCCAATTGTTGTGACTTTAATTTTCTTAGGTTTTTCGATGCTGAAATAAAACGTATTATCATAATTCAGCCCTTTATCCTGAATTTGAGCATATCCATGAAAATCCGTTTTAGGTAAAGTAAAAATTACAGTTTGTTCGTTTTCTTTAAAATTCACAATAGTTTTGGCTACATTTTTTGCACCATTTACAATTGAAAGTGGAATTCCGTTTTCTTGTTCACCAAAAGATTTTAAGGTGACTTTTATTTCATAAAACTGATCTAAATTTTGCGAAAGCGTAACATTTTCAATACTTACATTGTTTTTGTTTTGAACAACGGCATCCATAAAGTAAAGAGAATTTCCTTCAGCTAGCGAAGTCGTTTTCTTTGACTCTACATTTATTGCATCAGAAATAACCACATAATCAATAGATGTATTTGGTTTTTTAGCTTGCACTTTTGTAATTAGGTTGTCAATTTCAAAAGGTGTTCCACTATATTTTAAATTCAGTAATTCTTTTTGAATGGATTTGATATCGGTGTCCCAAAAAACATCAGTACTTGTCAATAAAGATAAAGTTTTGGTTTCTGGAGTTTCTTCAATCAATTCTTGAATAGCTCTTTTTAGCAATTCACCTTTATTTCCTTTGGCTTGCATCGAAAAAGAATTGTCCAATAAAATAACCAATTCGTTGTTCTTTTTGTCATCCTCTTTTCCTTTAAAGAAAGGTTGAGCAAATGCAAAAATTAAAGCTGCGAGTAATAATAAACGAGTAGCAAGAAGCAACCATTTTTTAATTGTAGAACTTTTTTGAGTTTGAATTTGGAGTTCTTTCAGCAATTTAACATTCGTAAAAAACTCTTTTTTAAATCGTCTTAATTGGAATAAGTGAACGATAATTGGAATTACCAATAAAAAAAGAAAGTATAGAATTTCTGGGTGTTTAAATTGCATCAAAAATTTAATTTTTCAAAAGTACCGATTTAAAATTCAATTACAAAATTCAAGGGCAATTTCAATTGCAAAAATCAATTTCAATTTCAATTGCAAAATTCAATACTAATACCAATTATAAAATTCAAAAATAGATCATTTATCTTTTGGCTAAAGCCTTTTTTCTAAAACTTTATAAACCGTGGCTAAAGCCGAACGGCAATTCAAATTTTTATCTGAACATCTTATGTCTGAAAATCTAAAATCTAAAATCTGTATTCTGTCAACTGATTACTACTTTTTATTTCTTCTCTTGGCATCACGTTTTCGTTCCATATTTCGATTCGTTGAACCTGAAACTTTTTTATATCGTTTTCCTGGTCCTCCAAGATTTACTTTACTGTTTTTCTCACTTTTTTCATGAAAAGAAGCACCTCTTTCGTTGTCTTCTTTCTTTTTCTTCACTTTCATTTTGACTTTGTCTTTCTCGAACTCTAATTTTCGAACTTCAACGACAACGTCTTTAGGAATTTCAAGGATTTCAATTTCTTGATTCATCAATTTTTCCACTTCAAAAAGCATATCTTCTTCTTTTGGTGCAATGAAACTTATGGCAACACCTTCTTTGTCTGCTCGACCTGTACGACCAATTCTGTGAATATAACGTTCTGGTTCATCAGGAAATTGTAAATTGAAAATGTGTGTAATATCAGTAATATCTAATCCACGAGCCATAATATCGGTCGTAATTAAACCACGTAATTCACCATTTTGAAAACTTTCCATAGTATTCAAACGATAATTTTGTGTTTTATTGGAATTAATCACACCAAATTGACATGGAAAATGTTCTTCTAAAAAGTCATCCACTAATTCAGAAATACGCTTACTATTGATAAAAATTAGCACACGAGAAGTAGTTTCCTCGCTTTCTAAAATATGTTGTAGGATGTTTAACTTCGTAAGGAAATTGGGAACACTATAAATGTATTGGCTAATTTGCTCTAATGGAGTTCCACTTGGAGCTAAAGAAACTTCTAATGGGAAATCGAAATATTGTTCTAACAATTCATCAACTTCTTCTGTCATAGTTGCAGAAAATAAGATGTTTTGTTTTTTAGATCGCATCATTGATAAAATAGCTGTCAATTGTGTTCTAAAACCTAAGTTTAAGATTTCATCAAACTCATCAATAACTAATTTCTGTAACGTGTCAAAACGAACAACGTTATCCAAAGCCAAATCCATAATTCGACCTGGAGTTGCTACTAATATATCTGTTCCAGTATAAACTGAAGTTTTTTGTGTATTAATGTTTACACCACCATAAATTCCTAATGTTCGGATATTCATGTAGGTTGTCAATTTTTCAATTTCTTCTACAACTTGCACTACTAATTCACGCGTTGGAACTAAAATTACAACTCTTGGCGTATGTAAATCTGCTACGAATTTCCATTGTTTTAGAATTGGTAAAAGGTAAGCAAATGTTTTTCCTGTTCCAGTTTGAGCAATTCCCATAACATCTCTTCCCGAGAGAATAACTTTATAGGCTTTTGCTTGAATTGGAGTAGGCTTTTCAAAACCTAATTCATCAAGGGCTTTTTGTAGTGATTTTGGTAAATCAAATTCAGAAAATGAATTCATTTTTTTGTATTTTGTGCAAAGTTACAACTTTATTTTTTGTGTATTAGCCATAAAAAAACCTTTCGGTTAGGAAAGGTTTTGATTTTTTTATGTCGATAATTTTATAATTTCCCCATATTTGATGCTAATGTTTCAATAAATTTTCCAATTGGTCCTTTTATCATCATAGCCATCATTGGATTAAACTCTCCGTCGAATTGCAATTGTACTTCACATTTTGAATCGTCAATTGGAGTAATGTTCCCTGTTAAAGTAAATGGTAACTTACTACTTGCTGCTCCTAAAACAACTTTTGTAGGTTCAATTTTATCTTTCATTACCAATTTAATTTCAGGCATACCTTTTAAACCAAATTCGAAACAATTTTCATCAATTACTTCAAATTTTGCAATGTTCTCTGGCATTAACTTTTCAAAACTTTTAACATCAGTTAATTTTTCGAAAATATATTGAGCTGATTTTTCAACACTTACTTTTGGACTTTCTAAATTCATTTTATTTTTATTTTTACTACAAAGGCACTTTGGCACAAAGTATTTTTATTATTTTCCCTATAACCTAAAACTATTCCTGATTCCAAGTTGAAGGACTTTTTGACCATTCTACTAAAGATTCCATTTCTTTTTCTGTTACATATTGTTTTTCAATAGCTTTTGCTAAAAGAGTGCTGTAATCACTTAAAGTATAAACATCGATGTTTGCTTTCCTAAAGTTGTCTTTTGAAATATCAAAACCATAAGTAAATATGGCAGCCATTCCTTTAACGTTTGCACCTTCGTTACGTAAAGCTTCAACAGCCATGAGACTACTTCCACCAGTGCTAATTAAGTCTTCAACGACTACAACGTTTTGACCTTTTTGTAAAAAACCTTCAACTTGATTTTGTCTACCATGTTTTTTAGCTTCTGGTCTAACATAAACAAAAGGTAATCCCATTACTTCGGCAACAAGTATACCAATTCCAATGGCACCAGTTGCAACACCTGCAATGACATCTGGCTTTCCAAATTGGTTTTCAATTTGTTTCGCAAATTCATCACGAATGTAATTTCGAATAGGTGGAAAAGACAATACCAAACGGTTGTCACAATAAATTGGAGACTTCCAGCCAGAAGCCCAAGTAAAATAATTTTTTGTATTTAATTTAATTGCGTTAATTTGCAAAAGCAATTCGGCTGTTTTTTGTGCTGTGTTGTTATTAAAAATCATATTGCAAATGTATAAAGTTTTTGTGAACGATAAGCCACTTTTCTTAACAAATATTGTCGAAAAAGAAACCGATTTTCAGTTATTTCTATTGGAAAGTATTGATATCAAAAAACTTATCATTAAAATTTTTCAGAATAAAATTCAAAAAGCTTTTTTGTATCATCCTGATGAGTCCTTATTATTAAAGACTTTGAAGTCAAAAATACCTGTCGTAAAAGCGGGTGGTGGATTGGTAAAAAATGCAAAAGGTGACATATTATTTATTTTTAGAAATGGAAAATGGGATTTACCAAAAGGAGGAACTGAAAAAAACGAATCCATGGAACAAACGGCCATGCGAGAAGTTGAGGAAGAAACAGGTGTAAATGGTTTGTCAATTGTAGAGAAATTACAAAAAACGTATCATGTTTTTAAACGAAATGGTCGTTATAAATTAAAAATAACAACTTGGTATGAAATGAATTCTTCATTTGAAGGAACTCCAAAAGGTCAAGAAGATGAAGGAATTGAAAAAGTAGTTTGGGTTGATCCAAAAGAAATTCCAGCACTTTTAGAAAATTCTTATGAGAACATTAAGTTATTATTTGAAGATAAAAAATAAACACTTTTTTTAATTTGAAAATAATTCATTAATTTTATGGATTAATAACGCAGTATCATTTAAGATGCTGGAATAAATTTAGTTTAAAATGAAAAAATCAATTGTACTATTTGTTTTCGCTATTGCAACTTTGACATTTGTGTCTTGTAAAGAAGAAGCAAAAGAAGAAGTGACCACAGAAACTAGTGTTGAAGCTACAGGAGAAATGCCAGCAGAAGAAATGCACATGGCAAGTTATGCTTGTCCAATGGATTGTGAAAAAGGGAAAACGTATGACGCACCAGGGAAATGTCCAGTTTGTGAAATGGATTTAGTTGAAAATACTGAAAGCCATGAAGGTCACGATCATTAATATTTTATAGAAATTTTACACAGATTTCACTAATTCACATAGATTAATTAGTGAAATTTGTTTTTTAAAACCGGTTGTAACTTATGAATTCAGAGGAAAATAAAGCCTTTAAAACTAAAATTGGTTTTTGCCACGTATTTAATGATAAAATTATTTTATCTAAAGATGGAAAAATAGGGGACATTAGTAAAGTTGTTGTTAGTAATAACATAAATAGAGTTTTAATCATTTATGGATTGATTTCAATTTTTTTATTATATAAATCTTATACAGTCTTTATTAATAAGGACTATGTTTTTTCGCTGCTTTTCCTTTCTCTTGGATTGTATTTAGTTTATGGAATTATAACAAGTAGAAACTCTTCAACAACTCCACTTATATATAGAAGTTCAATTGAAAAAGTTATTTTTATTAAGGCTAAACCTTATTTAACTAGAGCTTACTTTGAGGTTTATTTTAAAGACGAAAATAATATATTAAATAAAAGATTAATAATGCTTCCAGGATCATTTTCAGATGGAAAAAATGAAACAGAAAAAGCTTTAAAAATTTTTAAAGAAGAAAATTTAATTTAGTTATTAATTTTACTTAACCCTATAAACAGGATACTGTAAATACGCTTTTTCAAAGTAAACAGAATGTCTGTAAACCCAATCCAATTGTGCTTCACCACTTTTTTCAAAATTTTCATCTGATTTCTTTTTAGCTTCAAATTCAGCTTTTAAAGTTGGATTTTTGTCTAAAATTTCTTTGGCTAAATCTTCAAAAACATAAGCCGAAAAATATTCTTTTTGCTGTAAAATTGGATCAAAATAATTCCAATTAAAATAACTGTCAACGGCTTCTGGCTCTAAGGTTTCCATTAAATACTTGACCCCTTTTTGTTGGGTTTTGATTAGAAAATCTCCTTTTCTGAATTTTAACTTTTCTACTTTTGAACTGACAACGGTATTGTAATGACCATAATGTCCTTCATAAGGATTCTTAGAGGTTTTATAATCAGCAATTTTATAACTTTCGACTTCAATTACTGAATCACTTTGAATTTCTATCATTTCAATTTGGTTGACTTGCAATAAATCTAAAATTGTCCATTGTGATTTTGGAACCACATAATAAGCTGGAATCACAACATCTTTAGTCGATTTATAATCATTATAAAACGGAATATTTTTGGTAAAAGGCTTTGCTCTATCGTAAAATAATCTTGGTTTTCCTGAAACATCACTTGGTTTGTAAGCTCCTTCATAACCTTTAAAATCTATGTATGATATTTTTGTAGAATCAAGTTCCCAATGTAAAGGATAAAGATTACCCACTTTATAATTCTCTAGATTTTCAGCTTTTAAGGCTTTGATTTTTTGATAGTTTTTATCCACATAATTCATACTCGAAACCATGTATTCATAAGTGACTTTTACACGACTTGAAAAATCTTTTAACATATGCGTTTCAGGAACTGAACCGATAGCATTAAATAGAGTAGTGTAACCTGTTGCATATCTTGGTGTATCCATAAATTGAGCAAATCCATCATCAGGTTTGTCACCGTGAATGTTTACATAAGGAACACTTTCTATCTTTTTTTTCTGCAAATCTTTTACGATGGCTGGATGCATTTCGGTTTTATAAAATTCTCCTAATTTCCCACCTAAACGTTGATGTTGTGTAGCAATACACGTAAAAGTATATTGATAATCAGCACCATTACTCACATGATTATCAATAAACATATCTGGATTTACCAAATGAAAAATTTCTTGAAAACTCTTAGAATTTTTGGAATCTGTTTTAATAAAATCACGGTTCAAGTCATAATTTCTCGAATTACCTCTAAAACCATATTCTTCTGGACCATTTTGATTGGCTCTCGAATGCGAATTTCGATTCAAACTTCCACCAATATTATATACTGGAATAGCTACTAAAACTGTGTTCTTAGGAACAGAAACTTTTTTGGTAGCCAAATCTCTAATTAACATCATGGTTGCGTCAATTCCGTCTGGTTCACCTGGATGAATTCCGTTGTTGACAAGAATCACCGCTTTATCTCTGTTAATTTGCGTAAAACTAAATTGTTTATCTGGGTTAAATATCACAATATGCAAAGGTTCACCGCTATCGGTTTTACCCATTTCTTTTAGATAAACCGTTTCAAAAGCACTGTCTAATTGCTGATAATAAGCAATACATTCTTCATAAGTTGTCGATTGATTGCCGTTTCCTTTTTCAAAAGGTGTCAAGTATTTTTCTTGTGAATAGGAAAACAATGAGCTTAAAAGCAATAATGTAATTATGTAACGCATGATTTTTGGTTTAGTAGTTCAAAAATAGTGTTTTTTTAGTTTTAATTAGTTTCAGTTGTTTCATTTTGTTTCATTTTGTTGTTGTAAATCATTTAAAACTTCATAATTCACAATTCATAATTCATAATTTATAATTCAAAGCTTATCTTTGCCAAATGAATACAAATCACCATTCGACAAATTTACTTGTCAATTTAGGAATCGAAAGCCTAAATGAAATGCAAGAAGTAGCACAAACTACTATTCTTCAAGATAATAATGTTTTATTACTTTCTCCAACAGGTTCAGGGAAAACCTTGGCTTTTTTGATGCCAATTTACCAACTTTTGGAAGAAAATATCAATACTGTTCAGTGTTTAATTTTAGTTCCTTCGCGTGAATTGGGACTTCAAATTGAGCAAGTTTGGAAGAAAATGGGAACGAATTACAAAGTAAATATTTGTTATGGTGGTCATTCATTAGATACAGAAATTAAGAATTTAAGCAATCCACCAGCGATTTTAATTGGAACTCCAGGAAGAATTGGAGATCATTTAGACAGAAAATCGTTTGATGTGGAAAATATCACGACTTTAGTTTTAGACGAATTTGACAAATCCTTACAACTGGGTTTTCATGAAGAAATGTCTTATATCATTAGTCGTTTACCAAAATTAAATAAGCGTATTTTAGTTTCCGCTACAGCAGGAATTGAAATTCCGAAATACACACGAGTTGTAAATCCAACGGTTTTAGACTTTATTGTGGAAGAAGAGGAAAACTCAAATTTAGATGTAAAATTGGTTATTTCTAAAGAAAAAGATAAGATAAATACGCTTTTTCAGTTGATTTGCTCTTTAAAAGGAGAAAGTGCGATTGTGTTTTGCAACCATCGTGATGCTGTGGAACGCATTAGTGATATGCTAAACGAAAAGGGAATTTACGCTACATTTTATCATGGAGGAATGGATCAAGATGAGCGTGAACGTGCTTTGATTCAGTTTAGAAATGGAAGTATGAGCTATTTGATTACGACCGATTTAGCGGCTCGTGGTTTAGATATTCCAGAAATGAAGCATGTTATTCATTATCATTTGCCTTTAAAAGAAGATGAATTTACCCACAGAAATGGTCGTACGGCTCGTATGTTAGCTTCTGGAACGGCTTATGCTTTGATTCACGAAAGTGAAAAAAAATTGGAATACTTTGATTATAATTTAGAAAAATTAGTAGTTACCGAAACGACAAAATTACCAAGACCACCACAATTTCAGACTATTTATATTAGTGGTGGAAAGAAAAATAAGTTGAATAAATTTGACATTGTTGGGTTCTTTTCGCAAAAAGGAAAATTGGAAAAAGGAGATTTGGGTTTAATTGAAGTAAAAGATTTTATTTCGTTCGCAGCCGTAAAATACGGAAAAGTAACTGAATTTTTAAAGAACATCCAAGATCAAAAAATGAAAGGAAAGAAATTTAAAATTGAAGTGGCCAGAAAAGTTGTGAAGAAAGAAGAGGAAGAGGATAGGTCTTATTAAGAGAAATTCAGATTATATTTTATATGAGAAAACCTCCTTTTTGAGAAGGTTTTTTTTAACGTTTTGCGGCTTTGTTTCAGTGGCTTGTGATTAAGCACTGACCAAAACAAATATAAAACAAAATTACGACTCATAGAGGTTTTTCCGAAGGAAAAACCAAGCCCAAGCCATTGAACAAAAACGTTGTTAGCAGTAGTTATTTTGTAAGAATATCTCTCAAACCTACTTCTAATTCTTTTCCATTCATTGATTTTTCTTTCCAAATAAGTGACTTATAACCACGATTGTATTTTAGACCTTGAACATTTAAAAAACAAAATAGTCCTTTGGTAAAAAACCTAGTATAGTCTTCATATTTTTTACTTTTATTGTTTTCTTGAAATGAGTAAACTTCTTCTTTATTATAAATAAATTTATTCTCATCAATTAACTTCAAATATCTTAATGTTTTAATATTATCAAATAAATCTAGTTCACTATTTTCAAAATTATCTGGAATATAATCAATATCATCTGATTCAATAAATACGATTGGAGATTTATCATCGCCAATAGCAGGAATATAAATAATTATACTTTTAAGTTTGAATTCATAATAATTATTATTATCAGCAGTATATAACGCAAATATATTATCCTCTTTTCTAATAATTTCTTTCACTGCACCAGAACAATATCCATTATATAAATCAGTTCCAAAATTTAATTCAGAGTTAATAATTTCTTTTAGAAATTCAAAGCAGTTATTAACATTAGTTATCCTTTTAACCTCATTACTTCCTAAACTTATTTTAGCTTTTTTTAAAGCAGATAATATTATTTCTACTGTTTTTATTTTATGTTCAAATCCTTTTTCTTTATATATCTCTTTGAAACTTTCCATACTTTGAGTTAAACTATCATAACCACTTATCATTTTATATTTTTTTCCAATACTTTGTGAAAAAAATAAATCTAGTTCATCTGAAAGGCCATCAAAAGTTTCATTAATGTCATATTCGTTTAAATGTGGTTCTGAATGCATAATTATGTTTCTATATGACTCTAATTCTTTAAGTCGTTTTTCTAATTCTTTGGAAATTTTAACATTAGGAATAATTTTTAATCTTTCAATTGATTCTAAAAATGTAACAGTATGTATTTTATGTTTTAAATCTGATTCAAAGACGCTATTTAATTTTTGCTCATTCTTTTGTCGAATAGCTGCTTTGACATTACTATCAATTTGTGAAAATATAAGATATTCACTGTGATTTTGAATAATACTTTTTACTAAAATTTCAATGCCATGTTGAATAAATAAAATTGCATCTTTTAAATGATAAAATCTTACTACATCATTGTTATCTTCTTTTAGATAAAATGTTGTTTTTTCATATTCAATTAAATGTTGAAATCCTTTTTTTAATGAATCAAGACCGCTGTCTAAAAAGTTCAATTTCATACGTTTTTTCTATAATTTCTGCCAACTTATGTATATATTCCACTAAAAAACACTTACAATTGTTTAGTATCGTTTGTAATCAATCGTAAATATATAAAAACAAAATTTATAATTAATACGGTTTTTCGCATAAAGCAAAAAAAAGCTAAAAATTAGTTCTAACTTTTAGCTTTCTGTTTTTTAAAAATGGTGTTTCTTATTATTAAAAGAAGTACCCTAAAGAAACTTGTAATACATTGTTTTTAACTTTGTCTGAGTCACCTTGTACATCATTAATGTTAGATAAACCTAAATTGTAGCGCACTCCAAAATTAATTCCGTTGTCTAGTTTATAGCCTAAACCTACATTTGCACCAAAATCTAGTTTTTTGTAGTTGTCTTTAAGATCTACACCATCATAGTCTGCACCAACTAAATAGCCAATTTGTGGACCAGCTTCAAGGCTTAAACCTTTAGTAACATAATACTTTCCAATTAAAGGTAGATTAATGTAACTTAAGGCAACGGGATTGTCGTCATTTTTAAAACTAAAACCTTGACCTGAATACATAAGCTCTGGTTGAAACGAGAATTTGTCTGTAATAGCAATTTCGCTCATAACACCAAAATTAAAAGCTGTCACTGGTTCTAAGTCACCAGTACTGTCTCCGCTAAGGTTCGCAAAGTTAAGTCCACCTTTTACCCCAAATTTAATGTCTTGAGCCTTAACATTCGAAAATCCAAAAATCGCTAAAGCAGTTACTAAAAGTAATTTTTTCATAATATAGATTTGTTTTTATTTTGAATAAAAGTAGCATGATTTTAGGTTTCAAAAATTTAATTTAATTTGCTTTTAACTTTTTTAACACAGAAAGAGGAATTGCTTAACAAAGCCTTAAGTTTTAATTTAGAAATTATTTTGAGTGGCACAAAAAAAGCTAAAAATCAAAGGTAGATTTTTAGCTTTTTTTTATATAAGCACTTCGACAAGCTCAGTGTGACAATAGTGTAATCAATTGTTTATGAATTAATAGAAGATACTTTGACTTATTTTCCAGTTACAACTTGATACGTTGGATCTTCCATAATGTTAACATCAATAATGGCTTCAGCGTTTTTAAGTAAGTCCACACAATCACTACTTAAGTGTTTTAAATGAACCACTTTGTTTACGGCAGCATAACGTTCTGTAATTTTATTTACAGCATCGATAGCACTCATATCAGCAATTCGGCTTTCAGCAAAGTCAATAATAACTTCATTTGGATCGTTTTGTACATCAAATTTTTCTGCAAATGCTGTTGTTGAACCAAAGAATAAAGGGCCAAAAATTTCATAATGTTTCACTCCATTATCATCAGTATATTTTCTAGCACGAATTCTTTTGGCATTTTCCCAAGCAAAAACTAAAGCTGAAATAATAACTCCAATTAAAACGGCTAAAGCTAAATTGTGCATTAAAATCGTAACTAAAGTCACAACCAACATTACAAAAATATCTGATTTTGGCATTTTGGTAAACGCTCTAAAACTTGCCCATTCAAAAGTTCCAATGGCAACCATAATCATAACTCCAGTTAAAGCAGCCATTGGTAATAATTCAATTACGGGTGCTCCAAATAAAATGATGGCTAAAATGGTTAAAGCTGCTACAATCCCGGATAATCTAGCTCTTGAACCAGACGATAAGTTCACTAAAGTTTGAGCAATCATTGGGCAACCACCCATTCCAAAGAAAAATCCGTTGGCAATATTGGCTGTTCCTTGTGCTAAACATTCGCGGTTACTGTTTCCTTTTGTTCCTGTGATTTCGTCTACTAAATTCAACGTTAATAAACCTTCCGTCAAACCAACAGCTGCCATAATTAAACCATAGGGCAAAATGACTTTAAAAGCTTCAAACGTAAAAGGAATTTCAGGAATATGAAAAGGAGGGAAGCTTCCACTAATAGAAGCAATATCTACTACTTGTTTGGTATCAATGTTGAAAATTAAAACTATTGCAAAAACCACGATAATTGCCACTAACGAAGCCGGAACAGCTTTTGTAATTTTAGGAAATATAAGGATAATGGCAATTGTTAATGCAACTAATCCAGCCATAACGAATAACGGAGAACCCATTAACCATTCTTTTTGACCGTTTATTATAGTTTTAAATTGCTCTAATTGCGACATAAAAATAATTACGGCTAATCCGTTTACAAAACCAAACATTACAGGTTGTGGCACTAATCGAATAAATTTACCTAATTTTAGTAATCCTACAATTATTTGAATAATTCCTGCTAAAGCAACAGCTCCAAAGACATATTCTAAACCGTGAGAATTCATTAAGGCAATTAAAACGATAACAGTTGCACCAGCACCGCCAGAAACTAATCCAGGACGACCTCCTAAAATTGCAGTTATTATTCCCATGATAAAAGCTCCGTATAATCCAACTAATGGGGGAAAACCAGCTAATATAGCAAACGACAATGATTCTGGAATCATAGTCATGGCTACGGTTAAACCTGCTAGAATTTCGATTTTATAATCTACTTTTTGTTTGAAATCGAAAAGATTTAGTACTTTTTGCATTATAATTTTGGCTTTGAAAAAAAATTAGCTGCAAAGGTAAGGTTTTGTATTGGATATTCAGATTTTCAGATTTTGGAACACAGATTTTAGAAATTAGAGAAATCTGAAGAATGGAACGCAGATTTAACGGAATTTCACAGATTTATTTTAACGCAAAGTGGCAAAGTTATTTCGCAAAGTTTGCAAAGAGAATAAGAGGGATTCTGAATAAAGGACAGAATGACAAAGATTAACGGAGATATATCTGAAAATCTAATATCTGAAAATCTAATAATCTATTTTAAAACAGCTTCTGGAACTAATTTAGTAACATCACCACCATTTCTAAGAACATCTCTTACTATGCTTGATGAAATATAAGAAGTGCTTGCTGCTGTTAATAAGAAAACAGTTTCTATTTTTGACATCGCTCTGTTTGTGTGAGCAATCGCTTTTTCGAATTCAAAATCTGCTGGATTACGTAATCCTCTTAAAATGAATTGGGCTTTTTCTTTTTTACATAAATCAATTGTTAACCCTGTGTAAGTAATCACTTTTACTTTTGGTTCGTCTTTGAAAGATTCTTCTATGAAGCGTTTTCTGTCTTCAAGCGAGAACATGTATTTTTTTTCAGCATTTACACCAATGGCTACAATAACTTCATCGAATAGGGAAATTCCTCTTTTGATGATGTCAAAATGTCCGTTTGTAATGGGGTCAAATGATCCTGGGAAAATTGCTTTTTTCATTTTTGCTAATTTTATTTTATTTCTAAGCAACTAATCTCTTCATATAAAGGATTTTGAAGAAAGTCAGTTAAAATTTCTTTTTTGCTTATTAATATTTCAATTATATTATTTGTTGTTAAATTACCTGTTCTTAACCAAATTATTTTTGGAGGATGACCTTTTAAATTTGAAATTTCAAAAAAGTCAGCATCGAAAGTTACTACAGAAAAATCAGTGTCTTTTGCATACTTCCATATTTCATTATCCGAATAGTTTTCAATTCCAATTTGTCTAACTTGATTTGAATTTGGAAAAAATGTTTCAATCTTTTTAACAATTCTAAATGAAATATTTTGGTCAAATAACAATTTCACGAGGCAACTCTTGTTTTATGTTCCTTATCAGCTGCATAAGCTAAAGCCGCTTTGATATGCTCATCAGTAAGTTCAGGAAAATCATTAATAATTTCTTCAAATGTCATTCCGTTAGCTAACCAATTTAAAATGTCATAAACAGAAATTCTCGTTCCAATAATAATTGGTTTTCCAAATCTTAATTCTGCATTTATTTCAATATATTTTTGATAATTTATCATAATTTATTTTATTTTTTCCAAATTGGTTTGTTCTGTAAAGCTAATTCAATTTCACTATCTAGCAAATCACTCATTGGAATATTAGCATAAGTAGCTTGTTGTGGAAATATACTTTGTGGACTTAATCCTGGATTTGTGTTTATTTCTATAAAATGTGGTTCATCATTCATAATAATGTATTCTGCTCTTGAAAAACCTTTCATTCTTAACGATTCATAGACTTTTATCGCTGTTTTTGTAACTTTTTCAGTCATTTCTGGACTAATTCTAGCTGGAGTTATTTCTTCGGATTTACCTAAATATTTGGCTTCATAATCAAAAAAGTCATTGTGAGAAACGATTTCAGTTAAACCTAAAACCGTAGTTTTTCCTTTGTAATTTAAAACGCCAACCGAAATTTCCGTTCCATCTAAAAAACTTTCAATTAAAATATCTTTGTCTTCTGCAAAAGCAAAAACTAAGGCTTTTTCATATTCTTCTTTCGAATTTACTTTTGAAATTCCTAAACTACTTCCAGATTGATTCGGTTTTACAAAGAAAGGTAAAGCTAAATCTTCAACAACATCTTCATAAGTAAAATCAATATTTCCTTCTGAAACATAAATAGATTTTGCTCTAGGAATATTAAATTTAGATAGTACTGAAAGCGTATCACGCTTGTTAAACGTTAAACTAGATTGATAATAATTACAACCAGCGTATGGAATTTCTAATAGTTCCCAATAAGCTTGTAAATGTCCGTCTTCACCAGGAGTTCCGTGTACGGTATTTAAAATCACATCAAAATGAGTAGTAGAAAAACCATCTGAAAATGAAAAATCTGCTTTGTTAATAGGTAGTTTTTCTCCTTCAACAATTGCATACCAACCTTCTAACAAAATATGAATTTCATAAATGTTATATTTTTCTTTATCTAAATTATTTAGAATTAACTGTCCACTTCGAAGAGAGATTACTGACTCATCAGAATATCCACCCATTACAACTGCTATGTTCATATTAAATTGAATATATACTTCCTTACAAAAATATCATATTTTATTTATTTGAAGGTTAGTAATTGTGGTTTTATTAAAAATAAATGAATAAATAATAAAATGGTACTTTTGTGGTTATTATTTGATAGGGAAATCAAACTATAAATTTATATCTTTGCTAAAATTAAAATTTATGAGAATTTTTGAATTTTTAAAGAGTTGGGCTTTTGTTAGACAGTTATTAATTGCAATGATAATTGTAGGCGTATTTGGCTTTTTATTGGTAAATTTTTTGGATTTTAGAACCAGACATGGTGAAGAAATTGATGTGCCAGATTTAAAGAAAATGAAAATTGAAATTGCTGAAGAAAAGTTAGCTGACCTTGGTATTGAAGCTCTAGTTCTTGATACAGTTGATTATAATAAGGATTTTCCACCATTTTCTATTGTAGAACAAGATCCTGAAGCAGGTGAAAAAGTAAAAGATGGTCGAAAAATATATGTAAAAATAAATTCTGGTGGTTATGCAATGATCACTTTGCCGGATTTAGAAGAAAAAACATATAGACAAATACAAGCTACATTTAGAGCATTAGGTTTACAAGAAGGTGAAATTACCTATAAGCCAAATTTAGCAAAAGACTTAGTTTTAGTAGTAAGACATAACGGAAAAACATTAAAAAAAGGAGATAAAGTTCTTAAAAATTCTGTAATTGACCTAGATTTAGGTGATGGAAAAAGAACTTTTGAAGAATCAGATTTAGATGGAATGTTAGATTCATTGCAAATTAACAAACCTGAAATTGATGCTGATGTTCCAAAAACAGAAGGAGAATACTAATGATAGAAGAAGGAAAAAACATAGAAGCCGAATTAGAAGACGATAATTTATTTGAACATTTTAAATTTGAAGCGACTAAAGGTCAAGCACCATTAAGAGTTGATAAATTTTTAATGAATTATATTGAAAATGCTACTCGTAATAAAATCCAACAAGCAGCTACAAACGGAAATATCTTTGTAAATGATATTCCAGTAAAATCAAATTATAAAGTTAAAGCTTTTGATGTTGTTCGTGTTTTATTAGCGCATCCACCTTTTGAAAACCTTATCGTTCCAGAAAATATTCCTTTGGATATTGTTTATGAAGATGATCAATTATTGGTTGTAAACAAGCCTGCAGGTTTAGTAGTTCATCCTGGTTACGGAAACTATACAGGAACGCTTGTAAACGCTTTGGCTTATCATTTTGATAACTTACCGATGAACAGCTCTGAACGTCCTGGTTTAGTGCATAGAATTGATAAAGACACTTCTGGTTTATTAGTAGTTGCGAAAACTGAATTTGCTATGACTTATTTAGCAAAACAGTTTGCCGACAAAACTTCCGAAAGAGAATATATTGGTATCGTTTGGGGTAATGTAGAAGAAGATGAAGGAACAATTGAAGGTAATATTGATAGACACGTTACAAATAGAATGCAAATGTCTGTTTATGATGTGGATGGCGATAAAGGAAAACCTGCTGTAACACATTATAAAGTTTTAGAACGTTTAGGTTATGTTACTTTAGTTTCTTGTAAATTAGAAACAGGTAGAACACACCAAATTAGAGTTCATATGAAACACATTGGTCATACTTTATTTAATGATGAACGTTATGGTGGAAATTTAATTCTAAAAGGTACAACTTTTACCAAATACAAGCAATTTGTAGATAATTGTTTTAAAGTGCTACCAAGACAAGCGCTTCATGCTAAAACATTAGGTTTTGAACATCCAAGTACTAAAGAATTTATGCGTTTTGATACAGAAATTCCACAAGATATTCAAGAATGTATTGAAAAATGGAGAACCTATTCTACAGCTAAAAATTACGATGATTTAGAAGACTAAACTATTTATAGTATTCAACTTTTCTAGAAGTATATAAAACTAACTGATCAATTGTTGATTTTCTTGTGACCCAATTTCCATTTTTGTCATAAGTATATTCGACAATTTTTTTGTGTAATTCTTTTCCATCAGGAGAAGTAGTAGTTTCAGAGGTTAGATTGTTTTTTAAATCGAACGTGTAAGTAGTTTTAGAAAGTAATTTTTGGTTTTTGTAAATTTTCCAAGAGGTTGTATTGTCATTTTCGTCATATTCAAAATCTTCTTTGTTGTTTGAATTATCAAATACTTCAAAGCTTCCTTTAGAAATTAAACGATTTTTGTCATCATAAGTTCTGAATTGTTCAGCATCTAAACTTCCATTGTCAGTGTAAGTTTTAGTATAGATCAGCTGATTAGAACCATCATATTCATAGGTTGTTTTGGTAATGACTTTAAAGTCTTTATTGTATATTATCTCTATAGATTTATTACCATTATTATCATATTCAATAGAAAGTCTTGATTGCATTATAGGTTTGCCTTGAAAATAAATTTCTTCTGTAACTCTATTGTCATTGTCATAAGAATAGCTAGTTCTATCTGCTTGGTTTTCATGACTATCATATTTGTATTTTTCAATTTTCTTGCCATTTTCAAATAGAAAAACTTCTTTGTCTAACATTTGTAGTCCATTGAAACGTCTTGTAATAATAGTGTTTTTGTTATTATCCCAAGTGTATTTTGTTTCTACGAAATCTTTAGCATTAGTAAAGTTCTTAATTGAAATAATCTTGTCTTTTCCATCATAGATAATGTCTTCAGAAACATTTCCGTCTTCACTATAAGAGATCTTATTTACTAATTTTCCTTTTTCGTCAAATTTTAAAGCAATATCAGGACTAAATTGATTTTCAAATTTACGAACTGAACTTGTGTTTTCATTATCTCTTTTCTCTTCTGTAGTGTATTCTAAAGTAGATTTTACATTTCCATTTAATTCAAAATCAACCCATTGTGAGTTGGTTTTTTCTGAATCAACTTCTTCACTTACTGTTTTTTCATCTTTTTTACAAAAAAATAATAAAGTAGTAAAGCAAAGTAAAAAGATAATTTTCTTCATAATTATAGTTTTGGAGCTATAGAATTGTCGTATTTTTTTGAAACAATTTCCCAGTTTATAATGTTAAAAAGGCCTTCAAGATATTCTGTTCTATTATTTTGATATTTTAAATAATAAGCATGTTCCCATACATCGATAGCTAAAATTGGAGTCCCTTTTTCTACAGCATTTAGCATTAGTGGATTATCTTGATTAATAGTATTTGTAATCTTTAATTTACCATCTTTATCAACAATTAACCAAACCCAACCCGAACCAAAAAGACCAGTTGAAGCTTCTACAAGTTTAGAAGTCATAAGATTGAACGAACCGAAATCTCTATTTATAGCTTCGCCAAAAGTAGTGCTTGGTTTAGTTCCTTTTTTTGGACTTAAAATTTCAAAGAATAAATTGTGATTGTAATAACCACCAGCATTATTGCGAAGAAATGAATTGTTTAGGTCTAATTTATTTAGAATTTCCTCAATTGTATTTGTTTTAAATTCAGTGTCCTTGATGGCTGTATTTAATTTATTGGCATATCCTAAATGATGTTTTGAATAGTGAATTTCCATTGTTCTAGCATCAATATAAGGTTCTAAATCATTATATTGATAAGCTAATCCTTTCATTTCAAAAGGTTTTTCTTTTGTTTTTACATCAGCAGGATTGGCATATATAATTTCTTCAACCACATTTGGATCTGGTAATTGAACTTCTTGAAGTACTTTTTCTTTTTTACAAGAAAATAAGAATGAAATAAAAAACAAACTAGATAGTACTATTTTTTTCATTTTTGAGAGAATAGGTTTGTTGAAAATTAGATTTTTCTTTCCTTTAATAAAGAGTTTATTAAATCAATATATTGTTTTTTTGCCTCATCAATAGATAAATGATTGACCTGCATCCATGCATTCATTTTAAAAGCATTTTTTAAGTCATTAGCATCTTGTGAGGCTTCAATATTTAATGAAGGTCGAGTTGAAGTAGCATGTTTATACAAACCATAAAGAACTAGTTGCATATTTGGTGGAACCGACTCTTTTTCGATTTTATTAGCATTTTCAAATGCATCATCAAATAATATATTTAGTTCTTCGCTATTCAATTTTATTATTTTTTTGTTAATACAGTAACTCCGCCAATTGCTTTTTGACCTAATTTTACATCAATAGGTGTTCCAATTGGGAAATATATATCTACTCTTGAACCAAACTTGATAAAACCTGCATCTTTTCCTTGAACAGCTCGCATTCCTACTTCAGCATAGTTTACGATTCTTCGTGCTAATGCACCAGCAATTTGTCTGTACATTACTTCACCATAAACACGGTTTTCTATAACTACTGTTGTTCTTTCGTTTTCTTCACTTGCTTTTGGGTGCCAAGCTACTAGGTATTTTCCAGGGTGATATTTGCTGTATTTTACAATTCCGTTTAAAGCATAACGTGTTACGTGAACATTAATTGGTGACATGAAAATAGAAACCATTAAACGTTTTTCGTTAAAATATTCTGGTTCAAAAACTTCTTCAATAACTACAACTTTTCCGTCTACTGGAGCAATTATATGGTTATCACTATTGTCAACATCTCTTTTAGGGTTTCTAAAAAATTGTAATACAAGAATTAGAATTGCAAATGCTAAAACTTGGATGATTTTTTGTATCCAAAAATTAGTTACAACTGTATCTGATAATAATAAAAGCGCTACAGTAATGATAACTGTAATTAAAATGATTTTTCTTCCTTCTTTATGAAACATAATATAAAATTTGATAAAATAAATAAACAAATGGTGCTACAAATATAATACTATCTAGCCTATCTAGCACGCCACCATGACCAGGCATAATATTTCCGCTATCTTTTACTTGTGCAATTCTTTTAAATTTGGACTCAACTAAATCTCCAATAGTCCCAAAAATACTTGCAATAAAGGCTATCCCTATCCAAATATACATGGTGCTATTGCTAGATGAGCCTATAAAGTATTTTGATATTAAAATGCTTGCTAAGATACTAAATACTAATCCACCAAGGAACCCTTCAATGGTTTTTTTTGGCGAAATTCGTTCAAAAAGTTTGTTTTTTCCAATTGATTTGCCAACAATGTAGGCAAAAGTATCATTTGTCCAAATAAGAATAAAAATTCCTATAATAATTTTGGGATTATAACCATTTATTCCAAAAGGTATCTTAGTAATAAATACAAATGATAAAATGATATAACCAAGTGTATAAAGGTATTTATCTATTGTTGGACATGGAATACTTTCCTTTGAAAATAAAAATGCCATTGCTTTTATTGAAACAACTAAAGTGATTGCTAAAAATGAATTTACTATGCTAATAGTGTTAATATCTCCAAAAGTAAAGAAATAGTAAATTAGTATACCAAAAAGAAAGGGAGCTATTTTAGAAATTTGAACAAGATTACAAAATTCGTTAATTGCAATAACCATAAAAACACCAAATAGTATAAAAAAACTAGTGGTCGAATAGGAAATAGCAGACAGTAATAAAACTATATAAACTATACCCGATAATAATCTGGTTAGAGTTTCATTCATTTTATAAATCTTCTAATAGCAATAAATATAAGTTTTTGTGACTACTTCCGTAATGAAGAAAGTCTTCTTCTTTTGCTTTTTCAAAATATTTTATAGTTGTTATATTAGATGGGTAATCTTTGTCGTATCTCTTTTTGATATTTCTTAAACCATCACTTTTATTACCAACGATTTGACTTGTAGTGGCAAAAACTACCATATCACAAGGCAATTCGTTTGCTTTATATTGTTTAAATTGTTTTGAAGAAAATAAAATAGAACCATCATCAGAAATTAAATCTTCACAAATTGTAAAAAAGAATTTAGGTGTTTCGATGTCCTTATATACTAGCTTATTCTCGTCTAAAAGGGAAAATAATTTATCGTCATGACATAAAACTTGGCTTTCAAACCAATCGTTTTCTTCTAATATATTTTCAAATTGTTCTCTTAATTCATTAAGGTTTTCGCAGTATAAAAACTTGCCGCCATTATTTTTAAAATTAAAAGTAAACTTTTCGTCAATAGGAGTATTTATTTCTGGTTCATAAGGGCTTCCTTGTGAATCTTTATCGTCTTCAGATGTGTTGCCAAATATTTTTTTGAATATGTTCATGTATGGCTGGAATTTTGAATTTAACCAAAGATAAAAAATCTTAACTCATATTAAATATGAATTAAGATTTTTTATTAATAAACAATTGTTAATAACCTTAGGCTATATCTTCGTTTGTTGGGTTTGTAATTTCCTCTAAAGGTTTAAAGTTTCTTTTACCAAAAATGGCTTCTAAATCATCTTTAAAGATTACTTCTTTTTCAATTAGGATATCAGCTAATTGATTTAACTTATCTATATTTTCTTCAAGTAGTTTTAAAGCTCTTTCGTACTGACCCTCAATTAAAATTGAAATTTCGTCATCAATAACTCTTGCTGTTTCTTCAGAATAGGGTTTAGAAAAATTATAATCATTTTGCCCTGATGAATCATAATAGGTTATGTTTCCTAATTTTTCATTTAATCCATAGATAGTAACCATTGCTCTGGCTTGTTTTGTTACTTTTTCTAAATCACTCAATGCACCTGTAGAAATTTTATTGAAAACAACTTTTTCTGCAGCTCGACCACCCATAGTGGCACACATCTCATCTAACATTTGTTCTGTACGAACAATTTGTCTTTCTTCTGGCAAATACCAAGCAGCTCCAAGACTTTGTCCACGAGGAACAATAGTTACTTTTATTAAAGGTGCTGCGTGTTCTAGCATCCAACTTACAGTAGCGTGACCAGCTTCGTGAACTGCAATAGCTCTTTTTTCATCTTTAGTGATGATTTTGTTTTTCTTTTCTAAACCACCAATGATTCTATCCACTGCATCCAAGAAATCTTGTTTGTCAACAGCTGTTTTGTTGTTTCTTGCTGCAATTAAAGCAGCTTCATTACAAACATTAGCAATATCAGCACCAGAGAAACCTGGAGTTTGTTTTGCTAAAAATTCTGTATCTAAACCTTCAACTTTTTTAAGAGGCTTTAAATGTACTTCGAAAATCTCTCTACGTTCTCTAATATCTGGTAAGTCAACATAAATTTGTCTGTCAAAACGTCCTGCTCTTAATAAGGCTTTGTCTAAAACATCAGCTCTGTTAGTTGCTGCTAATACAATTACATTTGAATTAGAACCAAAACCATCCATTTCGGTCAAAAGTTGATTCAACGTATTTTCTCTTTCATCATTTCCACCTGACATGTTGCTTTTTCCTCTCGCTCTACCGACAGCATCAATTTCATCAATGAAGATAATTGAAGGGGCTTTTTCTTTAGCTTGTTTGAATAAATCGCGAACACGTGAAGCACCAACACCAACAAACATTTCAACAAAATCAGATCCTGATAAAGAGAAGAAAGGAACTTTAGCTTCACCTGCAACCGCTTTTGCTAATAATGTTTTACCTGTTCCAGGAGGACCAACTAATAAGGCTCCTTTTGGAATTTTTCCACCTAGTGCTGTGTATTTTTCTGGAGTTCTTAAGAATTCAACAATTTCTTGTACTTCTTCTTTTGCTCCTTCTAAACCGGCTACATTAGCAAATGTCGTTTTTACATCTGTTTTTTCATCAAATAATTTAGCTTTAGATTTTCCAATACTAAAAATTTGACTTCCACCTCCACCAGCGCCTCCACCAGACATTCTTCTCATCATGTAAATCCAAACACCTACTATAATAAGTATTGGTAAAAATGAAAAGAAAATCTCAGTCCAATCACCAGTTGATTTAAAATCATAATTAGTTATTAAACCTTTATCAGAGGCTTCTACAAGTTTCTTTTGAAATAATTCTTCATTACCAATATTTTCTAATAAGTAATGTGGTCCTTTTTCGTTAACTTTTCCTAAAACATCTTTGTTTACGCCATCGTATTTCTTATCGCTTAAAACATCTTTTTTTAAGTAAATCTCAGCTGTTTTTCCATTAAATACAACAACTTTTTCAACTTGAGATGAATCTAAAAGTTGATTGAATTTTGAAATTGTAGATGGTTTAGGGTTGCTTAAATCAACACCAGATGAAGCCAATTGAATAATGAAAAATAAGGCAAGTACTGAAAGGAATATATACCAAGGGCTAAATTTAAAGCTTGGTTTTTTATTATTATCTTTTGACATATTTAATTTTTATTTTCTAATGAAATTATTTTGGCATCACCCCATAAACCCTCGATGTTATAATATTCTCTAATGTGCTTTTGGAAGACATGAACTACTACATTAACATAATCCATAAGAACCCATTCGGCATTATCAGAACCTTCTACATGCCAAGGTTTATCTTTTAATTCTTTTGAAACTACTTTTTGGATTGAGTTAACAATTGCGTTAACTTGTGTGTTAGAATTTCCGTTACAAATAATATAATAATCGCTTACGGTGTTGTCAATTCCTCTTAAATCAAGAATATTAATATCGTTTCCTTTTACATCTTCTATACCTTTAATGATATTTGCTATCAAATCATCATTATTCACTTTCTTTTTAGTCATCTAATTTTTTTACTTTATGCAAATTTAACAAAATTTGTCTTTACATTTGAACGTTAACAAAAGTTTACAAAAATTATTTTTGCATATGAATATCATCAAACTAAATGCCACAAACTCAACTAATGACTATTTAAAGGATTTAATGCGAAAACAGTTTGTTGATAACTTTACAATTGTGGTAGCAAACAACCAAGAAAAGGGTAGAGGTCAACGTGATGCTGAATGGTTAAGTGAATCGGGTAAGAACTTAACGTTTAGTGTTTTAGTGAGGGATTTAATAATGAGTCCGACTGAGTTATTTACATTAAATATTGCTGTTGCTTTAAGTGTTTTTGAAACCTTAAATCAACTGACAAGTAAAAAATGTGCTGTTAAATGGCCAAACGACATTATGGCAGATAATAAGAAAATTGCTGGAATTTTAATTGAAAATGCAATTCAACAAAATGGTGAAATTTATTCTGTAATAGGAATTGGTATAAATGTGAATCAAATTAACTTTAATTCTATTAGTAATGTTACTTCTTTAAAACTGCTAGAGAACTTAGATTTTAATTTAGATAACGTATTAAATGTTTTATTAGAAAACTTAAAGCAAACTATTTCTTTAGTTCGAATTAAAAGTGATTTGTTGTGGAAAAATTATTTAGATAACTTATTTAAAAAAGAAATTCCCACAACTTTTGAAGATGCGAATCAACAAAAATTTATGGGAATTATTAAAGGTGTTTCTTCTATTGGTCAACTTCAAGTTTTGCTTGAGGATGATTCCATAAAAAATTATGGCATAAAAGAAATCAAAATGTTGTATTAGTTAACGATAATTTTTTTGGTAACAGATTGATTTTCTGAACTTAACCTCAACAAATAAAATCCTTGTGGTAAATTATCTAAAGTATATGTATTGTTGTTAAATATTGGTTTTTGAATTACTTGAATCAATTGTCCGTTAAGGTTAATTAATTGAATTTCGTCTAAAGCTACTTCAGATTGAATATTAATTCTATGATCATTTGATGGATTTGGATAAACTGATATACCTTCTAAACTAACAAAATCTTGGGTAGAAAGTGCTGCACATTGTGTTGGCCAAATTTGGCACACATATTCAGGATGATCTATGTATGGATTTCTATTGTTTTGAAAAGAATAAACAGCATTATTTTTAGCAATTTCATATGCACTTACTGGGTCTTGATTATGCCAAGTAATTAAAATGTTTAGAAAGGCATTTGTGTAAACTTGATTGTTGGTGTTGTTGAACATATCATAACTCCAACTCGTAACTTCATTTTGATAGCGAGTTGCAAAATATAACATTGCTCTAGCAACATCTCCTTTAAATTCATTTATAGGTTCAAAAACGGTGCCTGAATATCCAGCTGAATATCCAGAATTTAAGTTGCTTCCTCTTTTAGAGCCATTTGTAGAAGTATATGCTACAGAACTTACAACTCCAAAAGGAAAATTACCTCTTGCTCCATTAACAGAACCATCACTAGGAACAACAAAATGTGCATCAGAATACATTGGATAATTGCTGTTAAAAACAGATTGTGGCATTAAATGCTCTCTGTTGTAACAAGAACCTTCGCCAGAATAATTTCCACATTGCTGGTTTGTACTTGTGTATTCATAAGAGTCTGGACCAGAAGGCTTTTCAGAATAAATATCCAGTAAAGAGCTGTTGTTTTCGTAATAATTATCTCTAAAAGCGGTATTAGTATACAGCGTCCATAAATCACCATAGTCGGCTGAACTGTTGGAATTCGTGTTATTGGCAATTATGTTTCTTAAATTAGTCTTAAGTGTATAGCCTGTTCCTGTTGCAGAATTGTAATAACCTGTCGGAATTTGAGCAAAACCAGTGGTTACGCTCAATAAAAATAATAAAATGTAATTCTTTTTCATATCAATATAATTATATTTTTTTTTCCATTAATGCCATATAAAACCCATCAAACCCTGATTGATGCGCTAATACGCTTTGATCTTTCACTAATTTGAATTTTTGTCCTTCTTCTGTTTTTAAGAACTTTTGAACCTGTTCTTGATTTTCTGAAGGTAAAATCGAACAGGTAGCATATACCATTTTTCCGCCTGGTTTTACTATTCTTGAATAATTATGTAAAACTTCTTCTTGAACTTTTTTGATGTTTTCAATAAATTCAGGTTGTAATTTCCACTTACTATCTGGGTTTCTTTTTAAAACTCCTAATCCACTACATGGTGCATCAATTAATACTCTGTCTGCTTTATCATAAAGTTTTTTAATGACTTTTGTAGAATCAATAACTCTAAATTCAGCATTAAAAACACCATTTCTTTTGGCACGAATTTTTAATTGTTTCAATTTACTTTCATAAATATCCATAGCAATTAATTGTCCTTTGTTTTCCATTAAAGAGGCCAAGTGTAGTGTTTTTCCACCTGCACCTGCACAAGTATCAACAACTCTCATTCCTGGTTTAACATCTAAATAATAAGCTACTAACTGAGACGAGGCATCTTGTACCTCATAGAAACCTTCTTTGAAAGCAGGAATCATAAAAACATTTGCTCTTTCTTTTAATACAAGTGCATCTGGTTGATCTTTTATCAATTCTGTTTCAATGTTGTTGTCCATTAAAATAGCACGTACTTTTTCTTTAGTAGTTTTTAAAGTGTTAACTCTTAAAATTACTTTAGCTTGTTCGTTTTGAGCCGTAAGTTCTTTTTCCCAAACTTCTAGTCCTAATTCTTTTAAACCTAATTCGTCTATCCAATCTGGAATAGCTTCTTTGAATTTTCTAATTTTAGTTAATTCATCAAAACGGCCTTTGATTTTTCGGGTTGGAGTAGCTTCAAAATATTTCCAATCTGGTAATTTAATTCCTCTTAAAACTGCCCAAACTGCAAAAATTCTCCAAATATCATCCCTTGTAAAAGGATCTTTTACTTCGGCAATTTCGGTGTATAATCTTTTCCAACGAACTATTTCGTAGATAGTTTCGGCAACAAATTTTCGGTCATGACTTCCCCAACGTTTATCTTTTTTTAAGGCTTGTGCTACCATTTTATCGGCATAAGCACCTTCATTAAAGATGGCCATTAATGAATCAATAACTGTAAATACTAAATTTCTGTGTAATCTCATTTCTTTTTTAATCAGCTTGCAAAGATAGTATTAATAATGTGTTTATGGAATTTTTTAATCATAAAAAAAGACCACAATTAATGCGGTCTTTTCTTTTGGATGATTGATGATTATTTTATTCTCTTCCACCTCTTGATGAACCACCTCTTGATGAACTTCCTTTTGAAGAAGAACCTCTAGAACTTCCTACTGATGAAGATGAACTTCTTGACGGTGAACTAACTCTTGGACTTGAGCCAGAATTTGAACGAGAAGAAGTATTTACTCTAGGAGATGATTTAGTTCTTGATGAACTAGTTGCTCTCGGAGAAGATGAAGTGTTTCTTGGACTCTCATTTCTTGTAGAAGTGTTACTTCTTGGTGAAGAAGTCGTCGTTCTTGGGTTTTCGTTTCTTGTAGAACTATTTACTCTTGGCGAAGATGAAGTGTTTCTTGGACTTTCATCTCTTGTAGAAGTGTTGTTTCTTGGCGAAGAATTAGTTGTTCTAGGATTCTCATCTCTTGTAGATGGGTTTACTCTCGGAGAAGATGAAGTGTTTCTAGGATTTTCGTCTCTAGTAGAAGTAGTTGCTCTTGGTGATTTTGTACTTCTAGGACTTTCATCTCTTGTTGAAGCATTATTTCTAGTACCTCTTGGCGAAGATTCAATTCTAGGTTGAGTATTTCCTCTTTCTCTTGTATTTACGGTTCTTACATCTCTTGTTCTATCTAACTCATGTCTGTTTGAAACAGTTGCGTTTCTATGAGAAAATGAACGATTTGGATATCTTGTTTCATAACCATGTGCTCTTCTTCCGTGATAAGCATTATATGAAACTCTACAGTTTCTATAATTAACGTAGTTGTAAGAGTGACCATATCCACCAATATATACATTTATGTGATTTCTATACCTGAATATTGGGAATGGACTCCAATATGAATAATAAGAAGGATAATAATTCCAATACCAACTAGAATAATATGGACGATAGTTATTTACCCAAAATGTTGTGTAAATTACAGGTGTGTGAACATAAACTGGTTCATAAATGTAATTATCACCATACATATATACGTCTCCAACAACTTGTACTTGTACTTTATTATTTTTATCTCTTTGCACTTCTATTGAAGCTACATCTTGATATAAATCTTTGTCAATTACAGATTGAATTACAATAATGTGATCGTTTCCTTCAATAGATTCGATAACACGTAAATAATCAACATAATTATCGTCGTTTAAGTCTAGATTACTAATTTGAGCTTTTGGATCGTTTATTCTTTTTTCAAAATCTTCTAAGTCAGAAGATTCTCCAAATATAGTGGCAATAGCTCTTAAATCTAAATTATCACTAATTTCAGATGAATTGGCTGTAACAGTTGTTTTATCTTGAGCGTTAACAAACATAGTTGTTAAACTAAATAAAAGGGCGAGGGTAAATAATTTTTTCATAATATATAGTATTAAGTTACTAAACTGTTTGAATTTTTACATTCGATTAGTAATATTCAATATTCGTGCCAAAGTTTAATTTAAACAGTTAGTAATCTGTTAATCAATGTTTTGTGAAATTTTATTTTTATAGTTTGAATTTAGAATTGTTTTCTAACTTTACAAAAAACAAATTAAGATGAAATATTTTCAATACATTTTTATTCTATTAATAATAAATGCATGCAGTTCTCAAAAAGAAATAAACACTAACTATTCTAACGTTGAAATACAATCAATTTTAGAGGATAAAATAAGCATTAGGGCTATTTTAACGGATGAAAATTATCTTTGGTATGCAGGAAATGAAGGTAATTATGGAAAAGTAAATTTGAAAACGAATGAAGTTTCAAAATTTAAAATTCAATCAGATACAATTGTTAATGAAATACGAAGTATAGCTCAAACTAAAGACTTTATATTTTTGTTAGCAGTTGCAAATCCAGCGAATGTTTATAAAATTTCAAAGAAAGACAATTCGCAACAAATTGTTTATTCAGAAATTAATGAAAAAGTATTTTATGATTCCATGCAATTTAAAGATGAACTTAATGGAATAGCAATGGGTGATCCAACAGAGGATTGTTTATCAGTAATCATAACTAATGATGGTGGAAATATTTGGGAAAAATCTTCTTGTAAAAGGTTACCAAAAGTTGAGGAAGGAGAAGCCGCTTTTGCTGCAAGTAATTCGAACTTAATTATAACTAATTCTAAGGTGTTTTTGGTTTCAGGTGGAAAGAAATCAAGAGTTTTTGTAAGTGATGATTTTGGAAAGAATTGGCAAGTTTATGAAACACCAATCGTTCAAGGAGAAGCTATGACCGGAATATTTTCAGCAGATTTCTATAATGATAAAATCGGATTTATAACGGGTGGAAATTATGAAAAACCAAATGATAACTCAAACAACAAAGCCATAACTTTTGATGGTGGAAAAACATGGAAATTAGTTGCAAATGGTCAAGGTTTTGGATATGGTTCTTGTGTGCAGTTTGTTCCAAATAGTAAAGGGAAATCATTAGTTTCTGTTGGTGCAAACGGAATTCAATATTCAAGCGACTTTGGAAATTCTTGGAAGCAATTAAATGAAGATAAAGAACTTTATACAATTCGTTTTTTAGACCATAAAACTGCTTATGCAGCTGGAAGAAATAAAATCATCAAGCTTAATTTTAATGAATAAAAAAGGGAAAGGCTACTCATATATTATGAATAGCCTTTTTCAATAGCAATTTTCCCAATCTTAAATTATTATTAGAATACTAAAACTACATTTAAAGTAAAATCATCATAAATAACTTTATCTCCTAAACCATCAAAAATACTTCCTGAATTATATTCGATTCCGTATTTAGTTCTGTCTATAACTACTTCAGCAGTTGCAGTATTGTCTTTTACAACTATATCAAAAACTACTTCATTTGTTTTGTCTTTGATAGTTAAATCAGCATAAATAGTATAAGTATTATTTTCTTTTGTAGCGATTTTTTTGAAAACTAATTTTGAAGTTGCATATTTATCTGAACCAAAAAAGTCATCAGCTTTTAAATGTCCTTCTAATTTTCCTTTCGATCCACCTTGTAAATCAGTAACTGTAATACTTGTCATGTCTACAGTGAAATTTCCACCTACTAATTTTTTTGCTTCAAATACTAACGCTCCTTCTTTTAAATTTATAGTTCCTTCATGTTTTCCTGTAACTTTTTTTCCAACCCAGTTAATGGTACTTTTTGAAGCATCTACTTTTGTTGTTTTTTGAGCTGTTGCTGAAAAGGTCACAAAAGCTACTAATACTAATGCAATTGATTTTAATTTTTTCATTTTTTTGTTTTTAGTTATTGTTTTTATTAAATTGTTTCGAATAATTCGTTAATTGGTTTTCTTACTTTCGGATAATGTTGTGTTGCATCTTCTCCATGACGATAACCAATAGTTGCAACTAAAGAAGCATTAAGTCCTAATTTATCTAAGCCTAATATTTCATTGTATTTTGCTGGCTCAAAACCTTCCATTGGTGTAACGTCAATTTTTAATTCAGCTGCAGCATTTAACAGATTTCCAAGTGCTAAATAGGTTTGTTTTGCTGACCAAATTGATTTTTGTTCAAGGTTTAAACCAGTAGCAATATTAGTATTCATCATATCGCTATAGCCTTTTAAATCTTCGATTTTTAGGCCTCTAATATTTGCCATGTTAATCAAATAGTCACTAATATGATTTGCTTGAAGATCAATTATATTTGCAAAAACAAATAGGTGAGAAGCATCTGTAATTTGTTCTTGATTCCACGAAAAAGGTTTTAACTGCTTTCTAATTTCTGGATTTTCAATAATTAGTACTTTATAGGGTTGTAATCCATAAGAAGAAGCACTTAGTTGAATAGCTTCTTTAAGCGTTTCTAAGTCTTGACTTGATATTTTTTTCGTAGCATCAAATTTCTTAGTTGCATAACGCCAATTTTGATTTTCTAAAAATGTATTCATTTAATTGTTTTTATTTATTTTATACTGTTCTAAATTTTTCTAATAATTCGTTTAATGTAATTAATTCTGATTCTGTTAAGTTTTTTGCAAAACACTTTTCGTGATTAATAACTAAAGGGTCTAATTTTTTTAATAATCTTAATCCTTTTTGAGTTATGGTGATTTCCATTTTTCTTCTGTTATTTGGACAGATTTCTCTAGTAACAAGTTCTTTTGCTAATAATTTATCAACCAATCTAGTTGTGTTACTTGTTTTTGCAATCATTCGTTCTTGAATGTTACACATGTTAGTAGCTTTTCCATTTTGGCCTCTTAATATTCTTAATACATTAAATTGTTCGGCTGATAAATCAAAAGGTTTTAATAATTCATTAAATTTTTCTGATATAACATTTTGAGAATACATCACGTTTAATAATGTTTTCTTTTCAATGGCTAAATTTAAATTACTTTTAATAACATCTTCAATTTTCATAATTGTATATACAAATATTAACACGACAAATGTAGTGTCTTTTTTTAATTGTATATACAAATGTTGATTAATTTTTTGTTAAAGTTTTGAAATTATATTTTTGAGTGTAACTTTGACAAAAATTAATAAGAATATGAATTTAGATAAAAAAGACTGGTGGAATAACTTTTTAGCTGATGAAAATGGTGTTATTCTTGACGTTAGAACAGATGATGAGTTTAACAGTGGTAAAATTCCGGGTGCTTTAAATATAGATATATATAAAGGCCAAGGATTTATTTACATGGTTGAAGAGTTAGATAAAAACAAAAACTACTATATATATTGTGCAGCTGGTGGAAGAAGTGGACAAGCATGTGGTATAATGAATCAATTAGGTTTTGAAAAAACTTATAATTTATTAGGTGGAATGTCCGAATGGGATGGGCCTAAAGAATAATAAAAAAGAGCTAATATTAATTAGCTCTTTTTTATTTATGATATTTTTTTAAGTAAATTTTTTTCTAACAATGTAATCTTCTTTCCGGCCAATTCAATTAGTCCATTTTTATTAAATTCTGAAAGTAATCTGATGCAACTTTCAGTGGCTGTTCCAATTAATCCAGCTAATTCTTCTCTCGATAATTGTAATCGTAAAGAATTATCTTCATTAACTCCAAAGTTTTCTTCTAAATATAATAGGGTTTCAGCTAAACGTTGTTTAACAGTTTTTTGAGCCATATTAACCATATGATCATCAGAATCTTTTAAATCGCCACAAATAGCTTTCATCATATTCATAGAAAACTGATTGTTTTCATTAAAAAAGCCCATTAGTTCTGTCTTTGGAATAAAACAAACTTCCATGTCTTCTAAAGCTATTGCACTTAAATTTGCAGCTTCTTCACTAATCATAGAACGTTGCCCTAAAAGTTCTCCAGGTTTTGCTAGTTTTACTATTTGATCTTTTCCATTGTCAGAGAGTTTAGTCATTTTACAGACTCCTTCTTTAATACAAAAAACACCATTTACTGTTTCTCCTTCTTCAAAAAGAGGTTCTCCTTTTTTAATAGTGTATGATGTTTTGCAATTAGCCATCTTTATTAATTCCTCTTTGTTAAGAGCATTTAATGAACTAAATTGCCTAACAATACACTGTTCGCATTTACTCATAGATAATTTTTTTATCCTTTTTACAAAGATACTTAAAGTATGACAAATATCATATTTTATTTTATCAACAATTATAACCTTTGCAACAGGTAAAATGAGCAAATTATGGACACAAATAACTGTTTCCATTGTGGTAATGATATCATAAAAAAAGAAGAAGTTATTTTTGACGATAAGAGTTTTTGTTGTAATGGTTGTAAGACCGTCTACGAAATTTTTAGTCAGAATGATTTATCTTGTTATTATGATTTTGAAAATGCACCTGGTGCAACACCACAGGAGATTAAAGGAAAATATGATTTTTTAGATGATGAAAAAATTATCGCAAAACTGTTGGAGTTTCAAGAAGATACAACTTCTATTGTTTCACTTTACATTCCTCATATACACTGTAGTTCGTGCATTTGGATTTTGGAAAATTTACAAAAACTTCAAAGCGGAATAAATACTTCGCAAGTAAACTTCCCAGAAAAGAAAGTTAGGGTTACATTCAATCCTACAAAAACTTCACTTAAAGATATAGTTTATCTATTAGGTTCAATTGGTTATGAACCATATATAAGTTTAGATAATTTTGATGAAGGTAAAAAAGTTATTGATAGAAGTCTAATTTACAAGGTTGGAGTTGCTTTTTTCTGTTTTGGAAATATTATGTTGTTATCATTTCCGGAGTATTTTGAAGTTGATGAATTTTGGATAAATCAATACAGAGGATTTTTTAGATGGTTGATTTTTGCATTGGCTTTACCATCATTTTTATATTCAGCATCAGATTACTATATTTCGGCTTATAAAAGTATTAAATCTAAAATGCTAAACATTGATATTCCTATTGCTTTAGGAATTTTGGTAATGTTTGTTAGAAGTACAGTTGATATTCTTTTTGATTATGGACAAGGTTTTTTTGATAGCTTAACGGGTTTGATTTTCTTTATGTTATTAGGGAAGTTATTTCAACAAAAAACATACAGCTTTCTTTCGTTTGAACGTGATTATAAGTCTTATTTTCCAATTGCAATTACAAAATTAAATTCAGATGGAACAGAAATTCCTGTTCAAGTTTATGATATAGAAAAAGGAGATAGATTGTTAATTAGAAATCAAGAATTAATTCCAGTTGACGGAATTTTAATTTCCGAAAAAGCTTCAATTGATTATAGTTTTGTAACAGGAGAAGCCATTCCAATCGAAAAAAAATCAGGAGATAAATTATTTGCTGGTGGAAGAATGATAGGAAGTGTCATCGAAATGGAAGTTTTATTTTCCGTTTCTCAAAGTTACTTAACGCAATTGTGGAGTAATGATGTTTTTCAGAAAAAAATAGAACAAAAACATAAAACGATCACAGACAAAGTTAGCCAATATTTTACACCAATATTATTGTTACTAGCTTTAGTTTCATTTGTTTTTTGGTTATTTATAGATGTTTCAACGGCTTTTAATGTGGTAACAGCGATATTGATTGTTGCTTGTCCTTGCGCAATGGCTTTGACAGCTCCTTTTACATTAGGAAACGTATTGCGAATTATGGGAAAACAAAAATTATATCTCAAAAATGCAACTGTAATTGAACAACTAGCCAAAGTTGATACAATAGTTTTCGATAAAACAGGGACCATAACATCTAATAAAAAATCAACTATAGAGTTTGAAGGAAATGATTTATCTAGTGACGAAAAAGCTTTAATTAAAAGTGTAATTAGAGGTTCAAATCATCCTTTAAGTAGAAAGATTTATGAATTTTTACCCAATTCTGCTAAAATTGAAATCCAAGAATTTGAAGAAATTACTGGAAAAGGAATTATTGCTAAGGCAGATGATTCGAAAGTAATAATTGGTTCATCTTCTTTAGTAGAAAACCAAATTGAAGAGATCGCAAAACAAACGAAAGTTCACCTAAAAATCAACGATGTTTACAAAGGATATTTTGTTTTTGACAATCAATATAGAAATGGAGTAGAAGAGTTGTTTGAAAGGTTAAAGACTAAGTATGAATTAATAATTCTTTCAGGAGATAATGAAGGAGAAACAGAAAATCTTCAATCTTTATTGCCCAATAAAACGGAATTAATATTCAATCAAAAACCAGAGCAAAAACTAGAATATATAGAACAATTGCAAAAAGAAGGTAAGAATGTAATGATGATTGGTGACGGTTTAAACGATGCAGGAGCATTAGCACAAAGTAATGTTGGAATTTCTATTTCAGAAAATGTAAATGTCTTTTCTCCAGCCTGTGACGGAATTATAGATGCTTCTCAATTTTCTAAAATTGGTTATTTCTTAAATTATTCCAAAAATTCAATGCGAACTATTTACATGAGTTTTGGATTGTCTTTGCTGTATAATATTGTTGGATTGTCTTTTGCAATTACTGGAAACTTATCACCTTTAGTAGCTGCAATAATAATGCCTTTGAGTTCTATTACTGTGGTGAGTTTTGTAACTCTAATGAGTAATTATTATGCAAAGAAAAAGTATTAAAAGCTTTTATTATTTAACTATATTTTGTTGGTTTTTGGTGAATTATTATTAACTTCATCAATTGAAAATAGAATAATTTTAACAAAATTTTAAAGTATGACATTTGTCATATTTTATGAGTGTAATCAGTGGTAAATTTGCTACTTAAACTTATGGTATGAGTGTAATTTATATTTTAATCACAGTAAGTATCGTGGTTGCAGTAGTTTTCTTAATTGCTTTTATAAAAGCAGTTAAAAGTGGTCAGTATGATGATGACTATACACCATCGGTCAGAATGTTATTTGACGATGAATTAGTAAAGAGTACAAACAAAATAACAAAAACAGATAAACAAAAACTGAATTAATTATGGAGAAAGAACAATTTTATTACGACAACAAAATTGTGAGAAACTTCCTTTATGCTTCAATTGCTTTTGGAGTTATAGGAATGTTGGTAGGTCTTATAGTAGCCTTCATGTATTTATTTCCAAATATGACCGACGGAATTTCGTGGTTAAGTTATGGAAGATTAAGACCATTGCACACTAATGCTGTTATTTTTGCCTTTGTAGGAAATTCTGTTTTTGCAGGAGTTTATTATTCTTTGCAAAGACTATTAAAAACTAGAATGTATAGCAATTTCTTAAGTCAATTAAACTTTTGGGGTTGGCAATTAATCATTCTTGGAGCAGCAATCACGCTACCTTTAGGTTTTACAACGTCAAAAGAATATGCCGAATTAGAATGGCCGTTTGATATTGCTATTGCACTTATCTGGGTAGCTTTTGGTGTAAACATGATTGGAACAATAATAAAAAGGAGAGAAAGACATATTTATGTTGCTATTTGGTTCTATTTAGCTACGTTTATTGCAGTTGCTTTACTTCACATATTTAATAGTATTGAAATCCCTGTTTCTGCATTCAAATCATATTCAGTTTATGCAGGAGTTCAAGATGCTTTAGTACAATGGTGGTACGGTCATAATGCAGTGGCTTTCTTTTTAACTACCCCAATCCTAGGATTGATGTATTATTTTGTGCCAAAAGCAGCTAATCGTCCTGTATATTCATATAGATTATCAATCATTCACTTTTGGTCTTTAATCTTTATATATATATGGGCTGGACCACACCACTTATTATATTCTTCATTACCAGATTGGGCTCAAAACTTAGGAGTTGTATTTTCAATTATGTTAATTGCTCCATCTTGGGGTGGTATGATTAATGGATTGTTAACCTTAAGAGGTGCTTGGGATAAAGTACGAACAGATCCTGTTTTAAAATTCTATGTAGTTGCAATTACAGGTTATGGTATGGCTACTTTTGAAGGACCAATGTTGTCTCTTAAAAATGTAAATGCTATTGCTCATTATACAGATTGGATTGTAGCACACGTTCATGTTGGTACATTAGCTTGGAATGGATTTATGGCTTTTGGTATGATTTATTGGTTAATACCAAGAATGACTAAAACAAAATTATTTTCAACAGGATTAGCAAATTTCCATTTTTGGATTGGTACTTTAGGTATTGTTTTATATACTTTACCAATGTATGTAGCTGGGTTTACTCAAGCTTCAATGTGGAAACAATTTAATCCTGATGGTTCATTAGTTTACGGAAATTTCCTTGAAACAGTAACCGAAATTATGCCAATGTACGCTATGAGAGCTGTTGGTGGAACATTATATTTTATTGGTATTTTAGTATTAGTTTATAATATTGTAAGAACCGTTAGATCTGGTTCACCTGTAGAAGATGAATTAGCTGAAGCACCAGCATTAACTAAAATTTCAAACAAGCAATTAAAAGGGGAAACTTGGCACTCTTGGTTAGAAAGAAGACCGGTTCAATTTACAATATTAACAACTGTAGCTGTTGCTATTGGTGGAATAGTTCAAATTGTTCCAATGTTGGTTGTAAAATCTAACATTCCAACTATTTCAAGTGTAAAACCTTATACACCTCTAGAATTAGAAGGTAGAGATTTATATATACGTGAAGGTTGTAACAACTGTCACTCGCAAATGATACGTCCATTCCGTTCAGAAGTAAAACGTTATGGTGAATACTCTAAATCGGGAGAATATGTATACGACCACCCATTCTTATGGGGTTCTAAAAGAACTGGTCCGGATTTACATAGAATAGGACAGAAGTATAATGATAATTGGCATTTTAATCACATGTGGGATCCACAAAGTACATCTGCTGGTTCTATTATGCCAGGTTACAAATGGATGTATGCTAATAAAGCAATGGATCATGAACATATTGAGAAAAAAATGAAAGTTATGGTAACTTTAGGAGTTCCATATACAGATGAAGAAATAGCAAATGCAAGAAAAAATATGGATGCTCAATCTGCTCTAATTGAGAAAAACTTGAGTGGTGATCCTGATTTTGTAAAATCTTATGAAGCAAGTAAAAAATCTGCTGCTGCTAGAGGTGAAGAATTTGTTCCAATGAAAGATAGAGAAATTGTAGCACTTATATCTTACCTACAACGATTAGGAACAGATATTAAAGTAAAGAAAACAGAATAATTAAAAACTCATAGTTATGTTAAAATTTATTAAACACAATCTTGAAACTATTAATGGAGTAGATATTTATCCTATAATATCATTGGTTCTTTTCTTTATTGTATTTGTATCTTTCTTTGTTTGGGCAATGACTTATAGCAAAGACAAAATCAAAGAATTAAGTGAATTACCATTTAAAGACGAACAATAATTAAAGTTTCCTCTTTCTTTATTGAAAGAGAAAGAGGAACTTTTTTTTCAAACTAAAAGCAAAGCTAAAATTAAAACAAGTTAAAAATGAAAAAAATAATTCCAGCATATGTAAGAGTTCCAGTTCTTTTTGCAATTGTTTTTGCAGCAATGGAATACTTTATTGATTCAGGAGATAAGCCTGCATTTGTTGAATATCCAATGGTTTCATTATTTCTAGGTGTATTTCTATTCTTATTAATTGCTATAGAAATAGTAGTAAGCGCTGTTGACAATGTAACCTACCAATTATTAACGGAAGAGCAAAAACAACAATTAAAAGAAGCACAAGCATTACCTTTTACAGAAGGAAAATTCTATCAAGGAATTGTGTCAAAAATGACTCGTACTACATCAATTGATCAAGAAGAAGACATAATGTTAGAACATGATTATGATGGTATTAAAGAACTAGATAATGTGCTGCCTCCATGGTGGGTATATTTATTCTATGGTTGTGTTATATTTGCAGTTGTTTATTTTGTCCGTTTTGAAATATATGGAGACTACAGTCAAGCAGAAGAGTTTGAAGCAGAAATGGCTCAAGCGGATTTAGATATTAAAGAATATTTAAAAACGGCTCCAGACATGATGGATAAGGAAAGTGTTACTTTATTAACTGATGCAACTTCATTAGCAGAAGGTAAAGCATTGTATACTTCTAACTGTGTAGCTTGTCACAGAGCTGATGCTGGAGGAGCAATTGGTCCAAACTTAACAGATGAATATTGGATTTTAGGAGGTGGTATTAAAAATGTATTTAATACGCTTGTTGAAGGGGGTAGATCAGGAAAAGGAATGATTTCTTGGAAAGATCAATTAAAACCAACCGAAATGCAGAAAGTAGCAAGTTATATACTTTCATTACAAAGCTCTAATCCAAAAGAACCAAAACCAACAGAACCAGAAGCTGTTCTATATAAAGCAGAAGGTGCAACAGCAACTGACACTGCAAAAGTTGAAACAGTTGTAGATTCTACAGCAACAAAATAAAAAATAAAAGGTTTTAAGTTTGTTGCTTAAAACCTTTTTTAATTCGTTTTAGAACAAAGTATTTAAAACAAAAAAATATGTCATTACCAGACGAAAGTTTTAGAGATTCCATCGGAACAATTGATGCAGAAGGTAAAAGAAATTTTATTTTTCCTAAGAAACCTTCTGGAAAATTCTTTGATAGAAGAAAATATCTAAGTTATATACTATTAGCTTTTTTATTATCAGCTCCTTTTATTAAAATAAATGGAAATCAATTTTTATTGTTTAATGTAGTAGAACGTAAGTTCTCCATTTTTGGATTTCCTTTTTGGCCACAAGATTTTCATTTGTTTGTTATGTCAATGATTATTGGAGTTGTTGGTTTAACACTATTTACTGTAGCTTTTGGTAGAATTTTTTGTGGTTGGTTTTGTCCGCAAACTATTTTTCTAGAAATGGTTTTTAGAAGAATAGAATATTGGATAGATGGTGATAGAGGTTCACAAATGCGTTTAGATAAACAAAAATGGGATGCTGTTAAAATTAGAAAAAGGGTGTCAAAATGGATTATCTTTTTTATAATATCATTTATAATTGCTAATGTGTTTTTAGCCTATTTAATAGGTAGTGATAAACTTTTTCAATACATAACCGAAGGACCAATTAAAAATTTAAGTACATTAATTACTTTATTAATTTTTACAAGTATATTTTATTTTGTTTTTGCTTGGTTTAGAGAGCAAGTCTGTATTATAGCTTGTCCTTATGGAAGAATGCAAGGTGTTCTTTTAGACAACAAATCTATCAATGTTACTTATGATCATGTAAGAGGAGAAGGTGAAACTGGTAGAGCAAAATGGGATAAAAGAGAAAATAGAGCTGAAACAGGTAAAGGTGACTGTATAGATTGTAATCAATGTGTTGTGGTTTGTCCAACTGGTATTGATATTAGAAATGGAACTCAGCTTGAATGCGTAAACTGTACTGCATGTATTGACGAATGTGACACCATAATGGAAAAAGTAGGATTACCAAAAGGACTAATCCGTTATGCCAGTGAAGACGAAATCGTTAACAAAGAAAAATTCAAGGTAACGACTCGTATGAAAGGTTACATTACTGTGCTAACTATTTTAATTGGAATGTTAATTGGGCTTTTATTTTTACGAAATGATGTTGAAGCAACAGTTTTAAGATTACCTGGACAATTATTTGAACATAAAGGTGAAAATATCAGTAATATTTTTACTTATAAAATTGTAAATAAAACAGTTAAAGATTTTGATAGTATTCATTTTAAATTAGCAAGCCCAAAAGGAACTATTAAATTGGTTGGAAATCCTAACGTAAAAATTAAAAAAGAAGGGTTAGCGCAAGGAACATTATTCATCGAAATAAATCCTGCTTTTCTAGATGGTGATAAAACTAGAGTTAAAATCGAAATATATAACAAAAACGAACTTATTGAAACTACAAAGACTAACTTTTTAGGACCAAGAAGTTTTGATTAAAAAAATAATGTTATGAAAATTAATTGGGGAACAGCAATCGTAATAGCTTTTGGATTATTTATGACATTCATATTGTATTTCGTTTTTAAAGTACAATCAGATTCTAAATATGATAATGAATTGGTTACAGAAGATTATTATAAAAAAGAATTACAAGTTCAAGGAAGTATAGAAAAACAACAAAGTGCTAACAAATTAGAACATAAAGTTGTTGTTAAAAAATCAGTTGAAGGAATTACAATAGAGTTCCCTTCAGATTTTGATTATAAAAACATAAAAGGAAAAGTGTCCTTATATAGACCGTCTAGCCAAAAGTTAGATTTTGAAATTCCAATTTCATTATCTTCAACAAATTTGCTCATACCTAATAGTGATTTGGTTGGCGGTCTTTGGGACATTTCTATAGACTGGACTTATAATGAGTCAAGTTATTTAAATAAAGAAACAATATATTATTAAAAAAAAAGTGTGCTTTTAGAGAAATGGTGATTCTTAATTAGTTTATTGGTTATTAGTATTTATTTTAATCCATTATCTAAAACACACTTTTTAATTTTATAAAATGATTTATTCAGCTATCATATTAGGTTTAATTAGTAGTTTTCACTGCATAGGAATGTGTGGTCCAATTGCTATGATGTTACCTGTTGATAGAAATAATCCAGCCAAAAAAGCAACACAAATCTTAACCTATCACATAGGTAGATTAACAGCTTATTCTAGTTTAGGATTGTTGTTTGGTTTATTAGGGAAAGGATTATCAATTGCAGGATTACAACAACAATTATCAATTGTCGTTGGTTTGTTAATGATTATAGTAGCAATTGTTCCAGAAAAAGTTTTTGCTCGTTACAATTTTTCAAGACCTATTTATAAAATCATTTCAAATGTAAAATCAAGTTTAGGAAAACAATTTAAAAATAAGAGTTATAAGTCTCTTTTTACAATAGGGTTACTTAACGGTTATTTGCCTTGCGGAATGGTTTACGTAGCTTTATTTGGAGCAATAGCCATGCAAAGTTTACCTATTGGAACCTTATATATGTTTCTTTTCGGATTAGGTACAATTCCATTGATGAGTGCTGTAGTTTATATAGCTAATTTCATCACTCCAAAAACCAGAAACTCTATCCAAAAAGCAATTCCGATTTTAACTATTTTAATCGGAATGTTATTTATCGTTAGAGGTTTAGGTTTAGATATTCCATACATTTCTCCAAGTAATATGAGCTTGTTTGTGCAACCAGAAGCGAATTGCCATTAGTTTGGATATTCAGATTTTCAGACTATAGATTTTCGGACAAAAAATTTACGTAAACCAAGCTATCTGAAAATCCAATATCTGAAAATCCAAAAATCTATATCGTCATTGAAAACAACTGTGTTTGTGGCGCTTTTCGAATCAATCTTAAATCAAAAGCCATGCAAATATTACGTACATAAGGTTTTCCTTTTTCGGTAACTTTAATTGAATTTCCTTCAATAGTTAATAAACCATCTCCTTTCATTTCCTGAAGATTCTTTATTACATCATTGATTTCTTTAAATTTCATTGTATCCATCTCCCAAGATGTTGTAAACTGACACATTAAATTTAAGATATGTTTTCTGATTATTAAATCTTCATCCGTTAATAAATGACCTCTAAAAACAGGTAATTCATTTTTTTCTAAACGAGCATAATAATCTTCTAAAGTTTTTTCATTTTGAGCAAAAGCATACCAACTATCACTAATAGATGAAACTCCTAAACCAATCATTAATTGTGTTTTTGATGAAGTATAACCCATAAAATTTCTATGTAATTTGCCTTCTTCAAACGATTTTGTCATGCTATCTTCTTTCAAAGAAAAATGATCCATTCCAATTTCGATATAATTATTTTTAGCTAACTGAATCTTACCTTTTTCATATAATTCACGTTTTTCGTCATCTTTTGGTAAATCTTCATCTTTAAATCCACGTTGTCCATTTCCTTTAATCCAAGGCACGTGAGCGTAACTATAAAAAGCTAATCTATCAGGTTGTAATGATTTAGTCTTATCAATCGTATCCAAAACATCCTCTAAAGTCTGAAAAGGTAAACCAAAAATTAAATCATGTCCAATAGATGTATATCCAATTTCTTTAGCCCAAAGCGTAACTTTTGCAACATTATGAAAAGGCTGAATTCTATGTATTGCTTTTTGTACTTTTTCGGAATAATCTTGAACACCAAAACTAACTCTTCTAAATCCTAAATCATATAAAGATTGAAGATGTTCTCTAGAAGTATTGTTGGGATGACCTTCAAAACTAAATTCATGTTGAGGTGCTTTTTCTGCTTTTTCAAAAATACCATTCATCAAGCGCTCTAAATTTTCGGGAGAAAAAAACGTTGGCGTTCCACCACCTAAATGAATTTCTTTAATAATTGGTTTATCAGGTAATAAATCACAATATAATTTCCATTCTTTTAAAACAGCATCTATATATGGATGTTCTACTTCATGACGTTTTGTAATTCGCTTATTGCAACCACAAAAAGTACACAAACTTTCGCAAAAAGGTAAATGAATATATAAACTTATTCCCTCTTCTGTATTAGATTCATCAAATGATTTTTTAAATGAATTCTTCCAATCAGAAACAGTAAACAAATCTTCTTCCCAATAAGGTACCGTTGGATAACTAGTATACCTTGGACCAGGAACATTATATTTTTGCACGAGTGTTTGCGACATAACTTTTTTAATTTAATCAAATGTAGTGTAGCTTTATAAAATTAAAAATGATAATTATCATATTTGCTGTTTGTAACATATATTACATAATTTACCTGCTTTAATTTGTAAATTTGTTCTTAAATAATATAGAAAATGAACGCAAAATTTAATGAAATAATAAACCAAAATCAATTGGTATTAGTTGACTTTTATGCTGATTGGTGTGGACCGTGTAAGATGATGTCACCCATTTTGCAAGAAACAAAAACAGCTGTAAAAGATGATGTTAAAATAATAAAAATAAATGTGGATCAACATCAAGATTTGGCTTCAGAGTTTATGGTTAAGGGCGTACCAACATTTTTGTTATTCAAAAAAGGAAAGATGCTTTGGAGACAATCTGGTATTTTAAGTAAAAATCAATTGATAGAAATTATTAATCAACATAAAAGTTAATATTTTTTTCTTATTTTTATAAAAAAATTTAGATATGAAAAATATATTTTTAAGCTTAAGTGTTTTATTAGTAGTTGCTTGTTCTTGTGTAAAACAACAAGAAGGAGTTACATTAGTTGATTCGAATAAATTTGAAGAACAAATGAAAGAATCAACAAGTCAAATTGTAGATGTTAGGACTTCTGAAGAATTTGCAGAAGGGCATATTCAAAAAGCCGTAAATATTGATGTTAATTCAGCTGATTTTATCACAAAAATTGCTACATTAGACAAAGAAAAACCAGTTATGGTATATTGCAGATCTGGTGGTAGAAGTGCAAAAGCCGCAGGAATCTTAAAAGAAAACGGATTTAAACAAGTCTATGATTTAGATGGTGGAATTATCGACTGGAATGCTGCTAATAAACCAATAGAAAACTAATTAAAAACAAAGTGTTATTATGAAAAAAAATATAGGAAATGGCGATAGATTTTTTAGAATTATGATAGGAATCATTGCATTAATTTTAGTTATGGGTAATGTGGTAGAAGGAACTTTAATGTGGATTGCTTTAGCAGTTGGCGTTATAATGGTTGCTACTTCTTCATTACAATTTTGTCCGTTATATACTCTGTTTGGATTTAGTACTTGCAAAGTAAAACCAAAGAAAAAATAGATAAAAAAACCGAAATGAAAGTTTCGGTTTTTTTTTATGACCTAGGTTTATTAATTCCTCTATCATAAAGTACAATACTTCCTGCAACGGAAACATTTAAGCTTTTCTCTGATTTGAATTTGATTAAAGAATGACACTTTTCCATAGCCACTTTTGTTAAACCATTATCTTCTGCACCTAAAAGATAGACACAACGTCTTGGATGATGAAAAGTTTCCAAATCTTCTGCTTTTTCATCTAATTCTACACCAACTAAACGTGCACCTTTAGGTAAATTTTTAAAGAAGTCTTCAAAATTTTCGTAGTGAAAATAAGGCATTGATTTAACAGCATTGTGTGTGTCACTTGCTTGTTTGGCATATCTATTTCCTATGGTAAAAATAAAACTTGCTCCTAAATTCTGTGCAGAACGCCACAAAACACCAAGGTTTTCTGGAGTTTTTCCGTTTTGTATTCCAATTCCGAAGAACTCATTTGTGAAATTATCATTCATAAGGCAAAAATACAATGTCAAAAATAAAACATCACTATTTTACTTAATTTAATTCAAACGAATTTCTACTTCTCTTTTTTCTAACTTTAAAAGTTCAATTTTACGTTGCCAAATTTCAATTTCATATTCAGCATCATTAATTTGTTCTTCCTTTTTTTTAGCTGAACGAAAAATTCTATATCCTTTCGCTTTTTCTAAATCTTCTTTTGCATCTTCTAATGCTTTGTAACTATTTGAAATTGCACTTAAAATTTCTTTATAAGTATCTTCATCAGCTTGTTTCCTCGATTTATCAAATCGGTCTTTTTCTGCTTGTCCTTTTTTGGTTAAAATTTTAGATTGCTCATCTAACTTTTGCTTTTGAGCTTCAATTTCTTTTAAATAATTCTCTTTTTGAATTTCTTTATTGGTTTTTTCAATATCAATTATTTTTTTTGATTGATAATTCATTAAACCTAAAGTGAATATAACTAAAACTAAACCAAATAAGATTATATAAATTAGTTTCTTATTCTTACCATTAACAACATTGGTTGTGGTTGAATTCTCATTGTTTTTTTCTGAATTTGTTGTAGACATTAGGGTTTAATTTATTTATCAATAATTTCTATTTGCTCTTCTTTTGTGGCAACAATTTCGGGTTTCCCTTTATACATTTTAACAATTCCAGTTATACAAACTGTTTTGTTTTTTAAATGCGTTGGAATATCATAACTAAAATTAATTAAATCTTTTTCGAATATTACAACTACAAATTTTTCCTTTGGATAAGGCTTTCCAAAATTAATAAACGTAGTTTTCTTGGTTTTATTGGATATAAAAATTCCTTGTACTTTGGCACATATCGTAACTTTTTTTCCTTCGTAATGCTGTAAACTATCTATTGAAACGGTTTGCGAGAATATTAAATTTGTAAAAAGGACAATTAGAATAGTTAATATAATGCTTTTCATTTTTATACATATTAAATTTAAAAGTAAGAAAATCTATTTAAATTACCAATTAGCAAAAGAAATTCCAATTCCTAAAGTAGTTTGTTTGTGATTATAATCCAACAATGTTTCACCAAATCCATTAAAAAATTGAGCATGACCTCTAATATGTCCTTTGATAGGAAAAACATAATTTAATTGAATTCCACCTCTTTTTAAGGATGTTAATGGATGCGTTGCAATAGCATAAAATTCATGTTTTAAATAATGATAGCCTACATAAACCTCAGAATCACCAATGTATTTAGTTATTTCTGGATTTTCATCATCCTCATCTTTTAATCGAATCCATGGTTTGAAATTTACAATCCAATCATCACTTTCATAGCCAATATTAAAAATAATTCTATTCCAACTCCTTGAGATTGGAAAGTCCTTTCCATTAGATTGATGATTTAGAGAAAAACCAACATTTCTAATATTTCCAGTAAATAGTTTAGTTTTTAATGGAAAATTAAAAATTATTTCGGGTTCATAATTTAGTTCTCTAAAAGCTCTTGAGAATTTTTTATTATACACTTGCCAATGTGCTTTTTGAGTATAAGCTACCCAGATATCTCCTAAGCCAAAAAAGGCAGATTGTATAATTTTTGTTTTAAAACTTATCTGAAATTTAGCTTCAAGTTTGTTATATTCATCAATTTCAGTAGCTGAATAATCAGGATTTTCACTAAATGGCTTTGTGTTTGGATTACTTGTTAATCTTCCTGCAGTTATATAAATCGGTCGATAAGAAACTAATTTAAAAGTTCCTTTTTTGTCAATGCTATCTAATTCCCAGTCTTGAGAAAGCGTTTTTTTTATAATTAAATTATCCAAAACACTTTGAGAAAATAAATTTTGAGAATTATATAAAAAGAATAGTAGAAAAAAATAAATTTTTAAAATCTTTTGTATTGTTTTTTGTTTTTTACTTGTCATTAAATTCTATATTAAATTTAGGTTTTTTGCTACTTCAATTAGTTCATTATCAGTGCCTCTTTTATCTAAAAGCTGAAGTTTTATATTGGCTTTTCTTTTTTCAATTGAACTCAATGATAACTCAATGTATTTTGGTAATTCTTTTGTTTTAATTCCTTTTTCTAATAGTAACATTATTTGACTATCGTATTCATCCCAACTTATATTTTGCTTAAATAAAGCAACTAATGCTTCATAAATTGTTTTACTGATATAACGATTATGCTTTAAAATTGAAGAAAATATTTTAGGAAAAGTTACAAAATCAATATCATTTTTAGAGAGAAACCCTTCTGGATTAATTGATTTAAAAATATCATTAAGCAGTAAAGCTTCATGATGCATAGTTAGAATAATTACTTTACAAAATTCAAATTTTTCTCTAACCAATTTTGCTATGTCGGCTCCAGATGTTATTTTTTCGTCTTTATACGGAGGCAAACCAATGTCAATAATAGCTATATCGATTGTCTTTCCAATCTTAGCGTGCATTTCAATATGTTTAAAAGCTGTTTCGCAATCTGAAGCAGTTTCAAAATTAAATTGTAAATCTTGACTAGATAATCTAATTAAGTTAATATAAGCATCTGTTGTCATTGGATGATCATCTACGACTAGTATATTTATAAGTTTTGACATAAACCGTAAGTATTTCGCGAATAAACCGTAATGAATAAACGCTAAATGATGTTAATTTTGCATAAAATTAATCAAATAGTGCTTAATTCCTATATTATAATTGATTCTACAAAATCAGTTGAAAGTCATATGAATGATTTTCAGCAATTTGTTGATTTTGTTTGTATAGGTGTTTTCAGTGATTATGAAAGCTCACTTAATGCTATAATTGAAAAAAAACCGCAACTCATCTTTTTTCATTTTACAGATGAAATACCTCTTCATTTTATATTAGAACTTCAAAGATACATTGAAGATTTGCCTTATTTTATCGCTATAAATGAGGAAGATAAAAATGCTTATAAGGCTATTAAATATGGAGTAATGGATTATATCTTATTGCCATTAACCATATTTGAGATTAGAAAGGCTTTTATGAAATATTCAATATTTTCAAAAAAAATAATTCAAGAAAATTTATGCATTAAAACCAATAGCGATTATTATTTTATCCCTTTTGAAGATATTGTTTATTTAATGGCTGATAACAACACAACAGATTTCTATTTGAAAAACGGAAAAGTAATTTCTGGATTTAAAACTTTAAAGTTTTTCCAAAGTCAATTGCCGTTTTATTTCTTTAGAATACACAACAGTTATGTGGTTAATATTAATTACGTAAGTAGAATAAATACCAGTAAATCTGATTGTTATTTGTTTAATAACGAATATAAACTTCCTTTTTCGAGAACCTATAAAGACAATATTGAAACAATTATCAGAAGAATTGGCTAATTTGATTTTGTCAGTTACATTAAATAGTACGTCACTTACTTAAACTACACTGCGACTTACTAACTACCACTTGATTTCTTCTTTGCTTTAAGCTGGGTTTTATATTTTTGGACTGTTCAAAACAACTAAAATTTGATTCAAAATTGGTAGTTAAGGAAAGGGAGTTCTTTAATTACTACTATAAAAGTTTCCCTGCTTTTATATAATATGAATGTTTCAGAAAGTAAGTTTTGAATACAAAACAAAAACAACCCTAAATTTACCTATTATGAAAAAATTTTTAACATTAGCAGTAATTGCATCTGGATTATTTATCGTTTCTTGTACTGCTGAAACAGAATCTATTGAGCCAATTCAAAACTTAAAAGTAAGCCAAAATATTGACGATTCTTCATTCGCAAGAGAAGGAGATTCTATTGGAGATACAACTGGAACTTCTGAAGGAGAACCATATATCAAAAAAGATAAAGACTAATTTATTTATAGTTTCAATTAGATTTTATATATTTGATAAAAACAAAAATTGAGGCAAAATATTGTATTCCTTTTTATTTTAATAGTGTTCGCTTTTTTGACTTCATGTTCAAAAAAAGAGCAAAAAAATAATCTAATTGCATTTTTAGATTCAGATAAATATACTTTGTTTTCTACGGAAGACAAAGTATTTTTTTTAGATTCAATTTCAAAAAAAATTGATGATATGCCAAATGATTCAATTACTAAAAAAATTGCTTTTAAAATATCATCAGAGTACTATTATTTGAAAGATAATAGAATGTCTTTTAACCTAAGCAAAAAAGCGTATAATATTTCCCAAGAACTATCAGATTCAATTGGAATGGGTAGAGCATTATACTACATGGGAGATTGTTATGAATTTACAAAAAAAGATAGTGCTTATTATTATTATAAAGAGTCAGAGAAAATTTTCAGATTATTAGGTAATAAAGAAAGGTTAGCCAAAGTTCATTTTAATAAATCCTATTTACTTTTTTATGAAGGTAATTATGCAGAAAGTGAAATAGAAGTCATTAAAGCACTACAAAACCTAAATAATTCTACAAATTACAAATTAAAATATTCTTGTTATTCACTACAAGGATCAATTCATAATGAATTAGAAGAATATGATAAAGCACTGACTTATTTTCGTTTAGCTGAGCAATCTTATTATGAGTTAAGAGAAGGCAATAAAAACAATATTGAATCAATCTATGATTATTATGTACTAAATGTGATCAACTTATGTAATATTTATGATAAAAAAGGTGAATATAAAAAATCAATTTATGAATTAGAAAAAGTTAAATCAACAGAATTAAAAGAAAAATGGCCAAATCTATATAATCTAGTCCTTGGTAATTTAGCTTATTCTAAAATGAAGAATGGAAATTTTGATGAATCAGAAAAATTATTTAAAGAAGCTCTTTTCTTAAATAAAAATGATAAAAATGATAAGGGTTATCTTTATAAGATTCTTTATTATGGTGAGTTTCGTCTAATTAAAGAAGACTCTTTAAAAGCTAAAAAATATTTTGATGAGGCTTTAGTTTTATCTAAGCGTTTTAATAGTGGTAAAGAAATTCTTAAATCATTAGATTTTTTATCAAAGGTAGATTTATCAAATAGCGCTTATTACAAAAACGAATACATTAGGGTTAGTGATAGTATTATTAAACAGCAAAGAGCAAGTAGTAATAAATTTGCCCGAATTGAATATGAAACAAATAAGTTAGAAAATGCAAACGAACTATTGAATAAGCGTAATTTTTATCTTTTATTAGCGGGACTTATGTTAATCATTGTCTTTTTAATCATTCTAGGAATTAGACATAGAAAAGAGCAAAAAAGAGAGATTGAATTTTTAGAATTAAGAAAAGCAGCCGATAATGAATTGTATGAATTAGTTAAAGATTACCAAATTCAATTAGTTAAAACCAAAGAAAATGTTCAAAACAGAATCGCAAAAGAATTGCATGATGGTGTTATGAATGATATTTATAGTGTTAGATTAAATCTTGGGTTTTTAAATAGCTCTGATGATGAAGCTATGAAAGAAAAACGATTGGTATACATAACAGAACTTCAAAAAATTGAACGAGAAATAAGAGATTTATCACATGATTTAAGTCATGAAACAGATTTTGATCTTATAGATTATAGATATTTATTAAATAATATGGTTGAAGCCATAGATGATATTTCTCCAACGATTTATTCTTGTACTATTGAACCTAAAATAAAATGGGATAAGTATAGTTCTGTAGTTAAAATTAATATTTATAGAATACTTCAAGAACTTTGTTCTAATGTTAATAAATATGCGAAAGCCGAAAATTGTATCATTAAACTAGTAATTATTGAAGATTTACTTACTATTTCTGTTGTTGATGATGGAGTTGGATTTGATATTTTAAAAACTACTGATGGAATTGGTATGAAAAATATTAAGCAGCGTATAAATACCATTAAAGGAAAAATTGAAATAAAAAGTAGTCAAGGAGAAGGTACTAAAGTTTTTATTGAAATACCAAGGACAAATATCACGACAAAGAAAAAAGAGCTAAAAAATAAATAACCTTTTAATTTAATGATAGTATAATAATTTATATTTTTCATTTCTAAATTATCTATTTTTTAATTACTTCTAAATTGAAGAAATTTAGCTCCAATTAATATTAAATTTATGAAGCTTATTTGAGGTGTTTTATAGAATCTTGTATTGTTTTTAATAGAGCATTAATCTCAAAAGGTTTTGTTACAAAATTATTCATGCCAGCGTTTAAACATTTAAATATTTCTTTTTCACCAACATTAGCGGTTAGAGCAATAATTGGAGTGTTTTTTTTATTTTCGTCAGTTAGCTTTCTTACTTCTTTCGTTGCTGTAATTCCGTCCATTACTGGCATTACTATATCCATTAGTATTATGTCGTATTGGTTTTCTCTTATTAAATTTAATGCTTCTAATCCGTCATAAGCAACTGAAATTTGGCTGTTTTTTAGTTTGTTTTTTAATTGTTTTTCTAAAATCAACAAATTAATTTTATTGTCATCTACCAAAAGTATTTTTATAAATGTGTCTTGGAAGTTAATTTCTACTTCGTCTAAATTAGTTGCATTGTATTGTACAATTGGTAAAGGGATGTTAATGTAAAAAGTTGTTCCTTGATTGGGTTTTGATTCAAACGAGATAGTTCCCTTCATTAAATCAACTAATCCTTTTGAGATTGTTAAGCCAAGTCCAACACTGTTACCCGATTTGTTTGAGGTAGCGTATTTATGAAAAAGCCTTTCACCCAATTCTTTTTCTATTCCTCTACCTGTATCAGAAATGGTTATTTGAAGTAGAAACTCATTTAAATTAGTACTATTATGATGACCGTCTACATGCATTTTTACAGTTCCTTTTTTGGTGTATTCTATGGCATTGTTCAATAAATTTAAAATGATTTGATTAATTCTGTTTTTGTCACCATAAACAAAATTTGGAATGTTCTCGGCTGTTTGGTATTCAATTTTTAATCCTTTTTCTAAGGCTAACCTTTCATTCATTTTAAATAAAGACGTTAGAGCATTATTTAAGTTGAATTCTGAATATTGTAATGTAAAAGCACCGTCATTTAATTTAGTAAAATCTAAAATGTTATTTACTAACGCTAATAAATGATTAGAAGAATAATCCATCAGTTCTAAAAGGTGTTGGTTTTCTTGACTCTGATTGTTGCTTTTTAAAATGTCTGAAATACCTTTTATAGCATTTAAAGGAGTTCTAATTTCATGACTCATTATGGCAAAAAACGATTCTTTATTGATTTGTAACTTCCTCAATTCAATTCGAGATTCTTCTAATTCAATATTTTTAGTTTTTAAATCTCCAATGATAGCATTAACTAAGTTTGAACTAACGGTAAGTAAAACGATCAAATAAATAAGTAACATTACAACTGTAAAATAAAAAAACTGATTATAAATGTCTTTATTATAATTGATTGTATAGCCATAATCAAATCCAAAATAATCAAAATAGATTATTATAGAAACACTTATTGTAATGAATAAACTAGAATATAACATTAGCTTGTGCTGCCTAGTTATTATTGACAAAACAATTGGAATTATGTATAATAATATGATAAAATTGAAAAACTTACCATAAAATAAGTACGCAAAAGTAAAATAGATTATTAAAACTAAATTGGCTACGAACGTTTTTTTTGTAAAACTAAATTTTTTCGAAGTAGAAGAATAAAAAAACAATAACACTACTGGAATGCTTCCCCAGGCCACATAAGTTAACCCTGTATAAAAAAGAAAGACTGTTACTAGTAAAAACTGTAAAGTAAAAAAATTATAACCCGAATTATTAAATTTTCTAAATTTATAGATGCTTTTATTACTTGTAAGGGTATTGGGCTTATTGGTATCCATTAAAAATAATCTTTATTCCTTTATTTAAATTTTAAAAATACTAAAAATGTAGGATACTTTCTAAATAAGTAGATTTTATATTTGATTTATTTTGATTGTTTGCACTTTTTTTCACGTCTAAAGCATTTTTCAATATTGTTACTTTCATGGATTCCGTCTTCGTTATTTATTCTGTAGTTTTATTATCTTCTTTGCAACTCACTAAAAGTGTAAAAAAAGATAATGCAGTTAAGATTTGTTTCATTTTTTCTTATAAATAGTAATATTTTTTAATTGAAATTTACTTCTTTATAAACGTACTTTCTCTTTTTTTATTCCATTTAATGATGTCTATAAAATTTGATGTTGTCGCCAATAGTAAGACAAATCACACCTAATATTTACAACATAGCAGTAGCAAAGTAGTTTTTAAATCAATAATTTGAGATGTACTTCATAAATAAAACACCAACTAAAAAATGTTACTTTCTCATGAAATATTAATTCTTACTCATTATACAAAGCCTCTATCTGATCTTTAAATCTTTCAATTACTAAACGTCTTTTAAGTTTTAAAGTTTGAGTTAAAAATCCGTTCTCAACAGTAAAAGATTCATTAGAGAAAATAAATTTCTTAGGTATTTCATATCCACCATACTTCTCTTTTAAGCTTTTTCTAATTTCAAGACCCACAAATTCCTGTACAGAAGGAGAATGAATTAATTTATCAACCTCTGTTTTCATATTAAGAAGTTCAGCTGTTTTACGCAAAATGGTTTGATCAGGCACAATAATACAAATGTTATAAGGCCTTCCGTCGCCATAAATCATTGCTGTTTCTATATAGGGTAATAAAACAATATCTTCTTCAATAGCCGAAGGAAATACATATTTACCGTTTTCTAACTTAAACTGTTCTTTTAAACGTCCTGTTATATATAAAAAACCATCGGTATCTAACTTTCCTCGGTCTCCGGTTCTCAACCAACCATCTTCTGTAAATACTTCCTTAGTTTCTTTTGGTTTGTTATGGTATCCAACCATTAAATTTGGACCCATTACTTGTATTTCACCATCTTCACTTAGGTCATCAACTTTTGTTTTGTCAATGCGTATTTTAATAAATTCAAGTGCGCTACCAACACTACCTGGTCTAATTAATTCCGGACTATTCATTGTTATTGCTGGAGATGTTTCGCTTAAACCGTAGCAATTATAAACAAAAATGCCAATGTCGGCAAAGAAACTAGATACTTCTTCATTCATTTGGGCACTACCCGTAATACTTCCTAATAATTTACCACCAAAGCGTTCTTTTATTTTAGAAAACACGAGTTTAGACCCAATCCAATATATGATTTTTGTGCCAATACTAACACGACCATCTTTTAAACGATATTCACGTGCTGCTTTTAAAGTGCTTTTGAAGAGCTTCAACTTAAAACCACCCACGTCTTCCATTTTTTGATGAATACCTGCATAAATTTTATTAAATACACGAGGTACAGCAATTAAAAATGTTGGTCTTACTTTTACAAAATCGTCTGCAAGTGTTTCCATGCTGTTCATAAAACCAATTGAACCTCCAAAGAAAAGCCAATTGTAAAGTTCCGCTGTTTGACCGTAACTGTGTGCCCATGGCAGAATAGATAAACTTACAGAAGTTTGATTAAGTTGCTTGCTATAACGTCTGTAACCAGCTCTAGCATTTGAAGTAAAATTTCCATGCGTAAGCAATACTCCCTTAGGTTCTGAAGTGGTTCCCGATGTATATATTAATGAAGCAATGTCACTGAAGGCAGGAATCATAGCAGGTGCAATGTTATTTTGACCTGTAGATTCTAAGTATCTCATGCTCATATCATCAGAACAATCTATTATGTAAATATGCTCTAAAGTTGAAATCTTATCTTTTAAATGTTTGATTTGCTCATAGATTGCAGAGGTAGAAACAAGTAAAAACTTAATGCTAGCGTCTTTGATGATATATTCCCAAGTACTATAATTTTCACTTTCATACATGGGTACAAATCGGGCACCTAAGCCATAAGATGCAAAAGCAGCGACAGCCCATTCTACGCTGTTGCCAGAAATTATACCCACAGCATCTCCTTTTTGTAAGTTAAGTTGAGCCAAGCCACTTCTAAAATTAGTAACGCGTACACCAACTTCTTTATAGGTTACCCAATCAAATGTTTCAGATTGTGAGTTCTTGGTTCCAAAAAGTCTATTGTTGGCAAATTTTTCTATTGATGACTCAAAAAGCTCAACAAGGTTATCTGGTTTTTCTAGTATCATTTTGCTGTTTTTATTCTTGATTTGTGTAGTAGAAAAAATGTTTTCTTTCTTAAATGCACGTTACTTTTTTTGTAATAAAAGTTGTGTTTGTTAAACCACTCATTAATTTACTTTTAAAGCAAATAAAACTCTAAAGCTAAAGTTTTGCCTTATAAAAATATTTAATGCAATAATACAAAAAAGCAATCTAAAGAAAAATGAGGAAAATCATATTTTGGTTACTATTTATAAACAAAATGTATTTAAATGTAATAAAACAACTCCATCTCAAAAGACAAATCATTTTTAACCTTTTACAATAGCCAGTATGATTATTTTTAGACTTTTGCTCCATACATATCCCATATATACTAGGTACATAATAGCAAGTTTTACTACTCTTTTAAATTAATAGGCCTTTTAAATAAGGTAGATGCCTGGTGTTGGGAAATTAACGTATAAAAAAAATCGTAATCACTTGTTTTTTAAGTAATTACGATTTTAAAAGTGGAGTCGGAGAGAATCGAACTCTCGTCCAAACAAGCAATCAAAAAGCTTTCTACGCGCTTAGTTTCTAATTAGATTTTCGACAAAAAGCTAGGTTAGAAACAACCACTCTTTGCTTAACTTTACTAATTCAAAACGGATTTAAAGTATCACCGTCTCTAGGTTTACTTTTACGGTTCTCCTGAGTTAAACGCCATAAACCAAGGCTTTTAAGGAGAATCCGGCTTTCCTATCTAATAGGAGCGAGGCATTATCTTACTATAATTCAGATTATGCAGCCAAAGCGTAATTATTTTCGCCGTGTAAAGTGTTATACGTTTGGATTTACGAGCAAAACATACAATGCTCGACGTGCTTACTAGTTAATTCCACTCGCTGTCAAAACCAGTCGACCCCTTTTTTTTAATTTAGAAATTAGAATTTTGAATTCAGAAAACTATAAATCATAAATCATAAATCATAAAACTTCTAACTTCTAACTTCTAACTTCTAACTTCTAACTTCTAACTTCTAACTTCTAACTTCTAAAAGTGTGCCAAAATTACTACTATTTTATCAATTAAAAAATCTTTTGTTAATAGTTATTCTAAACCTATATTTGTAGAGTTAAAATTAATAATATGTTTACCTCGAAAGTTGTTGAACAAAATCCTGTATAAAATGAAATTCGGAATTATAAAAGAACGTAAAAACCCACCAGATAGAAGAGTGGTTTTTTCGCCATTCAGATTAGAAGCTTTTAAAAATGAATTTCCTCAAGCTGAAATTAAAGTTGAATCTTCTGATGTTCGAATATTTACTGATGAACAATACAAAGAAAAAGGTTTTGATGTTGTAACCGACATGACTGACTGTGATGTTTTAATAGGAGTTAAAGAAGTTCCTTTAGATGCATTAATTTCTAATAAAAAATATTTTTTCTTTTCACATACTATAAAAAAACAACCCTATAATCGTAGTTTGCTTTTAGCTATTTTAGAGAAAAACATTGAATTATATGACCACGAAACAATAGTTACTGAAGATAATCACCGTTTAATTGGTTTTGGTCGTTATGCGGGAATAGTTGGTGCTTACAACGGAATTAGAGCTTTCGGAATGAAATACGAATTGTTCAATTTAGCGAAAGCTGAAACATTACCAGACCAAAAAACTTTAATTGAACGTTTAAAAAGAAATCAGTTACCCAATATTAAAATAGTTTTAACAGGAAGCGGAAAAGTTGCTCATGGTGCCAAAGAAATGTTGGATGCTATGAAAATGAAAGAAGTTTCTGTAGAAGATTATTTGAATAAAAGATACGATATTCCTGTTTATACTTTTATTGATGTATTAGATTATAACAAAAGAAAAGATGGACAAGTTTTAGAAAAACATGATTTCTATAATAATCCTTCAGAATACGAATCTGATTTTGAAAAGTTTGCCAATGTGTCAGATATTTTCATGGCAGGACATTTTTATGGAAACGGTGCACCAATTATCTTAAGCAAAGAGATGTTGAAATCTACAAAATGCAAACTTAAAGTTGTGGCAGATATTTCATGTGATATTGATGGACCAGTAGCTTGTACAATTCGTCCAAGTACTATCGCAGAACCTTTATATGGATATTTAGCAAGTGAAGATAAAGAAGTTCCATTTACACATCCATCAGCGGTTGTAGTTATGGCTGTCGATAATTTACCATGTGAATTACCAAAAGATGCCAGTGAAGGTTTTGGGGAAGTGTTTTTAGAAAGAGTAATTCCAGCATTTTTTAATAATGATAAAGATGGCGTTTTAGCAAGAGCTAAAGTAACAGAAAACGGAAAATTAACGGAACGTTTTGCTTATTTACAAGATTACGTTGACGGGAAATAGTGTTCAGTTTTTTATTTGGCAGTAATAATGCTTAATGAATCTAAATTTCTTAAGGGTTCAAAATAATAAAATCAAAAACCACAAATTCAAAATATGAATCTGTGGTTTTTTTTATCTGAAAATCCAATATCTGAAAATCCGAAAATCTAATTAACTATTCCAGTCAATCTTTTTAGAGAAATACATCACTGCTCCTAAAATGGCAAATAATCCAATACTTCCCACTAATAAAGCATAATCTTCTAATTGAATTATTACAAAAATGAAAGTATATAATGCCGTTAATGAAATTCCAATAAACAATGGAAACTTTTTGTCTTTTAATATCGAAATAGAGTAAAGTACTATCATTACAATAACTCCAATTGCAGCAATTATATAAGCTATTGAAAAAGTAGAATGTTCCGTAATCGAAATCAATAAGGTATAAAACATAACTAAAGCCAAACCAATCATGGTATATTGAAAAATATGAATGTTGATTTTACTTATCGATTGAATCAAGAAGAACACTAAAAACGTTAATCCAATTACTAGGAAACCATATTTTGAAGCTCTTTCATTTTGTTGGTATTGATCAACCGTTTCTAATAATTTTACACCAAATAAATACTCATTTAAGTTGGGCATTTTTTCTGTATGTTGTTGTGAAAACGAACGATTTATGTCTAATATTTTCCATTCTGCATGAAAACCTGTACTGTCAATTTTCTTGTTCTCTTCATTGGCTGCAAAAGTTCCCATTAAACTTGGAGAATTCCAATCTGAGTCAACTTTTATATTGGTTGTTTTTCCAACAGGAATAAACTGAACACTATTACTTCCGTTGAATTTCATTTGGAATTTAAAAGTGATTTTATCTTCTTTTTGAAGCGCTTTATAATCAAATAAGTTAGATTCTAAAGTGCCGAAATTGGAATCATTATTTGCTTTAGATTCAAAGGCAAACGGTTGATTGTTTAAAGCAATATTCAAATCACTTTTGATGCTTTTTAAATTTGAAGTATTGACAATAATACTTGCTTTATCCCAAATAACAGATTCTGGATTTATATCTAATTTTTCAAAATTGGGTTTTTCAAAATTTCCATCAAAATCCATTATAGAAGTAAAAACTACATTTTCATATAAACCTCTTTTTAAAGGTTTGCTCTTTTTGATATTTGAATAATTATTCAAGATTTCAGGAAAAAAATAGGCCTGTTTTATTACTTTTTTTGTCTGAATAGTAACATTATGATTCACATCTTCTACATTATAAGATTCGTAATCATAATATGGAATGCTTAAAACTGGTCCATAAAATTTAATATCTGAACCCCAAAGTGTATTGACTTCTTGTGTCATTTCTTTTTTACGTTGTGAACGTTCAGAAATTAACCCTTTTACTAGTTCTAGGGGAATTAATAAGAAGAGGCAAAGTAATCCAACCATAATCATTTTGGCTGTGTTGGATTGAAAGAACGAAGGCTTTTGTTGAGGTAACTGTGTTTGATTTTCCATGATGTTTTTTTTAATGGTTAAAAGTTTATTTGTTTAAAAGTTTATATGGTTTTGTGGTTAATGTATTACGTTAAAAACTAAATACATATAAAAAAGTGTAATTGGAATATTACATAAGGCAATTCCTATTCTTATTAATGTTTCTTGATTATTTCGCTTTTCAATGAAGTGTAGAGTTATAATAGCAATTAGATAACAAAAATTAATGAATAGTGCTAAATAGACATAGAAAATTCCAATAATTGGTAACATATCAATTTTAGTTATTGCATATAATGACAATAGGATTGTTCCAATTGTAAAGGATAAAATAGGAATATAATTTTTTTGATAAAACGGGTTTTTTAATATTTCTTCCATGATGTTATTGATTAATAGTTATTGTAAAATGTTTAGAAACTCGAAAAATGAAATAGATGAAACAACCAAATAAGATTGAAAAACCTAATGACTTTGTAGTGAAGAAAATGTTTAATAAATCAGTAAATAAGTCAATCGGATTTTTTAAAATATCCCAGCTGTTATACCGAAGAATTCTTCCTAAATAAATTCCGAAACCTGATAAAATCGAAATACTAAAAAGTAAAATTGATGTTATCAAGGAACTGAACTTTGATGAAAGTGATTTTTCAAAATCTTGTAAGGATATGATTCCTAATAAAAATCCTAGTGTTGAATAAGAACTAATCAATAATAAATCATACCAAAAAGTATAAGAATTCGATAAAGATAAATGCACAAAATCGGTTATGATGTAAAATGAATTGGGTAAGAACAACAACCAAATAATAACGATTATTCCGTTTTTGAATTTGTTTTCAAATAGATTTCTAGTTTTTAAATAACTTGTCAAAAGAAACGGAATTACAGCTAAAAATAAATTCCAAATTAGAAACATCAAATAAATCGAAGTTGTCATTTTGACTCGAATTAAGGATAAGCAAAGACAAAAAAATCCAAAAGCGAATAATAAATTATTAAGCCTTTTGTTCGTCTGATACAATTGAAAAATAGTTTGCATAATTAATGTTAAAAGTTGATTTTATAGTTTTTAATGGAATTGGCAACATCTTTAAAAAGTCCAAATGATAGAATTGATGCGCTTTTTTGCCTTTTTTATAAGATTCGATATAAGTTTTGATTCTAAAAGGGTAGAAGAGTAGTCCAGTTGCAATAACCATAAATACAAAAGGTGATTTTTTGCCATTTCCTAATAAATAAAACTGCATGTTAATTTCGTCCGTAACTAAAACTCCAGTATCAGTTAACACATGATAGATGTCGTGTTCTTCTAGTTTTGGCTGAGGTTCCAAATTATATTTCAGTAAAAAACAACCTAAGTGAAATCCCAAACTTTCTTCAGGAAGATTAATAAAATCTGTAATACTAACTTCCCAAGGAGAAGTATTTTTGAATAAAAATTCATAAGGAACTTTTACGATTTTGTACAATTTTTCGATGATGATTTCTTTCATAATTCAATAATTAAAAGTACTTTGAATTTCAAAGTAAATGGATAAAAAAAAGGTTTTATGATTTTGAGATTAATTTTTCAAGGGCTTCAATATGATTTTTAAAGGCAATTCTTCCTTCTCTTGTCGCAATATAACTTGTGTTTGGTTTTTTACCAATAAATTGTTTTTCTACCGTAATATATTCTTCATTTTCCAAAGCTTTTGCGTGACTGGCTAAATTGCCATCTGTCACACCTAATAATTCCTTTAATGTTGAGAAATCAGCACTTTCATTTACCATCAATACAGACATAATCCCAAGACGAATCCTGTGATCAAATGCTTTGTTTATGTTTTGTATGATGTTTTTCATGTCAAGTTCAAGTTCAAGTTCAAAAATCAATTTTAAAAGTCTTACAATTTCTGCAATCAAAAATCGTTAATCAACAATCTTCAATCCTTATTTCCTATCATATTTTCGATACATGACATAACCATAACCAATATGACAAAATCCAAAACCTAATGCCCAGAAAAACAATCCATATCCAATAAAAAACGTTGAAATTAATCCTAATAGAATCATTGTTAGTCCTAAATATTTCACATCACCTAATGTATATTTACTTGCATTGACACAAGCTAATCCATAAAAAAGTAATGTAACTGGTGCAATTAAGCCATAATATCCTTGAAAAAGTAATGCCAAAGCAAATAATCCACCACTGATTAACGGAATTGAAAACTGAACAACCAATCGTTTAGAAGAAACATCCCAAAGATTTTCTCCTAATTTCTTAGCTTTTGTAGCACTTAATATTACTCCTGTTATGATTGATAGAATTACTACAGCAGCAGCAATTGTAAAGAGTTGTTTTATAGCACTTTCAATTGTAATTGGATCTGATTGACCTCTAACAATTATGTATCTCGAATCGTAAGTGTACTTAATAATGTTATTGGCTAAAAAAGCTCCAATTAAAGCATAAAATCCAGCTAAAATTCCAGATAAACCACTCAATGATAAAAAACGAGACGATTTATTCATCATGTTTTTTATTTCTGTAATGTCTTGAAGATATTTTTCGTTTTCCATTATAAAGTACTTTGAATTGCAAAGTAAATAAATATTTTTGAATGTAGAACTATTTTTTTTGACTATTTTTGAAAAAAAAGAAAAATGAAGATTTTAGGATATGTTTTAAAAGGTATTAGTTTATATTTTATTTTAGTTATAATTTTATTTAGTTTCAATTTATTATTTGAAGATTTGCCTAGTGATGTAGTTGAAACGAATGAAAGAATAGGTTACAGATTAGGCCAAGTGATAGTAATTTTATTAGCTTCATTTTTAACTTATTTGTTATTTAAATACAGCAATAAACTTATTCGAAAAAAATCAAATCAAGTAGAAGTAAAGCAATAAAAATGAAACCAGCAGAAGAATACATCTTGAAGCAACCTGAACATTTTCTGATGATTATGATGCATTTGTGTGCTGTTGTTGAACAAATTGTACCTGAAGTTGAATTACTCTTTAAATGGGGTTTGCCTTTTTATTATTACAAGAAAAAACCATTTTGTTATCTAAACGTACTAAAAAAAGAAAATGCCATTGATTTATGTTTTATGAAAGGGCATCTTTTAAAAAATCATAAGGATAAAATGATTGATAAAGACAGAAAATTGGTTGCTTCATTACGCTATACTGATTTAAAAAGTATTGACAATAAGGTTTTAAAAGAAGTTTTATTGGAAGCCAAATCTTTATACCTTTAACTAAACATTAATACTCGTTATAATTTATTTTAGGCATTTATCCTTAATTTTATGCCTATGAATAAAGTGAATAAATCAGGATTCTATTTTAAGAATTACGAAGCACCTTACGAATCACCTTTTGATAAGTTGTTTGGAATTTTTAAAGAATTAATTACCCATACTTCTGGAGATTTTGATGAAGCCATAGATTGGTTACGTCAATTAGATGTTGAATATAAATTAACAACTCCAGAGTACACTATTGATGATTTTATTGAAGATTTAAAGAAAAAAGGATACATCAGAGAAGAAATAAAACCCGATGGAACTGGTGGAATAGGAATTACTTCAAAAACAGAACAAGCTATTCGAAAAGCAGCTTTAGATCAAATTTTTGGGAATCTTAAAAAATCGTCTTCAGGAAATCATAAATCTAAACAATCTGGAAAAGGGGATGAACAAACAGGTGATTTTCGTGAATTCCGTTTTGGTGATTCTGTCGAACAAATTTCATTAACCGAAAGTCTTAAAAACGCTCAAGTCAATAATGGAGTAGGTGAGTTTATGTTAACTGAAAGAGATTTGGTAGTTGAAGAAAGTCATCATAAATCGCAAATGAGCACGGTTTTGATGATTGATATTTCACACAGTATGATTCTTTATGGTGAAGACAGAATTACTCCAGCCAAAAAAGTTGCTATGGCTTTAGCCGAATTAATCACAACGCGTTATCCAAAAGACACTTTAGATATTTTAGTGTTTGGAAATGATGCTTGGACGATTCAAATCAAGGATTTACCTTATTTGCAAGTTGGACCATATCATACCAATACAGTAGCTGGTTTGCAATTGGCTATGGATATTTTAAGACGAAAAAGAAACACCAACAAACAAATTTTCATGATTACTGATGGAAAACCAAGTTGCGTTCGCGAGAAAAACGGTGAATATTACATGAACAGTAACGGATTAGACCAATATATAGTAGATAAATGCTATAATCAAGCAGCACAAGCACGAAAATTACATATTCCAATAACAACGTTCATGATTGCAAAAGATCCTTATTTGCAGCAATTTGTGAATCATTTTACAGAAGCCAATCAAGGAAAAGCATTTTATACAGGATTAAAAGGTTTAGGAGAAATGATTTTTCAAGATTACGAAACCAATAGAAAGAAAAAAATTCGATAATTTTCACAATTTAAAAATTACATAGATTTTTAAAATTTCTCAAATCTGTGTTCCAAAAAAAAAAAAAAAAAAATACGCTCACATTATAAAATTATATATGAAAGACATAAAAACATTAGGAGAATTAAAAAAATCAGGATACAAATCTCAAAATATAAAAGACGAATTAAGAACCAATTTACGCAACAAAATAAAAGCAGGTGAAACTACTTTTGAAGGAGTTCATGGTTTTGAAAATACAGTTATTCCTGAATTAGAAAGAGCTATTTTGTCTAGACATAATATCAATTTATTAGGTCTTCGTGGTCAAGCTAAAACTCGTTTGGCTAGAAAGATGATTGAACTTTTGGATGAATACATTCCAGTTGTGGAAGGTTCAGAAATTAATGATGATCCTTTAAATCCAATTTCAAGATTTGCCAAAGATTTAATCGAAGAAAAAGGAGATAAAACACCAATTACATGGTTGCATAGAAGCGAACGTTTCTTTGAAAAATTAGCAACTCCAGATGTAACGGTTGCTGATTTAATTGGTGATGTTGATCCAATAAAAGCTGCGAATCTAAAACTGAATTATGCTGACGAAAGAGTAATTCATTTTGGAATGATTCCAAGAGCGAATCGTTGTATTTTTGTGATTAACGAATTACCTGATTTACAAGCCCGTATTCAAGTAGCTTTGTTTAATATTTTGCAAGAAGGTGATATTCAAATTCGTGGTTTTAAATTAAGAATGCCTTTAGATTTACAATTTATTTTTACAGCCAATCCAGAAGATTATACCAACCGTGGAAGCATTGTAACTCCTTTGAAAGATAGAATAGGTTCTCAAATCCTTACTCATTATCCAGAAAATATTGCCATTGCAAGAACGATTACAACGCAAGAATCAAAATTAGATGAAGATCAATCTGAAACTGTTTATGTGCCAAGTTTAGCCAAAGATTTATTAGAACAAATTGGTTTTGAAGCTAGAGATAGCGAATATATTGATTCAAAAAGTGGTGTTTCTGCTCGTATGAGTATCACGGCTTATGAAAATTTAATTTCAACAGCAGAACGAAGAGCTTTATTAGCTGGAGAAGATAAAACATCAGTAAGGTTGTCAGATTTTATTGGAATTATTCCAGCCATTACTGGAAAAGTAGAATTGGTTTATGAAGGTGAACAAGAAGGTGCTGCAACTGTGGCTCAATATTTAATTGGTGATGCAATTCACACGTTATTTCCAGCGTATTTTCCAAACATTGAAAAGTTAGAAAAGGAAAATGATAAAAATGCTTACACGGATTTATTAGAATGGTTTTTTAACGAAAGTGGTTTTGAATTATTAGATGATGAAAGTAATGCTGAATATCAAAAAATATTAGACGAAGTAAAACCTTTAGATGTTTTAGTTAAAAAATATCAACCTGAAATTGCTAAAGAAGATGTTTATTTTATGAAAGAATTTATTCTTTGGGCTTTAGTTGAATATAAAAAACTGACAAAAAATAGAGTTAATTCGGGTTACGAATACAAAGATTTATATAGTAACTTTATCAGTAAGTTATAAGATAAAAAAAAAGTCGCTTTAAATTAATAAAGCGACTTTTTTTATGTTGTTATGGTCTTAAATTCTGAAAATTCCACCAACTACAATGATTCTTTGTAAGAACCAAAAATTTTGTTCTGCAGTATCAGCACTTAAAGCCGTTGTTCTAATATCATTCATATTGATGTAACCTCCTTTTAATTCGGTTTGAACGAAAAAGTGTTTGAAGAATGTGAAGTTTAATCCCACTTTTGCTGAAGCTCCAAACCCAGAAACATGAAAATCATCGTGTCTGTCTTTTGAAAGTACTTTTGCATTTGTTTTAGGAAATAATAATCCAACACCAACTGCACCAACAGTATTTACTTGAAATTTATCCGTATTTGGAAGTTTAAATAATTTTGAAATATCGTCTACACGAGCTATTTCAGTATTAATGTAATTTAAACCATCAGTATGTTCAAAAGTTAAAAATTGTTCGTCTAAAGTCAATTGATTTCCGGTCGGATTTTCGTTATATGTTCCAGGATTTGGATAATTTCCTGAATAATCAACTCTTTTATTTTGATACATTACATATTTCATATGATCAACACCAAGCGAAATATTATAATGATCATTAATGAAATATCCCATTCTAAAATTAGTTTGAGGAATAGTCATTCTACCAGGATTGATATAATCTACATGCCAACCTTTTGGTTTATCATGCGCTTCTACATCATATAAGGTGAAATCATAATCTGCTCCTTTAAAACGAATATCTGATTTAGAAAAAGTTTCTCTATTTCCACCCCAATAAACATAGAATTTACCTTTGTTGTGTGCCGTGTATTTTTCAGGATTTTCAACTGTTTCTTGCGAAAAGGTGTACTGTGAAAAAACACAAAAAGTTAGTACAACCATTAAAAATGATTGCTTCATTATTGTATTAAAAAATTAAAATTGATTTACGGTTTTACGGATGGCTACTAATTTAGTCATAAGGTTTTCAAAATAGTCTAAATGCAACATGTTTGCACCATCACTTTTTGCATTTGCTGGATCGAAATGTGTTTCAATAAATATTCCGTCAACTCCTACTGCAATTCCAGCTTTTGCTACTGTTTCAATCATATCTGGACGACCACCAGTAACACCAGCAGTTTGATTGGGTTGTTGTAAAGAATGCGTTACATCTAAAACAGTAGTTGCATATTGTTGCATGGTTGGAATTCCTCTAAAGTCAACAATCATGTCTTGGTAACCAAACATTGTTCCTCTATCCGTTACCATAATATTTTCATTTTGGCAATCTAATACTTTCTGAACAGCATGTTTCATACTTTCTGGACTCATGAATTGTCCTTTTTTTAAATTAACTGTTTTTCCTGTTTTTGCAGCAGCTACAACTAAATCTGTTTGACGTACTAAAAAAGCTGGAATTTGTAAAATATCTACATATTCAGCAGCCATAGCAGCGTCTTCATTAGTATGAATGTCAGTTACTGTTGGAACTCCAAATTCTTTTGAAACTTTTTGTAAAATTTTTAGAGCTTTTTCGTCACCAATTCCAGAAAAACTATCAATTCTTGAACGATTTGCTTTCTTAAAAGATCCTTTAAATACGAAAGGGATTTCTAATTTATCAGTAATATTTACTAGTTTTTCGGCAATTCGAATAGCCATTTCTTCGCTTTCAATAGCACATGGACCAGCTAAAAGAAAGAAATTGCCACTAGTTGTATGCTTTATTTGTGGAATATTGTTTATGTTCATATTGTGTTGTTTTTGAAGTTGCAAAGATAAAAAGAAAAACCTTGTAATCCGAAGTTTAAAAGGTTACTTATGTTACATTAGGATTATTCTGGTATTTCTTCAATTTTTTTAATTTGAAATCCTTTAGGGCAAACAATTTTTCCTTTTTCATAAATGTTAAAATAGAAAGTTTGTTTTTTGGTTGATCCTTCAAGATTTACTTCATACATATATAATAAACCTGCACCCATATTAGAGTGTTTGGTTGGAAAAGGGCAACAAGTATCTATTTTTTTAAATTCAACATTTTCTCCATTTGGACCTTGTAAACCCTTAAAAAAATAATTGATAAAATTTTCTTCTGATCGATCGCTAATAATTCCAATATTTACAGGATAATCTGCATCAACTCCATATTTAGAATCTGTAGCATACTCTGTAAAAATAAACATTCCATTCTTAATCATAGGCCTTATCGCATCATTATCAATATTTTTAATGGTTGATTTTGTACTTATACAAGATGAAGTAATAGCAATAATTGAGAAAATTAATATTAATTTTTTCATGTTAATTGGTTTTAGATTTTATAAAGTATGAAATTATAGCGCTAATAACAATCCCATTGGATAAGGTCGAAAAAGTATTTGTATACATATAATTTGATAAAGAAAAATATTTTTCAGCGTCTTCTAAAGTCATCTTAGAATTTTTAATTTTATAATTGATGATGTTTGTAAAATAATCGGGAGAAATATATTCGAATGTAATGTACAAAACAACAGGAGTAAAGATTGCGACTAGCAAGGAAAGGATCGCTCCCGATAAAAAACCTTGTTTCCAATCAATTTTGTTGTTGTAATAATTTTTCTTTTTATTTTGTAAAGCCAAAACATAAATTAGAATAGAAATAATTCCAAAAAGCATAGTATAAATAGGTTGAAATTTTACTTTTTCATCATGCCAACCCATTGTTTTTTCAAAATACATCCAAATTAAAAAGCATATTGAAAATATAACTGCCCATTTTAATTCGATTTTAAACTTTTCCATTCTATTTTTTTAAATTAATAACGCTATAAAAGTAATAAATGTTTACGAAATTGAATACATTAATTATATTTGCTTAAAATTTAATATATGGATTTTATATATGGAACTTGGCATTGGTCAATTTCTGGGTTTTTAATTGGAATGATAATGTTAGCATTGGTTTATTTTGGTAAATCATTTGGAATGTCTTCTAACTTAAGAACACTTTGTACAATTGGAGGAGCAAAAAGAGCTAGTCAATATTTTGATTTCGACTGGAGAGAACAAAAATGGAATTTGGCCATGGTTCTAGGAGCAGTTTTAGGAGGTTATTTTGCAACACAATTTTTAAGTAGTTCGGAAATAGTTCAATTAAACACAAAAACGATTGAGCAATTACACACATTAAATATTGATGAGCCAAATGGAAAAATTGTTCCAGATGCTTTATTTAGTTTGGAAGCTATGCAAACACCAAAAGGGTTTTCAATCTTATTAATTGGTGGTTTATTAATTGGTTTTGGAACACCTTATGCTGGTGGATGTACTTCTGGTCATGCCATTTCAGGATTGAGTAACTTACAACTTCCTTCCTTAATAGCCGTAATTGGCTTTTTTATTGGAGGATTAATCACTACTTATTTTATAATTCCTTTATTATTTTAGTATGAAATTATTTAGATTCTTATTAGTTGGGTTTATATTCGGAATTGTATTAACTAAAACAGAAGCCATTTCTTGGTATAGAATATATGAAATGTTTCATTTTCAATCCTTTCATATGTATGGTGTGATTTTTACTGCTGTTTTAACTGGAGTAATTGGAATTCGACTTCTTAAGAAAAAAGACATTAAAGATTATAAAGGACATTCAATAGAAATATTAGATAAAGAACGAGCACCTTTTCGTTATATTATTGGTGGAATTATGTTTGGTTTAGGTTGGGCATTAGTTGGCTGTTGTCCTGGACCTATTTTTGTTTTACTTGGAGCAGGAATTGTTCCAATTCTAGTAGTTTTGTTAGGAGCTTTATTAGGAAACTTCATTTATGGTATATTTAAAGATAAATTACCTCATTAATTCACAACTCTTCATCAGCGTATTAGTTAAGATTTATTTTTAATTAATTATTTTTATTTGATATGTAAGAAAAAAGTATATTTTTGTCAAAAAATTAACAATTTTAAAACAAATCAAAGATGAAAAAATTTAAAAAATTAACAGTGTTGTTTTTAGTAATATCAGTAGTTTTAGCATCTTGTAATAAAGATGATGATTCAAGTTCAGCTGCAATTGAAGGAAGTTGGGAGTTAACAAAAAGCGGTTCAATTACTGCTGATGGTAACGAACAACTCATGGATTATCCTTTTAATAATGTGGGATGTAATAAAGATTATATTGAAATTATAACTGGAGGAACTACGGCTGAACATTATTTTAATGATGACAATAATGGTCAGGGTTGTTATGAGGAAATTGAAATAGGAACTTATACTAAAGAAGGAAATGTTTTAACAATTATTTCTTCTGGTTATACTCAGATTGGAGAAATTTTAGAGCTAAATAATTCAACATTAAAAGTTAAATATTCTTATCCTAATTCAACTGTAATAGAAATAATTGTTTATAAAAGAAAATAATTAAGATTACGTATAAATAAAAATCCCTTTCAATTTGAAAGGGATTTTTTTATTCTATTTCTGCACTTAATCCAGCATCTAATAATGAGGAGCATTGTGGTTTGAGTTCATCATAACTACCTGTTTTTACGGTACATCTTCCTTTGTAATGCACTAAAATAGCACATTGTTCTGCTTGTTCGTTGGTATGTTCACAAACTTTTATTAATGTATCAATAACGTGATCAAAAGTATTGACATCATCATTGTATAAAACAATTTCATTATTAAGTCCATAATCTTCTAGGACTTCAACTTCTTCTTGTATTTTTTCTCTAGTACTCATTTTTTTAGGTAATGGGTTATGGGTAATAGGTTATAGTTTCATAATGCTAATTTACATATTTTAAAGATACCCAATTGTTTCTTTCAAACTTTTTAACATATGTTAACCCTTTAGAAGTGCAAGATTCATCAATAAAAGGAATGTCTTCTGTATAAAAACCACTGAATAAAATAGTTCCATTAGGATTTAAACAATCCACATATTGTTGCATGTCATTCAATAAGATATTTCTATTGATGTTAGCAATAATTAAATCATATTTTTTTCCTTTTAAAAGAGCAGCATCACCTTCATAAACTGTAATTTGAGAACAATTATTACGTTCAGCATTTTCAATTGAATTCAAATAACACCAATTATCAATATCAATGGCATCAATAGGTTTTGCTCCTTTCATTTCGGCTAAAATGGCTAAAATGGCTGTTCCACAACCCATATCTAAAGTTTTCATATTAGTAACATCAGTTTCTAATAAATGCTGAATCATCATGTGAGTTGTTTCATGATGACCTGTTCCAAAACTCATTTTTGGTTCAATTACAATATCAAATTCAGCATCAGTCATTGAATGAAAAGGTGCTCTAACATGGCATTTTCCATCTACATCAATAGCTTCGAAGTTTTTTTCCCATTCTTCGTTCCAATTTACTTGTTCTATTTCTTCAACTTTGTATGATATTTTGAATTCTTCATTATTTAAAATTGAAACATCATTCAATATATCCTCAGACCATAATTCTTTTTGAACATAAGCCGAAACTCCTTCTTCTGTTTCCATAAAACTTTCAAAAGCTTTATCTTCTAATTCAGCTACTAATATTTCGCTTCCTAATTCTTTTGGACTAACCGTAAAATGATATCCTATATAATTGCTTGACATAAAAATAATTTTCGCAAAGGTACATAAAGCTTTCGTTTTTTAGAATAATTTATCATTTGTTAACACCAAAAAAGCATTTGAATACGTATATTTGAAATAAAAAGAAAAACTCATGAAAAAATCATTTATTGCAATTGTATTAACTGCACTATTATTTAGTTGTCAAAATAAGGCTCAAAATAAAGCTTTATCAGTTGCAAGCAACACAAAAATTATGGAAAAAGAGAATATTTATCAATTTAAAGTTACAGACTTAAATGGAGAGGAATTTGATTTTTCGACCTTAAAAGGAAAGAAAATCATGGTGGTTAACACAGCTTCAGAATGTGGATTAACACCACAGTACAAAGATTTAGAAGCTATTTATGAAAAATATAAAGCCAATAATTTTGTGATTATAGGTTTTCCAGCCAATAACTTTGGTTCTCAAGAACCTGGAACAGATAAAGAAATTGCTACTTTTTGTGAGCAAAATTATGGTGTCACATTTCCTATTATGTCAAAAATTTCGGTAAAAGGAAGTGACATGCATAAATTGTATCAATTTTTAACACAAAAAAGTAAAAACGGATTAGAAGACAGTGAAGTACAATGGAATTTTCAAAAATATTTGATTAATGAAAAAGGTGAGTTAGAAAAAGTCATTTCGCCAAGAACATTGCCAACTGATGCCTCTGTTATAAAATGGATTGAAGGATAAATTAAAATACTTATATATGATTAGATTTTTTAAGATTTTTAGTTTGGTTTTAGCAGTTGTTTTAATTTCTTCTTGTGGAAAAATACATATAGAAGAATTAAAAAAATCATCAGAACCTATTGCAGATGCATCAAAATCTGTAGCATTAATTTCAAAAAATAATGTGATGTTATATGAATTTGATAAAGAGTTTGAGAAGAATTTTCAAAATAAAAAAGAATATTCAACCTACTTTTCTAAAAGTTTAGAGAGTCAATTAACTTCAAATCAATTATATAAAAGTGTAATAGTTTTAGAAGATAATTCAGCTATTGAAACAATTTTTGATACTACTGATTTTGATTATATAATTACAATTGAAGATGTAAAAATTGCCGCTTATTTTGAGGATTCTCATAATACTAGTTATTCTGCTAACATTGGAAACTCTCAAAAGAAAAAGAGTACTGTAAGAAGTAGAATAAAGATTTATGATAAATTAATTAAAAAAGAGGTTGCCGAGTTTTATACAACTGGTGAATCTGATTATTCAGAAAGAAACTATAAATTAGTTGTAGAAAAAGCTACAGAAAAATCAATTGAAAATACAATCCAATATTTAAAAACAGGAAAAATTAAATTTTAAATTATAAAATTAACTGCATAAAAACAGTATCAAGCCATTTATTAAATTTATAAGCAGATTCTTTAATAACACCAACAGTTTCAAAACCAAACTGTTTATGAAATTCCACACTACTTTGATTTTCAGCATCAATAACTGCAATCATAGTGTGGAGTTTTTGTTTTTTGGCTAATTCAATTAATTCAGCTAATAACAACTTTCCCAAACCTTTTCCTTTATGATTTACAGAAACATAAACCGAATGTTCTACCGTAAATTTATAACCTTCTTTAAAACGAAAAGTTCCATACGTTCCAAAACCAGCAATTTCATTATCAATTTCAACAACAATTAAAGGAAAACCTTCTTTGTTTTTATCATCAAATATTGCTTTTTGTTGTGCCAAAGTTCTTGGTTCATAGTCATAAATAGAAGTTGTGTTTAGAATATTATAATTCACTATTTCTAAAATTGACTCTAAATCTTTTTCGGTTGCTTGTCGAATAAAAGTGTTCATTGTATTTCTTGTTTGAAAAGTTCAAAGTTACAAAGTTTACATTTGAAAATCCTCAATTACTAATCACTTTTTACTAATTACTAATCACTCAAATTTGTATATTTGTAATTCAGAAAATAAGATACTGAAATAAATTCAGCATAAAATGATTTACCCAAAAATACCTTTAGCCCAAAGTTTAATAGAAATTTTTAAAGCAAAAGGAATCCATCATATTGTTATTTCTCCAGGTTCAAGAAATGCTCCGTTAACAATTGGTTTTTCGAATCAACAAGATACTTTTAAGTGTTATAGTATTGCAGACGAACGTTGTGCTGCTTTTTTTGCTATGGGAATGGCACAACAATTAAATCAACCTGTTGCTCTAGTTTGCACTTCTGGTTCGGCTTTGTTGAATTATTATCCAGCTGTAGCTGAAGCTTTTTACAGTCAAATTCCAATGATTGTTGTTAGTGCTGATAGACCTCATGATAAAATTGATATTGGTGACGGACAAACTATTCGTCAAGAAAATGTGTTTGCAAATCACAGTTTATATAATGCTAATTTGTCCGAATATGCTTCAAATGATAATGACATAAAAATTAATGTTGCCATTCATGAAGCTATTTCTAGAAAAGGACCAACACATATAAACGTTCCTTTTGAAGAACCTTTGTATGATTTAGTTTCAGAACTTTCAGTTACTCCAAAATTGCTTCCTTTTGAAAATGAAAGGGATAATTTTACTTTAGATGAAAAGTTTATTCAACAATGGAATTCAGCTAAAAAGAAATTAATTTTAGTTGGTGAATTAAAACCTAATTCGATTAAAAATTCGATTATTGAATCATTAGCTAATGATGATTCTGTTGTGGTTTTGACTGAAAAAACTTCTAATTTACATCACGAAACTTTTATTGATACGATTGATACTTTAATAACTCCTTTTTCAGATGAAGATTTTGAAGCTTTTCAACCAGAAATTCTAATCACTTTTGGTGGAATGGTTGTTTCAAAACGAATAAAAGCATTTTTAAGAAACTATAAACCACAAGAACATTGGCATATTGATAAATTAAGAGCTTATGATACTTTTGGAAGTTTATCACAACATTTTGTAACAAAACCAAACCTTGTTTTATCACAATTATTAGAGCATGAAAATTCTGTAAATAGTGATTATAAGATAACTTATTCAAAAATAAACCAACTTAGAAAAGAAAAGCATACTAAATATGTAAATGATATTCCTTTTTCTGACTTTAAAGCGTTTGAATTTATAAGTCATAATTTACCAAAAGAAATTCAATTACAAGTCAGTAATAGTTCAGCAATTCGCTATTTACAATTGGTAACGATTGATAAATCCATAGAAGTTTTTTGTAATCGAGGCACAAGTGGAATTGATGGTTCAACTTCAACCGCAATTGGAGCAGCTTTAAAATCAAATAAACCAACTGTTTTTATAACTGGTGATATTAGTTTCTTTTATGATAGTAATGCTTTGTGGAATAATTATATTCCAAAAAACTTCAAAATTATAGTAATTAATAATTCTGGTGGTGGAATTTTTAGAATTCTACCAGGTCATCAAGAAACGGAAGTTTTTAATACTTTTTTTGAAACTTCACATAATTTGAATGCTTCTCATTTAGCCAATATGTTTGAATTTACTTATTACAAAGCAACAGACGAAATTAGTTTACAAAACCAGTGGGAATCATTTATGAATCAAAATGATAATCCGTCTATTTTAGAAATTTTTACACCCGAAAAAATTAATAATAAAATATTGACTAACTATTTTAAATGTTAATTTTTTTAACTAAATTTGGGTTCTATTAATCTAAAAAAACTATATAAAAATGAGTAAAAGAGACGAATTAATCGTAAAATATGCTGCAGATTTAAAAGATAAATGTGGTGTAACTCCAAACATGGATTTGTTAACAAAAGTAACTGTTGGATGTGGTCCATCAATTTATAATGCTGATGCTGCTACTGTTGCAGGTTCTGATGAAAAAGAATTAGCTACTGTAAAAAACAATTTCTTAATTAAAAAATTAGGTCTTAAAGATGGAGCTGATTTAGATAAAGGAATAGATGCAGTAATGGAAAAATACGGTCGTTCAAATAAAAGCAAATATAGAGCAGTAGTATATTATTTACTTGCTGTTCATTTCAAAAAAGAATCTATTTATAAATAAGATTCAAATAACCAAACCAACCAAACTATTAAAATCCTAACTTGTTTAGGATTTTTTTTGATTAAAACCCTTCAAAAACTCCCAATCCAAACAAAGCAAAATCATATTTAACAGGATCGTTTTTGTCAAGCTTTCTTAAAGCAAAATCTAATTCGGCTAAAGCTTTTCCATCGTTTTGTTTTCTTTTAAGCAAACCTAATTTTCGAGCAACATTTCCTGAATGTACATCTAAAGGACAAGATAATTTTGATGGGTGAATTGTTTTCCAAATACCAAAATCTACTTTATTATCATTTCGAATCATCCAACGTAAATACATGTTGATTCTTTTTGCAGCACTATTGTTTAATGGATCTGAAACGTGTTTTTGTGTTCTCTGTAAATGTTCAATTTCAAAAAAGACTTTCTTAAACTCATGAATACTTTTTTGCATACTGTCTTCTTCTTGATGTTTAGCAAAAACAGCTTCTAAACCATCATGATTAATATAGATATTCTGTAAAGCTTTCATAAAAGTTTTAGCGTCAAGCGAATTGAAAGTTCTATGTACAAAATCGTCAAACGAATCTAAATTATCTTCAGAATGATTCATCACAAAGTCATAAGGAGAATTTCCCATGATTTCCATTAACTTTTTAGAGTTTTTGATAATCATTTTACGATTTCCCCAAGCAATTGTAGCACTTAAAAAACCTGCAATTTCAATATCTTCTTTTAAAGAAAATGAATGAGGTATTTGTATTGGATCACTTTCAATAAAATCAAAATTATTGTATTGAATTACTTTTTCATCCAAGAAATCTTTTAATTCTGATTTATTCATTTATAAATTCTTTAGCATAAAATCCATCTTTTATATCATTAGTTCTTTGTTGCGGAAAATAATTATAATGCTTATATAATCTTTCATTTACACAAGGTAATTCTCCATTTGAAGTTTCGTATAAATTGGGAAGAACTGGATCAAAATAGTAAAAATCCCCAATGCTTTTACTTATAAAATTATTGTTTTCGTACTTAGTGTTTGATTCTGGAATTAATAGTTGACTTAATTTAAAAGTAATTCCATTTGATGGTTTTTTTACGTCAATGAATAAACTAATTAGCACAAAAAATAGAGAAAAAATAACTATACTATTCTTTATTGAAAATTTTAAATAGGTTGAAAATTCGTAAGCTAAAACAGTTGCAAATAAAATAAAGGTTGGAAGAAAATATCTGTATTGAGGTGAAACTAATAATAGAACAATAAAGTGAATTAAAAGAATAAAATATAACTTTTTAAAATTAGTATTCAGCTTAAAAAAAGTAGTGAAAGGAATAATAAGAAACAAAACAAGCATTCCTCTATTAAAAATTGCATTTAAACCATCAAGTTTAAACCATAAAATAAATTTATCTAAATAGGATAAGTTTTTAGTAGCCACCAAATGTTCAGAATAACCACCATCAATTACAATTTGTGAGAGTTGTTTTAAGACTTCACTACTCATTTTCCAGTCATAATTTGTTGCAAAATATGGTAATGGAAATAACGGATAACCTGAAATTATACTATTTTTAACTACAAATAGTAATCCAAATAGAGTGGAGCAAACCAAAAGAAATAATAGATTTTTTTTATTTTTTTTGATTGAAAATAAAGCCAGAAAAACAATTGGAAAAAATGTAACTTTTATAATGAAAATATATAATGAAAATATTAGTAGTGTTTTAAAATCCATTGTTTTTTCAATAAACTCATAAAATATTATTGATGAAACAATTAATATTGGTAAATCTGAAGAAGGTGAATCTATAAATTGATAATAAAATACAAGAAATACTATACCAAAAAACGACCAATTGAAACTTTTTTTACTATTTTTTTCAAAGAAATAGTAAATTCCAATCAATAATACGAAACCATTGATATCATTAACCTTATTTGTAATAAATGAAAAATTAAAGCCACTTTGCAAGACATGCCAAAATGAAAATTGCCCTAAAAATGGATGAACGTTTGCAACACCTTTTACAAATCCATATTCATTGAGCCATTTTATAGTTTGAATGTAATAGCTTTCATTATCAAAAATGGTTGGTAATTGTGCCGATTTTAAAGCAATTAAAACTGTTAATCCAATAAATAAATAAAATTGTTTTTTAGAAAACGACTTGAATAATGATTTTAAAAATGTTAAAAATTCTACTTTGTATTGTAAGAAAAAAAGTAGTTGAATTATGCAGTTTAGTATAAAAACTTCGCTATTTATTCTAAAAAGTAAAGCACAAAGACTTAAAAAAAAGGTTTGAAAAATAAGTCCAAACAATACTGTAAAAGCAGGGTTAGTTTTAGAAATCCCAAACGTATTTTGGAATGCAATTCCTGATAAAGAAGCAAAAACAAATAAGATGAACCAATAAACTAAAAGTAATAGCATTAAATCATAATATTTCCGTCTTTCATAACTAATTTTCTGTCAGCCATATCAGCTAATTCTTCGTTATGAGTTACGATTACGAATGTTTGTCCAAATTCATCACGCAATTTAAAAAATAATTGGTGTAAAATTTCAGCAGATTGTGTGTCTAAGTTTCCAGAAGGTTCATCAGCAAAAATTATCTTTGGTTTGTTTATTAAAGCTCTTGCCACAGCAACTCTTTGCTGTTCACCACCAGAAAGTTCACTTGGTTTGTGATGAATTCTGTCTTTTAAACCTAGATATTCTAATAAACGTTTAGCTTCAGTTTCGGTTTCAGCTTTGTTTTTATTAGCAATAAATGCTGGAATACATACATTTTCTAAAGCAGAAAACTCAGGCAATAACTGATGAAATTGAAAAATAAATCCCAAATTAAGGTTTCTAAATTTTGATAATTCTTTATCATTTAATTTTAAAACATCGGTTCCATCAATACTAAGTGAAGAACCATTTTGCATAGTTGGTTTATCCAAAGTTCCCAAAAGCTGTAATAAAGTTGTTTTTCCGGCACCAGAAGCACCAACAATTGAAACTATTTCACCAGATTTTATGTGAAGATTTACGCCTTTTAAAACCTGTAAATCACCATAATATTTATGTAATTGGGTAACTGCTATCATTTTTAACTATTTGTACAAAGAAACAAAGATTTTTTGTGTTTTATAAAGTATGATAACGATTAATTTGAAAAAAAATAAGTGGAAAAAATAATTGTGTAAGTCAATATAAGAAATCAACTTACACAATTTTCTAAAGTTTATAATTCATTACTTACTATTTTCTACCACGAATAAGCGATAATATAAATAGTACAATAAAAATAAAAAATAATACTTTAGCTATACCTGCTGCACCTGCTGCAATTCCTCCGAATCCTAAAACTCCAGCAATAATTGCTATAACGAGAAATGTAATTGTCCATCTTAACATAATAAATAGTTTTTAGTTAATATTAGTTTTTTGTTGTGTATCGAACAAAATAATAATCTTCTAATTCTTTACTTTACAAATTTATAACATACTGCAATTAAATTATTTACATCATTTTCTATTTAATTTATATTATTACCATTGAAATGTTTTAAAGCAATATAAATCTATGTTTTACAAACCTAAATCACAGTTTTATCGTAAATCATTATATAAATTAAAGTTAAAATAAATAATCTGTTTAATAATTTTGTATATTTGTTAAACAAAAAATCATAAATCATGAAAATATTTTTGTTAGTTTCGTTGTTATCATTAGGATTTTGTAAATCAAATGAGTTACAAACAGTAAGTAAAATTAAAGAATTTAAAGAACCTATTAAAATGAATATTAAAGAAGGAAAAGAAGTTGCAACTTTCGCTGGTGGTTGTTTTTGGTGTACAGAAGCCGTTTTTTTAGAAATTAAAGGGGTAGAAAAAGTAGTTTCTGGTTACACTGGTGGAACAATTAAAAATCCATCTTACAGAGAAATTGGAACAGGAACAACTGGTCATGCTGAAGCCATCGAAATTACTTATGATCCAAAATTGGTACAATACAAAGATTTATTAGAAATTTTCTTTAGTTCACACAATCCAACAACTTTAAATAGACAAGGAGCAGATGTTGGAACACAATATAGAAGTGAAATTTTTTATCATTCAGAAGCTCAAAAGAAAGAAGCGGAAGAATATATTACACTTATTGAAAAAGAAAAGTTATATGATGATCCTATTGTAACAAAAGTTTCTTCGGCAGTTGTTTTCTATGTAGCCGAAGATTATCATCAAAATTATTATAACGAAAACAGTTCACAAGGTTATTGTCAAATGGTGATTGCACCTAAACTCGAAAAATTGAGAAAGTATTACAAATCAAAATTAAAATAGAAGGGAAAAATTGCTATGAATACTACTATTGAAAAAGAATTATTTGAAATCGTAGGTGATAATCACCAAATGACATCAGCAGAAACTCCATTGCGAGCAGATGCCTTTGATAAATCTGATGAAGATAAAATGACCGTAATTGAGGAGCATTTTGAAGTCATTATGAAAGAACTTGGTTTAGATTTAACTGATGATAGTTTAAAAGGAACTCCACATAGAGTTGCAAAAATGTTTGTTAAAGAGATTTTTTCAGGATTAAATCCGGCAAATAAGCCAAAAATTTCAGTTTTTGACAATTCGTATCACTATGACAAAATGTTAGTCGAAGCTAATATTAGTTTTAATTCGACTTGTGAGCATCATTTTTTGCCAATTGTTGGAAAAGCTCATGTGGGTTATGTTTCTTCAGGAAAAGTTATTGGTTTATCTAAATTGAACCGAATTGTTGATTATTACGCTAGAAGACCGCAAGTTCAAGAGCGAATGATTATGCAAATTTTTAATGAACTAAAAACAGTTCTTGATACTGAAAACGTAATGATAATAGTAGAAGCAACTCATTTATGTGTTTCTAGTAGAGGAATTAAAGATGAAAGTAGTTATACTTCAACTTTGCAATATGGAGGCGTTTTTAATCAAAAAGAATTTAGAGACGATTTTTATAGATTGATTAATAAAGAAAAATAATTGGCATCTTAATTGTATATTTATAATTGAATTTAAATATATAATGAATGTCGGATCAACAAGTTGAAATTATTCAACCCAAAATAAAAAGTGATAAAAAAACGAAGCTAATTCTCGGGATTATCTTTGATTTAGTTGGTATGTTGTCTTACGTTGTTCCAATTTTTGCTGAAGCTACGGATATTTTCTGGGCACCAATTTCAGGATTTATTATGATGGCAATGTATAAAGGAACAACTGGTAAAGTTGCTGGTGTAATTAGTTTTATAGAAGAAGCTTTCCCATTTATAGATTTTATTCCAACGTTTACTTTAACTTGGGTTTATAAATATATTATTAAGAAAGAAGAAAAAGAATAATTCAATAAAAAATTATAAGGCATATTTAATTATATGTCTTATTTAATTTTCTTATCTATAAATTCAGCTATAAAGCCTAGTTTCATTCTATTAAGCATTTTTTTTTCAAATTCCCAAAAGAACTTAAATTGACCAAATAAAGCACCAATAAATACAAGCATTACTTGATAAATGGGAAATAAAATAATTATTCTAATTGGCCAATAAATCCATAAAGAAACGGATTCCTTTGTAAGTCCAATATAGTTAGTAATAGGTTTTGAAAGATAGGCTGCTGTTGAACCTGTTATTGCAAATACAATAAAAATTATAATTAATTGCCAGTTTGAAGTCACATTCCAGCGTTGTTTAAGTTTGTTCATTCTTTTATAATCGTGCAGGAAAACCTCCTAATTGTTGTTTATTTGTTAATTGAAAATAAGTTAAGTAATTGAATATCATGTAGTTTACTTCAAAACCGTAGTCTATATTTGTTTCATAGTTTATAGGTATTTCATATAGATTTGAATTATAAACTGTCGGCATATTTGCCCTTCTGTTCCATTCTAAAACCCAAAAATGATTTCTAGCTTCAAGATAATCTTGAGTATAAAAATTTCTTGGTTTTGCTCTTGAATTAAACCAACTTGTAAATCCACCATCAATAATTAATACTTCATATTCAATTTCATCATTCGCAATACGAATTGTATCACTTTCTAAAAGTGGTTTATCATTACTAATAATCTCTTTACTTGAAGTACAACTAAAAAGCATAATAAATACTAATGCAAATATTGAAATATAAGTTTTCATAGTATTATGAATTAAAGTATAAAGATAAAAAAAAGCATCGACATAGCCGATGCTTTAAGAATAGTATTTCTTTTAATGAATTATTTTTTTCCAAAAAGACCTCCAAGAAGACCTCCTAATCCACCTTTTTTCTTTCCACTTCCACTAATTGCAGACATTGCATCACTAACATCAAGTTTTCCATCACCATTTTGATCTAAAACAGAAGTTAATAAAGAACCTCCTAGTGAACTTCCACTAGAAGAGTTATTTCCTCCTCCAAGTAATCCTCCTAAAAGGCCTCCTAAATCTGGAGTTGTAGATACACCGCTATTTTTTGTTTGCTTTCCTAAATATCCCATTATGATAGGAGCAAGCATTGGTAATATTTTAGATATAATACTAGAATCTACTCCAGTTTTTGCACTTAAACCTTGAACCATTGTGTCTTGTTTGTTTCCAGTAACATGGCTAAGAATTCTATCTCCGTCAGAAAAATCACCGCCATTTAAAAATCCTCCTAGATTATCTAGTATACTTCCATCATGTTTGCCACTTGTTAACGCACTTAACAAACCACTTGCACCTTCTCCCGAAAGTACATTGTTTTGCATTTGTCCTAATAAAACTGGAATACTTGATGAAACTACATCACTAGCTTGAGTAGGGTTAATTCCTGTTTTTTCTGAAATGTTACTAACAAGTTGTTTCCCTAAATCACTATTTAATAAATCTAAAATTCCTGACATAAATATGTTATTTTTAAAGTTAAAATATGTTAAATATACTTAAAAAATATTAATTATTTTTAAGTAGACTTATTATTTGCTCTGCAAGTTCTGTGCCAATTCTATCTTGTGCTTCGTCTGTTGCAGCTCCAATATGTGGTGTTAAAGAAATTTTTGGATGCATTAAAATTCTCATTTCTGGCGTTGGTTCTTTTTCAAAAACGTCTAATCCTGCAAATAAAACTTTACCCTCATCTAAAGCTTCTACTAAAGCAACTTCATCAATTACGCCACCACGTGCTGCATTGATAATTCCAACATTTTCTTTCATTATTTTTAATTCGTCTCTGCCTATTACATAACCGTCTTGAGCTGGAACATGTAAAGTAATAAAATCAGAATGCTTGTATAAATCCTCTAAAGGTTCTGTAACAATATCTACATTAATAAATTGTCCGTTATAGAAGTCCACACGAATTACAGCTTCACCAACATATTTATCTGTTGCGATAACTTTCATCCCTAACCCTAAAGCTATTTTAGCTACAGCTTGACCAATTCTTCCAAAACCAATGATACCAAGAGTTTTACCTCTTAATTCCATTCCATTTCCGTAAGCTTTCTTTAGTCCGTTGAAATTTGTATCACCTTCTAAAGGCATAGTTCTATTGGAATCGTGTAAAAAACGAACTCCTGAAAATAAATGAGCAAAAACTAATTCAGCAACTGATTCAGATGAAGAAGCCGGAGTGTTTATTACATGTAAGCCTTTGCTACGTGCATAATCTACATCAATGTTGTCCATTCCAACACCACCACGACCAATGATTTTTAAACTTGGACAATTATCAATGATGTCTTTTCTAACTTTAGTAGCACTTCTTACTAAAATTACGTCAATTTTATGGCTATTGATATAATTTTCTACTTGTTCTTGTGCTACTTTTGTTGTAATCACTTCAAAACCAGCTTTTTCTAAGGCTTTTATGCCGCTTTTTGAAATTCCGTCGTTGGCTAATACTTTCATTTTTATGCTGAATTTATTTCAACATCTTTCGATGCTGATTATTAATTTATTTTTTACTTAAACTTCTCTCTAATTCTTTCATTACGTCTACTAATACCTGAACACTTTCAATAGGTAAAGCATTATACATTGAAGCTCTATAACCACCAACAGAACGATGTCCGTTTATACCAGAAATACCTGCAGCTTTCCACATAGTATCAAAAGTTTCTTGATGTGCTGCATTATTTAAGGTAAAAGTTGCATTCATAATACTTCTATCTTCAGTAGCTACAACACCATTGAAAAGTGGATTTCTATCAATTTCAGCATACAATAAAGCCGCTTTTGCTTCATTTTCTTTTTCAATTCCCGCAATTCCACCTTTATTTTTTAACCATTGCAAGGTAAGTAAAGATGTATAAACTGCAAAAACTGGAGGCGTATTATACATACTTTCTTTAGTAATATGTTGTTCGTAGTTTAATATGTTAGGAATGTTTCTTCCAGATTTACCTAATACATCTTCTTTGATTACAACTAAAGTTGTTCCAGCAGGTCCCATGTTTTTTTGTGCACCTGCATAAATGATATCGAATTTTGAAAAATCTAAAACTCTTGAAAATATATCTGAACTCATATCACAAACCACTGGAACATTCGTTTCTGGAAATGATTTCATTTGAGTGCCAAAGATTGTATTGTTTGATGTACAATGAAAATAATTTACATCAGTCGGTATAGCATAATCTTTAGGAATAAAAGTATAATTACTTTCTTTAGATGAAGCAATTACAATAGTTTCTCCAAATGGTTTAGCTTCTTTAATTGCTCCATTTGCCCAAGTTCCTGAATCTAAATAAGCTGCTTTTCCATCAACTTTCATAAGGTTATATGGAACTCTTAAGAATTCTAAACTTGCACCTCCTTGTAAAAATAACGCTTGATAGCCTTTGCCATCTAATCCTAATAATTCTAAAACTAAAGCTCTTGCTTCATCCATTACGGCTACAAAATCTTTACTTCTGTGTGATATTTCTAATATAGATAAACCTGAATTATTAAAGTTTAAAATGGCTTGTGACGCTTTTTCAAAAACTTCTTGAGGCAAAATACATGGTCCAGCACTGTAGTTGTGTTTTTTCATTTTAAATGTGTAAGTAGTTAATTGTATGAGGCAAATTTCGGAAATTGAGAATAAAATGAGGGTAATAATTTAGCAATAATACCCTTGTGTTATTAACAATAACGTTGTAGTTGTGCTTTAAAACAATTTTTTTTTTCAATTGAAAGTGTTAAATCTAGAAAAATATAAACTTTTTTAAATCCAAAAATAGACTTCTGCCGTAAATATCACTATAACTTAATAAAAAAGAATTATGAAAACTAGAAAAATTTTATCAGTAGCTATGATTGCATTCACTTTAATGTTGACAGGAAATGCTTTTGCTCAAAAAGAAAAAACAGTAACTGTAGGAGGTGCTCCAATGTATCCTTCAAAAAACATTGTTGAAAATGCAGTTAACTCAAAAGATCATACAACTTTGGTAGCAGCCGTAAAAGCAGCCGATTTAGTTGAAACTTTAATGTCAGAAGGACCATTCACCGTTTTTGCCCCAACAAATGCTGCGTTTGATAAATTGCCAGCAGGAACAGTAGAAGCTTTATTAAAACCAGAAAACAAGAAATTGTTGCAAACTGTGTTAACCTACCACGTAGTTGCTGGAAAAATGAATGCTAAAGACTTAATGGCTTCCATTAAAAAAGGAGATGGAAAAGCTACTTTAACAACAGTTAGTGGTGGAACTTTAATTGCTTGGATGAAAGGAAAAGATATTTATTTAACAGACGAAAATGGTGCTTCTGCAAAAGTTACAATTTCTGATGTTAACCAATCAAATGGGGTAATTCACGTAATTGATTCAGTGGTTACACCTAAAGCATAATTTTAATTTAGATTTGTTTTTTGTTAGAGAAGAGCTTTCCGAAAGGAGGCTCTTTTCTTTTTTATAAACTTTTTATAAACTCAATAGTATCAATATTATCAGCATAATCCCAAAGCATTGGTTTTTGGGTTTGACCAAAGGAAATACTATTCTCAACTATATTATTTGAAACAATGCACTGAATTTTTTCTTCATCTAATTTTAATCGAGATTTAACTTCATCTAAATCATCATAAAATTCATAAAAAACACTTGAAATAGGTGAGGAGTAACTTGAATCTTCTTTTAAAGTCAAGAATTCATTATCTAATAATTTGTACAAGCTCATTAGAAAAACGGCTTTGTTGTAATCGTAATTATTGGCATATTTTTCATAAAAAATAACATCTTTATATTCAAAAATTGCTTCAAAAAAAGCTTTGAAATTATATCCTTTTGGCACAAATAATTTAGAAACATTTCTACATCCTAGCCCAAAATATCTAAAAATATCTTCACCTAAATTAGTTAAATCTTCTTTTGACTCATCACCTGTTAAGATGGCAACTGAATTTCTGTTTTTTCTGATAATATTTGGAACTTTTTTAAAATAATAATCAAAATAACGTGATGTATTATTACTTCCTGTTGCAATTATAGCATCAAAACCTTCTAATTTACCTTCAACAAATGTTATTTTTTTCTCAAACCTTTCATCTAAAGCTATTAAAAATTTTGCTAAAAACTTGACTAAATGTTGATCGTTTGAAGATGTTTTAACTAAGACATTGTTTCCTGTAATTAAAACCGTTAAAAAATCATGAAAACCAACTAAAGGAATATTTCCAGCTAAAATTAATCCAATGTTTTTTGGTTCAGTTTCTTTTAATTCATAAGCTGAAAGCCATTGGGTAAGGTTTTCTTCGGTTAAAGCTTTCGCCCAAGATTGAATAGAAAAATATACTTGTTCTGGTGTAAACCAACCATTATGTGATTGAGATAACTGAATCAAATCTACAAATGCGTCAAAAAAAGTAGCGTTATTTTTTATAGCTTCATTTTTTATATTTCCTTCTAATGCAAACTGATTTAGAAAATTTCCTAACTCAACAAAACTATTTTTTATTTCAATTTTTGACATTTGTAACATTTGTAACTTGTTTTTAAATAGATAACATTGTAATTTTGTGCAAAAATAAGATAATTAGTTCAAAGTCTAATGTCATAATGTCTAAAGTATTTAGCTTTCGACTTTCGACTTGACTTAATAATTTTTAAAGCATATAAAATGGCGATTATAATAACAGATGAATGTATAAATTGTGGTGCTTGTGAACCTGAATGTCCAAATACAGCAATTTATGAAGGAGCAGATGATTGGAGATATAAAGACGGAACAAAGCTTTCAGGAAAAGTAATATTACCAGATGGAACAGAAATAGATGCAGATGCTGCTCAAACACCAATTTCTGATGATTTGTATTTTATTGTTCCAGGTAAATGTACAGAATGTAAAGGTTTTCACGAAGAGCCTCAATGTGCAGCTGTTTGTCCAGTTGATTGTTGTGTTCCTGATGATGAACACGTGGAAAGTGATGAAACCTTACTAAATAGACAAGCATTTTTACATAATGAATAAATTTTAAAAAAAAATCCTGAAGTTAGCTTCAGGATTTTTTTTTAAAGTACATTAAATACTATTATTTAACCATTATGTATTTATTAATAATCAAAACATCATTTTTAGGATCATAAGTTTCTAAAATTAAGTTTCCTTCATTGTCAAAATAACCAACAGAGACTTTCTTTTTTTCAATATAAATATAATTATTGTTCGAAGTTTTTCTCAAAACACCTAGATTTTCACCATTAGTATTGTTTAAGTTATATCCAGCTTTGTCAACTGCAACCTCAAATTTTCTTCCATTTAATTCATAATAAGCAGAACGATCTACGTCAATAGAGCGCGTTACACCATCAACGCTTACTTCAGTAGTAGAAGTTACTTCTACAGGTGTTTGTTTCGTCTCTTTGTTTAAGGTGTTTTTAGCATCTTTTTCAAATTCAATATTTTGAACTTCTTTTGTTTCTTCTTTTTTTACAATTTTTTTCTCACCATCAGAATCTTTTATAGTTCTAACAGTGGTTTTCTCTTCTGTCTGAACATTTTTGTTTTGAGCAAATCCATAACTTGTACATAAGATTAAGGATAGAGTTACTATTACATTTTTCATAATTTTAAAGTTTTAATTAATTACATTACAAATTTAGTTAGTATTAAGTAGTTTGTGTTTTACTATTTTTTAAATTGATTACATAATTACCACTTTAATTGTTAATTACTTGGCTAATTCTTGTTAAAAAGTCTTTGCTGAAAAACCTTATAATTCTATTAATTTAGAATAAATTTGTTGAAAATTTTAAAGCTGTGCAAATTGAATAAACAAGATAAACATATCAAGAAAATTTGCCTTTTATTTTTTCTATTTTTTTCGGTGATGAGTTTTTCACAAGCAGAAATTACTGTAATTTTAAAAGATGCTGATACAGATTTACCAATTGAAGATGCAGTAATTACTGTTCTTAGAACAAATCAAGGTTTAATTAGTAATTCTGAAGGAGTTTTTCAATTGAGTTTGACAAGACCTTCATTAATTGAAATTTCACATACTTCTTACAAAAAACTCCAAGTCAAATCTAATACATTAATTGAAGATGGAGTTAACATCATAACACTCGAAAAAGAAACTGAATTACTACAAGAAGTTATTTTAACTGACAGACATCCACAAGATATTTTAAAAGATCTGATTAAAAATTCAATCAAAAAAATAACAGTTCCGGCTAACTTACGTGTTTATACAAGAGAATTTTTTAAAAGAGATAACAAGTATGCTTTTTATAATGATGGATTAATAAATTTTCAAATTTTAGGTGATAAGAGAACCATTAAGACTGATATTTTAGTAGAACAAAATAGAACCATTGGTCTTGTTGACGAATTTGATAAAGATTTACTAGGTTATAACCTCAATAACTTGATGGAGAATTATTATCAGTTTAAATATTTAGATGAAATTTTGGATTCAAAAGCTAAAAAACGTTACGACTTTCAATTATTGACTTATCCTCAAAACAAAAATTATTTACTTTTAAGAGTCAAGCCCTACACAACAGTTGAGGGTTATATGTCAGAGTACTCAATTTTATATGATAATAAGAAAAAAATAATTCTAGAAGTATCCTCCTTTCTTCCAGAAAACAGAGCAGAGAAAACTTCGAAAATATTAGATTTCAAAAATAGAAAAATTTACAAATCTAATTTTAGAACTACTTATAGAGTTGAAACTAAAGACTATTATTTAGCCAATTCCAAAGAAGAAATTGGATTTATAACCGAAAAAAATAAAAAAGAGATAAAATTTGAAATCAGTAATTATCTAATCACAACCGAGTTTAGAACCAATATTTTTAAATATCAAGATGCTGAAATTTTTAAAGACAAAACACTTCTTAATAAAACGGATAGTATTCTAACCGAATTTTGGGATATTGATACTGGAGTTTTGTTAACCGAAACCGAAAAAGATATTATAAATAACTTGAGAAAGTAGCTTTACATTTTCTATATTTGCACTCTTATTTAAAATTTCAAGATGAAAGCAGGAATTGTAGGATTACCAAACGTAGGAAAGTCAACCTTATTTAATTGTTTGTCAAACGCAAAAGCGCAAAGTGCAAACTTTCCTTTTTGTACCATAGAACCAAATATTGGAGTAGTAAACGTACCAGATCCAAGAATTAATAGACTAGAAGAATTAGTTAAACCAGAACGTGTGCAAATGGCAACCGTTGATATCGTTGATATTGCAGGTTTAGTTAAAGGAGCAAGTAAAGGTGAAGGTTTAGGAAATCAATTCTTAGGAAATATTAGAGAATGTAACGCTATTATTCACGTGTTACGTTGTTTTGATAACGATAACATTATTCACGTTGATGGAAATGTAAACCCTATTCGCGATAAAGAAACGATTGACATAGAGTTGCAATTAAAAGATTTGGAAACAGTTGAAAAACGTTTAGAAAAAACAAATCGTGCAGCCAAAACTGGAAATAAAGAAGCGCAAACTGAAAAAGCCTTACTAGATAGAATCAGAGAAGCCTTGTTACAAGCAAAATCAGCAAGAACAGTTGTTCCTCAAAATGCAGATGAAGAAGCTTTAATGGAGGATTTTCAATTAATTACTTTAAAACCTGTTTTATATGTTTGTAATGTAGATGAAGAATCTGCAGTGAAAGGAAATGCATATGTAGAACAAGTTAGAGAATTAGTAAAAGACGAAAATGCAGAAGTAATTATCCTTTCAGTAGGAGCAGAAGCAGATATTACAGAATTAGAAAGTTACGAAGAACGTCAAGTATTTTTAGAAGATATGGGATTGACTGAACCAGGTTCAGCCGTTTTAATTCGTGCTGCTTACAAATTATTAAACTTACAAACCTACTTTACAGCTGGTGTAAAAGAAGTAAGAGCTTGGACAATTCAAGTAGGAGATACAGCGCCACAAGCTGCTGGAGTTATTCACACTGATTTTGAAAAAGGATTCATACGTGCAGAAGTTATTGCTTTTGAAGACTTTTCAACGTTTGGAACAGAAGCTAAAGTAAAAGAAGCTGGAAAACTAAGAGTAGAAGGAAAAGAATATATCGTTAAAGATGGTGATGTGATGCATTTCCGTTTTAATGTTTAGTTCATAGAAAATAGAACAAAGAGAATAGAAAATAGAAAAACCTGTAATTTGATTGCAGGTTTTTTTTGGTTTTAAATACTTTAAAAATGATAAACTATTCGTAATGTTTTTAATCAATATTATTTAATGCAATTAAATTTCGGAATGCTGCACCAGTTCTAGTTAATTTATATTCTTGCTTATCATTTCTAAAAATAAAACCTGAATCAAGTAGTTCTGAAATTATTATTTTTCTAAACCCTTCTTGAAAATTAATAATAAGATTATCATTAGAGGATAGGTTTTTTAATACTTGAATTTCATGATTATTCAATTTGTTTAATAAACTTGACATTTCTTTTTTTATATCTTTAGAGTTGTTAGTTTCAAAAATAAGTTGATAAACCTCAAATCCTAGTTCAGTGTATTTACTACCAAATTCAGCTTGCCTTGATAAGCCTAGATTTTTGTAATATTTAATTGTTTCTTCATCAAGTTTTATAGATAAAGCGAAACCGTCAAAGTAATTATAAAACTCTTCTAATTTATTAGAATTTTGTAGATAATTAAATGTTTCGAAAGCTTTTTCTGAAAATGAAATTTCTGGATTATTTTTTGAATGGTTATTTTTTTCTATTTCATTTTTTAATACATCATTCAATTTTTTAACTTCAGTCGAGTTTAATTCACGTTCAGAATTAATTGATTCTTGTAATGTTTGTTTTTCTATTTCCAAACTTGAAATAGAATCTTGTAATAATTCAATTGTTTTGGTTCCTGATTTTCTACTTTGAATTTCAAATTCTTTGGTAGCTATTGTTATTTGTTCATCAAGACTAATTATTTGTTCATCATGTCTAATCCGTCTTCTATCTTTTTTTGATTTTACAAGTGCTATATCTACTAATAACATAAAATATGGAACTCCAAATGCAATTATAATTGTAATAAGTAAAGGCCATAAAAGGGCACCCCATGAGCAATATAATGAGTTTGTTACAATTATTTTATCTTCTATAGATGCTTTGGAAAACATTAAAAATAATAAAGGACGCCAATTAAATAATATAAAGGATATTGAGTATGTTCCTAGAATTGGATTTTTTAATCTGTCACGAGAAGCTTCTAATAAACCTTTAAAAAATTCTATCATAAATGTGTTTTTTACTTTTATAATTACTCACAATTCATATATAAAAAATAATAAAGTTTTTGATTTATAATAATCTGTAAGTTAATACTTCAAATATAATAAAATTTCCCTTCAAAAAACTATTCTCTATTTTCTTTATTCTATTCTCTATCTTCTCATCCAAAATTGTGAATAACATTCTTAATATCTTCTAATTCCAATCCTTTCAATTTTCTACTAATTACAGTATATTAGCCTAAATTCTCAAACACTTTATGTCAGATCAAATTCAGTATAACGAAGACAATATACGTTCACTCGATTGGAAAGAGCATATTCGTATGCGTCCAGGTATGTATATTGGAAAATTAGGTGATGGTTCTTCTCCAGATGATGGTATTTATATCTTGATTAAAGAGGTTATTGACAACTGTATCGATGAATTCGTAATGGGTGCAGGAAAAACCATTGAAGTAACCATTAAAGATAAAATGGTAACGGTTCGCGATTATGGCCGAGGAATTCCTTTAGGAAAAGTAGTTGATGTAGTTTCTAAAATGAATACGGGTGGAAAATACGATTCCAAAGCCTTTAAAAAATCAGTAGGTTTAAATGGTGTCGGAACAAAAGCCGTGAATGCTTTATCGAATTACTTTAGGGTAGAATCCGTAAGAGATAACCAACAAAAAGCAGCTGAATTTTCTGCAGGAAATCTTATCTTAGAAGAAGATGTTCAAGAGTCAACTAAACGAAAAGGTACAAAAGTATCTTTCGTAGCCGATGAAGCCATTTTTAAAAATTATAAGTTTCGTAATGAGTACATCATTAAGATGCTTAAAAACTACTGTTATCTTAACCGTGGTTTAGCTATTTATTTTAATGGTGAAAAATATTTTTCTGAACATGGACTAAAAGACTTGTTAGAAGAAAACATAGCTGATGAAGATATGGTGTATCCAATCATTCACTTAGAAGGTGAAGATATCGAAATTGCTGTCACACATAGTAAATCACAATATTCAGAAGAATACCATTCTTTCGTAAACGGACAAAACACTACACAAGGAGGAACACATTTAAGTTCTTTTAGAGAAGCTATTGTTCGAAGTATAAAAGAATTCTATAACAAACCTTTTGAGGCTTCAGATATTCGTAAATCAATCGTTTCTGCAATTGCAGTTAAAGTTGAAGAACCTGTTTTTGAAAGTCAGACAAAAACCAAATTAGGTTCAACAGATATTGGTCCAAACGGTCCAACAGTAAGGACTTTTATTAATGATTTCATCAAAGTTAAGTTTGATAATTATTTGCATAAAAATCCGGAAGTTGCAGATGCTTTACTACGTAAGATTCTTCAAGCAGAAAGAGAACGTAAAGAATTATCAGGAATTCGTAAGTTGGCAAAAGACAGAGCTAAGAAATCGAATCTTCACAATAAAAAATTACGTGATTGTAGAGTGCATTTAATGGATGCCAAAAACCCAAGAAGTTTAGAAAGTACACTTTTTATCACTGAGGGAGATTCTGCATCGGGTTCGATTACCAAAAGTCGTGATGTAAATACACAAGCGGTTTTTAGTTTACGTGGAAAGCCTTTGAATTCGTATGGAATGTCAAAAAAGATTGTATATGAAAACGAAGAATTCAATTTATTGCAAGCTGCTTTAAATATCGAAGAATCGATGGAAGATTTGCGTTACAACAATATTGTAATAGCAACCGATGCCGATGTCGATGGAATGCACATTAGATTGTTATTAATTACGTTCTTCTTACAATTCTTTCCAGAGTTGATTAAAGACGGACATTTATATATTTTACAAACACCTTTATTCAGAGTTAGAAATAAAAAAGAAACCATTTATTGCTACAGCGATGAAGAAAAGAAAGCAGCCATTGAAAAGTTAAAACCAAAACCAGAAATAACTCGATTTAAAGGTTTGGGAGAGATTTCACCCGATGAGTTTAAATTTTTTATTGGGGAAGATATTAGGTTAGATCCAGTAATGTTAGATAAAGCAACATCAATTGAAACGTTACTTGAATTCTATATGGGGAAAAATACACCAGACCGACAAGAGTTTATCATAAACAATTTGAAGGTTGAATTGGATGTGATTGAAAAAGATTAGTGTTCAGTGTTCAGTTTTAAGTGAGCAGTAATTTTTGAATTAAGATATTAAGATACTGAAAATAATTCAGCATAAAAATGAAAGACGAAGAAGAAGATAACATCATTCCAAACGAAGACGAAAATTTAGATAATCAGGATAATTCCAACAATGAGGAAGGTTTTGATGATATTCATGTTTCATCAGGACATAATTTCTATGAAAACAATGAAGATCCGGAAGAAACGATTACGAAAGTAACCGGAATGTATAAGGATTGGTTCTTAGATTATGCTTCGTATGTAATTCTAGAACGTGCTGTTCCAGCCATTGAAGATGGTTTTAAACCTGTACAACGTAGAATTATGCACTCTATGAAAGAGTTAGATGATGGTCGTTACAATAAAGTAGCGAATATCGTTGGGCACACTATGCAGTATCATCCTCATGGAGATGCAAGTATTGGTGATGCTATGGTGCAAATCGGTCAGAAGGAATTGATTATTGACATGCAAGGTAACTGGGGAAATATCCTTACAGGTGACAGTGCAGCAGCTTCTCGTTATATTGAAGCTCGAATTTCTAAACTAGGTCACGATATTTTATTCTCTCCAAAAATTACAGAATGGGGAACTTCTTATGATGGACGTAGAGCTGAGCCTGTAAATTTACCAGTTAAGTTTCCTTTGCTTTTAGCTCAAGGAGCAGAAGGAATTGCTGTAGGTTTATCCACAAAAGTTTTACCTCATAATTTTGTGGAATTAATAGATTCGTCTATAAAAATATTAAAAGGAAAACCTTTTACATTATATCCTGATTTTCCAACCGCTGGAATTGCTGATGTTTCTAATTATAACGATGGACTTCGTGGAGGAAGAGTGCGTGTTCGTGCCAAAATATCTCAATTAGATAAGCAAACCTTAGTCATTACTCAAATTCCGTTTTCTACAAATACTTCGACTTTGATTGATAGTATCTTGAAAGCAAATGATAAAGGAAAAATAAAAGTTAAGAAGATTGAAGATAATACAGCTGCTGAGGTTGAAATTTTAATCCACTTAACTCCAGGAATTTCACCAGATAAAATGATTGATGCTTTGTATGCTTTTACAGCATGTGAATCTTCAATTGCTCCTTTAGGATGTGTTATTGGAGATAATAAGCCAATGTTTATTGGAGTTTCTGAAATGTTGAAAATTTCTACTAACAGAACAGTTCAATTGCTTAAACGCGAATTAGAAATTCAGTTAGACGAATTGGAGAATAAATGGCATTTCTCTACTTTAGAAAAAATCTTCATTCGTGAAGAAATGTATATTGATTTCAAATTGTATTCAGATAGAGAAACTTTAAATGAATACTTATATAAGAGTTTTGAGCCTTTCAAAAAAGATTTCGTTAGAGAAATTAATGATGATGATTTGCAGAAATTAACGCAAATTCCAATGATTCGTATCACACGTTTTGATTCTGATAAAGCTGATGACGTTATTTCGAAGTTAGAAGCTGAAATGGAACGCGTTAAGCATGATTTAGATACTATAATTGACTATACAATAGCTTTTTTCCAAATGTTGAAAGATAAATATGGTAAAGGTAAAGAACGTCAAACAGAACTAAGAAGTTTTGAAAATATTGAAGCTACAAAAGTGGTTTTAAGAAATACAAAACTTTACGTGAATAAGGAAGAAGGTTTTTTAGGAACAGGTTTAAAGAAAGACGAATATGTAGCTGATTGTTCCGATATTGATGATGTTATTGTGTTTTTGCGTGATGGCCGAATGGTGATTACCAAAGTTGATGACAAGAAGTTTATTGGAAAAGACATTATTCATATTGCTATTTTTGATAAAAATGATAAACGTACGATTTACAATGTAATTTATCGTGACGGAAAAAACGGTGCTTCTTTTGTTAAGCGATTCAATGTTTCGAGTATAACTCGTGATAAAGAATATCATTTATCACAAGAAAAACCAGGTTCACAAATTTTATATTTTTCTGCTAATCCAAATGGTGAAGCAGAAACAATTACGATACTTTTACGCCAAGTAGGTAGTGTTAAAAAACTGAAATGGGATTTAGACTTTACAGATATTTTAATCAAAGGAAGAAGTTCAAAAGGAAATACTGTTACCAAATATCCAATTAAAAAAATTGAATTAAAAGAGAAAGGAATTTCAACACTTAGACCAAGAAAAGTCTGGTTTGACGATACGGTTCAAAGATTAAACGTTGACGGAAGAGGTGAGTTGTTAGGTGAATTTAGACCAAATGATAGATTGTTAATTATTAATCAATCAGGTAAATTAAAAACTATAATTCCAGAATTAACAACGCATTTTGATTCAGATATGATTGTAATGGAAAAATGGAATCCAAACAAACCAATTTCTGCTATTTATTATGATGGTGAAAAAGAGCGTTATTACATAAAACGTTTCTTAGTTGAAAATGAAAATAAGGAAGAAATATTCATTTCAGAACACGAAAAATCACAATTAGAAATTGTTTCAACAGATTGGAAGCCAATGGCTGAGGTTGTTTTTGCAAAAGTAAAAGGAGAACAAAAAGAAACTTTACAAGTTAATATCGAAGACTTTATTGCTTTAAAAGGTATTAAAGCTCAAGGAAACCAATTGACGACTGATAAAATTAAGCAAATCAATCTTTTAGAATCTTTACCTTACGAAGAACCAGAGCCAGAAATCCCTGAAGAAATTGAAGTTGAAGATGAAAATAACGTTTCTGAAGATATAAAAACTGATTTAGAAGATGATGGTCAAATTACACTATCACTTGATTAAAGGGACATTGAATTGTTAATAAAGCATGCTTAAAATGTTAATAAATGACATGTAATTCATTGTCTTATTGGGTGTTAATGTTTTTAAATTAATTAATTTTACTCACAATTAAGTACAATTTTTTAAATCTAAATATCATGAAAGATCTAAAACTTAAATGTATTGTTTTTTTTATTATTACTTTTTTTAGCACTTTAACTATAAATGCACAAGATGCTAAATTACAAAAGGAGATAATTAATAAATTAAATGAAGTTCATAAACCAACTTTTAAAACACGTGATTCTTTGGCGTCAATTTATAAAGTTATTTATGAAAAAATAAGTTATACTTCAGATACTGTTATTAAAAATAATTTATTAAAAAAAATTGAAGAACTTGAAATTCTTTCTGACAGAAATGCTGATAAAGAATTAGATAATGAATTTGGTTTTATAAGACAATTTCCTTCTAATCAAATATCTTTAGATGTCTTACACTATAAAGTAACAAAACGTGAAGCAACTGATAAATATGAAGCTTTTAATGCATTATATAATGCATTAGCATTTAACCTACAAAATAGTTCAAAAGGTCTGCAATTAAAAGAACAATTAGTTAATTTTAAAAACAGCAATATTGGTAGTGATGCTCCTGATTTTGTTGTTAAAGATATTAGAAATACAACTTTGAGTTTAGCTTCATTTAAGAATAATAAATATGTCTTATTAACTTTTGGAAATACTACTTCACAGTCTTGTATTGATGAGAATGTTTATTTAAAAGAAGTTTTTCAAAAATACAATCAAAATGGGTTAGAGGTAATAAATGTTGCTATTGATGATAATATGGAGGTTTTAAGAAAGTCAATTGAAGTACAAAAAATTGAGGTGTTTAAAAATATTCCTTTAATTTCAAATGAAGTACCTTTATTAGAAAATTATTTTGTTTATTCAATTCCACAAAAAATTCTAATAGATAAAAATGGAGTAATCATTGGTAGATGGCGTGGCTCAAACAATACTACTAAAAAAGAACTCAATTTAGTTTTAAGTAATTTATTTAAAGTTGTGGCAAGTTCTAATACTGTTCACTAAAATAACAATAACTAAAAATAAAAAAAAGCTTCTCAATTACGAGAAGCTTTTTTTTGTTTTATTTTTTCTTTCTCATATTCATATTTATAAACTCAACTGCTAATGAGAAAGCAATTGCAAAATATAAATATCCTTTTGGAACTGCACCAACATGTTGACCAGCTAATTCAGCGTTTGATAAGTGCATACTTTCAGTAATTAACATAAAACCAATTAAGATTAAGAATGCTAATCCTAAAATTTGAATAGATGGGTTTTTATTGACAAAATTCCCAACAGGAACTGCAAAAAGCATCATTACTCCAACTGAAATAACAACAGCTGTAATCATAATAATTAAAGCACCTTCAAGACCATTTGTCATTCCAACTGCAGTTAAAATACTGTCAACAGAAAATATTAAGTCAATCATTAAAATTTGAGTAATAACACTGCTAAATGTTGCAGAACCAGAAGTTTTTAATTCTTCTTCTTCTTCACCTTTATGATCTACCTTTTCATGAATTTCTTTGGTACTTTTATAAATTAAAAATAATCCACCAAGTAATAATATTAATGCTTGACCGGTTATTTCAGCAGAGAACCATCCAAAGTCAAAGCTAAACCAAGGAGCTTTCATGGCAATTAATAAAGTTATACCAAATAAAAGTGCAATTCGTAGAAACATTGCCAAAAACAAACCAATTTGTGTGGCTTTTTTTCTTTTTTCTTCTGGTAATTTTCCTGTTACAATTGAGATAAAAATAATATTATCTATTCCTAATATGATTTCTAAAAAAGTTAAGGTTAATAATGCAATCCATGCATCAGGATTTAAAAAAACTTCCATTAATTTTAGTTTAAGTTAGTATTGATTTAATCTAATTTGTAAACGATTCCTTTTTGTTTTATAGCTTCACCCACGAAATTGTATTCAAAAGTATATGATTTTTTTGAAGTAGTCAATATTTTTACTTGAAGTGCTTTTTTTTCTGCCATATTTTTAGGCTTACTATTTTTAATAATGTACTCACAGTCGTTTGTCCATCGTATTTCATAAGAGTCAGTTATACCTTCAAAAGTTTCTATTTGTATGGAATCATTTCGTTCAAAAGTAGAAACTAATTTTTTTCCATCAACTTCTATTTCCGATTTGAATTTACCTGTTTTAAAATCTTTGCAATTACGCTCTTGATTGTAACAAGACGTAAGAAGAAGAAAAAGTAAACTGTATAATGTGAATTGTAAATTGTATTTCATAATTGTTTTTTTATTTCTGAAAATCTAAAATCAGAAAATCTGAATATCTTTTTTATTGTAATTTTTTCAACTCATCGTCTGTAAAATGCTTGTTACTTTTTTCTTGAGCAAATTTTTCAGCATTATAACTAATAGATTTATTTTTTGGAATAGTTAAGCTTGTCCATTCCTCTTTTTTTAGCATTTTAGCATAAAAAACGATTTGCCCAATATGATATGGATAATGAGCTAATTGTCTGTTAATTGCATCTAGAGCAGTTTGACCTTCATTTCTGATATATATTATTTGCGAAAGTTGTTCGGGTTTCAAATCTTCAATTGCTTTGAAAAAACATTCCCAACCTTTATTCCAAATGTTTAATAAATCTTCTTTTGAATTAATCGTGTTTTCAAATTCACTATCACGATTTCTCCATTCTTTTTCTCCGTCAGTAGTAAAAAAATCTGTCCAGCGAGAAAGCATATTTCCAGCCATGTGTTTTACTATAGTTGCAATTGAATTAGTATCTTCGTTAACCGAAACAAAAAGTTGCTCTTCTTCTAATTGATCCATTGCTTTTTCTGCAACCGTTTTGTAATAAAGCATTTGCTTTTTTACACTAATCAAATATATATTACTTATCTCCATCAAATATTCCTTTTACAATTGTAGTAACTCCTTTGAAAATTAAAAAAATGGCTATTCCACAGAATAGGATTCCAACTACTAAGACGACTTCGTAATATGGGTTTTCTTGATTTTTAAAAGCACTATTTATAACAACTGGGCCAATAAATAGTAGAGGTAAGGCTCCTGATAAATATTTTATTCCTTTTGCTAATATTTTTTTGTTTGTTGACATAATTATTAATATTTTCGAATTGGTGGAGGTGGAGGTGGAATTCTATCTAAATAAGTTTTGGTTATTATTAAACTATAGCTTAATTGATTTATTTCTGACAATTCTTCTTCATTTAACTCACAAATATTTTTATTAAATTTTTCTTTCGCTTTGGTTTGATAATATAGTTGATATGCTTCTTTAATCTGAATTAATACATATTCAATTGTTTGTAATGAAGATGTTCTTTCCCATTCCAAAGATAAATTAAATCTGTCATAATAATTTTGACTTAATAATAAATTATAGATTGTGTTTTTTACTTTTTCTTTTTCAATCAGTTGTTCTTCAAGTAGTAATTGGTTATTTCTATTAATAAATATAACTTTAGTATGAAAACCACAATAAAAATATTTTTCCATTCTTAAAACGCTCATTCCAATAAATTGATCATTGGAAAGTTTTATTTTAAATTTTAATAATTTATCAGAAATATCATAATTATATTGATTATCAATATCTTCAATTAGTTTTTCTTTATTTTGTTTTAAGTTTAGATTTATTTCTTTTAAAGTATCATTAATGCCAAGTAATTCTCTCTCATTATTACAATATTTAAAAGTTTTATTTTGAAAAATAAGAAAACTACAAACAGAAAGCAAAATAGCTATCGCAATAAAAAAAGTAATTTTAAGATTTGTTATTCTTCTTTTAATCATTTAATTGATTCAAGGTTTAAAATTTTCAACAGCTTTTCTAACACTTCCATATTTCTTAAGCAAAATTGAAGCTAATTTATAATCCACATCAATTTCAGCCATAATCATTTTTACGCCTCTATCCACAAGTTTATTATTACTCAGCTGCATATCAACCATCTTGTTTCCTTTGACTTTTCCTAGTTGAATCATAGCTGAAGTAGAAATCATATTCAAAACTAATTTTTGAGCTGTTCCTGCTTTCATTCTACTACTTCCTGTCACAAATTCTGGTCCAACAATAACTTCTATAGGGAATTTAGCCACTTTCGATAGCGGACTTCCTTCATTACAAGTAATACAAGCTGTTGTGATGTTGTTTTCGTTACATTTTTCTAAACCACCAATTACATATGGAGTTGTTCCAGAAGCTGCAATTCCGACTACAACATCTTTATCAGTAATCATGCATTCGTTTAGATCATTCCAGGCTTGTTCTGTATCATCTTCGGCGTTTTCAACAGCTCTTCTGATGGCTACATCACTTCCAGCAATTAATCCGATTACCATATCAAATGGAACTCCAAATGTTGGAGGACATTCAGACGCATCTAAAATTCCCAATCGTCCAGAAGTTCCTGCACCAATATAGAATAAGCGACCACCTTGTTTCATGTTAGCAACCACTTTTTCGACTAATTTTTCAATTTGTGGCAAGGCTTTTTCAACCGCTAAAGGAACCGTTTTGTCTTCGTTATTTATATTGGAAAGCAATTCTGAAACTGACATTTTTTCTAAATGTTCGTATTTGGATGCTTGTTCAGTTGTTTTTGTAAAATTCATTTCTGTAAGTTAAAAAGTTTAGAGAAATATTAATTAGTCATTCGTTTTTTAATTTTTTTGGCTAAAATTTTTAATGTTTTTGAGGTTGTTTCCATATCATTACTATATGAAAATCCCCAAATAATAGGATTTCCTGAATTTAAATCAACTATACTATATCTAAAACGCTTATATTTTAAATCAATAAAATCTTTTTGATAATCATAATCAAGTACTATCGAATATATTGAATTTATATTTTTTATATTAAATGCTTTTTCAATGTCTTTATTAATTATACTGTTTGGGTCGGCTGTTCTATTTTCAATTGCATTTTTAGCATTTTTAAATGGAACAATATATATGTTTTCATCTGTTAAAAACTCTTCTAAATTTCTAACGGTTCCAATTTTATCTTCACCATTAGCAATACAAAATGTTGATTCATTATTCAAAATAATACTATGATCAACATTTTTAAGAGTCATCCTAGAACATGAACAAAATATGAAAACACAAAGTAATAATTTTAAATTATTTTTCATAATCTTTATACAAATACAGCCAAAGTAATTCCTAAAACAATAGCAATTAATTTAGCCAAATTAAATTTATGTCCTTCGCTACTTTCAAAAATTATTGTAGATGAAATATGAAATAAAATACCAATTACAACTCCTGAAATTTGAGTGTAATAATCAGTTAAGAAATTCAAATTAGATGAAATAAATGTTCCCAAAGGTGTCATAAATGCAAAAATCAACATAAAAAATAGAATTGCTTTTTTATTTAGTTCAGCATTAATAAAAAATAAAGTCAAAATTATCGCAATGGGGAAGTGGTGAATCGCAATTCCGTAAGCTAATTCGTTATGTTGGCTAATTGGCATTCCTTCTAATAAAGCGTGCAAACACAAACTAAAAAACAGTAACCAAGGAATTGTATTCATTTTATCATGACCATGAACATGACCGTGTTCAGCACCTTTTGAAAAATATTCCAAAATAATTTGAAACACAATTCCAATCATAATGAAAATTCCAATTACGCTTGTTCCGTGAGAATGACCTTCATGATTGTGACCTTCATGTAAGCGAGCTTCTGCTTCATAAACTTCAGGCAACAAATGCATTACAGTTAAGGATAACAAGAAAGCACCACTAAAAGCTAAAAGTAACTTTAAGTTTTTTTTGTTTTTTGGTTGTATAAAATTAGCAATTAAATAACCTAAAATAACTGATAATAAAGGGAATATATAAATAGAATAGTTCATTATTTAAAAATCATAATTAAACGTTCTGACTTGTTTTTGTAAAAAGGTTGTAATTTGTAATTTCCAAAAATATCTAGTAAATATATTTCAGCTTCTTCCATCATACGTTCAAAATCGGCTAAACGTAAAGCTTGAACTTTTTCTGTATAATGAAATTTTTCACCATTATCTTCAAAATCAATTTCCTTATAAATATGATTGTCTTTAACATATCTTTTAATGTGAAAATCAATATTTTCAACCGTTTTTACTTCTTCTGGAACTAAATTTTCGATTACAAAATCAACATTCATAAAGTCAATACACGCAAAACCATATTCGGTTAAACTGTGTTTTATAGCTTTTAAAGTTGTTAAATTATCAGCATCACTTTCAAAATAACCAAAACTGGTAAATAAATTGAAAATAGCATCATATTTACTATCACAAACATCACGCATATCGTGTACTTTGAAATGTAATTTGTCATTTTCAGATTTTGAAGCTTCAATAATGCTGTTTTCAGATAAATCAGCACCAGTTACATCATAACCCAAAGAATTTAAATAAACGGAATGACGTCCTTTTCCACAAGCTAAATCTAATATTTTGGCTTCTTCAGGTAAATTTAAGTAATGGGTTAAATTATCCATGAAAACTTGCGCTTCATTGTAATCTCTATCTTTATATAAAATATGGTAATACTTGGTGTCAAACCATGAAGCAAACCAATTTTCTTCTTTTTTATTCGTATTTGTTGACATTAATTCTTTTTCCATTGGATTCATCTTGCAAAATTAGTGTATTTTTGCAGAACTTATTCCAAATTTAAGTGTGATGTATGTGATTTATGATTTTTTTGGGATTTGAAATTTAATAATACTATCAATAGTAATAAAAAGATACTGAAATCCTGAAATGAATTCAGGACAAGTAAATTCAGCATAAAATGGAAGAAAATTTTAAAATGGTTGCCAAAACCTTATTTGGTTTTGAAGAACTATTACAAAAAGAATTAACGCAATTAGGTGCTCAAAACGTAAAAGTAGGAACACGAGTCGTGACTTTTTATGGTGATAAAGGATTTATGTATAAAGCAAATTTAGCTTTGCGTACAGCTTTAAAAGTCCTAAAACCAATTAATGAATTCAAGGCTTTTAATGATAAATCTTTGTACGATGGAATTCAACGTATTGATTGGAGTAAATACTTAAGCGAACACCAAACGTTTGTTATTGAAACGACTTTGCATTCAGATCATTTCAATCACAGTCAATTTGTGGCTTTGAAATCAAAAGATGCTATTGTGGATCAATTTAGAGATAAAACAGGAACTCGTCCTGATATTGACAAAGATTTTCCAGATGTTAAAATTCATGTACATATTGATAGAGATTTGGTTACGGTTTCTTTAGATACTTCAGGAGAATCTTTACACCGTAGAGGTTATAAAACGGCTACAAATATTGCACCAATAAACGAAGTTTTAGCAGCAGGAATGTTGTTGTTATCTGGTTGGGATGGAACTTCTCATTTTATTGATCCAATGTGTGGAAGTGGAACTATTTTGGCTGAAGCTGCTATGATTGCTTGTAATATTCCAGCAAATATTAACAGAAAAGAATTTGCTTTTGAAAAATGGAGCGATTGGGATAGTGAGTTATTTGATAAAATTTTAGAATCATTATTAAAGAAAACACGTGATTTTCATTACACGATTACTGGATATGATAAAGCTCCAAGTGCTGTGATGAAAGCTAAAGATAATATCAAAAACGCTAATTTAGATGAGTTTGTAAAAATTAGAGAAGCTAACTTCTTTGAAACAGAAAAGCAAACAGAAGGACCATTACACATGGTTTTTAATCCACCTTATGGAGAACGTTTGAATATTGAAATGGAACGTTTTTATAGAGAAATTGGTGATACTTTAAAGAACAACTATTCTAACACAAATGCTTGGTTAATTACTGCCAATTTAGAAGGATTGAAGTTTGTAGGATTAAGACCTTCAAGAAAAATTAAGTTATTTAATGGGAAATTGGAAGCTCGTTTTGTAAAATACGAAATGTACGCTGGAAGTAAAAGAACTAAGTTTCAAACAAACGATTTGGAATAAGGATTTTCAGATTTCAGATTTTTAGACAGCCTTTTAACCTATTAAACATATAACCTTTTAACCTTAAAAAACAATGAGCAAAAAGACAAAAGCATTTTTATTTAATCTTTTAGGTTTTACATTTTTTTATATCATTTCCTATTTTGTAGTAATGACATTTGGTGTTTTACAAGGACTTTGGATTGCAGCAACTAGTTTTGTGATTTCAACACTTTTAGCACCAAAATTTCAAACGGTAAAAACAAATGAAGGAGAAAAGTTATTTATGAAATGGATTTTTTTAAAGGATTTAAGAGAGATTAAATAGAAAACTTACCATTTAGAAATTAAGAATGAAATATTGTCTTTCATCTTTCAATGAAGTGGTCTATTCTCTTTTCTACTTCTTATTCTTCTTATAAATAGGAATCATATAACTAACCGTATAATTGAATCCAGTTCCAAATTTTCCATCATAAGTTCTATTGAAACCAGGAATGTATAAATTGTCGAAATTATCTGGTTTTTTGTTGGAAACTAAATAGTTAAGTCTTAACGAAAACCCAACGTATAAATTATTAAAAACTTCTGCTTTTAAACCTCCGACAATCTCTATCCAACTGGCATTTAAACCATCAAATTTTTCACCAGAGTCAAGAGTTGTTAAGCCATAGTAATTTGTTGAATCATAAATAGAGTAGGTGTTTAACGTTTGATTAAAAGTACTTACACCATAACGCATTCCTACAAAAATCATGTTTTCCATATCCAACCAATTTTCGTAAGAATTGTAATCAAATCCTACCTTAAAATAAGTTCCTTTTGTAGTGAAGTTGAATCTGTCATCATCTGAAGTTCTTTCTTCATTTCCTAATTCTCCAGCAAGATAAAACTTTTGCGAAATTCTATAATCTCCAATAAACTCAAGTCCTTGATAATCTTTATCATAGAGCGATTTTGTTAATCGATGTAGGTCAACACCAACACGAACACCATATTTTTCTTTTATGGTGTCATTTTTTACTTGAGAAAATCCAATCAATGAAAAACACAAGCAAACTAAACTAAAAATATATTTTGACATGTGTTTCATCTTCGTTGTTAATATTTGGTTGAACTATTTCAAAGCTTGAAATCCAATTAGTTGTCGGAATTACAAGTCCATCTGTATCGTTTAAAATAAAGGTTGTTTTATAACCACAAGCACGAGAAATATAAGTTTCAATTCGACTGTAATTAAAAGTAATTACATCAGAAATATCATTTGTAGCATCATCATCACTTCCGTTTAAAACAAAATTAATAGTAGTTGTATCTTGATTTGTTCTTAACGGAACAGTAATTGTACTCACAGCGTTAAAAGCAAAACCTTCAGTTAATGAAGTTTCTACAATCCCAAGATTCGTTACGTTTTTTAATTCGGTTTGATTGGCATTATCATAAAACTCAATAATAAGCTTAGGAGTTGTTGGCGTGTCTTCCGAACAAATGTCATCTTTTTCGCAATTCCAAAACGAAACGGCTAAAAGCAACATTAGAGATGTGATTATATATTTTTTCATATTCAAGTTATCTGAATTATCGTCTTTCCAAAAGTACAACATTTTCTACATGATGTGTTTGTGGAAACATATCAACAGGTCTAACTCGTGTAACTTTATATTGCTCGTCCATCAAAGCTAAATCTCTAGCTTGAGTAGCACTGTTACAACTTACATAAACCACTTTTTCAGGAGCAATTTTTAGAATTTGAGCTACAACATCTTTGTGCATTCCATCTCTTGGTGGATCAGTAATAATAACATCAGGTTGACCATGTTGAGCGATAAAATCATCATTAAAGACATTTTTCATGTCTCCAACATAGAACTCACAATTTGTTATATTATTACGTTCAGCATTAGCTTTAGCATCTAAAATTGCTTCTGGTACAGCTTCAACACCGATTACTTTTTTTGCATTTTTTGAAACGAATTGAGCAATTGTACCTGTTCCTGTGTATAAATCATAAACTAGTTCGTTTCCTGTTAAACCAGCAAATTCTCTAGTGATTTTATATAATTCATAAGCTTGTTCTGAATTCGTTTGATAGAAAGATTTAGCATTTATACTAAAATGTAAGCCTTCCATTTCTTCTAAAATATATTCGCGACCTTTAAATAATTTTACATCTTGATCGTAAATAGTATCGTTAGGCTTGCTATTAATTACATATAATAAAGAAGTAATTGTTGGGAATGTTTCAGACAAATGATTCATCATTAAATCACGATTTACTTTATCGTCTTCAAAAAACTGAATCAAAACCATGATTTCTCCAGTTGAAGCTGTTCTAATCATTAAAGTTCGTAATAAACCTTCATGATTTCTTGGGTTGAAAAAAGTCATGTTGTTTGCATTAGCAAAACTTCTAACTTCGTTACGAATAGCGTTTGAAGGATCTTCTTGTAAGTGACATTTTTCAATATCTAAAATCTTATCCCACATTCTTGGAATATGAAATCCTAGAGCATTTTTATTATCAAATTCAACTCCAGATTCAATTTCTTCATTGGTCATCCAACGTGAATCTGAAAATCCGAATTCCATTTTATTTCTATAGAAAAATTGTTTTTCTGAACCTAAAATTGCTTCGAATTCAGGTAATTCAATTTTACCAATACGTTTCAAATTATTAAAAACTTCCTGATTTTTATAGAAAAGTTGTTGGCTGTATTTCATGTTTTGCCATTTGCAACCACCACAAACACCAAAATGTTGGCATTCTGGTTCAGTTCTATGTTCAGAATATTTATGAATTTTTATAGCTTTTCCTTCAAAATAAGCTTTTCTCTTTTTTAAAGTTTGCACATCAACAACATCACCTGGTACAACATTAGGTAAAAATATTACTTGACCTTCTGGTGCTTTTGCTACCGAAACTCCTTTTGCACCTGCATCAAGAACTTCTACATTTTCGAAAATTACTTTTTCTGTACGTTTTTTTCCCATGGTGCAAAAATAGAAGATTTTTTTTTGATTTTCGGATTTTCAGATAATGGATTTTCAGATTTAAGATATTAGACAACAAATCGTTCTATTTTAACGTTTATTATCCGAAAATCTATTGTCCGAAAATCTGAAATCTATTTTCTGAACATCCAATATCCGAATATCCAAAATTTTATGTATTTTTACCAACCAAACACAACACTACATTATGGGTCAAAAAATATTGCTCACTGCAAAGGAAGTCAATATCATACTGCATCGTTTGGCTTGTCAGTTAATTGAAAATCATCTCGATTTTTCAAATACAATCCTTATTGGAATTCAACCAAGAGGTACATTTTTAGCCAATAGATTAGCTTCAATATTAAAAGAAGATTACCAAATCAAAGATTTAAAAGTTGGTTTTTTAGACATTACTTTTTTTAGAGATGACTTTAGAAGAGGCGAAAAACCGCTTGAAGCCAATAGAACCGAAATTAATTTTATAGTTGAAGATAAAAAAATTGTCTTTATTGATGATGTACTTTATACTGGTAGAAGTATTCGTTCGGCTTTAACAGCTATTCAATCTTTTGGACGACCAGCAGAAATAGAACTTTTAACTTTAATTGACAGACGTTTTAGTCGTCATTTACCTATTCAGCCCGATTATAGAGGAAGACAAGTAGATGCGATTAACAATGAAAAAGTAGTAGTAAATTGGCAAGAAAACGATGGAGAAGATGCCGTTTATTTAGAACGAAAATAGAACAAAGAAGAAAGAGAAAAGACAACACACAACAACAAAATAAATGAAAGAACTATCAGTAAATCATTTACTAGGCATAAAATACATTAATAAAAACGATATTGATTTAATTTTTGAAACGGCAGATCATTTCAAAGAAGTCATAAATCGTCCTATTAAAAAAGTACCTTCATTACGAGATATTACTATTGCTAATATCTTTTTTGAAAACAGTACAAGAACCAAATTATCCTTCGAATTAGCTCAAAAAAGACTTTCTGCAGATGTGATTAATTTTTCATCTTCTCAATCTTCGGTTAAAAAAGGTGAAACGTTAATTGATACTGTAAACAACATTTTATCTATGAAAGTAGATTTAGTTGTTATGCGACACAGTAATCCTGGTGCAGCTCACTTCTTAGCCAATAATGTTAACGCAAGTATCATAAATGCTGGAGACGGTGCTCACGAACATCCAACGCAAGCTTTATTAGACAGTTATACAATTCGTGAAAAATTAGGTGAAGTTGCTGGTAAAAAAGTAGTGATTGTTGGTGATATTTTACACTCAAGAGTAGCTTTGTCTAACATTTATGCTTTACAAATGCAAGGAGCTGAAGTTAAGGTTTGTGGACCAAATACATTAATTCCAAAATACATTGAATCTCTTGGTGTTACAGTTGAACCCAACTTAAGAAAAGCATTAGAGTGGTGTGATGTAGCGAATATGTTACGCGTTCAAAACGAACGTTTGGATGTAAATTATTTTCCATCAACACGCGAATATGCTCAACAATATGGTTTGGATAAAACGTTATTAGATTCACTAAATAAAGAAATCGTAATCATGCATCCTGGACCAATCAATAGAGGAGTTGAGATTTCATCAGATGTAGCAGATTCTAGTCAGTCAGTAATATTAAATCAAGTTGAAAATGGAGTAGCAGTTCGAATGGCTGTTATTTATCTTTTGGCTAGTAAGATTAAACAATAATATATAATAATTCAGAAATTTCTGAATTCTAATTTCTAAATTCTGACTTTAACATGAAAGTAGAACAAAAAGGACATATATCTATAATTAAAGATACTCAAGGAAGTTTTTTAAATTTTATTGAAAAGTTAACAGCTCAATTCAATACATATAAAGAACAAAATCTAATTTTAGATGTTACTATGGATAAAAATCTAACTATTCAAGATTTTAAACTAGTTAAAGATTTAGCCAAAAAACATAAAAAAGAGAAAAAAACTTTAGTTTTCGTTGCAGAAAATATCGATTTTAATAAAATTCCAGATTATTTATTAGTTGTCCCAACAGTTTTGGAAGCACACGATATAATCGAAATGGAAGAAATTGAACGCGATTTGGGATTTTAAAAAACATTAAAATGACAAACAAAGCTAAAATATTTTTATACGCTTTTCTACTAATGCTTTTTAGTCTTTCGTTAGCATTGCATATTATAAATGGTTTCAAATCTGGAGATTTTGAATATATTAGAATACTAATTTCAGCTTTTGCTGTAGGATTAGCATTATACCAAATTATTATATTAAGCAAATTAGAAAACAAAAAATAAATTGAAAATTCACATTTTAGGCTGCTACGCTGCTACACCAAGAACTTTTACTAATCCAACATCACAAGTTTTAGAACTAAAAAATCAACTCTTTTTGATAGATTGTGGAGAAGGTACTCAAGTACAGTTACGCAAGCAAAAAATTAAATTTTCACGAATTAATCACATCTTCATTTCGCATTTACACGGTGATCATTTTTATGGATTAATCGGATTGATTTCAACGTTTACCTTATTAAATAGAGAAAACGATTTACACGTCTACGGACCAGTTGGCATTAAAGAAATTATTCTGTTACAACTAAAAATTTCCAATTCTTACACTGGTTACAATTTATACTTTCATGAATTAAGTTCAACCGAAAGCGAAGTCATTTTTGAAGATGAAAAAGTGCTAGTCAAAACGATTCCCCTAAAACATAGAGTTTATACTAATGGATATTTGTTCAAAGAAAAAAATATCAAACGAAAGTTAAACATTGAAGCTGTAGAAAATTACAATATTGATACTTGTTATTACCAAAAAATTCAGTTCGGTGGTGATGTTACTCTAGAAGACGGAAGAACAATTCCAAATACTGAACTTTCTTTTAAACCCGATTACGAAAAGAGCTATGCTTTTTGCAGCGACACAGTTTATAACGAAGATATTTTACCCATAATCAAAGATGTAGATGTTTTGTATCATGAAAGTACATTTCTTGAATCAGAAGCGCATTTGGCAGAAAGAACAATGCACACAACGGCAAAACAAGCTGCAGAGATTGCAAAAAAAGCGAATGTAAAAAACCTTATCATGGGACATTATTCGACTCGTTACGGCAATATTGAGTTGTTTAAAGAAGAAGCTCAGCCCATTTTTGAGAACATCCATTTAGCTGATGACGGAAAAAGTTTTGAGTTTTAAACATTTTTGTTTTTTGTCATTCTGAACTTGATTCAGAATCTTTTTTTTTGAAGCGAAACTTTCGGCTTTATCTAGCAACCATTTTCCTGCTGTCCATTCTATCTTTTTTTTTCAAAAAAAGGATGCCATTCCCATCAGGGCTATTTAACTTTTGTTAGGCATACTTATAAAGTTTATTCTTCGTAAATTTGTAGTATCAAACATTAGGTTAACCATGAAAGATTTAGGAGACTACAGAAAATCATACGAAAAAAGTGAATTGTTAGAAAATTCAATTCCAGAAGATCCAATCAATTTATTTCACAAATGGTTTCACGAAGTTGAAGCAATGGATTCTGCCAGTGAAGTTAATGCTATGACAGTTTCCACAATCGGATTAGATAAATTTCCAAAAAGTAGAGTAGTACTACTTAAAAAATTTAACGAAGAAGGTTTTATTTTTTATACCAATTACGATTCAGAAAAAGGAAAAGCAGTACTACAAAACCCAAATGTATGTTTATCTTTTTTTTGGCCAGCTGCAGAACGTCAAGTTATCATAAAAGGAATTGCTGAAAAAACACCAGACTTAATTTCAGATAATTACTTTGACTCAAGACCAGACGGAAGTAAATTAGGAGCAATAGTTTCTCCACAGAGTAATGTAATTCCAAACAGAGAATTTTTAGAGAACAAATTAAAAGAACTCGAAAATTCTTTTGAAGGAAAAGAAATACCAAGGCCAGAAAATTGGGGAGGCTTTTTAGTTAAACCCATTTCAGTAGAATTCTGGCAAGGTCGTCCAAACCGACTGCATGATAGAATTATTTATACTGTTTTAGATGATTTGTCATGGAAAATTCAAAGATTGGCTCCATAATAAGGTTTTACCGTAAAGGTTTTACTGTTTTGATGCATATGTGTTAATAGTAGTTTTTTGATTGTTTTTATTTTCTAATTTAGTCAAACAAAACAAATCAAATATTAACATGATTTAAAAGTCAGCCCTTAACTTTTAAATTTTATTAAATCTTAACCTACTATGAACACAAATTTTTTAAAAATAATAACAGTTGTAGCAACTGTTTTATTTACAATGGCATCTTGTTCTTCACCAGAGGAAGCTTCAATTGAATCGGTAGAAGTTATTCAGTTTTATGATTACAGTGAAGTTGAAGATGAAACTTTAGATTTAATTAATAAATATAGGGACTCAGTTGGATTTAATAAATTGGAAAAAATTAACCATATTTCTTATATTTCTTCAGGGCATACAGAAGTGATGGTTCAAACTAATATTATTGGACATGCTAATTTTGCAGAAAGACAATCAAACTTGCACAGTGCGCTTGGTGCTTTAAAAGTTGGTGAGAATGTTGCTTTTAATTATAGCTCGCCAAAATCTGCTATTCGTGCATGGATAAAAAGCGAAAATCATAAAGCTAATTTAGATGGAGATTATACGCATTTCGGAATCTCAATAAGAGAAAATGAAGCTGGACAAAAATTCTATACCAACATCTTTATTAAAAAATAACTATATATAACTAGTCACATAAAAAAAACCATCTCGTTTTCGAGATGGTTTTATTATGTTTTATCGTGATTTAATTATATTACATTTCTAAGATAATAAATTCACTTCTTCTATTCTTTT
>NZ_CAXBGY010000006.1:0-174087 GCF_963975515.1 uncultured Flavobacterium sp.
CCCTAACTCAATTGAATTAGGGATTTTTTTATGGATATTAATTTGATATTATTTTAATTATCTGAAGCAAACCATTCGGCAAAAGAAGATTCTGTTTCTTGCAACCTCAATGAATGTAATTTAATATTTGAAGGCAACCTGTTATGTATTTTGTCAGCAAAATCAATTACCATATTTTCACTAGTTGGCTGATAGTCTACTAATATTACATGATGATCTCTCTGCTTTAATTCTTTAGCTAATTCAACATGAGGTGTGTTTTGATTGAATACAGTTGCATGATCAAAAACATCTACTATTTCTTCTCTTACAATTTTTTTTAGATCTGTAAAATCTATAACCATCCCATATTTAACATTGCTTGAATCCGTAATAGGTTTACCGATTACAGTAACGGAAAGTTTATAACTATGCCCATGAACATTTTTACATTTTCCATCATAACCATATAAGGCATGTCCGGTTTCAAAGCTAAACTGTTTTGTGATTCTTATGTAACTCATGATTTTTAATTAATTTTTATCAGAATTTTTTCTCTTTTTTGCTGTATAATAAAAAAAATAAGCCAGTCCTATTAAAAGAACAAAAGGTAAATAGGTACCAATAAATAAACCTATTTCATAACTACTGTCTGGTGCATTTTTTACTTTTTCGTCTATGCTTACATTTTGTAATAATAAGAATAACTTCATTGTCTTATTTTTTTGTAAAGATAAAAAAGGTAATTAAGTTAATTGTGGCAATTCAAAGAAATTATTCTTGTATTACAACATTTAATTTTAATTTTAAAAGAGCCTGTTTAAAATATTATTTTATTTAAATAGCTCAATATTAGGCATTAATCGATAAATGTAAATTAAATTCGTTAAATTTAATGATTCAAACGTAAGATTAAATCTATTAAATTACTTAGTTCATAGCTTTATTATAGCTTTTGAATATTAATTTCCTTCTGTTTAATAAACACATTCGTATCACAAATGAAAAAAACTTATAAAATTTTAATTGTAGAAGACGAAATGATTATTGCAGCTAATATTGCCATGCAATTAAACAATTTAGGATATCAAGTTACTGGCACACTACCAAGAGGTGAAGATGTTATTGCGCATATTGAAGAAAATTTACCTGACATTATTATAATGGATATAAACTTAAAAGGAGATTTAGATGGTGTTGATATTGTACATGCTATCCAAAAGACATTTAAAATTCCAATTGTTTATTTAACGGCTAATGCAGATGATGCAAATTTTAATAGAGCAAAGTTAACAAACCCTTTTGCATTTATTTCAAAGCCATTTAAAAAAATAGACTTACAACACACTATCGAATTAATCATTCAACACTTAAAAGAAGATGAAGTTAATATAACATCAGATGATACTTTTGTTTTAAGTGATAGCATTTATATTAGAAGTAGTGATAAAATGGTTAAAGTGATTATTAAAAATGTTCTTTATATAGAAGCTGAACGAAATTATTGTAAAATTCACTGTAAAGAAAAAGAATTTTTAATTGTTTCAACTTTAAAAGATTTAGATGAAAAGCTTCCTGTTCAAAATTTCTTACGCATTCATCGATCGTTTATTGTAAACATTTCACATATTGACGAAATAGCGACTAGTCATGTAGTTATTGCAAAGAAAGCTATTCCAATTACTTCTGAAATGAAGAAAGAATTATTATTACATATTCAGAAAGTTTAACCAAATAAAAACCAATGTTATGAGAGCAATTATACTTTTTTTTATGTTTATTTCTCAATTAATGATAGGTCAAAACAATGAAATTATTAGTTTAGACAAACAACTAAACTCAGAAAACAATCCTTCCAAAAAGTTAGAAATTATCAATCAAATTGTAGGTGTTGCTTTTCAATCAGATATGAAACAAGCATTAGCTTATGCCAAACAAGGAGTTTTGCTTTCCAAAAAAAGTAATGATAAAGAATGGTTGCCAAAATTTTATGAAATGCAAGGCAGAATGCATGCAAATTTGTTACAATTAGATTCTGCTACAATTTTTTTTAAAAAAGCTGAAAAAGGATATATTGAAGTAAATAATAAACAAGGACAAGCTAAAACTTATTTCAAAATGGCTTGGGTTCATCGAAAAAATGGTGAATTAGATGAAGCACTTCAAAGAGATTTGAATGGTTTAAAACTCATGGAAACTATCGATGACAAAGCTGGAATTTGTGATGCGATGACAAGAGTTTCAGAGGATTTAACTGTTCAAAATAGATTAAATGAAGCTTTAGAATATGCTGAAAAAGCGATCTCTATTGCCGAAAAAAACAATTTAACTTCTGAAAAATTCTATGTGAATTTTAATGCAGGAAATGTAGCAATGAGTTCCTTAAAATTTCAAGAATCATTCAATTATTATGACAGAGCATTAACAATCGCTAAAGAACAAAATTTGGGCTTGCCTACATTATCAGACATTAGCAATAGCAGAGGAAATGCCTATAAAAGATTAGGAAAATATGAGCTAGCTTTAAAAGATTATCAAAAATGTTTGGAATATGCTAAAGCATCAAACTATCAAAATGCAATTAATGCTGTATCTGCCAACTTAGGTGAAGTTAATTTACTTTTAGGGAATTATAAAGAAGCTCTAGCTTATCAATTAGAAACAGTTAGAATTCAAGAAGCTAATAATGATTCTTCTAATTTGGTTGAAAACTATCATCATTTAAGTACAATCTATTCTAAACTTGAAGATTATAAAACGGCTTTGTCTTACAAGCAAAAAGCATATAACCTTCGAGACAGTATCGCTTCAATAGAGAGTGATGCTAAAATGTCTGAATTATTGACTAAGTATGAAACGACAAAAAAAGAAGAAACCATTGCGAGTCAAGAAACAAAAATTACACAACAAAAATTAATTCAACAATTATTTATTGGTTTAGCAGTTTTACTTTTAATGCTATTAATTTTTGGATATATCAGTTTTCAAAGTAGAGCAAAGAAAAATAGATTATTGGCTATTAAAAATGCCGAAAACGAATTACTCTTAAAAGAAATTCATCATAGAGTGAAAAACAATTTAGAAGTTGTCTCTGGATTATTAGCCTTACAATCTTCTCAGGTTAAAGATCAAAGTACTAAAGATGCCATGCAAGAAAGTCAAAATAGAGTAAATTCAATTGGAATTGTACATCAAAAATTATATCAAGGAACAAATCTTGGCGCCATTGAAATGAAAGATTATGTGTTGAATTTAAGCGAAAGTATTCTCGATAGTTTTGGAGCTGAAGAAAAAGTGACTTTAGAATTAGCCATGGAAAATCTTGATTTAGACATTGATACTGCAGTTCCATTAGGTTTAATTATTAATGAATTAATTACTAATACTATAAAATATGCTTTTCCAAATAACCAAAAAGGGAAACTTATAATAAAACTGGAAAAACAACAAGACAATATGCTTCATTTAGTAGTTTCTGATAATGGTGTTGGAAAATCTGGAATTACGCAAGGAACAGGTTTTGGCGGTCAATTAATCACGCTTCTTACCCAACAACTAAATGGAACTATGAGTGAAAATAATCAAAATGGAACAACCGTTATTTTTGATTTTAAACTTAAAAAATCAGCTTAATTCTTATTAAAATTCAATTTATTAAAATTAAATCATTGATTTAAAAACATTTTGGAATAGCTCGATAAATAATTTAACTGCTTCGGACAGAAATAATACCATTTCATCCTAACTCACTTTCATTTAGTATTGATTATCTGTTACTTAGTTTAAAATTAGTAACCAATTAAATATATATACAATGAAAAATTTTAAACTTTCAATCTTAGCCATTGGAGCATTTCTATTATTTTCTACAAATACATTGAAAGCTCAAGACCAAATGTACTGGATTCATGTAGATCATGTAAAACCGGCAATGCAATCTGAATATGAAAAAATAGCAAAAGAATTTGCCGATGCTTGTAAAACATATAATATTCCAGATTTTACTTTTAATACTTGGAGACACGATGATGGATCTTATGTTTATTCAAGCCCAATGAAAAACTTTGCCGATATGGACAAAGATGCATTAAAACCGTTGAGAGATAAAATGGGTGAACAAAAATTTATAAACTTATTTGAACGATTTGATAAATGTTACGATAAACATCAAAATTTTATGGTAACTCACAAAAGTGAATTGTCTTATATGCCTGATGGAAAATTAAACGAAGGTGATTTTAGAGAATACTATTTTCTTTACGTTACACCATCACAATCTAAAGCTGTTGCAGAAAAATTAAAAGAAGTAAAAAGTTTGTTTTCAAAAAAGAATTCTAAATCTTATTTCTCTATTTTACACAGTGGTTTTGGAACAGAAGAAGAATTTTATGTTGCAATAGTAGCAGCTAAAGATGAAGCAGATAATATTCAAAAAGGTGTTGATAACAATAAACTTTTAGGAGAAGATTGGAGAAAAAAATGGAACGAATTATTTGGACTATTGAATCGTTATGAAACAAAAACTTCAATGTTTAGAGCAGATTTAAGTTACTCATCAACAAAATAATTAGTAATTAATAACCTGCAAGAAATATATAATCTTGCAGGTTATTATTAAAATCAAAATATATGAAAAAAATTATCTTTTTAGGATTTGCAATAATCCTTTTAGCAGCTTGTAAACAAGAAGTGCGTTACACTCAAAATTCCCCAGAAATTGATACATATAAAAAAGTAATGGAAGATTACAAAGCTCAAAACTGGGAAGATTATCCGAATCATTATGCAGACACAGCTAAAATAATGAACAATGTTGTCAAACAAAAAGCTATAACGCTTTCACAAGCCATTGAAAAAAACAAAGACGATGCAAAATTATTTACATGGGTTGTGAGTGATGATGAATTTGAAATGGTTGTAACAGATGATGGTGAAACTTGGGTAAATTATTGGGGTTTATGGAAAGGAACTTTAAAATCCACAAATAAAGTCTATGAAATTCCATTTCATAATACAGTTCGTTTTATAGATGGAAAAATAGTGCAAGAAAATGGGTATTGGGATAATTCGGAAATTGTTACTGATATGTTGTCAAAACCAGAAACTCTTACTCAATCAGATGAAACTGTAGTAACAAAAGAGTAATTATTAATTCCAAAACCTACAATTGTTTCTCATGATTTAGTTGTAGGTTTTATAAAAAAATAGAAAACATGAAGAAAATAGGCATAATTGGTGGCTCAGGCTTTATAGGAAGCTATGTCACTAAACAATTTTTAGATCATGGTTATGAAGTAAAAGTATCTACAACCGATATTTCAAAGGAAAATAAATACCAACATTTAATGAAGTTTAATCATTCTGATAATCTTCAGATAAGTGAAATGAATGTTGAGGATAAAGCGTCTTTAGAAGAATTTGTTTCCGATTGCGACATTGTAGTACATGGTGGAACTCCTTTTATTCTTGATTTTCAAGATGCAGAAACACAATTATTTAATCCAACAATAAAGGGAACAGAAAATTTTATAGAAGCCATAAGTAAAAATAAAATTTTAGAAAAAGTTGTCTTTATAGCTTCGGTTGCAGGTTGGAATACCAATTTTCCTTTTCCTGCTGATGGAAAAAGCTTTACAGATGCTTTTGATGAAAACGATACACGATTTACATCAACAGAAAGTCATCCTTACGCACAAGCAAAGTTCATGGCCAATCAAGTGGTAGATAAATTTATTTCTAAAAACCCAAAACTTCCATTCGAAATCACAACGGTTTCACCAGTTGGAGTAATGGGAAAATCTCTTTCCAATCGCGAAGATTCAACTTCTGGAGGTTTGCAATATTTAATTAAGAATAAAATCGCACCAGATGCTTTTGTGCAAATGCTTTTTGATAATGACATACTATTTTCTTTAGTAGATGTTGAAGATGTAGCCAAAGCTATTTTTAAAGCTGCAACTCGAACAGGAATTCATGGTAAAGATTATCTATTAAGCACAGAATCTTATAAAATATCGGATATGAACTTAATGCTAAACCAACAAGAACCTAAAGAAAAAGGGACTATTGTTTATAAAAATGATTTAGCAAAAAAAGATTTGAATATGGATTTCAAACCCGTAAAAGAATGTTTAAATAACTTTTAAATTATCACAAGAAAATTAATTATAGCAACTATTTTCAGCTATACTTTATTAATCTCTAATTTAAAGAAACTTCAATAGAAAACACAATTTTTATTGACAATGAATACAAAGCCTTTGTTATTGGAAAAGTTCCTAATGTTTTAGCCCTATTTAACCTTCAAGATTCTCACTTATCTACATCAAAGAGGATAAAGTAAAGTCATCTGTTACTAAAATACACCCTAATGATTTGGAAAATAAAGAAGTAATCAAAAAAAAGAATAAGCCAAAAACAAAATTGTTTAGATAAATAGAAAAGTTTGACATAATTCAGCATAAATAATAAAATAAATTTATAGAAAATATGAAAACAAATATCTTAAAAATAGGAATTGCAATCTTGTTACTAACAGTATCAAGCTGCGACAAAACAAATGAAACCGAAATTAAAAATGTTATTAGTGAGGAAGTCGTAAATACTGAAACACCAGAATATTTTTTATTGCGACCAGAAATTGAAAACGCATTTAATTCTCTACATGCAATTAAAAACAAAAACAACATAAAAATATCCGGTGCAGTAAGTGTTGACAATAAGGGGAATCCAAGTGCTGTTGGGAATTTAGAACAACAAATGATAAACTGTTATGCTGATTTAGAAAAAATTCTAGATTACTATGACTGTACTTTTGATGATGTGGTTGTAGAGAAAGTATTTACTACAAATATGCCAGAATTTTTAGAAGTTGCAGCTTATAGAAATGAAATTTATACAACAAAATTTCCAACAAGTTCTTGGCACGTAGTAGAAGAATTAGCCACGCCAGAATTTATGATCGAAATTGAATTAGTGGTTCATGAAACCAATTAAAATTGAATTCAATTGTAAAAAAGAAAGTTCACAAAAAAAGGCGACATTGTATAATGTTGCCTTTTTTTGTGAAATAACTCTATTTATAAGTCTTTGCTTATCTTTTTAAAGTGAAATGAGATTTGAATTCTTGTCTATTTCCGTTTTCTGTATATTCTATCTTAAACCAATAATCAGTTGAAGGTAGTGGTTGACCATTAAAAGTTCCATCCCAACCATTTCCACTTGGACTAATTTCTTTTAAAAACTTTCCATATCTATCAAAAATGAATATTTTACCTTGATAAGATTGTAACAAACCGTTAATATTCCAATATTCATTAAAACCATCACCATTTGGCGTAAAATAAGGAGGATAAGTAACCGTTTGAATAGATTGTGAAAATTGTACACCACATTGCTCGATGTCTCTAACTAAAACAGTATAATTTCCGTTAGTTAAACCACCGAAAATAGGACTTGGTTGCCAATTCATTCCATTATCAATACTATATTCATAAATACCATAACCACCAACAGGAAGCGCTTCAATTGTAGCAGTTCCAGGTGAAAATAATGGTGTAATTAAAACAGCACTAACACTTACAGGTTCAGATGAAAAGGTTGCTTCTACGCTATCCATATTTTTACATTGAGTGTCAATATTTGTAACTTCAACACTATAAATTCCAGATTGTGTAACGGTGTAAATTGCAGATTGACCTCCAGATGAATTTGTTGTTGGGTTTGCAGGTGTCCAACTATAACTATAATTTCCAGCAGTTATAGGCGTTGCGTTTATGGTTTGTGAGCCAGCACCAGTAATTGCATCTAAACAAACCACAAAGTCTAAACCTAAATCAACGTTTGGAATGGGATCTACAGTTAGTGATACAAATTGACCTAAACCAAAACATTCATTGTTAATTGCACTATCAATTCTAACCCACACCAATTGATTATTTGCAACTGTATTTCTGTAGTCAGTAGCCGTATTAATTGGATTTAATCCAGCTGTTGCATCAGCTTCATTTTCATAATAAGAAACTTGCAAATTTTGATTTGGAGGAAATTGATTTAAAATAAATGTTGTTGCTGGATTCAAATTAAAAAAATCAAATCCATCATTAGAAGGATCATTAGCATCTATATAATTATCACATTCATTTATTTCAAAATTGTTTACAGGAGTTGTAGTTGAAACTAATAAATTTACTTTTACAACTCTAAAACACCCGTTTGAATTCGTTACTCTAGTCCAAATAGCTCCATTGTTTGCTGAAGTATAATTTGTAACATTTGTAATAGGTGAAGTGTTATTTTGAGCATTTGAAGGAGTTGTAAAATAACTAAAACTTAAAGAAGTATCGTTTGAAATTAATATATCTGCTTTAGTTAAATTAAAATCAGTAATTGCATCTGTATCCGTATCACATTGTTTCAAATTCACATTGTTTGTTACAACAGGTAAAGGATTAACCACCAAATTAAAAGAGGTTGTTGTATAACAATTTGTAATGTTATTTGTTAGTCTAACATATACTAATTGAGTAGTTGAATAGTAATTGTTTTGAGGACTAACATTATTATCTGCATCATTTTGATTGATATGATATGTAACTGTTATTCCAGATTGTCCATTTAAAATTTCAGCATTTTTTGTAGCTAAATTAAAAGTTACAAAACCATTTGTATCACTACCATCTAAATTGTTATCACAAATTTCATAAGCTGTAATAGCCGTAATAGCTGGGGAAACATTTTTAGTTACAGTTATTGTTGAGGAAATATCATCACAAATGCCATTTCCAGCAATTGTATAAGTATAAACACCACCTGCATCTATACTTGGGTTATAGACACCAGTTCCACTTGCCATTACTGGAGACCAAGTTCCACCTGTAGTCGCGTTAGTACCTAATAAAGTAAATAAATCAATATTTGGGTCTGAAGTACAAGCGGCAATTGTATTATTTGTTCCAGCATTATGAGCTTGTTGGATTGCTACGGTTATATCAACACTAATATTCGCACAAGTTGCTGTATAAGAATAATTATAAGTTCCAGGTAAATCAACATTTGGATCAAAAAAATCTGTCCCACTTGCCAAAGCAGGAGTCCATACACCTCCTGTTTCAGGATTTCCATCAATTGCGTCTAAAAGATCTGTTGTGCCACTAGAACATATAGTTACATTAGTATCTCTCGGTTCACTACCAAAACCTGAATAATAGCCACCATATCCTGCAGCACCACTAGCACCAAAAACACCAACTGCTAAGGGACCAGTAGATTCTACCACTACATTTCCGGTATAATTAGGAATTCGATATGTAACCCAATCTGTTGTTCCTAAAACTGCTTCAGAAGTACTTGTCGCAATTGTGTTCCCGTTTACTGTAACTGTTGCGGTTGCATACGTTAAAGCAATAATATCAGCAATGTAAGAAGAATTATTACCAATAGAATTAATACTTGGAACTAAATCAACACTTTTTTGAAAGAAACAACTTAAAGGAGGAATAAAATTCATTCCTGTAGTTGCAGCCCAATTTGCACCTGCTAAAACTTGGTATAAATAGATAGGCTTACTACTTGTAATATACATGTTTTTGTGATTTGTTCCTTGATAAAAAGTAGGAGGAACAATCAAATAACCTCCCGAATTTATTGTAGCAAATGGTGTCGCACTTCCATTTATAAAAATTTCCGTATTATCTTGAGTTGCTATAACAATAGGGAATTCTGAATCGTCACCACCATTTCCTCTTACCACAATGTATTCTGATCCCACTTGGTCATAGGATACAATTTGGTCTAAGTTAAAATCTTGACCATCAGTTGAGAGTAAAGTTCCACCAAGTGCATTTCCTGTACTTACAGCTATTGGTTTGTCTGAAGAAATTAAAGCTCCAATAAAACCATCATAATTAGCGGTAAAATCTGTATAACCTGAAAGCACTACAGATTCTCCTTTATTCAAAACAAAACTTTGAGAATCTAGAGTAATGTCTCCTGAACCTGATGTAAAAACAACGTTGGTATTATAATCAGAAACATCAACAGTTGTATTGTCTTCTGTTGCCATAAAACTTGAAACAAAATTTCTTGCTCCACCGTTTCCTCCTTGTGGTATACTTCCTACTCTAAAATTTGTACCAATACCTGGAATACCTTTTGCCACTAAAACTTCGGCATGACTTCCAGAACGAACTTTAAAGGTGGCATAAAAATCTTTGGTAGCTTCTAAAACCAACCCTTTATCACTTTTTACAACATTAACATCGTTTTGATTTAAGAACATTACAGAAGGTTGTCCATTACCAATATTTATAGTTTGTGAATTTCCTTGTGAAATTGTAAAGGGTGAGCCAGGAAAAACTGTCCCATCACCTCTTTTTACAGATACAGCAAAAGGAGTTGGGTTTGGAGTAGAAAGATATAAATAATGATCATTGACTACTGATACATCTCTAGAATGTAAAGGGGGAAGCCAATGCTTGTTACTAAGTTGACCAAACATGAAGTTAGTAAAAATAAAGGCAATAATTAAACTTAAACGCATCGTAATTTTTTTAAAAAAGTAAATGTATATAAAAATATTTGTATAAGTTTAAATAAGGCTTTGTTTACTAGATTTTAACATAATTTTAAGCAATTAGAAAAAAGCTCTTAACTGCACATTTCCTGTATGAATTGTTTTGGATGTTTCACTTTTTCGACCTTGATAATTTACATTTATGTCTAAATAACTGGTTAGATTTTTCTGCAACAATAAACGCCAAGTTTGATTTTTACCTACTTGCAACCCTTCTAACAATTGAAAACCTACAGCAGACAAAGCATTCCCTTCAAAAGAATTGTTGTAGTGTGAAAATTCACCATTAACGCTAAAGCCTTTTTCGCTATTTAGAGTAAATGAAGTTCCAAATCTATTTTGCTTCAAACTTTCTGAATTTCCAATTTGATTTTCTTTGTTTTGAAATTCATAAAAAACATCCCAACTCGCATTTTTTGAAAACAAATAAGAAACTTTTGGAAATGCTTGAAACCCTTCAATTTGGAAATTGCGACTTGGATAATTCTCTGAAAAAGCTTCACTAAATATGGTTTTTCCTAATAAAGTAAATAACCACGTTTTATGCACTAAATGTTGGTATTGCAATTGATGTGATTTAGCTTTATTTTCAACAGAACCAACAGATAAAAGGTTTTTAGAATCATTCGTTAAGAAATTGTAAGTGATTGAATGTCGCTGTTTCCCTCTATTGAAAAACAAACTATTTCGGAAACTGTTATTTAATCCAATTAAATTTTCATCTGAATTTGAAAAAGGATTCAAATCAAAGTTATCTTCATTTCTTATTATTTTTCTATCAATTAAAAAGGAAGTTTGATTATAAAATCGTGACATAAATTTTAAAAAACCAGTTTTATTTTGCCATTGATTTAAATTGAAAGTCAGCGATTGTGAAAACTTGTTTTGATGGGTTCGTACAAAAACCTGATTAGGTAAAAAAACACGAACATATTTCGCTAAATCGGCAAATGGAGCAATTTCAAATTCTTGTAGTTCCTGAATTCCGTTGTTATTGTAATCATTCCAAGTATAAACTCCTTGTCCTGATTCAACTTCTAAATACGTAAATTCTTGTTGGGCAATTGTTCCAGATGAGTTTTCATAAGTTGTAGATACTTGCATCAATTGGTCAAAAAACCGATCATTATAAATAATTCTTGAGTTTAAGGAAGGTTCATCTTTTTTGGTAATATCTTCATACTTTAATGTACGATATTTTACAAAAACACTCAAGTTACTTTTTTCTGTTTTTATCAATTGTGAATTTAAATAATACGAATTAGAATGATTTACTCGTTGAATAATTCCGTTTTGTAAACTGTCATTTTTTCGTTGCAAATAACCTAATTCCACAAAGACTTTAGTAGAATCACCACGACCAACAAAAGCTCCATATTCTGAAAATTTTTGACTTAAAGCCGAAAATTGATTCGTTTCAACTAATTTTTCTGAATTATCTTCAAAATTAAAACTTCCTCCAACCCAGTTTTTCTTGAAATTGTATTTTGCTTTGGTTTGATTTCGAATGAATTTGGTGTTAGAATAACTTCCATCGCTTTTCATAACACTACTTTGGTTGAAAATAGAGGTGTTTTTGTGTTTATAATTTCCGAAAACACTATGTCTTGTGCCTGAAAAATTTTCTGAAAAATCTAATTTCTCCAATTGATATTTGGCAAAACCATTTTTATTGAAATTAAAATCAAAACCTGAAATCAATAAACTTTGATTACCTAAAGGTGTTGTTAAATTCCAATCACGATTAAATTCTATGGTAAATAAACGTTCAATCGTTTTAAAATCTTGTTGAATGAATTGAAAATCTGCAAAAGCATTAATGGTAGTTTTTTCAGATAACAAACGTTGTTTTGCATTTATTTTTCCAGCAATTCCATTATTGTTTTTATCATCTAAATCAGAATACAAGTTCAAGTCATTATTACTTACACCAATTTCGAAATCAACTTTTGTTTTTTCAGAAGGATTATAACCACCTAAAATTGTTGCAATCTGAATTTTTGTAGGCGCAATTAATCGAACAATAGGTTCATAATTTCCTTGAGGAATTCCTGCAATGGGTTCAATGTATTCATAAATTTTCCCAATAGCTTGGTTGTTGGCTAAAACGTAATTTCCTTCATTAGTTCCAACCAAACTAAAACGAACATTATACAATTCGTCCTCAGGATTGTTAGAATATTCAAAAACTTCAATACCAGAAATAAGAACTTTTTTATACAAAACTTTATTTTCTGAATAACTGTCTAAATATGCTGAAGGTGCATTCATCAAAGACAAGTCATCACCAGCATTTTGCAAAACTGCAATTTGATCTTCGGATAAATTTTGTTGTAATGGCTGATTTTTCACATCATTTTCAGAATATAAAAAACCACCAATATTCCATTTTTCGGTTTCATGTGCTGCACCAGTATAAGTTACAAATCGAGTGTAATTTCTATCAGTATATTGATATTCGACATTGATTCGCATTTCAGAAGTTATCGGAAATAAAGACGTAAAAATTACTTCACCAGCATTGTAATCTATGATGTAATCGTTGTTTTCTCCACGAGTTAATAAGATTCCGTTCACAAAAACACGTTCAGAACCCGAAATTACTAAAACATATAATTCACCATTATTTCCTCGCAATTTATAAGGCCCTTGATTTCCTTCTTGACCTGTAAATTGACTTCGAGCATATTGTCCACGAACCAAAGCAGCAGAAGCAAAAATATCGGTTTTGTTTTCGTCAGAACCAAAAGAAAAACGTGACGAAATTCCTTGTACTTTTTTATTAAAATTTAAGAACGAAGCTTTTCGGTTTTCTAAAAACAAATCTCCGGCTCGAATGTTCCATTTGTCTGAAAATAATTCAATGAAAATTTGGTCAAATTCATCTAATTTTTGCGAATAACCACCATCTTGCAATGGAATATTACTGTCTTGAATAGAAGCACGTAAACTGACTTTGTCGGATAATTTTCCTGTAATTTGAAGATCAAGATTTGAATTTACAACTGTGTTTTGATTGTTTCCAATAGTAACGCCTCTTGTAATACTTCCGTTTGTGTTTAAACCATCAAATGGTTTGAAAGTGCTCTTGTTTGGGTTTTTTATGGTAAAAAGTTGGCCAGCTTTATTAGAAACAACTTTGTCTTCATCATAAATAGAATACGTTTTGGTCAAAAAATCAGGAAAAGTTAAATATTTGACTTCTAAAGTGTCTTTTGAAGTAAAATATTCTTTGAAAATTATTTTTCCAGATTTAAAATCAACGTTATAAGAAGTTGAGTCAACTTCGATTCCATTTTTATCTAAAACTTTAAAGAAAGCTTTATTAATGCTGACTTTTTCTATAGAAATTGTGTCTTTTGAAGCAACAATTTTCTTTGATTTATAAGGTGTTTGTGTTTCTTGAGCCAAAATGCCCGAAACAAAAAACAAACTAATCCATAAAAACCACTTATTGCCCATAAATACTATAACTCACAATTTTCAAAAGTAGTATAATTTTTACTGAAAACTGTGACTGAACACTGAACACTAAAAATTTACTCCTTCGTCACAACCTGTAAAGTTCCTCTAGAAATTTGTTTCAACAAAATCGTTTTGTTATTTTCTACGATGTTTTTCGCTTCTTCATCAAAATGTCTAACTGTGTAAAGCGATACATTTTCATTGTATGAAATCTTGAATTTTTTTGACAAACTCGTTTTCAAAGCATCAAAATTTCCATATTTATCTTCAATACAAACTGAAAAACTAATCGCAGAATTCTGAATCAAGTTCACTTTTATCTTGTGTTGAGAAAATAACATGAAAATTTCACTCATGTGATCTTCCATCATAAATGAAAAATCTAAGGATGATAATGAAAGTAACATTTGACTTTTCTTAATGATAAAACAAGGAATAAGTGGGTCTAAATCTGCTCCTTTTGAAACTGAAGTTCCTGGTAAAAGTGGATTTATAAATGACTTTACAAACAAAGGAATTTCTTTTCTTTGAAGCGGTTGTAAAGTTTTTGGATGAATTACACTTGCTCCATAAAACGCTAATTCAATTGCTTCACGATATGAAATTTGGTTTAGTAGAATTGCGTTTTCAAAATATCTTGGATCGGCATTCATAACACCAGGAACATCTTTCCAAATCGTAACACTTTCTGCACCTAAACAATAGGCAAAAATAGCAGCTGTATAATCAGAACCTTCTCTTCCTAAAGTTGTAGTAAAGTTATTTTCATCTGAACCTAAAAATCCTTGAGTAATGTTTAAGTTTTTCTTTTTAATTCCTTTTGAAATCAATTTTTGAGTTTGTTCCCAATCTACATTTCCATCTCTATAATTATTGTCAGTTTTGATGAAATTTCTAACATCAATCCAGTTGTTTTTTAGGCCTTGTTCGTTGAAATAATGACTTACAATTGTTGTAGAAAGAATTTCTCCATAACTAATTACTTGATCGTAAACGAAACTATAATTTGGCGATTTGTTGCTGCGTAAAAAATATTCTAAATCAGCTAAATGGCTATTTACAGCAAAGAATACATCACTATCTTCATCTTCAAATAAATCCATTAGAATTTGATTGTGATATTTCTTAACTTCTTGTAAAGAAGCATTAAATTCAGTTGATTTGTTAAAGTAGTTTGTGATTACTATTTCGAGAGCATTAGTTATTTTCCCCATAGCAGAAATCACAATCAAAACATCTTCATGGCCAACTGTTTTTAAAACATTTAAAACGTTTTTTACTCCATCAGCATCTTTTACTGACGCACCACCAAATTTGAATATTTTCATTCTTAAATAAGTATTAAGATTTTATAAAATTATCGATTCCAACTTCATCCATTTGAACAACATACCAATCTTTTAAGATATTTGCACCTGACTTTTCGTAGAATTTTATGGCATTTTCATTCCAATCTAAAACGTTCCATTCAATTCTTCTGACATTGTCTTTTTTTCCTTGTTTTATGATTTCACTATATAAGGCAAAACCAGCACCAGTTCCACGTTGACTTTCTTTTACGACTAAATCTTCTAAATGAATTGTTTTTCCTTTCCAAGTAGAATATCTGTAATAATATAAGGCTACACCGACAATTTTATCATTGTTTTCGGCTACAAATGTATGAAATAATGGGTTTGATGAAAATCCATCTCTAATTAAATCTTCTTTTGTAACTACAACAGCATCAGGTTCTTTTTCAAAAACAGCTAACTCAATGATTAAATCGAGTACAGCTTGCATATCTTCTTTTGTTCCTTTTCTTATTATCATAATTTGGAATTTTAAGCAAAAATAAGATTAAGAAAAACATATACCTAAAAATCCCATTTCTTTTCACAAAAAATCCGATATTTGTGCCATTAACACAACTACATCGATTTCGAAATGGAAGAAAGAAACAAAACTTTAGGAGAATACATTATTGAAAATCAGAATGCGTTTCAATATTCAACAGGTGAATTGTCTAGAATTATAAACTCTATTCGATTGGCTGCTAAAGTCGTGAATTATAAAGTAAATAAAGCAGGATTAGTTGATATTGTTGGCGCTGCTGGTGAACAAAACATTCAAGGTGAAGACCAACAAAAACTAGATGTTTTTGCCAATGAAACATTTATTCAGACCTTAATAAATAGAAATATTGTTTGTGGAATTGCCTCTGAAGAAAATGATGATTTTATTACCGTTAACAGTTTAGATGAAAACAATCAAAACAAATATGTTGTATTAATGGATCCATTAGATGGTTCATCAAATATTGATGTAAATGTTTCTGTTGGAACTATATTTTCTGTATTTAGAAGAGTAACTCCAGTAGGAACTCCAGTAACAAGTGCTGATTTTCTTCAAAAAGGAGTTCATCAAGTTGCAGCTGGTTATGTGATTTATGGAACTTCAACCATGCTTGTTTATACAACAGGTCATGGTGTAAACGGTTTTACATTAAATCCAGCAATTGGAACCTTTTATCTTTCGCATCCAAATATGCAATTCTCTAAAGACGGTAATATATATTCTATTAATGAAGGAAATTATACTCATTTTCCTCAAGGAGTAAAAAATTACTTAAAATATTGTCAAGCTGAAGAGGGTGATCGACCATATACTTCAAGATATATAGGTAGTTTAGTTTCTGATTTTCATAGAAATATGATAAAAGGTGGAATTTACATTTATCCTACAAGTTCAAAAGCTCCTAATGGTAAATTACGCTTACTTTATGAGTGTAATCCAATGGCATTTATAGCGGAACAAGCCGGTGGAAAAGCTTCTGATGGTCATAATAGAATCATGGAAATTGAACCAACTGAGCTTCATCAAAGGGTGCCTTTTTTCTGTGGAAGTTTAAACATGGTTGAAAAAGCAGAAGAATTCATGAAGTAATACTTTTCTTTGGAATTTTTTTTCAATTTACAAAGTATCAAAAATAAAAAAAGGAGCAATAATTACTATTGCTCCTTTTTTTATAATTTAAATCTTCTTATTTATTCATATGTTGCATTTCATAGATGAAAGTGTCTAAATCTACATTTAAAACTAACAATGATAATGATTTGTCAACAATGTATGAAACATTACTTGGTGTAAACCCTAATGCTAAAGCAAAACGAGTTAAAATTGCTTTTTGTTTTGGGCCTAAAACATGATCAGCATAAACCATTCTCGATAAATCGTATAAACGCTCTAGTCTTTGAACATGTAAATGAGGTGGATTAACTGGATATTTTGAAGGACTTTCTAAAATTTCCTCATATTCTGCCTGAGAAATTTCTAAACGAATAGCCAATTTATCTAAAAACGCTCTTTCTTCTGTTGTTAGTTCACCATCTGATAAAGCTACTCTAACAATTGATGAAAAATGGCCTTTATTTCTGTTTTTGAATTCGTTATCAAATAAATCTGAAAATGACATAGTTTTAATTTTAATTCTGCAAATATACTTTTATTTAGAATTTAAATAAAATTATTTATAAGCTTTTCTTAATCTTTCTAAAAATTTGAAAATAAGTTGTAGTTTTGATATTATTAAATAAATTACTAATGTCAGAGTTTTGGTTGTATTTTAAAGTCGGAATCAATCACGTTTTAGATATTAATGCATATGATCACGTTTTGTTTTTAATTGCATTAATGATTCCTTATGCCTTTAAAGATTGGAAAAGAGTATTACTTTTGGTTTCACTATTTACTATTGGTCACACTATGTCACTGATTTTATCTGTTTATAGTGTAATATATGTAAATCCAAATGTGATTGAGTTTTTAATTCCAATAACAATTATTATTACTGCATTTTACACGCTTTTTTCTGCAGGTAAAAACTCAAAAGGAAATGGAAATCTATCCTTTATGGGCGTAACAACTTTGTTTTTTGGGATAATTCATGGTTTAGGTTTTTCAAATTACTTTAAATCAATTCTTCCAGGAAATGCTTCTGACAAACTAATCCCATCTTTAGAATTTGCATTAGGAATTGAAGCAGCACAATTAATAGTGGTTTTTGCAGTTTTAATTTTAGCCTATATTGTTCAAACCTTCTTTAGATTTTCTAAAAAAGATTGGGCTTTAGTTATGTCAGCTTTTGTAATTGGAGTAGTTTTGCCAATGATAATCGAAAGCGAAATTTGGAATAAATAATATGTCACAAAAAAAAGAAAAATACGATAAAGCTTATTTACGAATAGCAAAAGAATGGGGTCAATTATCTTATTGCAATCGAAAAAAAGTTGGTGCAATTATTGTTAGAGATAGAATGATTATTTCTGATGGATATAATGGAACACCTTCTGGCTTTGAAAATTGTTGCGAAGATGAAGAAAATAATACAAAATGGTACGTACTTCATGCAGAGGCAAATGCTATTTCAAAAGTAGCTCGTTCTACTCAATCTTGCGAGGGAGCAACATTATATATAACATTGTCTCCATGTAAAGATTGTAGTAAGCTAATTCATCAATCCGGAATTAAAAGAGTTGTTTATCATCAAGAATATAAAGATTGCTCAGGCTTAGATTTTTTAAGAAAAGCTGGTGTTGAAGTAGATTTAATTGAAGACTTAACACAATAAAATAAAATGAAAGTTAATAAAATATATCTTCCTATAATAATTAGTTTATCAATAGCTGTTGGGCTTTTGTTGGGAAGTTTTATTGCCAATTTTCTACCAAATGCTGTTTTAACTCGAAATCCAAAATCAGAGAAACTAAATAAACTCATTAATTTTATTGACAATGAATATGTTGATAATGTCAACACAGATTCAATTGTAGATTTAACTGTTAACGGAATTTTAGAAAAACTTGATCCACATTCAGTTTACATTGCAAAAAATGATGTTGAAGAAGTAAACCAAAGCATGAAAGGTGATTTTGTAGGAATTGGAATTAACTTCTATTTACACAAAGACACAGTTGTAGTTATAAAACCACTTAAAAATGGTCCTTCATATAAAGCAGGAATAAAATCGGGTGATAGAATATTATTTGCCGATAAATTTCAATTATTTAATAAGAAAGTCTCAAACGAAACTTTGTTTGCTAAGTTAAAAGGAGAAGAAGGTTCTAAAGTTGAATTAACTATATTTCGTAAAGCAACTAATAAAAAATTTAAAGTTAATATTACAAGAGAAGTTGTTCCTATTAAAAGTGTAGATATTGCTACATTAATTGATGACAACACGGGTTATATCAAAGTAAATCGATTTGCCGAAACGACTTTTGATGAATTTCATAAAGCAATTCTAAAATTAAAAAACATCGGTGCGACTGAATTAATTATTGATTTAAGAGATAATGGTGGTGGTTATTTAGAAATAGCTTCCGAAATGGTCGATGAATTTTTAAAAGACAAAGAATTAATAGTAAAAACTATCAATAAAAAAGGAACAGAAGAAAAAATATTTGCTACAAAAAAAGGAGATTTCGAAACCGGTAAAGTGACTATTTTGATCAATGAAAATAGTGCTTCTGCTAGTGAAGTTTTAGCTGGTGCAATTCAAGATAATGATAGAGGAATTGTTGTAGGAAGACGTTCTTTTGGAAAAGGATTAGTTCAAAGAGAAATGCCTTTGGGTGATGGTTCAATGGTTCGTTTAACAGTCGCAAGATATTACACACCTTCTGGACGTTCAATTCAAAAGCCATATGACGATAAAGCGGATGGTTATTTTAATGAATTTGAAAAACGTTTTTTAAGTGGAGAATTATATGAAAAAGATAGTATAAAAGTAGCCGATAGTTTGAAATTTAAAACCAAAAATGGAAGAATCGTTTATGGTGGCGGTGGAATTACACCTGATGTTTTTGTGCCTTTTGAAGGGAAACACGGTGAAGAAGCTACACTTATGATAATGAAGTCTGGAGTAGTTGATTACTTCGTGTTTGAACAACTTGATAAAGACAGAAATTTTTTCAATAAACTTAGTAAAGAAGAACTAAAAAAAGAAATTGTAGGCAAAGATAAATACCTAAATATTTTAAAAGAATATGTAGCACAAAATGGCTATTTATTGAGCTTTTCTACTCAAAAAGAAAAAGTGAAAACCTATTTGTATGCAGAATTTGTAAGACAATTATTTGATGAAGATTCTTATTATCAAATCATGCTTTCACAAGATGTAATGATCAAGAAGGTAATGGAGAAAAAATAATTATTTTCCTAAAGCATCATGAACCTGCGTTGGTTTTCCTTCATTCCACAAACTAAGAATGTCAGTTGCAACACTTGCACCACTTCCAGCTGCAATAGAAAGTTGACTTCTGTGTCCTGCTAAAGTTCCCATAGCATAAACACCTTCTTTAACCAAATGATCTTCGTTTTGCAATTGCAATCTGTTTTTTTCTGGAGCAGCTTTTTTGTGTGAAATCACAAATTCTGCCAAACCTTCAATACAAAACGGATTTGAAGCACCAATTCCAACAGCAACTAACTTGGTTTTATAACTATTTTTATTGGTTATAAGCGTAAAATTACCTACCTCACCTCGAATTTCTAAAACTTTTTCACCTGAAATTTGTTCCACATGAGGATATAGTTTTTGCAAATGTTCCAAACTTTCAATTAATAATTCAGAGCCTAATTTTCCTGGGGAAATTCCATAAGCATTATTAAATACAGCATTTTGCAAGGAACAAGACTTTTGATGTGTAATGATTCCAATTTTTTTATCAATTGCAAATGGTTTTGGCCTAGCAGAGCCTAAAATTAAAGCACAGGAAACACCAGAAACACCACCACCAATAATCAAAACATCAAACATATTTTTCGTCTTAATACTTAATACTATCTGTCCTTTGTTTTCTCTTCTACCATTTTAGATAACCTAAAAAGTAGCATCAAAAAAATGGCACAAAAACCACAAACAATTCCAATTAAAGCAACTGAGCTATTTCCTTCGAACGGATTATCAAAATTAACTTTTGTAAAATTAAAAATGATTAAGGCCAATGCCAATACAATTACAACGTAGCTAAATATTTTCATTTTATATTTTTTTAAATAAATAATCCTTTAATGTTGGCTGCAAATAATTTAACCGCTATGGCTAATAAAATTACACCAAATATCTTTCTTATAATTCCAATACCGTTTACACCTAATAAACGTTCAATTTTACCCGAGGATTTTAAAACACCATAAACCACAATAACATTTATAAGTATGGCAATGATAATGTTTATTTTGTCATAAGCAGCACGTAAAGACAAAATTGTCGTCATTGTTCCAGCACCTGCAATTAACGGAAAAGCAATTGGCACAATTGAAGCAGTAGATGGGTTGTCTTCTTTGTGTAAATTGATACCAAGAATCATTTCTAAAGCTAAGAAAAACAATACAAAAGAACCAGCAACTGCAAACGAATTAGCATCAATTCCAATAAGTTTTAGGATTTCTTCTCCAACAAATAAAAACGCAATCATAATAATTGCAGCTACAATTGTTGCTTTTTCTGATTGTATGTGTCCAATTTTACTTCGTAAACCAACTATTATAGGAATACTTCCAATAATATCAATTACTGCAAAAAGTATCATACTTATCGTAAATATGTCTTTCCAATTTATCTTAAAAATAAAATCCAAATCAATCATTTTGTAAAATTTACTGCAAATATAATAATATTACGACAAGCGATGTTTGAATTTAACGATACATTATTATTCATTAGAATAAAATCGATTGAAAGCCATAATTGTTTTAATAATCAATAATCAATTACTTACCTTTGCCAGCTAAATAAATTACAATGTTTCAACTTAATAAAACCATCGTTTCCGAAGATATTCTTGAAAAAGAGTTTGTGTGTAATCTTTCTGCTTGCAAAGGAGCATGTTGTGTAGATGGTGATGCAGGTGCACCTTTAGATGCTTCTGAAGTTGAAAAATTGAAAGAAATTTACCCAAAAATAAAGCCTTTTTTAAGAAAAGAAGGAATTAAGGCCATTGAAGAACAAGGAACTTCTGTTACTGGACTTGATGGTGAACCAGAAACGACATTAATCGGAGGTAAAGATTGTGCTTACGTAATTTTTGATAAAAAAACGGCTCTTTGTGGAATAGAACAAGCGTATAATCAAGGAATTGTGGATTGGAAAAAACCAGTTTCTTGTCATTTATATCCTGTTCGTGTAAAAGAATATGCAGATTTTTCAGCCGTTAATTATCATAAATGGCATATTTGTGATGATGCTTGTTCTCTTGGAAAAGAATTAGATGTTCCTGTTTATAAATTTTTGAAAGAAGCACTAATTCGAAAATTCGGACAAGAATGGTATGAAGATTTAGAAAAAGTGGCTCAAGAAATGAAGAAATAGTTACTTGCTATTAACGATTTTGTAGTTTTTCTTTAGTTATTTTTTCCCCTTCTTTAAAAGTATAAGTTTTTCCTATAAATTCAGGCTTTTTAATAATAGAATCTTTTAATTCTGTTTTTATTGAAGTTGCAATCCAATTAAAATGCTCTGTATTAATCTCAAGTATTAATCCAGGTAACCCATCAAATAAATCTGGACCTGTTTTTATATTATTTTTTTCAGTAAACCACGCGTAAGTTTTTCCTTTAAAAACTTTTGAAATTGCTTTAAAGCAGATATAACCATTAATTATTTTAGTTTCTGATGTAATTTTCCATTTTCTATTAATTAAACTGTCTTTTATATTTAATGTTTCATTAAATGAATTTAATTTTGAATAAGTAATATTGTTTTGTAGGTCTTTGTAAATATATTTTTGCATTGAATTATCAATCCTTATTACTTCATTTTTTTCATAATCCAAGTAAGTTTCATTATCCTTTATGGTTTCATTAATTTTATATTCAACAATGTTATTGCAATATGTTAAAGTGTAGAAGTAATCTTTTGAAAATGCTTTTTTTGCAAATTTAGGAAGTTTTTTAAGCTTTTTTTCACTAATATTTCGTTCTAATTTATACTCTATTGTTGTAGTTTGTGAATAAGCTGAAGTTAAAAGTAAGTTAATCAAAAATAAAAATAAAGTCTTCATAAAAAAAGGTCTGTTTAAAATAGATATTAAAGATACGAAAATTAATTTTTTAAAAATATTGCTTTCTGTTTTAAAATTGTAACGAAATTTGAAGGTCAATTTTTCTTATTATTTTTAATATTTTTTTACAGTTTAAAACGCTCGCATCTAATGGATTTACTGATGGTTTCAAGGTTTTGTTAGTTAATTTTTACTTTTGTAAATAGCTGAAAAACAGATTTTTACGAAAATATTTTTAGCAAGACTTTTTTTACTCTTTGTTAAAAACTTCCCTTGATTGTGGATAAGTTTGACTTTCATTTCAAACAATAAATCGCCAACTTTGTAAACATCAATAAGTACTCAAATTTACAACCCAAAATATATTATCATGGCAACAGTTGAACCAATTTTACAACCAAATAAAGACAGATTTGTTATTTTTCCAATCAAACATCAAGATCTTTGGGAATGGTATAAAAAACAGGAAGCTTGTATTTGGACAGCTGAGGAAATTGATTTACATACCGATTTAAACGATTGGAATAACAAATTAAATGACGATGAACGTTACTTTATAAAACACGTTTTAGCATTTTTTGCTGCTTCAGACGGAATTGTAAATGAAAATTTGGCCGAAAATTTCGTAAATGAAGTACAATATCCTGAAGCAAAATTTTTCTACGGTTTTCAAATCATGATGGAAAATATTCATAGTGAAACGTATTCGCTTCTAATTGACACTTATGTTAAAGATGAAGCCGAAAAACACGAATTATTTCACGCTATTGAAACATTTCCTGCCATTAAAGAAAAAGCGGATTGGGCTTTAAAATGGATTGAATCTGATTCTTTCGCGGAAAGATTAATTGCTTTCGCAGCTGTGGAAGGAATTTTCTTTTCAGGATCTTTTTGTTCCATTTTTTGGTTAAAAAAACGTGGTTTAATGCCAGGTTTAACCTTTTCAAACGAATTAATTTCTCGTGATGAAGGAATGCATTGTGATTTTGCCGTGCATTTACATAACCATCACTTAATTAATAAAGTGCCAAAAGAACGTATCAAAGAAATTTTAGTCGATGCTTTAAATATTGAACGCCAATTCATTACAGAATCATTACCAGCTAGTTTAATTGGAATGAACGCAACCTTAATGACTCAATATTTAGAATTCGTAACTGATAGATTATTAGTAGAATTAGAATGTGAAAGAGTGTATAACTCATCAAACCCATTTGATTTTATGGACATGATTTCGCTGCAAGGAAAAACAAACTTCTTTGAAAAACGTGTAGCAGAATACCAAAAAGCAGGTGTGATGAACACCGATAGCGAAGCACAAAAAATTAGTTTCGACGCTGATTTTTAATACTTTCAAGATTAACCTTGTCAGAGTTTCAAACTCTGACAGGGTTTTTAAACAACAACAAATTACAAATAACCCGAAAGTAGGGAAGGGATTTTCTATTTTCAAAAAACAAAAAAGAGTATGTACGTAGTAAAAAGAGATGGTCACAAAGAACCAGTTAGTTTTGACAAAATCACAGATAGAGTTAAAAAACTATGTTATGGTTTAAATGATTTAGTAGATGCAGTAAAAGTTGCAATGCGAGTAATTGAAGGTTTATATGATGGTGTTAGTACATCAGAATTAGACAACTTGGCCGCAGAAACAGCAGCTTCAATGACAATTTCTCATCCAGATTACGCACAGTTAGCTGCACGTATTGCAGTTTCAAATTTACATAAAAACACAACGAAGTCTTTCTCTGAAACGGCAACCGAAATGTTTGAATATGTTAACCCAAGAACAGGAAAAGAAGCACCTCTTTTATCAGAAGAAGTATATAAGGTTATTCAAGAAAATGCTGCTGTTTTAGATTCTTATATCATTTACAACAGAGATTTTAATTATGATTATTTCGGTTTCAAAACATTAGAACGCTCTTATTTGTTAAAAATAAACGGTAAAATAGTTGAAAGACCACAACACATGTTAATGCGTGTTTCAATCGGGATTCACTTAAACGATATTGAATCTGCTTTAGAAACTTATGACTTAATGTCTAAAAAGTTCTTCACGCATGCAACACCAACTTTATTCAACGCAGGAACACCAAAACCGCAAATGTCATCATGTTTCCTTTTAACAATGAAAGATGATAGTATTGATGGAATTTACGATACATTAAAACAAACAGCAAGAATATCGCAATCAGCTGGTGGAATTGGACTTTCAATTCACAATGTACGTGCCACAGGTTCATATATTAGAGGAACAAACGGTACATCAAACGGAATTGTGCCAATGTTACGTGTATTTAATGACACAGCTCGTTACGTAGATCAAGGTGGTGGAAAAAGAAAAGGAAGTTTTGCTATTTATTTAGAAACTTGGCATGCTGATATTTTTGAATTCTTAGATTTGAAAAAAAATACTGGAAAAGAAGAAATGCGTGCAAGAGATTTATTCTTTGCCATGTGGACTTCAGATTTATTCATGAAACGTGTAGAAGAAAATACTACTTGGACTTTAATGTGTCCTAATGAATGTCCAGGTTTATGTGACGTATATGGAGATGAATTTGAAACTCTTTATACTTCATACGAAGCAGCTGGAAAAGGAAGAAAAACTATAAAAGCACGTGAACTTTGGGAAAAAATTCTTGAATCGCAAATCGAAACGGGAACACCATATATGTTGTATAAAGATGCAGCAAACCGTAAATCAAATCAAAAGAATTTAGGAACAATTCGTTCTTCAAATCTTTGTACTGAGATTATGGAATATACCGCTCCAGATGAAGTAGCAGTTTGTAATTTAGCTTCTATTTCACTTCCAATGTTTGTTGAAAACGGAAAATTTGATCACGATTTACTATACACAGTAACCAAAAGAGTTACAAGAAACCTAAATAAAGTAATTGATAGAAATTACTACCCAGTTGAAGAAGCGAAAAATTCAAATATGCGTCACCGTCCTGTTGGATTAGGAGTTCAAGGATTAGCAGATGCTTTCATTTTACTTCGTATGCCTTTTACAAGTGATGAAGCCAAAAAATTAAACCAAGAAATCTTTGAAACATTATACTTTGCAGCCGTAACAGCTTCAATGGAAATGGCAATTGAAGAAGGACCATATTCTACATTTGAAGGTTCTCCAATTTCACAAGGAGAATTTCAACACAACCTTTGGAATATAAATGACGAAGAATTGTCAGGAAGATGGGATTGGGCAAGCTTAAGAAAAGAAGTGATGAAAAACGGAGTTAGAAATTCTCTTTTAGTGGCTCCAATGCCAACAGCTTCAACTTCTCAAATCTTAGGTAATAACGAAGCTTTTGAGCCTTATACTTCTAATATTTATACAAGAAGAGTGCTTTCAGGTGAATTCATTGTAGTAAACAAACATTTATTGCATGATTTAGTTGATTTAGGACTTTGGAATGAGACTTTAAAACAAGAGTTGATGAGAAATAATGGTTCTGTTCAGAATCTAGATATTCCTCAAGACTTAAAAGAATTATACAAAACCGTTTGGGAACTTTCTATGAAAGATATTATTGATATGTCTCGTCAAAGAGGGTATTTTATTGACCAATCGCAATCACTTAACTTGTTTATGCAAGATGCAAATTATTCTAAGTTAACTTCAATGCACTTTTATGCATGGAAAAGTGGCTTAAAAACCGGAATGTATTATTTAAGAACTAAATCAGCAGTTGATGCTATTAAGTTTACCTTAAACAACGATAAAAAAGCAGCACCAATTGTTGCAGCTGTAGAAAAACCAATGGTTAAGCCAGAATTAGAAACTATTTCTGTTGTAAATGAACCAGTTGAAATGACTGCAGAAGAATACAAAGCAATGATAGAATTGTCAAGAAATGCAGATATTGACGATTGTGAAATGTGTGGTTCTTAAAGAGAAAATAGAATAAAGATAAAAGAACAAAGACAGCCTTCATTAATTTGAGGGCTGTTTTATTTTTTTAAGTATATTTGATCAAAGTAATTTATAAATCACTAAAAATTATTTCTATATGAAGTCTAAAAAAAGCATGTTTTTAATCGTTTTTCTTTTTTCACTGTCAATTTTTGCTCAAAAAAAACAGCTTTGGGCTAAGTCTTTTCTTAATGAAAAAGCTCCAGAACTAGTTGTTGAGGAATGGATTTCTGAACAACCTGACACAAAAGGCAAATTTATTTTAATTGATTTTTGGGCAACTTGGTGTGGTCCATGTAGAAAAGCAATTCCTGAACTAAATATGTTTCAAGAAAAATTTAAGGATAATTTAGTTATAATTGGAATAAGTGATCAGTCAAAAGAAAAAGTTATAAATTTTAGTTCACCTAAAATAGAATATTATAGTGCAATTGATACAAAGAAAACATTGAATAATTTATATGAAGTAAAAGGAATACCACATTGTGTTCTTATTGATCCAAAAGGGATTGTGCGATGGGAAGGTTATCCTAGTCTAGAAGGAGAAGAACTGACTGAAAAAGTTATTAGTGAAATAATAACTAAATATAAATAGTTCTTATTATTTTAAAATACCAAGAAACAGCCTTTATTAATTTGTAGGCTTTTTTGCTTTTTTAAAGTATATTTGAAAAAATAAAAATTAAGCAATCATGTCAAAAGAAAAAAAAGGAGTTCATACAGGAATTATTGAGCAAGACGCAGATGGAAATTTCTTCTGTGGTCCATATTTATTAGATTATAAATATACCGTTGCATCATTCAAAATTGGTGATGAGGTTAATCTTAAAACAGTTATCGAAAACCCAAGTGATATTAGTTATGACAAATATCCAAAAAAATCTAGAGTATTTTTCTTAGCGAACGATAAAGAGTAAACCTATGAACACAAAACCACATAATAATATCCGAATCACTAAGGATATGCTTGCGTCAAAAAACAAAAGATTAGCCAACTTTATTATCGACTACATAATACGAATCATACTTTTGTTTGGTCTTAGTCTATTAGTAGCTATTTATGCACAGATAATAGGTAGTGAAGACATTATTTTGGCTATGGAAAACATTAATAAAATAACAGAGATTCTTATAGGTTTCTTATTGTTGTTTATTTATTACTTGATTTTTGAAAGTATTAATGGAAGAACAATTGGTAAATACATAACCAATACAAAAGTTTTAATGATTGATGGATCAAAAGCGCAATCCGATGTGGTTTTAAGAAGAACATTAAGTAGAATTGTTCCTTTTGAGTTTTTGTCTTTTTTAGGCAATGGTGATAAAGGTTGGCATGATACCTGGACAGACACTGCTGTTGTGGATATAAAAAAATATGAAGAAATAAAAAACAGTCAAAATTCAATTTCTGAAATTGGTGTGGAAATTTAAATTTTCAAAGAAGTAATTTTTATGAAACTACTTAGAACAAATTCAGAAAATGAAGATTTTAAACACTTAACAAAGTTATTTGACGACTATTTGGTTGATATTGATGGTGATGAAAAGGATTTTTTTGCCCAATTCAATCAAATATATATTAAAAATGTAGTGGTTTTTTATGAAAATGAAATTCCATTAGGTTGTGGTGCATTCAAAGAATTAGATTCACATACAGCCGAATTAAAAAGAATGTTTGTCTTGCCAAAAGCAAGAGGAAAAAGAATTGCTTCAAAAATTCTAACTGAACTAGAAAAATGGGCAAAAGATTTAGGATATAAATCTTGTATTCTAGAAACTTCACAAAAACTAGAAAGTGCAATTGCCTTATACAGAAAATATGGATATGAAGATATCTCTAACTATGGGCAATATGTTGGTGTTGAAACTAGTATGTGTATGAAAAAAATATTTTAAAATTATTAAAACGTATATTCAATGATGAAATGGGAACAACTATTGTCGCTTAAAAGGCAAGGTGATACAGGTAAAAGACTTCGAAAAGAAGAAGACGATACACGTTTAGGTTTTGAAGTTGATTATGATAGAATTATATTTTCTTCAGCATTTAGAAGTTTACAAGATAAAACACAAGTTATCCCATTATCAAAAACTGATTTTGTTCACAACAGATTAACGCATAGTTTAGAGGTTTCAGTTGTTGGTCGTTCTTTAGGAAGATTGGTTGGAAAAAAAATCATTGAAAAATATCCCTATTTGTCAGAAATTCATGGCTATCAAATGAATGATTTTGGAGCAATTGTTGCAGCAGCTTCATTGGCTCACGATATTGGAAACCCACCTTTTGGACATTCAGGAGAAAAAGCAATTGGAGAATATTTCAAAACAGGAAACGGTCAACAATTCAAAGATAAAGTTTCGGATAAAGAATGGCAAGATTTAATTGATTTTGAAGGAAATGCCAACGGTTTTTCAGTGTTAACAACATCAAGAGAAGGAGTAGAAGGTTCAATCCGAATTTCTTATGCTACCCTTGGTGCGTTTATGAAATATCCAAAGGAAAGTTTGCCTAAAAAACCAACCTCAAGAATTTGTGATAAGAAATATGGTTTCTTTCAACAAGATAAAGCTTTCTTTAAAGATGTTTCAAAAGAATTAGGATTAAAAAGTAATAAAACAGGAAACGATATAGGTTTTGAACGTCATCCTTTAGCTTATTTAGTAGAAGCAGCTGACGATATTTGTTATACTATAATAGATTTTGAAGACGGAATAAACTTAGGTTTAATTCAAGAAGAATTTGCTTTAGAATACCTAATTAAACTTGTCAAAAACGGAATTGATTCTAAAAAATACAATTCATTAACTACCAAAGAAGATAGAATCAGTTATTTAAGAGCATTAGCAATAGGAAGCTTAATTCAAGACGCAGTTAAAATTTTTATCGAAAACGAAGAAGCAATATTAAAAGGAGAATTCCCTTTTGCTTTAATGGATAAAAGTCAGTATGCAGCACAAATGGATGATATAATCCAAATTAGTATTAAAAACGTATATCAAAGTAGAGAAGTTATTGAAAAGGAATTGGTTGGTTATAAAGTGATCAATACTTTGTTGGATAAATTCTGTACAGCTTACAACAATAAAATAGAAGGAAAAGCTTCTAATTACGATACTTTAATTTTAAAAGTTTTACCAGAAAGATATCAGTATGAAAAAGAAAACCTATACGATAGATTGCTTCATATTTGTCATTTTGTATCTATGTTAACTGACGGAAAAGCTTTACAACTGTACAATACAATAGAATCAAACAAAGGTTAAAAGACAATTATATCACAAAAAATAATTTTTAGTTATGCTCTAAAAGTATATATTTGTGATTATTAAACTATTAAGAAACTATGAAAAAAACATTACTATTCTTATTTTTATTTACAATTAGTATAGGATTTTCGCAAGAACCAACTGCAAAAATTCAAAATTATTTAAATAATAATAAGGCAAAATTCGGATTATCGACACAAGACATTTCTGATTGGGTTGTTGAAAGCAAAGGAAATTCAGATGCTACCAAAATTGATGTTTATTATATCAAACAAAGACATCAAGGAATTGAAATTTTTCAATCAGCTTCTAATGCTTGGGTAAAAAATGGAGAAGTTATTAATTTTTCAAGTTCTTTTTTACCAAACGTTGCTCAAAAAACAAACGCTGTAACTCCTAGTGTTTCAGTTTTACAAGCATTATCAACGGTTAGACAAGTTCTAAATGACAATGCGGTTAATTCCGAAATTATAGAAACTACTACAACAAAAAGTTTTAAAATTTCAAATGGAAATTTAACAGATAATCCAGTTTTAGCAGAATTAGTTTACCAAGTTACTACTGAAAACACATTAAGGTTAGCATGGGATTTAAATTTTTATTCTCAAGATTATAATCATTTGTGGAGTGTTAGAATTGATGCAATTACTAATCAAATATTAGAAAAGCAAGATTGGGTTATTTCATGTTCATTTGGAGATGCAAATCACACTAACCATAATCATAAAAAAGACTTTTTCTTTAGTAAAAAAGGATTTAATGAGTTTAATAATACTTTTTTAAATCCTCAATCAGGATCTTACAGAGTAATTCCTTATAATTATGAAAGTCCAAATCAAATTGCAAGACAATTAATTGCTAATCCACACAATACAAATGCATCTCCTTATGGATGGCATGACGTGAATGGAGTAGCTGGAAACGAATTTACAGATACTAGAGGTAATAATGTTTATGCTCAAGAAGATGCAGATGGAAATAATGGAACAGGTGCAAGTCCATCAGGTGGAGCATCTTTATTGTTTGACTTTCCTTATGGAGGAACTAGTGCTCAGCCCTCTACATATTTAGATGCGGCTACAACTAACTTGTTTTATATGAATAATATAATGCACGATGTTTGGTATCAATATGGGTTTAATGAAATAAATGGAAATTTCCAAAAAAATAATTATGGTAAAGGAGGAGCAAGTTCATTTTTAGGAGATGCAGTTTTTGCTGATTGCCAAGATGGGTCGGGTACCAATAATGCTAATTTTTCTACTCCTGTTGATGGTTCAAATCCAAGAATGCAGATGTTTCTTTGGAATGTTGGACCAACACCAAAATTTTTAACAATTAATTCTCCTGCTTCAATTGTTGGAGACTATACTGTTGCAAATAATGCATTTTCTCCAGGAAATGTACCACTACCACCATTGCCAGGTTTTACATCTGACTTTGTTTTGTATTTAGATGCAGGAGGAACAAATGAAGCTTGCTCGGCTGCTACTAATGCAGCTCAGTTAAATGGAAAAATTGCTGTTATTAAAAGAGGTAATTGTGACTTTGTTGTAAAAGTTAAAAATGCACAACTTGCTGGAGCTTCGGCTGTTATTGTTTATAATAACGATGCTACATTACCTACTACATTGGTTAATATGTCAGGAGCAGACGCAACAATTACAATTCCGGCTATTTTTGTTACATATAATCAAGGGAATGCAATTTTAGCACAAATGGCTCTTGGTACTGTAAACGGAACAATAAAAGCAGATGCTGTTACATTTGTAAATTCTGACGGTGATTTTGATAATGGAATTATTTCGCATGAATATGGACATGGAATTTCATCTAGATTAGCAGGAGGACCTGCAAATTCAAGTTGTTTAAGCAACTATGAAGGAATGGGAGAGGGTTGGTCTGATTGGTATGCATTAATGATGCAATTGAAATCAGGTGACGTAGGAACCACTCCTAAAGCTATTGCTACTTTTGTTCTTAGTCAACCAACTACAGGGGCAGGTCTAAGACAGTATCCCTATACAACAGATATGTCTGTTAATCCATTAACTTTTATTAATTCAAATGAGCCTATACCAACGGATCCAGCTAATACTTCTTATAGATATGTAGTTGGTGAGTTTTGGGCAACAACTTTATGGGACTTGTCATGGGCATATATAAATAAGTATGGTTTTGACTCAAATATATATACAGGAACAGGTGGTAATAATAAAGTTATGCAATTGGTTTTAGATGGTTTGAAATTACAACCATGTAACCCAGGAATAGTCGCTGGTAGAGATGCATTAATTGCAGCAGATCAAGCAACAACGGGTGGTCAAAATTATTGTTTAATTTGGGAAGTGTTTGCAAGAAGAGGTGTTGGATTAAATGCATCTTCAGGAAGTAATAACAACCCTAATGATCAAGTGCAAGATTTTACTCAACCTTCTCCAGGTCCAAATTGTGTATTAAAAGCAAGTCTTTTCAATAATGAAGATATGATTAGAGTTTTTCCTAATCCGTCTAATGGATTTTTAAATATAGCTATTGCTAAATATAGTGGTAAATTAAATATTGAATTATATGACATTAACGGTAGAAAAGTATTTAATCAAAACATGAATGATTTTAATGCTGAAAAATCAATTAACCTTCAATCAATTCAATCGGGAATATATTTATTAAAGCTTGAAGGAGAAGAATTGGCTTTCACCAAAAAGATTATTATCAACTAAGAATAAGGTTTGTAAAATTTAATAAAAAAGCAGTATCATATTTATGATACTGCTTTTTTTATAAAACCCTAACTTGTTTTAAAATAGAATCCTTTTGAAAACATTCGTTTTTAATGTACAGATAAGTTTTTAATTGTACATTCAAGATGGTTTTTTATGGTTTTACGACTTTATTTCGTCTTTACTTAGAGAAGTATTTACCCATAAAAAAAGCTCTGAAAACAGAGCTTAATGTATATTAAATATAGGAAATTTTAATTGAAATAATAAACATATCCAAAACTAAAAGTCAATGAATAATCATTTGTTTCGTTCTCTTTATATGTACTTCTATCAGGATTTAATCCATCAACCCAATCAGAAGTATAATATTGTAATCTAGAATCAAATATTAAAGAATTATAATCGTCTAATCTATATCTAACACCAACACTTGACGTTAGAGAAGCAACAGGACGACTTTCGTTTCTCGTTCCACTAGAGTATTTAGCAGGAGTAGTCAAAGGAGTTCCTAAAGGGCCTAAATCTGACTTCACTTTAGAGGTGTAATATCCCATTTGACCTCCTAAACTTACGTATGGAGAGAAAGTAGTTCCCCTGTTGTAATCATCAGTTTTCCATGGATAAAATTCCATTTGTAGTCCAAGATTTATAGTACTTGTAGAGCCATTCATAGCTCTTAATTGATCAGCAAACAAACTTGTTTTAGCAGGATCCACATATTTGCCATAATGCTCTAAATCAGCTTTCATGTAAGATGCATCTAATCTAAGTTTAAAGTTTTCTCTTAAACTTTTGAAATCTTCAATAAAAGAAAAATAATAAAAAACACCGACAGATAATCCACTATTTTTTGAAAAATTTTCAAAATCACCACGTTCACCATAATCCGATTTAAAAAACACAGGACCAGCCATAATTCCAACTTCTTGATATGTCCTACCAAACTGTGCATGTGATTCTGCACCTATGAATAGAACGAAAAAAAACGGAACAATAAATTTTTTCAACATTTGGGTTTTATTTCTTTGAACCACAAATATATAAAAACAATATTCACATTAAAAAATATAACCTAAAAAAGACCTAAAAAAGAGTCAAAATTTAAACAAATGATAATCTGTCTAATTAAAATTCATGTTAAATTGCTAAAAAGCAGTTAAATTTTAGTGATAATTATTAAAACTTGAATATTAATATTACAATAAAATGTATATTTGTCAACGATTACGAAAACGTTTTTTATAATAAAAATCACACTATTATGAGTGCAAATATTTTATCATTTATTGATGCGGTTGCTAAAAGAAACCCAAATGAGCCTGAATTTATGCAGGCTGTTAAAGAGGTAGCAGAAACAGTTATCCCTTTTATTGAAGAAAATAAAAAATACCAAAACAAAATGCTCTTAGAGCGTATGGTTGAATCTGAAAGAATTATTATGTTTAGAGTTGTTTGGACTGACGATTCAGGAAAAACACAAGTAAACAGAGGATATAGAATTCAAATGAATTCTGCTATTGGACCATATAAAGGAGGAATTCGTTTCCATCCTTCAGTTAATTTAAGCATACTAAAATTTTTAGCTTTTGAACAAACTTTTAAAAATAGTTTAACAACATTACCAATGGGTGGTGGAAAAGGTGGAGCTGATTTTGATCCAAAAGGAAAATCTGAAAACGAAATTATGCGTTTCTGTCAAGCGTTTATGACTGAATTGTCTAAACATATTGGTGCAAATACAGACGTTCCTGCTGGAGATATTGGTGTAGGTGGTAGAGAAGTTGGTTTTATGTTTGGTCAATACAAAAGATTAAGAAATGAATTTACAGGTGTATTAACAGGTAAAGGAATTTCTTTTGGAGGTTCATTAATACGTCCAGAAGCTACAGGTTATGGTGATGTTTATTTCGCTCAAAGCATGTTAGCAACTAAAGGAGATAGCTTTAAAGGTAAAACGGTTGTAGTTTCTGGCTCAGGAAATGTAGCGCAATATGCAATGCAAAAAGCAACTGAATTAGGAGCAAAAGTTGTTACTGCTTCTGATTCATCTGGATATATTTATGATGCAGACGGAATTGATGCTGAAAGATTAGCACACATCATGCAAATTAAAAATGTTGATTTTTCAAGAATCTCAGAATATGTAAAAAAATATCCTAATGCAAAATTTGTTGAAGGAAAACGCCCATGGGAAGTTAAATGTGATGTTGCATTACCTTGCGCTACTCAAAACGAATTAAATGAAGAAGAAGCAAAAGCTTTAGTTGCAAACGGATGTATCTGTGTGGCTGAAGGAGCAAATATGCCTTCAACTCCAGAAGCAATTGAAGTATTCCATAAAGCAAAAATATTATTTGCTCCAGGAAAAGCTTCTAATGCTGGTGGTGTAGCAACTTCAGGTTTAGAAATGTCTCAAAACTCTTTACGTTTAGCTTGGACAAGTGAAGAGGTAGATGAAAAATTAAAAAGAATTATGTCTGATATACATGAAGCATGTGTAAAATATGGTACTGATTCTACAGGTTATGTTGACTATGTAAAAGGTGCAAATATTGCAGGTTTCGTAAAAGTTGCTGATGCTATGCTTGCTCAAGGTGTAGTGTAATTTACTTTTTTAAATAAATTTTAAAAGCTCTTCAATTTGAAGGGCTTTTTTTATCATAAATCTTAAATATAAACGTTTGTATTATATTTGCTTCAAATAATTCAAATGAGAAAAACACTTTTATTACTTTTATTTTCGATTGTCTCTTTTTCACAAACTAATCAGCTTTGGAAAGGTTACTATTCTTACAATGCGATTATAGATATTTCTTACGGCTCTTCCAAAGTAGTAGCCGCTACAGAAAATGCTCTTTTTTCAAAAAAAATAAATACAGGAGATTTAGATATAAAAAACTCAATTGATGGTTTTAAACCAGAAACAATTACATCTGTTTACTATAGTCAAAACTATAGCTTAACATTAACAGGAAATGACAATGGGTTACTAATTGTCACAAGAGATGATGGTACAATCATAAACAAAGTAGATATAATTAATGAGGTGCCTGTTCCTCCAAACATGAAGGCTATTAATCATTTTTATGAGTTTGAAGATAAAGTATACATTTCCACAAATTATGGAATAACAGTTTTAAAATTAAATAATTTAGAATTTGAAGATACTTATTATATAGGTTCTTCAGGGGAAGATTTACCGATATTGCAAACTACAGTTTATAATGGAGATATCTATGCAGTTACTTCAAGTCAAGGAATAAAAAAAGCATTAGTTGCAAATCCAAACCTAATAGATTTTAATCAGTGGCAAACATTTGATTCTGGATTTTGGAGAGGAATAACAAATTTTAACAACCAGTTGGTTGCTTTAAATACCAATCAATTTGTATATAAATATAATGGAACTAATTTTCAACAAGTTTATTCATTACCACAACAAGGAATAAAATTTATTTCAAATAATGATAACCTAATAATTACTTGCAATAATCATGTTTATGTATTAGATATTTTGTTCTCAACAATTGCTCATATTACACAAATCCCTGATGATATTAATTTATTTACTTGTGCTGTTACTATTAACGATAATTTGTTTATTGGAACTGAAAAGAATGGACTTTTTCAAACGCAATTATCAAACCCATTGAATTTTGAATCCCTTTCACCAAATGGACCCGTTCAAAATTATATTTTTAGGATAAAAAAAACGTCAAATAATTTATGGGCTACATATGGAGGTTATAATATTACATATCAAACCAACTATTTATTAGAAAGTATTAGTAAATATTCTAAAGAAAATGGCTGGAGTAAAATTCCATCTGAAAATTTATTTGACGCACAGGCACTAACCGATATTGTTGCCAATCCTAATAATGAAAATGAAGTTTATGTTAGTTCTTTTCAAAAAGGACTTTTAAAAATAAATAACGAAAACATAGAACTTTATGACCATATTAATACAGCTCCAAATGGATTAGAAAGTCAACAATGGCAACCAGTAATTCCTAATTTTACTTTAGTTGCAATTAATGGACCTGCTTTTGATAAAAAAGGCAACTTATGGATGACAAATTCATTAGTCTATAAAGGGTTAAAAGTGTTAAAGGCAAATGGCCAATGGCAATCTTATGATTTTACAAATGTTTTGATTGAACCTTATTATGAGAGATATTCTAGAATTGTTATTGATAAAAACGATACAAAATGGATTCCATCTTATCGAGCAAATGGTTTAATAGGTTTTAATGAAAATTACAACAATAAATTTATTATAATAAAAGGTGAAGGGGAAGACGAGGGTAACTTACCTAGTTTTGATGTAAGATGCCTTGCCTTAGACAACAGAAATCAATTGTGGATTGGAACCTATAGAGGATTGCGTGTATTGCCTTCAGTGGATCGTTTTATTAATGAAACAGAATTAACCACTAATGCTATAATAATTGAAGAAGACGGACTTGCCCAAGAACTTTTCTATCAACAATCAATAATAGATATCGCTGTAGATGGAGCAAATAATAAATGGGTTTCAATTGCTGGTGCTGGAGTTTTTCTTATTTCCCCCAATGGACAACAAACCATATATCGTTTTACAAAAGCAAATTCTCCGTTACCAAGTAATAATATTTTAGATATTGAGATTGATGCTGCAACAGGTGAAGTGTTTATGGCTACCGATAAGGGTTTAATTTCTTTTTTAGGAGTTAATACTAAAGCAAGTGATGATTTATCTAATGTTTATGTATACCCAAATCCTGTACGTCCAAATTTTAATGGAACAGTTAAAATTAGCGGATTAATTGATAAGGCAAATATTAAAATTACTGACATAGAAGGTAATTTAGTGCACGAGACAACTTCTGTAGGTGGAACTATAGAATGGGACACAACTGCTTTTGGGAAATATAAAGTTGCATCTGGAGTTTATATGATATTTATTTCTGCAGAAGACGGAATTGAAACGAAAGTTAAAAAAGTTATGATAGTAAGATGATTAATAGTTTAAATAACAAACAAATTGAGCAAACAAATTGTTTTGATTTTTTACGATTTTTTCTTGCTTCTCAAATAGTACTATATCACTTAGCTGTTCTTTCTCAAAATGAAAGTTTAAGCTTTTTGGGTAGAATGTTTAATGCAAATCTAGCCGTAAAAGGGTTTTTTATAATTAGCGGTTTTTTAGTTGCTAAAAGTTACGTAAATACAGCTACATTAAAAATGTATTTTATTAAAAGAGTTAAAAGAATTTTACCAGCTTACTTATTTGTCGTCTTTTTTGCGGCTATAGCTCTCTTTTTTGCCAGTAACTTAAGCTTTAGTAATTATTTTTTAAATATCGATTTTTATAAATACATAGGATGGAATTCAATATTTATGAATTTTATGCACCCATGTTTGCCCAATGTTTTTAATAATAATTTAATGTGTGCTGTAAATGGCTCACTTTGGACATTAAAAGTAGAAGAAGGCTTTTATTTGTTTTTGCCTTTGATTTTTTTAATTATTTTTAAAGTTAAAAGAGCACTATTAGTATTAGTCGTATTGTATTTATTGTCTTTTTTATATTGGTATCTTTTCGACTTCCACTTTAACAAACCCTTACTTGCAAAACAATTCCCTGGATATTTATCATATTTTTGTTCAGGTATTTTTTTATTCTTGTATTACGAAAAACTGTTTCAAAGAAAATGGCTTTATTTATGTTTTGCAGTTCTTGCAATGCTCTTAACATATAAAATTAATGTTACTTTAAATATATTTTATCCAATTTCTCTTGGAGTTATAATAATTGTTTCTGCTTATAGTATCCCAATATTAAACAATTTTGGTAGATATGGAGACTTTACATATGGTTTGTATATTTATCACTTTCCAATTATTCAAATTTTTAAACAATATGATTTATTTGAGAAATATAACCCTTTTTTAATGGGATTTTTCGTGCTAGTATTAACTTTTATCTTTGCAATTTTTTCATGGTTTTTTGTTGAGAAAAGATTTTTAGCTAGGTATCAAAAAAGCCATTTAAATGCAAGTTAAAACTAAAGCTATTGTTCTTTCTGTCTTAAAGTTTCAAGAGAAAAGCCTTATTGTTAAGTGCTTTACGCAAACTGATGGTTTAAAGTCTTATTTCGTTAGAAATGCATTTTCTTCTCAAAAAAATAATCAGAAAATTGCTTATTTTCAACCGCTAAACATTCTTGAGATTGAAGCAAATCATAAGAATAAAGGGACTTTAGAACACTTTAAAGAAATAAAATTAGCTTTCCCTTATCAAACCATAAATACTAATATTTTTAAGAGTACAATTGTGATTTTTCTGTCAGAAGTTTTGCACCATAGTATTAAAGAAGAAGAAAAAAACGAAAATTTATTCTCTTTTTTAGAAACGGCTTTTCAATGGTTAGATACACATGATGAAATTTCAAATTTTCATCTAATTTTATTGTTAGAAATGACAAAATATTTAGGCTTCTATCCAGATATTTCAGAAAGAGAATTACCTTATTTTGAAACAATTGACGGAGTTTTTTCACTGTTTCAAGGAACAAGTTGTTTGTCAAAACATGAAACTAGTTTGCTAAACAGATTAATTGATTTAAAATTCGATGATATTCAGAATAATTTTGCATCTATAGAAAGACAATTAGTACTCAAAATTCTTCTTGATTATTATGCAGTTCACTTAGACGGCTTCAAAAAACCTAAATCTTTGGATGTTTTAAAAGAGGTTTTTTCATAAAATCTAACTTTTTCAATTCCCTTTTCCCTATTGCCTATTTTACTTATATTCCTTACTTTCGCAAATTGATTTAAGAAAACGATAAAATGAACACAAAATTTACTGAATATAAAGGACTTGACTTGCCAACTGTAGCATCAGAAACCCTTAAATTTTGGAAAGAAAACAAGATATTTGAACAATCTGTAACTTCTCGTGAAGGAAACCAACCATTCGTGTTTTTTGAAGGACCTCCTTCTGCAAACGGATTGCCTGGTATTCATCACGTAATGGCTCGTGCAATTAAAGATATTTTTTGTCGCTATAAAACACAAAAAGGATTTCAAGTTAAGCGTAAAGCTGGTTGGGATACTCACGGTTTACCGGTTGAATTGGGAACTGAAAAAGAACTAGGAATTACTAAAGAAGATATCGGAAAAACAATTTCTGTGTCAGAATATAACGAAGCGTGTAAGAAAACAGTTATGCGTTATACTGATGTTTGGAATGACCTTACCGAAAAAATGGGTTACTGGGTAGACATGGAAGATCCGTATGTTACCTACAAATCGAAGTACATGGAGACCGTTTGGTGGTTGTTGAAGCAAATCTATAATAAAGATTTGATGTACAAAGGATATACTATTCAGCCTTATTCTCCAAAAGCAGGAACAGGTTTGTCTTCTCACGAAGTTAATCAACCAGGTAGTTATAGAGATGTTACTGATACAACTGTTGTAGCTCAATTTAAAGCTATTAACGAATCGTTACCAGATTTCTTAACAGGATTTGGAGATGTTCATGTTTTAGCTTGGACAACAACTCCTTGGACTTTACCTTCAAACACAGCATTAACTGTTGGGCCAAAAATCGATTATGTTTTAGTTGACACTTTCAATCAATATACTTTTCAACGCACTAAAGTTGTTTTAGCTAAGAATTTAGTGGGTAAACAATTCACAAAAGGGTTTTTTGAAAGTACTGAAGCAGCTGATTTTGAAAACTTTAAAGAAGGTGATAAAAAAATTCCATTTAAAGTCTTAACAGAGTTCAAAGGAGCAGATTTAGTTGGAATTCGTTATGAGCAATTAATGCCTTTAGCTTTACCAAATGATAATCCTGAAAATGCATTCAGAATAATTTCTGGTGATTTCGTTACAACGGAAGACGGAACAGGAATTGTTCATACAGCACCAACTTTTGGAGCAGATGATGCTAAAGTAGCAAAAGAAGCTTCTCCAGAAATTCCACCAATGTTAGTTAAAGATGCTAATGATAATTTAGTGCCTTTAGTAGATTTACAAGGAAGATTCATTCAAGGTCTAGGTGATTACTCTGGTAAATATGTTAAAAACGAATACTACAACGATGGTGAAGCTCCAGAACGTTCTGCAGATGTAGAAATCGCTATCCAATTAAAAGAAGAAAACAAAGCCTTTAAGGTTGAAAAATATGTTCACAGTTACCCACATTGCTGGAGAACAGACAAACCAATTTTATATTATCCATTAGATTCTTGGTTTATAAAAATAACTGAGGTTAAGGATAGAATGTTCGACTTAAACGAAACCATCAACTGGAAGCCAAAAGCTACTGGTGAAGGTCGTTTCGGAAATTGGTTAAAAAATGCTAATGACTGGAATTTATCACGTTCAAGATATTGGGGTATTCCTTTGCCAATTTGGAGAAATGAAGAAGGAACAGAAGAAATATTAGTTGGTTCAATTGAAGAATTATATAACGAAATTGAAAAATCAATCGCAGCTGGTTTCCAAAAAGAGAATCCTTTTAAAGGTTTTGAAGCTGGAAATATGGCTGAAGAAAACTATGATTTAGTTGATTTACATAAAAATGTGGTTGACGAAATTGTGTTAGTTTCTGCATCAGGTAAACCAATGAAACGCGAAAGTGATTTAATTGATGTTTGGTTTGATTCAGGTTCAATGCCTTACGCACAATGGCATTATCCTTTTGAAAATAAAGAAAAAATTGACGGAAATGAAGATTTTCCAGCTGATTTTATTGCAGAAGGTGTCGACCAAACGCGTGGATGGTTTTATACTTTACATGCAATTGGTACTTTAGTTTTTGATAAAGTGGCTTATAAAAATGTAGTTTCAAACGGCTTAGTTCTTGATAAAGAAGGACAAAAAATGTCTAAACGTCTTGGGAATGCAACAGATCCATTTGAAACAATTGCTGAATTTGGACCAGATGCAACACGTTGGTATATGATTGCCAATGCAAATCCGTGGGATAATTTAAAATTTGACATAGAAGGTGTTGCTGAGGTTCGTAGAAAATTCTTCGGAACTTTATATAACACGTATTCATTCTTTAGTTTATATGCTAATATTGATGGATTTACATATTCTGAAGCTGAAATTCCTTTAGAGGAAAGACCAGAAATTGACCGTTGGGTTTTATCAGAATTAAATACTTTAATAAAAGATGTTGATAGTTTCTATTCAGATTATGAACCGACAAAAGCGGCAAGAGCAATTTCTGATTTCGTTCAAGAAAACCTAAGTAACTGGTACGTTCGTTTATGCAGAAGAAGGTTCTGGAAAGGGGAATATGGAACAGATAAAATAGCAGCTTATCAAACATTATATACTTGTTTAGTAACAGTTTCTAAATTAAGTGCGCCAATTGCTCCTTTCTTTATGGATAAACTTTACAGAGATTTAACGCAAACAACAAGTTCAGAAAACTTTGACAGTGTACATTTGGCAAAGTTTCCAGAATATGTTGAAAAATATGTTGATAAATCGTTGGAAAGCAAAATGTTGAAAGCGCAAACGGTTTCTTCACTTGTATTATCGTTGCGTAAAAAGGAAATGATTAAAGTACGTCAACCTTTGCAAAAGGTAATGATACCAATACTTGACGCTTCTCAAAAAGCTGAAATTGAAGCCGTATCAGACCTAATTATGGCTGAAGTAAACGTAAAAGAAATCTTACTTTTAGATGATGCTTCAGGTGTTTTAGTTAAGCAAATTAAGCCAAACTTTAAAGCGTTAGGACCACGTTTTGGAAAAGATATGGGTCTGATTTCTAAAGAGATACAGTCTTTTACAAAAGAACAGATTAATGAAATTGACGCTAAAGGAAGCTTGATGATAGAAATTGCTGGAAAAAGCATAAATTTATCATTAGAAGATGTAGAAATAACTTCTCAAGATATTCCGGGTTGGTTGGTTGCTAGTTCTAATGGTATCACAGTGGCTCTAGACATTACAATCAATGAAGAATTGAAAAATGAAGGAATAGCAAGAGAGTTAGTAAACAGAATTCAAAACATAAGAAAAGACAGTGGTTTTGAAGTGACCGATAAGATAAAGGTTCAATTGCAAAAGAATGGAATTTTAGAGGAAGCGATTACCAATAACGAAGAATATATCAAATCAGAAACATTAACAGAAAGTTTGGTTTTTGTAGATCAAGTAAAAAATGGTACAGAAATTGAATTTGATGATATTAAAACCACAATATTAATCTCAAAATAATATAATATGATGACCGAAGAAAAAATGAGATTTTCAGACGCAGATTTAGCTGAATTCAAAGAATTAATTATAAAGAAAATCGAGAAAGCACAATCAGATTTAGATTTGATAAAAAGTGCTTATATGAATGACTTAAATAACGGAACAGATGATACATCACCAACATTTAAAGCATTTGAAGAAGGAAGTGAAACCATGTCTAAAGAAGCAAATTCGCAATTGGCAATTCGTCAAGAAAAATTTCTTCGCGACTTAAAGAACGCACTTTTCCGTGTAGAAAATAAAACGTATGGAATTTGCAGAGTAACTGGAAAGTTAATCGCTAAAGAACGTTTAAAATTAGTTCCTCATGCGACTATGAGTATTGAAGCTAAAAACTTGCAGCGATAGTTTGCTTTTCTTTAAAAAAAAAACCCTGCAATTTTTTAATTGCAGGGTTTTTTGTAATGTAATTTTACAAATTTAATATATGAAAAAAATATTTATTCTTTTATTTTTCATTTCTTTAAACTTAAGTTTTTCACAAATAGAAATAGATAAATATAAAACTGAAATCGGCAACTTAGATTCTGACATTAAATTTGAAAATTATTGGAATCAACTACTTGAAATTGATCAAAATATTCTTGTAAACACGAGGGACCATAAAAAAGCAGACTCTATTTCTTCGAGTTTAATGGTTAGAACTGCATTACTTTTTGAAGTTCATGGAGATAAAGTATATAAATCAAACAACTTAGTGCCAATTTTAAATTTAAGTCATAATAATATTAGTAAAAGTAGTATTGTGTTTTGGACTATTCTTGAAAAATGTAAAAGGGTTGGAGGAATGATAGATACTTTTGGAGGAATTTTTCCGGCTTATCAACTTGAATGTGTTTCTTTAGGTTTTTATAATTACACTTTAAATCAAAAAGAAAAAGAAGAAATGTATCCTGATTTAAGAAAAAAATTAAATCAGATAAAAACTAATGATATTGTTACAGCTTTAATCGAATCTTATAATTATCAAAAGCAATTATACACGCTAAAAGAAATAAAAAGTATTGGAAAATGGTCTTTGCAAAGTTTTAAAAATGAAATTCTTGATGAATCTTTTGAGTTTGTGAAAATGTCTGATAATAATATTTACATCAAACAAAATAATAAAATTCAGAAGTTAATTATGCTTAAAAAACATAAAGGAGTAAAAATTTTCAAAATAGAAAACGAACCCTTTGGTTGGAATTACGAACTTCTTAAAAATGGAACTTTATTTTTAAAAGATGATAAAAATGAAGTTTTAATACAATATACAAAAGATTAAAAAATAAACCCTTCAAAACGTAATGTTTTGAAGGGTTTATATATTTAAACAAGTCTTAATAATTAATACTAAAATCTTAATACTTATCTTATAAATCAAATTTAATTCCTTGTGCTAAAGGCAATTCATCAGAATAGTTAACTGTGTTAGTTTGTCTTCTCATGTACACTTTCCAAGCATCAGAACCAGACTCACGTCCACCACCAGTTTCTTTTTCACCACCAAATGCACCACCAATTTCAGCACCAGAAGTTCCGATGTTTACATTAGCAATTCCACAATCAGATCCTGCAAATGATAAGAATTTTTCTGCTTCTTTCATTTCATTAGTCATAATTGCTGATGATAATCCTTGAGCCACACCATTTTGAACTTCAATAGCGTTTTCAACTTCACCAGAATATTTCATTAAATATAAAACTGGAGCAAATGTTTCGTGCTGTACAATTTTAAATGAATTTTCTGCTTCAATAATAGCTGGTTTTACATAACATCCAGATTCGTATCCTTCACCAGAAAGAACTCCACCTTCCACTAATACTTTTCCACCTTCAGCTTTAGCTGATTCAATAGCAGCCAAATATGTATTTACAGATTCTTTATCGATAAGTGGTCCAATATGATTTTTTTGATCCAATGGATTTCCAATAGTCAATTGACCATAAGCACCAACAATTGCATCTCTTACTTTATCGTAAACTGATTCGTGTATAATTAATCTTCTTGTAGAAGTACATCTTTGTCCAGCAGTTCCAACAGCACCAAATACAGCACCAGGAACAACTACTTTTAAGTCAGCAGTTGGAGTAATGATAATTGCATTATTTCCACCTAACTCTAATAATGATTTACCAAAACGTTCCGCAACTTTTGCACCAACAATTCTTCCCATGCGAGTTGAACCAGTTGCAGAAATTAATGGAACTCTAGTATCAGTAGTCATCATTTCACCAACTTTATAATCACCGTTGATGATACAAGAAATACCTTCTGGTAAGTTGTTTTCTTTTAAAACTTCAGCTATAATGTTTTGACAAGCGATTGTACATAAAGGAGCTTTTTCAGAACCTTTCCAAACACAAACGTCACCACAAATCCAAGCTAAAGCTGTGTTCCAAGCCCAAACTGCTACTGGAAAGTTGAATGCAGAAATGATTCCAACAACACCAATTGAATGCCATTGCTCTCTCATTACGTGACCAGGACGTTCTGAAGGAATAGTTTGCCCGTTTAATTGACGAGATAATCCTACAGCAAAATCACAGATATCAATCATTTCTTGAACTTCTCCGTAACCTTCTTGTAAAGATTTACCCATTTCATAAGAAACTAATTTTCCTAAGGGTTCTTTTAATTCTCTTAATTTGTTTCCAAATTGACGAACAATTTCTCCTCTTTGTGGAGCTGGCATTGCTCTAAATGTTTTGAAAGCAGCTGTTGCGCTTTGCATTACTCTTTCGTAATCTGCTGCAGTTGTTGTTTTTACTTTTCCTATTAATTGACCATCAACTGGTGAATAACTTTCAATGATTTCTCCGTTTGAAAACCATTCGTTTCCTGTTGAGGTTCCTTCGTTAATGGCTTTTACTCCTAATTTCTCAAGAGCTTCTACCATTCCGAATTGTTGTGCTATTGTTGACATTGTAACTTTTTTTAATGTTTTTGTTATAATTTTAGCAAAAATAGGGCTTTTTTTTGACTTTTTTTGCAATTGTTGTTACACAATGAATTGTAAATTTTTAAGATTTTGCCCTAGCCCAGATAGCAACGGCATCCTTTTTTATCTTTTTCACAAAAAAGATGAAAAGATATAGTGAATAGCTGGACACAAGCTTGCGACTGACGAAGTAAATAGCTTCAAAAAATTATTTTACAAATCGTTTGTCTGTTTCCATAACTGTTCCGCAATTATCACAAGTTCTTAATTCTTTAGAACCATAAAAATGCTTGAAATGAGCAAGAAAGTCAACTTCTATGTCTTCTAATTCAAAATAAACCTCATATAATTTATTGTTGCAGTTGTCGCAAAACCATAGTAATCCATCAGGAATATCTTGTCCAGCACGTTTTCGTTCTACAACTAATCCTATTGAATTTTCTTCACGAACAGGTGAATGAGGAACTTTTGCAGGCAATAAAAACATATCACCAGCTTCTAATTTCATGGCTTTTTTTTTGCCATTGTCTTGAACGTAAACCGTGATGTTTCCTTCTAATTGGTAGAATAATTCTTCGGTTTCGTTATAGTGGTAATCTTTTCGCGCGTTTGGTCCAGCAACAATCATTACGATATAATCACCTGAACTCACATATAAATTTTTGTTACCAACTGGTGGTTTTAGTAAGCTTCTATTTTCTTCAATCCATTTATTAAGGTTGAATGGTTTTTGTATTGCCATGTTTTAAATATTATGATTGCTAAGTTACTAAAAATAAAAAAAGGTTAGCGTTAACTAACCTTTAAATTTATATGTAATAATACTATTATTTTGTAATTGAAAGTGTGTTTTCTTTGTAGTTAACTTCAACTTTACCTAGAGTGCTTAGTGAGTTTTCTCCAATTACTAAATCAGATGAAATACTATTTGTAATTACTGCAGTAACATTGTTTAAAGTGAACCCGTTAAATTCAATAGTGTCAATTAATAACGTTGAACCTTCTGGAATTCTTCCGTCAGAAAGAGAGTAAGCTTGTTGACCAGAATAATTTTCTGGTTTAACTTTCCCCGTTTTTAATAAAAACAAAGCTTCTTTTCCTGAAATTAATATGTCTTCAACATCTGCATCATATACAAAACTAGAAGCGTTTGTGTTCGTTGTACATGGAACTTCAATTTTACCTTCTTTGTTTTTAGTGAACGAGATGGTTTTTTTGTTAGAAACCACATTAGTAACTACTTTCTTAAATGCACCTTGTTCTCTAATAAGATAAACATAAACTGGAAAGTGATCACTAAATCCTGGAACACCATTTGAATTTCTCAATGGGTAACCTTTATATTGACCTTCTTTTTGGATTAAGAAATCTTTATTATAAACTCCAGCTTTCCAAAACGTCCAAGAAGAATAGTCTTTATTAATGTATGGTTCAGTTAATAAAATTTGATCAAATAAATCCCAAGAGTCTCTATATGCTAGAGAACCAATTCCATTATTAGACATGTCTTCCATTGGGTTGAAAACACCAAATTGTTTTAAATCTTCTTTTTTAGCAACTGCACCAATTTCTTTTTTTATACTTTTATTATAAGGCCCATCATTCATGTCACCCATTGTTATAACCTTTGCTTTTGGGTTTATTTTAAATAATGAATCAATAATTTTTCTATTTAAAGCTCCAGCAGCTTCTCTGTATGGGCTACTCTTTTTTTCTCCACCTGAACGAGATGGCCAGTGATTAACAATAAAGCTAACTTCTTCACCATCCAATAGGCCAGTAACTAATAATTGGTCACGAGTATAAACTCTATTTGATTTTTTATCAATTGACTCTGAGTCATCAGTTTCTTCATTTTTTTCTTTTTTTGACTTTGCATTTTCATCCTTATAAACATATAAAGGAACATTATTATAACTAGTAGGAGTAAAGTGTAATGGATCATATAAGAATCCAGTGTCTATTCCTCTTTTGTCTGGTGAGTCAAAATGAACGATTTTATAATTTTTATTGATTAACCTTGGTTGTTTTACTAAATCTTCTAAAACTCTTCTGTTCTCAATTTCACAAACACCAATTATAGTAGGGCTTGTTCTTTGTTGGTCATTTGTGCCAATTTCAACTAAAACTCTACTTAAGTTATCTAATTTTTTTTTGTAATTTTTATAAGTCCATCCTTTTGAAGGTAAATATTCTTCATCATTAATTGTAGGGTCATTAATTGTGTCAAATAGATTTTCTAAATTATAAAAAGCAATGGTGTGTAATTCAAATTTTTTTTCTTGCGAAACCCCTTTATTTACTGATATAACTAATATAAAGGCAATAATTAATTGTTTAATTTTCATAGGTGTTATGTTATTTTAATATCAAATTTACTCAAAGACGATGCCAAAGGTAGATAATATTATTAAAAGTTGTACATTTGCAGTCTGTTAAGTGTAGTTCTTAACATAACTTTAATATACGATTTAAACATTAATTTTTTATGAAAAAACTATTATTAAGTATTTTAATATTAATACAAACAATGGTTGTTTTTGGTCAAGAGGCTAGTTTACAAGGTAAAGTAATTGATTCTAAAACTTTAAAACCACTTCAAAACGTTGTGTTAACTATTGAAAGTACTAACCAGTCTAAAGTGTCAAATTCTAATGGAATTTTTAAATTTGACAAAATGCCTTCAGGAAATCATTCTTTAATTGTTACTTACACAGGGTACACTACGCAAGTGTTTCAATTAGAATTAACAGAAGGAGAATTACTAGATTTAGGAACAGTTGTTATAGAAGAAGATATTACAACAGAAAAACAAATGAGTTTAGTTACCATTACAGAAAATGATTTAGGTGACGACAATAGTGGTTCTGAAAGTACTTCGGGATTATTACAAGCTACAAGAGATGTATTTCAACAAGCAGCAGCTTTTAACTGGGGACAAGCTAGATTTAGAGTTCGTGGTTTAGATAATGAATATGGTGTTACTATGATTAACGGTTTGACCATGAATAAAATTTATGATGGAAGACCACAATGGAGTAACTGGGGTGGTTTAAATGACGCTACAAGGAACCAAGAATTTTCTATGGGGACAACTCCATCTGATTATACATTTGGTAATATATTAGGAACTCAAGAAATTAACACAAGAGCTTCTTTTTACAGACCAGGAAATAGAGTTACTTTTTCTGGAACAAATACAAACTATAGTTGGAGAGCTATGGCTACTCATGCTTCAGGATTTAACAAAGACGGTTGGGCTTATACACTTTCTGCTTCTAGAAGATGGGCTCAAGAAGGTTATTTTCAAGGAACAGATTACAGTGCAAATTCATTATTTGCAAGTGTTGAGAAAAAAATTAATGAAAAACACAGTTTAAATTTAACTTCAATTTTTGCTCAAAACAGTAGAGGAAAAAGCTCACCTAATACGCAAGAGGTTACTGATTTAATGGGTGTTGATTATAATTCATATTGGGGATACCAAAACGGTAAAAAAAGAAATTCAAGAGATAAAGATATTCAAGAACCAATGGTAATTTTATCTCACTATTGGAAAATGAACGAAAACAATAGATTAAACACTAATGTATCATACCAAACAGGATCAATAGGTAACTCAAGAGTAGATTATACTAACGGAAATAACCCTGACCCAACATATTACAGAAATTTACCAAGTTATTTTTTAAATACATTTGATAATGACGGTAATTACACTCCAAATCAAATAGGAGCAGACAACGCGAAAAATTTCTTCCTAAACAATAGTCAGGTTGATTGGAATGCAATGTATATTGCTAACCAAAACAGTTCCTTTCCTGGAAGAAGTATTTATGCTTTATACGAAGACAGAACAGATGATGATCAATTTAGTGCAAATTCAATCTTGACTTCAAGTTTATCTGATAATGTTAGCTTAAATGCTGGTGTTTCGTTTAAAAAATTAAAATCACATAATTTCCAAAATTTAATTGATTTAATGGGTGGAAGTTATTATTTAGATATTGATCAATTCTATGTTGGTGATGCTTCTCAATCAGATTTAAATAATCCTAACAGACAAATTGGCGAAGGAGACACATATGGGTATAATTATAATTTAAATGCAACTGTTGCTGACGCTTTTACACAATTTAAATTTTCTTATAATAAGGTAGATTTTTATTTAGCTCAATCGTTCTCAAGAACTGAATACCAAAGAGAAGGTTTATACAGAAACGGAATTTTTGCGAACAACTCATTTGGAGATAGTGAAAAAGTGAATTTTGAAAACTTTGGTTTCAAAGGAGGATTGACTTATAAAATTACGGGACGTCATTTATTAAGTTTCAATGGTGGATATTTAACAAAAGCACCAAATTTAAGAAATACATTCTCTAATGCTCGTTTAAACAATAACTATACACCAGATTTAGTTAGTGAAAATATTATGAGTTTAGACGCAAGTTATATCATTAGAGCTCCAAAATTAAAAGCTAGACTTACTGGTTTCATGACTAAAATTCAAAATACTAGAGAAATATCTTTCTATTATGCAGAGAATATTTCTGATGTAGTTGGAGATGAAGATGCTTTTATTAGTGAAATCGTAACAGGTATTAATAAAAAGAATATTGGTGCTGAATTAGGTATTGAATATCAAATTACATCAACAGTTAAAGTAAATGGTGCTGCTTCTTACGGACAATATATATATGATAACAATCCAAATTTATATATTAATGATGATGCTCAAGCAACTGCTACAAATCCAAACCCTTTAACTTCATTTGGTAAGTCTTATTTAAAAGATTACAAACAAGCAGGTATGCCTCAACAAGCTTACTCTTTAGGTTTAGAATATAGATCTCCTAAGTTTTGGTGGATTGGAGCAAACGTAAATTATTTAGCAGATAGTTATATTGATGTTTCTAATGTTTTAAGAACTGAGAACTTTACACTTGATAATGCTGGAATTTCTTATGATGGTGCCGATGAAGCAACAGTTAGAAAATTATTAAAACAAGAGAAATTTGATTCTTTCACATTAGTAAATCTTATTGGTGGAAAATCATGGAGAATTAGCAAGAAAAATAGAAACACAGTTGGTTTCTTCGCTTCTATAAACAATGTGTTTGATATTGAATATAAAACAGGTGGTTTTGAACAGTCAAGAAAAGCGACTTTCCCAGATTTACAACAAGATTTAGTAAGTGGAACTAGAACTTTTGGTCCAAAATACTTTTATGGATACGGAAGAACTTATTTCTTGAACTTCTACCTTAACATCTAAAAAAAAGAACTATGAAAAATATATTTATAAAACCAATTGTATTAATTACATTAATAACAACTGTTTTCACAAGTTGTGTTAAAGAAGACGACTTTGCTATTCCAACGCTTAAGCCAGTATTATTTGCTGAAAATTTTGAAGAAATTACCGCTGGTAGTGGGTCAAATGAAATAGCAATTAATCTTGAAGGATGGATAAATACTAATACATCAGGAACTCGTGTATGGTCTGGAAAATCATTTAGTGGAAGTAAATTTGCTGAATTCTCTTCTTTTTATTCTGTTGCTGGTTCAACAGATGATGCTTGGCTAATAACAAATTCAATTGATTTATCTGCTTCAGATAGTAAAGTAATGTCTTTTAACTCAGTAAATCGTTTTTATAATGGAAGCGTATTAAAAGTTTACATTTCTGAAGATTATGATGGTACAATTCCAGGAATTACTACTGCTACATGGACAGAATTAAATCCAACACTTCCAACAAGCAGCACTCAAAATGATGTGAAAATATCTAGTGGGCCAATGGATATAAGCAGTTTTAAAGGAACAAATGTAAGAATCGCTTTCAGATACCAAGGAAGTAAATCTGCAAATCCAACAACTACTTTTCAATTAGACGATATCAAAATTTACGAAAATTAAATAGCTATGAAAAAAACAAAAAATTTATTATTAATTTCACTTTTGGCAATCTTTACAGGTTGTGTAAATAGTGACGAGTATAATACGCCAGATTTATCTTCTGAGTGTGTTAATTTAACTGCAACAAAGACAGTTGCAGAAATTACAAATGCGGCTACTTCAACAGCAACAAAATATGAAAATGATGACATCATTGAAGCATATGTAACGTCAAGCGATGAAGGAGGAAATTTTTATAAATCAATTTCTTTTCAATCTGTTGATGGAACAAAAGGCTTTAGTATGCCAGTTGATACCTACAACTTATTTAATCAATATGAGCCAGGTAGATTGGTTTACATTAAAATGAAAGATCGTTACGTAGCAACTTCACAAAGCTCTACTATTATTGGTAATTTATATAATGGTAATGTTGGAAGAATTAGCGGTGTTGAATATAATGATGTTTTAAAAAGAGGATGTACTAAAGTAAATGAAAACGACATTATAAAAAACTTAACAGTTTCAAATGCAAAAAACAATCAATATTTAAATATGTTAATTGAATTTAATAATGTTCAATTTACAGATGCTTCTTTAGGTAAGACTTTTTTCGACACTACTTTAAACAGTTTTGGAGGAGCAACTAATCACTTAATTACAGATGAATTTGGACAAACTATTATTGTAAGAGTTAGTGAATTTGCTAATTTTGCTTCAAATTCAATTCCAAGTGGAAGCGGAAAAATTAGAGGTGTTTTAACTAAATATAACAATGATTACCAATTTATGGTAAGAACTATTAATGATGTTAATTTACCAAATGATCGTTTAGATCTTGATTTTTTCCCACCAATTGTTGGAACTAATATTGTTTATAACTCAACTTTAAACGAACCATTTACAACTTACACTGTTAACCAACAAAGCTTTCCAAAGTATATTAATGATGCCGCTCAAGGTAGCAGATATTGGCAAGCAAAATCATTCGGAGGTAATTCATACATTCAAATGTCTTCTTTTGGTGGTGGAAATACAGAAATTAACAAATCATTATTTATTGTTCCAGTTGACATGACTGCTGCAAATACTTTGTCATTCAAAACAAATGATGGATATAACAATGGAGCTGCTTTTAAAGTGTTTTACACAACTAATTATGTTCCAGGTAGTCAAATTACAACGGCAACTTTAGTAGACATTACATCAAGTTTTACGATTTCTTCTGGAAACACTAGCGGTTATGGTTCAGCTTTTACTAATAGTGGAGTTTATAATATTCCTGCTGCAATTACTGGAAACGGATTTTTCGTATTCCAATATTTAGGAAGTGGTGCTTCTGGCCCAACAACTACAATGCAATTAGATGATATCGTTATCAACTAATTAGGAAATAAAACCTAAAATAATATTAAAAAAACGCTCTTATAAAAAAGAGCGTTTTTTTATACGATAAAATCTATTACTTTTGTGAATTAAATTTTTAAAAAATGTCTTTAAAAAAAGCCTATCTCTATATATTTATTGTTCTTTTAATTGACCAAATTTCTAAAGTCTATATCAAAACTAACTTTTTCCTAAATGAAGAAGTGAAAGTTTTTGAATGGTTTAGAATTCATTTTATAGAAAATGAAGGAATGGCTTGGGGAGCAGAAATTCCTGGAGATTATGGTAAAATAATTTTGACTGTTTTTAGAATTTTTGCTGTTTTTGGAATCGCTTGGTGGCTTCAAGATTCTCTTAAAAAACAAGGTTCAAAATTTTTAATTGTTGCTATAATTTTAATTTTTGCGGGTGCTTTAGGAAACATTATTGACTCTGTCTTTTATGGCGTTCTTTTTAATGATAGTTATCATCAAGTAGCGACTTTATTTGCACAAGATAATTATGGAACTTGGTTTCATGGTGAAGTTGTAGATATGTTTTATTTCCCTTTTATTCAAAATTATCCAATGCCAGAATGGGTTCCTTTTATTGGCGGAAAACCGTTTACTTTTTTTAATGCAATTTTCAATGTAGCCGATTTCGCTATCTCTGTTGGAGTTGGAATCTTAATTGTATTTAATAAGAAGGCTTTTGGAGAAAATCATATCTTAGCTAAATAAAATTTAGAATTTTATAATTCCAGTTGGATTCACAGAAAAATTTAATTTAATATCGGTTTCAAAAGTGTCTTCAATTAGTTCTTCTAATTCAAAGAAAGACAAGCCTATTTTAATGACGTTAAGCTTGCACTCTGAAAGAAATTTATCATAAAAGCCTTTTCCATATCCAACGCGATTTCCTTGCTTGTCATAAGCTAAAAGAGGCACAAAAACCACATCAATCATTTCGGTTGGAACAGGCAAACCATTTATTGGTTCAGGAATATTGTATTCGTTTTTCTTGATTTTTGTATTATCAGTCAAAAGAATATGATGCATAGAAGTAGTTTTAAAATCTGATTTCGAAACCACAACTTCTTTGTCTTTTGCCTGTAAAATAGTTAGAATGTATTCTGTATTGACTTCTTTTTGCTCTTCAATAGGTAAAAAGATGTGAAAATAAGTGTTCTCCCAAATGTCTAATTTCAATATTTGATTCGCAATAGCTAAACTCTTTTCTTCAATTTCTTCAAAAGTTAGATTTTGTCTTAATTCTCTATACTTAATTCTTAATTCCTTCTTCAACATATATAGTCGCTTTTAATTCGTCTATAAAAATAGTCAAATGTTCGACTTCTACGTGATTCATCACCACAATTTTATACCATTTATTTTCTCCATGGTGTTCTTGTGGTACTAAATGGAATTTTTTAGCTAATGCTTTAGGCACATACTCGTCTTGAATCGTAACAATATTCATGAAAGGTTCTCTAAAATATTTTACATTCAATTTATCCAATTCATTACATAAAAATTGAGTTCGCATTTGTAAAACACTAGTTTTTTCAAACCAACCAAAAGGACCATAAGTAAATAAAATCATCCAAACCGCAACAGCATTTGCACCAGAACGACTTCCGCAAAGGGTTAAATCCATTCCTTCAACATATTTAGCTTCTTTGGTAATTACGTTTTCAATTAAATTTTTTCTACAAATAAAAATCCCTGTTCCATAAGGAGCTTGAAGCATTTTGTGAGCATCAATCGTAATAGAACTTATCTTTGGATTGCTAAAGTTTATTACTGAATTCTCATTGTTAAAAGGATAAACAAATCCGCCATAAGCACCATCAATATGTAATTTATAAATCAATTGATGTTTTTCTAAAAGTGAAGTATAAGCATCAGGATTATCAACCGAACCAAACATTGTTGTTCCCATATTTGAAACTACAATGAAATATTTTTTACCATTTGCTTTGGCTTTAACCAATAATTCTTCTAGCTTATTTTCATCTATAGCTCTAGTTTCAAAATGTACTGGAACACTAATTCTATCAATTTGAAGTAAATTGGCTCCTTTCGGAATAGAATAATGCGTGTCTTCTGAGGCAATCAGTACAATTTCATCTAAAGTTGCATCAAATTTATTCATAAAATAATTGCGGTAAATCCAAAAAGCTTGAATATTTGCTTCAGTTCCACCAGGAGCAATATAGCCATCAAACTCATTAGGTTCTACCTTGAAAATATCTACTGCAAGCACATTTAAAACTTCTCTTTCGATTTCTTGTGTACCTCCAAAAGCGCTTTCAGAATCACCAAAAGTGTGACAACCAATATTATTTGGGTTAGCTACATAAGTTTGTAAAGTTGGGGCATCTCTTAAGAAAGGAGCATCGTCATAAAACACTTGTCCATCTAATTTTGAAGCTGGATAACCTAGTGAAATATCTTTAGAAAAGCTTATATTGTTTTGAAGAGCTTGCTCAATTTTATTTTTGCGTTCTTCTTGCGAAAGTTTTTTCCAATAGTACATTGTGATAGTTTTGTTGACAAAACTAACCTAATTGAGTGGCTCAAAACATGATAAATGTTAGCTTTGGGTTTCTAATTTAGTAGAAATATGAAAAACAGCATCACCTTGATAAACAATTGGAGCATCATTTACATTAATTATATAGCCATCACTTGGTGCTTTTAGTTTGTGCTCTACTTTCCCAAAAGGGTCAGAAATAGTAGCTAAAACATCACCTTTTTTAACAAAACTTCCAATCTTTATAATCCCATGAAACATACCCGAAAAATTGGCTCTTACCCAACTTGATTTTTCTATGAAAATAGTTTTTTTAGCAACAGTTTTAGCTTCTTTTTTAGGATTTAACATATCTAAATGATGCAAAAACCTTTTAGCCCCTTGATAACCATCGTCTGTTATCATATCATTTAAGTCTAATGATTTTCCACCTTCAAATAACAGCATTTTTACACCTAATCTAGTACAAGCATTTCTAAAAGAACCCGAAATGTTTTTAGAATATAAAGTAAAAGGAGAGTTGAAAACAGAAGCTAATTCTTTTAATTCAGGATTATTTGGTGCTATTCTAATTTGTGGCGCATTAAAACGACTTGCTCCACCTGCATGAAAATCTACAGCATAGTCTATTTTTGGAATAATTTCAGTTACTAAAAAATGAGCAAATCTACTGGCTAATGAGCCTGTTTTGCTTCCTGGGAAAACACGATTTAAATCTCGTTTATCAGGAAATTCCCTAGTTTGATTAAGAAAACCAAAAATATTGATAATTGGAATACAAATTATCGTGCCACACTTTGGTTTGTTAATTTGTTTTCTAATAATTTGTCTTACAATTTCAGTTCCGTTTATTTCATCACCATGCAAACACGCACTAAATAAGACAGTTGGTCCATCTATTTTAGAACGCTCAATAATTACTGGAATTTTAAGTTTTGTCATGGTGTGTAACTTGGCAATTTCAACCTCAATAGTCTTGCTTTCACCAGGTAAAATAGTTTCTCCTAAAAGCTCTATAACTTTATTGTTTTTCATAAAATGATAATAAGTGTTAAAAGTAAGAAATTCCTATTAAGAAAATAGAAGTACTATAAAAATCTATGTAAATTTGTGGATTAAGTGTTTCAAATAAAATAAATGAACAAATCTTCACTCGAACTTCAAATACAAACTTTGCCTGATAACCCTGGTGTCTATCAATATTTTGATAAAGACGACAAGATTATATATGTCGGTAAAGCCAAAAATTTAAAAAAAAGAGTTTCGAGTTATTTTACAAAAAACCATGACAATTATAAGACTAGCGTTTTAGTTAAAAAGATAGTTTCGATTAAACATATTGTAGTCGCAACAGAATCTGATGCTTTGTTATTAGAAAATAATCTGATTAAAAAACTACAACCAAGATATAATATTCTATTAAAAGATGATAAATCTTATCCATGGATTTGTATTAAAAACGAACCTTTTTCTAGAATATTTCCGACACGAAGAGTTACAAAAGACGGTTCTGAATATTATGGACCTTATACTAATTTTAAAATTGTCAACACAATTTTAGAAATGATTAAAGAACTATATCCCTTACGAACCTGTAACTATGATTTGTCTCAAGCGAATATAAAATCAGGAAAATATAAAGTTTGTTTAGAATACCATATTGGCAATTGCAAAGGACCTTGTGAAGGTTTAGAATCATTAGAAAATTATCAGAAACAAGTTGAAGCTATTCGTCAAATTTTAAAAGGAAATTTTAAAGACAGTTTAAAAGAATTTAAAATTCAAATGAAAGAGTTTGCCGCAGATATGCAATTTGAAGCCGCTCAAAAAGTTAAAGAAAAAATTGAAGTTTTAGAAAATTATCAAGCAAAATCAACTGTTTTAAATCCAAAATTATCAAATATTGATGTGTTTTCAATAGTCTCAGATGAAACTATGGCTTATGTCAATTTCTTGCAAATTTCTCATGGAGCAATTGTGCGTTCGCACACTATGGAAATCAAGAAAAAACTAGAAGAAACAGATGAAGAATTATTAGAGCTTGCTGTTGTTGAGCTTAGAGAACGATTCAAATTATTGTCTAGAGAGATTATCTTGCCTTTTCCATTATCTTTAGGTGAAAACTTAAAAATAACGGTTCCGCAATTAGGCGATAAAAGACAAATTTTAGATTTATCAATTCGAAATGCCAAATATTACCGAATGGATCAGTTGAAACAAATCAAAATTGTTGATCCAGATAGACATGCCAATAGAATTATGGCTCAAATGAAAAAAGATTTACGTCTTTCTGTTGAGCCAAGACATATTGAATGTTTTGATAATTCTAACATTCAAGGAACAAACCCAGTTGCCGCTTGTGTGGTTTTTAAAGATGGAAAGCCAAGCAAAAAAGATTACCGTCATTTCAATATAAAAACGGTTGAAGGCCCAGATGATTTTGCTTCTATGGAAGAAGTGGTTTATAGAAGATATAAGCGTTTGATGGACGAAAACGAATCATTGCCACAACTGATAATTATTGATGGTGGAAAAGGTCAATTGTCTTCAGCATTAAAAAGCCTAGATGATTTAGGTTTAAGAGGGAAAATTGCCATAGTTGGAATCGCAAAACGACTTGAAGAACTATTTTACCCAGGGGATTCAGTTCCATTATATTTAGATAAAAAATCAGAAACATTAAAAATTATTCAATTTCTGAGGAATGAAGCACACAGATTTGGAATAACGCATCATCGAGATAAACGAAGCAAAGCTGCTTTGACGAATTCATTAGAATCTATTCCTGGAATTGGTGAGAAAACTATGATTACATTAATGAAACATTTCAAAAGTGTTAAAAGATTGCAATTAGCTTCAGAAAAAGAAATATCTGATGTTGTTGGACTTTCAAAAGCCAAAAAAATAACCGAATTTTACAGAAAAGAATAAAATGCAAGAAACAAGAAACAAGAAGCAAGATGCGAAAGAAAAAACTTTTCTTAGCAGAATTATGCTTTCTGCTTTCTGTCTACTACTTTCTGCTTTCTGTTTATTACCTAATGCCTCTTATTCACAAGATTCAATTCAAAAGCCTAAAATTGGATTAGTGCTTTCTGGTGGTGGAGCAAAAGGATTGGCTCATATAGGAGTTTTAAAAATAATAGATTCTTTAAATATAAAAATAGATTATATAGGTGGAACGAGTATGGGAGCAATAGTTGGAGGATTATATGCTTCTGGTTATTCGGGAAAAGAGCTTGAATATGCATTTTCTCAAATGGACGTTGATAAACTAATTCAAGATTTTGTACCAAGAAGTTCTAAAGGATTTAATCAAAAACGAAATGACGAACTTTACTTACTAACATTACCTTTTAAAAAATTCAAAATTTCTTCTCCAAGAGGTTTATCAAAAGGAATGTATAACTTCAATACTTTATCTCGGTTAACTTATCATGTAAAAGATATTAAAGATTTTAGCAAATTACCTATTCCGTTTTTTTGTGTAGCTACTGATATAGAAACTGGAGAAGAAGTTTTATTGAAAAAAGGAACATTGGCTAAAGCCATGATTGCAAGTGGAGCATTACCTACATTATATAATCCAGTTGAAATTGAAGGTAAATTGTTGGTTGATGGAGGGGTTAAAAACAACTACCCAGTAGAAGAGCTAAGAAGACTAGGTGCAGATATTGTTATAGGTGTTGATGTTCAAGAAGGTTTAAAAGATCGATTAGAATTACAAAGTGTAACAAGTGTTTTAATGCAAATTTCTAATTTCAATACTATTGAAAAAATGAAAAATAAAATACTTCTTACAGATATTTACATCAAGCCTGATGTTAAAGGATTGTCCGTGCTTTCATTTGACAAAAGTGAGGCAATTATTAAAAAAGGTAAAGAAGCAACAATTCCTCAATTAGAAAAATTAGTTAAACTTCAATCAAATAATAAAATTCATAAAGAAAAAACAGCAGTTTGTGACTCAATATCCATTAAAAACATTAGTATTAATGATCTTAATAATTATACCCGAGCATATGTTATAGGAAAATTAAACTTCAAACAAAATAACAAAATTTCATTTAATAAGTTTGAAAAAGGGATTAATAGCCTAAATGCTACAGATAATTATAGCTCAATATTATATAGTTTTGATGATAATGACAATTTAACTTTTAACTTAAAAGAAAATCAAGTAAATACATTTATCAAATTCGGAATGCATTATGATGATTTGTATAAAAGCGCATTATTAATCAACCTTACACATAAAAAATTAATTTCTAAGAATGACGTAGCTTCGTTAGATATAATTCTTGGAGATAATTTTAGATATAATTTTGATTATTATATTGATAATGGTTTTTATTGGAGTTTTGGTATTAATTCAAGATTAAATACCTTTAATAAAAATATTCAAAACGATTTTAATGAAGGAACAATTTTTTCAGATTTAGATATTAATTCAATTAATATTGATTTTTCAGATTTTTCAAACCAAGTTTTTGTTGAAACAATTTTTAGTAAATTATTTTTAGTAGGTACTGGTGTAGAATTAAAACATTTAAAAATTCAATCACCTACATTACAAAATCTTACACCTATTTTTGATAAGAGTGATTATTTTTCTGTTTTCGGAAATTTAAAATATGACACTTTTGATAAAAAATATTTTCCAAAATCAGGTTGGTACATAAATGGGGAAATAAAGTCATATTTATTTTCATCAAATTTCAATAACAACTTTCAACGTTTTTCAACAATAAAAGGAGATGTAGGTATTGTTAAAACTTTTTACAAAAAACTTTCGTTGAAATTACAATCAGAATTAGGTTCTATTATTGGAGAAAGAACCACACCTTATTTCGATTTTATTTTAGGAGGTTATGGCTATAATAAAATCAATAATTTTCAACACTTTTTAGGCTATGATTTCCTAAGCCTTTCGGGAAGCAGTTATATTAAAGGTTCTGCAATGGTTGAATATGAGATATTAAAGAAAAACTATGTTAACATTACAGCCAATTATGCTAATATTGGAAATAAAATATTTGAATCAACAGATTGGTTTTCAAACCCAAAATTCTCAGGATATGCAATTGGTTATGGCTATGATTCATTACTAGGACCTATAGAAATTAAGCATTCTTGGTCACCAGAAACTAGGGATCATTTTACATGGTTTAGTATTGGTTACTGGTTTTAAATAAATTAAATTTTTTTTCCGATATTTGTAGTAATGAAAAGTTGGGATAATTTATTAGTTCACTTAAAACTCCTCATCAAGAGAAATCCTGAATGACATGAATTCTTTTTGATTGTTAACTAAAGCATGGGAAGCCATAAACTTTAAGATTTTAAATTTTTAAACAAAAAGAAATGCCACTATATCACACATTAGGAAAAATTCCACACAAACGACATATACAATTTCGAAAACCAAATGGAGATTTGTATTATGAACAATTGTTTGGAACAGTAGGGTTTGATGGAATGTCAACAAATTCCTACCATGAGCAAAGACCAACGCAAGTAAAAGAAATTAAAAAACAATATAGCGTTGCACCAAAAATTGCTAAAGAAAATAACATTCAATCCTATAAGTTAAAAGGATTTCAGGTAAGTCCAGAAAAGGATTTCCTAGAAAGTAGAAAAATTGTGCTAACAAATTCAGATTGTCACATTGTACTTTCGGCACCACAAAACAAAACAACAGAATACTTCTATAAAAACACCGATTCAGATGAAATGATTTTCATCCATAAAGGTTCAGGTAAACTCAGAACTATTTATGGAAATTTAGATTTCAAATACGGTGATTATCTAATTATCCCAAGAGGAATTATCTATAAAATGGATTTCGACACAGAAGATAATCGTCATTTTATTGTAGAATCTCGTCGACCTATTTACACTCCAAAACGTTATCGCAATTGGTTTGGACAGCTTTTAGAACATTCTCCTTTTTGCGAAAGAGATATTCGTCGTCCATACGAACTAGAAACAAATAACGAATCAGGAGACTTTGTTATTAAAGTCAAAAAGAAAGACGAAATCATAGAAATGGTTTATGCCTCTCATCCTTTTGATGTTGTAGGTTATGATGGCTATAATTATCCTTATGCTTTCTCTATTCACGATTTCGAACCTATTACAGGAAGAATTCATCAACCACCACCGGTGCATCAAACTTTTGAATCAGATGCCTTTGTGATTTGTTCATTTGTGCCACGTTTATACGATTATCACCCAGAATCTATCCCAGCTCCATACAATCACAGTAATATCGATTCAGATGAAGTACTTTATTATGTTGATGGTGATTTTATGAGTAGAAATGATGTCGAACCAGGTAATATTTCACTTCATCCAGCAGGAATTCCTCATGGACCACACCCTGGTGCAGCTGAAAGGAGTATAGGAAAAACGGAGACTGAAGAGTTAGCCGTAATGGTTGATACTTTCAAACCGTTAATGGTAACTGAGGAAGCAATGAAAATAGCAGACGAAACGTATTTTCAATCTTGGTTAGATAAATAAAAGAATAAAAAACATAGAGAAAAGAGTAAACACTTTTTAAATTTAAAATATAATAGAATTTTGAAAGAATAGCATTAGACTATAAATAGTCTTAATACTTAATACTTTCATCTTAATACTAAAATTATGAGTAAAGAAGTAAAATCAGTAAACTACGGTTTAGAAAAAATATTTGAAGGAGCACAAGATTTCCTTCCTTTAATGGGAACAGATTATGTAGAGTTTTATGTTGGAAATGCAAAACAAGCAGCTCATTTCTACAAAACAGCTTTTGGATTTCAATCTCATGCTTATGCAGGATTAGAAACAGGAGTTAGAGATAGAGCCTCTTATGTGTTGAAACAAGACAAAATACGTTTGGTTTTAACAACAGCATTAAAAAGCGATTCGCCAATTGGAGAACACGTAAAAAAACATGGAGATGGAGTAAAAATTGTTGCTCTTTGGGTAGAAGATGCTCGTAGTGCTTATGAAGAAACTACAAAACGTGGTGCAAAATCGTATATGGAACCGACTGTAGAAACCGACGAATTTGGAGAAGTAGTTCGTGCCGGAATATACACTTATGGTGAAACAGTTCACATGTTTGTAGAACGCAAAAATTATAAAGGAGATTTTTTACCGGGTTATAAAAAATGGGAATCTGACTATAACCCAGAACCAACAGGTCTAAAATACATTGACCACATGGTTGGAAATGTAGGATGGAATGAAATGAATACTTGGGTAAAATGGTACGAAGATGTAATGGGATTTGTAAACTTCCTATCGTTTGATGACAAACAAATCACAACAGAATACTCAGCTTTAATGTCTAAAGTTATGTCTAATGGTAATGGGCGAATTAAATTTCCAATAAACGAGCCAGCCGAAGGAAAGAAAAAATCACAAATTGAAGAATACTTGGACTTTTACGAAGGTTCAGGAGTGCAACATATAGCAGTTGCAACAGATGATATTTTAAAAACAGTTGCAGATATGCGTTCTAGAGGAATAGAATTTTTAAGCACGCCACCTCAAGCTTATTATGACGATGTTCCTTTTAGATTAGAAAAACACAACCACAAACTTCAAGAAGATATTAATATGTTAATGAGTCTTGGAATTATGATTGATGCCGATGAAGAAGGTTATTTATTGCAAATTTTCACAAAACCAATAGAAGATAGACCAACCTTGTTTTTTGAAGTAATTCAAAGAATGGGAGCACGTGGATTTGGTGCAGGTAACTTTAAAGCTCTTTTTGAGTCAATTGAAAGAGAACAAGCATTGCGAGGAACGTTATAAAAAACGCTTATTTTTTTATATTATCAAAAAATAAGCTGTTTTGATAGATAATAATCAGCAAAAAATGTTAAAGTCAAAAAATAAGTAAGAATAATGTAATTATCATACTACTTTTGCACTCGCATTTGGAAGGGTGGTTCCTTTTAAATGAAATAAATTTTCATAATTTATAGTTTTTTGGTTGGTTAATAGCATAAAAACGTAGTCCTTTTTTGGACTGCGTTTTTTTGTTTTGTAAGTTTGGTACAGAAATTGCATTTTCTATGTAAAAAGAAAAATTAAATATTATGAAAAAATTTATTTTACTAACCTTAGTGTTCATATTTACAAATTCATTTACTCAAAAAGAGGACTCTTTTACTACGGGTGAATATTTTAAACTAAGAATTCATTATGGCCTAGTTACAGCAGGTTATGCCACTTTAGAAATCAAAGATGCTATAAGAAATAATAAAAAAGTACATCATGTTGTTGGAAAAGGATATACAACAGGTATTACAAAAGCATTTTTTAAAGTAAGTGATGATTATCAAAGTTTTTTTGATAAAGAAACAGGTAAACCTTATCAATTCTTAAGAAAAATTGATGAAGGAGGTTACACAAAATACCAAGAAGGGTTTTTTAATCAAGCAAATAATTCAGTGCTTGTAAAAGATTACAAAAACAATACTGAAAAAACATTTAAAGTTCCCGAAAACATTCAAGATATTGTTTCTTCATTTTATTATTTAAGAAATCATCAAGATATTGATAAACTTAAAGAGGGTGAATCAATATCCATTGATATGTTTTTTGATGATGAAACGACAAAGTTTAAGTTAAAATATATTGGAAAAGAAGATATAAATACTAAATTTGGAAAAGTTTCTTGTATGGTGTTTAGACCTTTAGTTCAAGCAGGTAGAGTTTTTAAAGAAGAGGAAAGTTTAACCATCTGGGTTTCAGACGATGATAATAAAGTTCCAGTTCGAATTAAAGCAAGCTTAGCTGTTGGTTCGCTTAAAGCAGATCTTTACGAATACAAAGGACTAAAACATACGTTTAAAGTCAAAAAATAATATACATGGAAATAAATCCAGAAATTGAAAAAATAATTCAAGTTTTAGATGAAAAGTTTCAAAAAATAGATCAAAAAACTGAAGTACATTTAGAAGGTCTTCTTTGGGCAAAACCAATTACGTATTGGGATTATATCCAAACAGATGCACTTCTAAACCTTCAAACACAAAGAACAACTTTGCCTGATGAAATGGTTTTTATCATGTATCATCAGGTAAATGAGTTGTTATTCAAAATGATACTTTGGGAAATTAATCAAGTTTGTCATTTCGAAAAACTTTCTACACAATATTTTACCGAAAGATTAATGCGAATTTCTCGGTATTTTGATATGCTTACAACTTCATTCGATATTATGGGTGATGGAATGGAAGTAGATCAATATATGAAATTCAGAAATACATTAACGCCAGCAAGTGGTTTTCAAAGTGCTCAATATCGTATGATTGAATTTGCTTCAACAGATTTAATTAACCTTATTGATTATCGTTTTAGAGCTACAATTGATAGAAATACACCTTTCGAACATGCTTTTGAACACTTATATTGGCAAGCTGCAGGAAAAGATCATGCAACGGGTAAAAAATCATTTCTTCTTTTAGAATTTGAACGAAAATATAAAGCTGAATTTCTTCGTCACATGGAAGAATATAACACAATTAATATTTGGCAAAAATTCAAACAACTGCCAGAATTAGATCAAAAAAACCCACAACTTATTGAAGCAATGCGTCATTTTGACAAAACAGTAAACATTACTTGGGTAATGGGACACTTAAATGCTGCAAAAAAATATTTAGGAAGCGCAGAAGCTACGGGTGGAAGTAATTGGCAAAAATACATGCATCCAAAATACCAACGAAGGATATTTTTCCCTGAATTATGGACCAAAGATGAATTAGCAACATGGGGCGAATAAACCTAACAATACAAACGATTTGAAATACTTACTTTATATACTATTAACTATAACTTTATTTTCTTGTAAAAAAGAAGAACAAAAACCTCTAGTAAAAAAACCAGTTGAAAAACCAGAACTAATTATAAAAGATTTTGGAATAACATTTAATGATTATTTCACCAAAATAGATACTTTAAAATCTGGAGACACTTTTAGTACAATTTTAGAGGGTTATGAATTAAATAATAACTCTACTTTTCAAGTAACAGAAAAAATTAAAGATTCTTTTAACCTTCGCTCTATTAAGGCAGGAAAACCTTATTATTTGTTTTTAGATAAAAAGAATAAGAAAGACTTAAAATATTTTGTTTACGTAAAAGATAAAACTAGTTATTTGGTTGTTGATTTTAGAGATTCAACTTTGGTTGTTCAAGAAAAAGTTCGACCCTCAACAATAAAAAGAAGAACTATAGCTGCTGAGATTGAAGGTTCTTTGTCAGAAACATTAAGTAAAGAAGGTGTTAGTGCTGGAGTTGCTTCAAAATTGGCAAAAATATTCGAATATTCAATCGACTTCTTTAAAATCAAGAAAGGTGATAAATTTGCAATTACTATCAAAGAACGCTTTATTCAAGATTCAATTTATGATGGTGTTGTAGCTATTGAAGGTTCTTATTTCGAATATAAAGGAAAAAAAATCTATGCTTTTCCATACAAAATGTCTGAAAATCAAAAAAATCCAGATTACTATGATGAAGAAGGAAAAGGATTGAAAAATATGTTCTTAAAAGCTCCTTTAGATTTCTTTAGAATTTCCTCAAAATTTTCAGGAAGACGTTTTCATCCAGTTCAACAACGATGGAAAGCCCATAACGGGACTGATTACGCAGCAGCACACGGAACACCAATTAAAACAACTGCTTCTGGAGTAGTTGAAAGAACAGGTTATACAGCTGGAAACGGAAATTATGTTAAAGTAAAACATACTCCAACTTATTCGACTCAATATTTACATATGTCTAAAATTTTAGTAAAAAATGGACAACGTGTATCACAAGGTCAGGTTATTGGAAAGGTAGGAAGTACAGGTTTGGCTACAGGACCACATGTTTGTTATCGTTTTTGGAAAAATGGCGTTCAAGTTGATCCATTGCGATTAAATTTACCTAATTCTGAACCAATGGATAAAAAAGAAAAAGGAAAATATATGGCAATTATAACTCCTTTAAAGAAAGAATTAGACAGTATAACTGCATTGAAATTTAAAGATGAATAATGATTATGGCATTGCAAAATACAAATCCAACAACTACTGAAGCTTGGATTAAATTAAGAGAACATTATTATGATATGCAAAACAATTCTATCAAAGAAATGTTTGCCAACGATGCTCAAAGAGCTGAAAAATTTCATATTAAATGGGAAGATTTTTTAGTTGATTACTCAAAAAATAATATTACTCAACAAACTATTGATTTGCTCTTAGAATTAGCCAATGAAGTAGGTCTAAAAGAAGCAATTCAATCTTATTTTTCAGGTAAAAACATAAATCAAACAGAAGATAGAGCGGTGCTTCATACAGCTCTAAGAGCTAATGAAAATGATACAGTTCTAGTTGATGGAAAAAATGTAATTCCAGAAATTTTTCAAGTAAAAGAGAAGATTAAAAACTTTTCAAATGAAATAATTTCAGGAAACAAAAAAGGGTACACAAACAAAGCATTTACAGATGTTGTAAATATAGGAATTGGTGGTTCAGATCTAGGACCAGCAATGGTTGTGGAAGCACTTCAATATTATAAAAACCAATTAAACGTTCATTTTGTTTCTAATGTCGATGGCGATCACGTAAACGAAATCATCAAAAAGTTAAATCCAGAAACGACTTTGTTTGTAATTGTTTCAAAAACATTTACAACGCAAGAAACGCTTTCAAATGCTGAAACTATTAGAGAATGGTTCTTAAAATCAGCAGGACAAGAAGATGTTGCCAAACATTTCGTTGCTGTTTCTACAAATATTGAAAAAGTTACTACTTTCGGAATAAATCCAGAAAACATTTTTCCAATGTGGGATTGGGTTGGAGGAAGATTTTCACTTTGGTCAGCAGTTGGTTTGTCAATTAGTTTAGCAGTTGGATTTGATAATTTCAACGCTTTATTAAAAGGAGCAAATAAAATGGATATTCATTTTAAAGAAACTTCTTTTGAAAATAATATTCCAGTTGTTTTAGCCTTAATCAGCGTTTGGTACAATAACTTTTTTGGTGCAGAAACAGAAGCTATAATTCCTTATACTCAATATTTACAAAAACTAGCTCCATACTTGCAACAAGGAATTATGGAAAGTAATGGTAAAAGTATAGGAAGAGATGGAAATCCAGTAAACTATCAAACCGGAACAATTATTTGGGGTGAACCTGGTACAAATTCACAACACGCGTTTTTTCAATTAATTCATCAAGGAACAAAATTAATTCCAACAGATTTTATAGGCTACAAAGAATCTCTTTACGCAAACAAAGACCATCACGATAAATTAATGTCAAACTTTTTTGCTCAAACAGAAGCCTTATTAATGGGTAAATCTGAAAGCGAAGTAAAAGACGAATTTGAAAAACAAGGAATTTCAAAAGAAAAAGCAGCATTTTTATTGCCATTTAAAGTGTTTAGAGGAGATAATCCAACAAATACTTTATTAATAAACAAACTTACACCAGAAACTTTAGGCTCATTAATTGCGCTGTATGAACATAAAATATTTGTACAAGGAATTATATGGAACATCTTCAGTTACGACCAATGGGGCGTCGAATTAGGTAAGCAATTAGCTAATTCAATTTTAGATGAAATAAATACCAAAGATGTAAAAAATCATGACAATTCAACCTCTTTTTTATTGAATCAATATTTAAAATAAAAAATTCTAAATATACCTTTATACCCTTTTAGCAAAAAAGTTAAAAGGGTTTTTATTTTTTACTATATTTGTTAAAACCAAAACAAACTAATTTTATGTATCAAACAATTCAATCTTTGCATTCAACCCTAGCTTTTGTCGCTATTGGAGTTTTATTATTAGCCGTTATTAACGCTATTTATGGATTATTAAACAAAAAATTATTTACTGCAAAAGATTTAAGATTATCCCTTTTTGCGTTAATTTTCTGTCATATTCAACTTTTGATTGGTTTGATTTTATATTTTGTTTCTGAAAAAGGATTTAAAGCTTTTGCAATTGAAGGAGCAATGAAAAATGCTGAATTAAGATTGACTATGTTAGAGCATCCTCTTATTAATATTATAGCGATTGTTTTAATTACAATAGGCTGGTCTAAACATAAAAAACAAGAAAGTCAAAACGGAAAATTTAAAAAAATTGCTGTTTTTTACGCATTAGGACTACTCTTAATACTATCAAGATTACCTTGGTCGAGTTGGATGGCATAGTTGTTGAATGGGTCATGCAAAAATCTTAACCTAAATAACAAGTTTCATTTTTAATGTTTGCTTTAAATTTTTATTATGAAAAATAATATATTAATTGGGGTTTTTGTATCATTTATAGCTTTGCTTAGTCTAACTAATTCAGCAAATAAAATTAATATTAAAAAAAATGTGTCATTATATGATACAGTTAAAATAGCAGATACAATTGAAGTTGACACTATAGACTTTAATGTTGAAATGTTTCAAGAGAACGCTCATGCATCATACTATGCTGATAGGTTTACAGGAAGAAGAACAGCAAGTGGTGCTATTTTTAACAACAAAGAACTTACTTGTGCTCACAAAACACTTCCATTTGGAACAAGGCTAAAAATTACTTCAATAAAAACTAAAAAATCTGTTACTGTAACAGTAACTGATAGAGGGCCTTTTGTTAAAGGAAGGCATATTGATTTATCTAAAAAAGCTTTTATGAAAATTGCACCTGACCGTTATGGTGGTCATATTCGAGTCAATATTGAAATATTAAAAGAATAAAAATCAGCGAAAGCTGATTTTTTTTTGCTCAAAAAAGTTTAACAAAAAATTATGTTCGGTTAGTTCGGTGTTTTGTGAACCTAATTTATCTTTGCAAAAATATTTTTAACATGCAACAAGAAAAACTAGAAATTATAGAACTGTTAGGGGTTCATTTTGAACAACTATATAATATTCCACCTTTAGCAGCAAGAATATTAGGAACATTAATAATTGATGGTTGTAAAAGCGGATTGACATTTGAAGATTTAGTCGGAAAAATGCAAGCTAGTAAAAGTTCAATTTCTACCAATTTGAATTTACTTCAAAAAATGGAAAAAATTAATTATTTCACAATAGTTGGTGATAGAAAAAAGTATTTCAAAGCAGCCCCTTTAAGTCAGCGATTAGAAAATTATTTGACTTTAGTAAACAATGAAAATGTATTAATTGATAAAATTATTAATTACAGGGAAAGAAACAATACTTGTTCTCAAGAAGAAATAAATCTTCAAAACAGTTATGCTTATAAAGAACATATGTTAAAAGCAGAACAACTTTTAACAACTACCATAAATAAATTCAAAGAAATAGAAATTAAAAACCAATCCAATAAACACTAGTTTGAAAATGAAAAAGAAAATATATTTTTTAAGCAGCTTATTACTAGCAATAAGTTTGCTTTCTTGTAATAACAAACAAGAAGATAAAAAAGAAAATCCACCAGCACCATATAAAGTAGTACAAGTTTCAAAAGATAACACTACGTTAATTGCAGAATATCCAACTAAATTAGAAGGAATTACTGACATAGATATTCGCGCAAAAGTAGATGGATATATTGAAAAAATATATGTTGATGAAGGTCAAGAAGTAAAAAAAGGTCAATTGCTTTTTAAATTAGAAACGCAAACGGCAACACAAGAAGCTGGAGCTGCAAAAGCAAAAGTAGACGCTGCACAAGTTGAAGTAAATCGTTTAATGCCTTTAGTGGAGCGCAAAATTATAAGTGATGTACAATTAGCATCAGCAAAAGCAAATTTAGCTAGTGTAAAAAGTACGTATCAAAGCATAATCGCAAGAATAAACTATGCGACTATTAAAAGTCCGGTAAACGGAATTGTAGGAACATTACCTCTTAGAATTGGAAGCTATGTAAGCAGTCAAACAGCTGAGCCATTAACTCGAATTTCAGATATTAGTAAAGTATATGCTTATTTTTCAATAAATGAAAAGGAACAATTAGACATTATGATGAATGCTGAAGGAAAAACTTTTCAAGATAAAATTGGAAAAATGCCTGCAGTAAATTTAGTTTTAAGTAATGGTTCAACATATAATGAATCAGGAAAAATAGAAACTTTTAGCGGTCAAGCTAACGCACAAACGGGTTCGTTTAATGTAAGAGCAAGTTTTCCAAATCCAAATAGATTATTGCGTTCTGGAGGAAGTGGAACGATTCAAATTCCAACCAATTTGAAAGATGTGATTTTAATTCCTCAAAACGCAACAGTAGAATTACAAGACAAACGAATTGCATTAATAGTAGACAATGAAAACAAAGTAAAATTTGTTCCAATTGAAGTTCGTGCAGTTCCTGGTGGAAAGTATTTTGTGGTAGACAAAGGATTAAATCCAAATGATAAATTCTTAGTAGAAGGTGTTGGAATTGTTACGGAAGGAACAGAAATTAAACCGGAAGTTACTGACCTAAAACAATTAGATAATCCTAAAAAATAATTAAAAACTAACACACATTATGTTTTCAAAATTTATTGACAGACCAGTATTGTCAACGGTGATATCTATTATCATCGTCATATTGGGAGTTTTAGGATTAACCTCGCTTCCAGTCTCACAATATCCAGAAATAGCACCGCCAACTGTATCAGTATCTGCAAATTATCAAGGAGCAAGTGCTGATGTTGTAATGAACTCGGTTGTAATTCCATTAGAAGAACAAATTAATGGTGTGGAAGACATGACTTACATGACTTCTACTTCAAATAATGATGGTTCAGCTTCGATTAATATTTATTTTAAATTAGGAACAAACCCTGATTTAGCAGCTGTGAATGTTCAAAATAGAGTTTCTCGTGCGACACCTTTACTACCTCAAGAAGTAACTAAAGCTGGTGTAACAACTTCAAAAAGACAAAGTGATAATATCTTGATTTTCTCTTTATATAGTGAGAATCCTGAATATGATGATACATTTCTTCAGAATTATGCGAACATCAATATTTTACCAAAAATTAAGCGTGTAGCTGGTGTTGGTGATGCTGTTATATTTGGACAGAGAGATTATTCAATGCGAATTTGGTTAAAACCAGATGTAATGGCTGCTTATGGACTTGTTCCATCAGATGTTTCTGCATTATTAGCAGAACAAAATATTGAAGCTGCTCCAGGACAATTAGGGGAAAGTGGTGATCAATCTTTTCAATATGCCTTAAAATACAAAGGACGTTTACAAAGTACTGAAGAGTTTGAACAAATTATTGTTCGCTCAACAGAAGGTGGAGAAGTTCTTAGATTAAAAGATGTAGCAAGAATAGAACTTGGAGCGGTGAGTTATGCAGGTAGTGCAAGAACAAACGGAAATAAATCTGTAGCAATTGCTATTGCGCAAACGGCTGGTTCCAATGCTCAAGAAGTTATTGAAAACTCGTTAAAAGTATTAGATGTTTCGGCTGTTAATTTCCCTAAAGGTGTAAAATATGCAATTCTTATTAACGCAAATGATTTCTTAGAGGAATCTATTTCTAAAGTTATTTATACATTAATTGAAGCTTTTTTATTAGTGTTTTTGGTTGTTTTCGTGTTTTTACAAGATTGGAGATCAACGTTAATTCCAGCTATTTCGGTACCTGTTGCTATTGTTGGAACCTTTTTTTTCTTAAGTTTATTTGGCTTTACAATTAATTTACTTACACTGTTTGCATTGGTACTTGCCGTCGGAATCGTGGTGGATGATGCAATTGTGGTAGTAGAAGCTGTGCATGCTAAAATGGAAGCAGGAGAGAAAGATCCTAAAAAAGCAGCCCATAGTGCCATGAATGATATTAGTAGCGCTATTATATCAATTACGTTAGTTATGTCGGCAGTTTTTATTCCGGTATCTTTTATTAGTGGCTCAGCTGGAGTTTTCTACAAACAGTTTGGATTAACATTAGCGGTGTCAATTGTATTGTCTGCAATAAATGCACTTACTCTTTCACCGGCTTTGTGTGCAATATTCTTAAAGCCTCATAACGGAGAAGAAAAAAAGAAAGGCTTTTTACAACGTTTTTATACCGCTTTTAATGTTGGTTTTGAAATAACAACTGTAAAATATAAAAGAGGCGTTGAATTTTTCATCAAACGTAAATGGGTAGCATTTTTAGGAATAGCAGTTTTTGCTGGAATATTCGTTTTATTATTAAATATTACTCCAAAAGCATTTGTACCTGGTGAAGATACTGGAGCAATTTTATCTGATGTATCTCTTCCTCCTGGAACTTCTCTAGAAAGAACAGAAGAAGTATTATTACAGATTGAAAATAAAGTAAAAGATTTACCTGAAATTAAAGAAGTACTTCGTATTTCTGGTCGAAGTTTAATTAGTGGAACAGGAAGTAATTACGGAATGGTTATCGTAAAATTAAAACCATGGGCAGATCGTCCAGATGCAAATCAGGAAATTACGGCTGTTGTTGGAGAATTGTTTAAACGAGCTTCTTCAGTAAAAGATGCTAAAGTATTATTCTTTGGTCGTCCAACATTAGTAGGGTTTGGTTTTACCAATGGATTTGAATTTCAATTACAAGATCAAAAAGGGGGAACTATTAAAGAATTAAGTGAAGTGAATAATAAATTCTTAGCGGCTTTAAACAGTCGTCCAGAAATAAAATATGCAGCCACTTCATTTTCTCCAAATTATCCTCAATATCTAATTAATCTTGATGTTGCTAATATTAAAAACTCAGGATTAACTGTAACCGATGTATTAGGAACAATGCAAGGATATTACGGTGGAGTTTATGCCTCTAACTTTAATAAATTTGGAAAACAATATAGAGTAGTTTATCAATCTGATCCAAAATTTAGAACAGACCCAGCATCATTAAATAGTGTTATGGTTAGAAATAATAAGGGTCAAATGGCTCCTATTTCACAATTTGTGACTTTAGAAAAAGTTTTTGGTCCACAAGCTATTGAACGTTTTAACCTGTTTACTTCTATAAAAATTACGGGTGCTCCTAACGATGGATTTAGTACTGGTGATGCAATTGCGGCAGTACAAGAAGTTGCTAGTGAAAGTTTACCAATTGGTTACGGTTACGAATTCTCAGGTTTAACCCGTGAAGAAATTAGTGCAGGTGGACAAACACTTTATATTTTCTTATTGTGTTTAATATTTGTTTATTTTTTATTAGCAGCTCAATACGAAAGTTATATGTTGCCATTTGCAGTTTTACTATCCTTACCTGTTGGTTTGGCTGGTGCCTATATTTTTGCCTATTTCTTTAATGTAAGTAATAACATTTATCTCCAAATTACATTAATTATGCTGATTGGTCTTTTGGCCAAGAATGCCATTCTTATAGTTGAATTTGCAGCAGATGCCCGAAGAAAAGGTTGGAGTATTTCTCAAGCTGCATTGCAAGGGGCAACGGCACGTTTACGTCCAATTTTGATGACATCATTTGCCTTTATTCTTGGATTAATGCCTTTAATGTTAGCAAGAGGAGCTGGAGCAGTAGGAAATAAAGCTATTGGAACTGGTGCAATTGGTGGAATGTTGATAGGAACTATTTTAGGAGTTTTTGTAATTCCGGTTTTGTATATCATTTTCCAAACTTTACAAGAAAAAGTAAGTACCAAGACTATTGAAACAACTAAAGGAGATACTGAAAACTTATAAGCACACATCATGAAAAAACAACATATAATCAAAGGAAGTCTTTTAGTATTCACCATGCTTATAGTACAATCGTGTTTTGTAGCTAAAGATTATGAAAAGCCTCAAATAAATACAGATAACCTTTACAGAACAGAGCAAATAGCTGATAGTACATCTTTAGCTAAAATGTCTTGGGATAAAATTTTTACTGATGAATTGCTTCAAAATCACATAAAAGAAGCTATTCAAAATAACCTAGATATGAAAATTGCTTTGCAAAATATGGCTGCTGCTGAAGCGACTATGAAACAAGGTAAAGCTGGTTATTTTCCAACAGTGAACGGAAATGCAACATGGACACATCAAGAAACATCTGAAAATAGTCAGTTTGGTGCATTGTTTAGTAGTATTGATCAATACGAATTATCTGCAAAATTATCATGGGAAGCAGATATTTGGGGTAAAATAAGAAGTAATAAAAGAGCCGTTGCTGCTAAATTTTTAGAATCTGCTGTAGCTCGTCAAGCTGTGCAAACAGAATTGGTTGCTAATGTTGCCTCTATATATTATCAATTATTAGCTATTGATTCTCAAATTAAAGTTGTGAATACTACTTTAGTGAACAGAAACACAAGTGTTGAGGTAATTAAAGCCCTAAAAGAAGCTGGAAATGTAAATGAAGTTGCTGTTAAGCAAACAGAAGCCCAACAATATGCAGCCCAAATTATTTTAGAAGATTTAAAATATAATGTAAAAGTTTTAGAAAACTCTTTTAATCAATTATTAGGAAAAGCTTCTAATACAGTAGCAAGAACGGTTTTTGAAAATCAAATAATTAAAGCCGAAATCAAAACAGGTTTGCCTACTTTTTTATTAAGTCAAAGACCTGATGTTGTTGCTGCAGAATTGAACTTTAGAAATACTTTTGAATTAACAAATGTGGCTAGAAGTACTTTTTATCCTTCTTTAACATTAACGGCTACTGGTGGTTTGCAAGCATTAGAGTTACAAGATTGGTTTAGTGCAAAATCTATTTTTGCAAATGTGATTACAGGATTAACACAACCAATTTTTAACCAGAGACAAAATAAAACACGTTTAGAAGTTGCGAAGGCCAATCAACAAAAAGCCTATTTACAATTTGAAAAATCATTATTAGTTGCCGGAAAAGAAGTTTCTGATGCATTAGCTAATTATGAAAATGAAACCAATAAATTGGTAATCAGAAAAAAACAAGTGGATGCTTTAAAAATTGCAGCTGATTATTCGGATGAATTATTGCAATATGGAATGGTTAATTATTTAGAAGTATTAACAGCAAAAGACAATGCTTTAAATACAGAAATTAATTTTATAGATAATAAATACAAACAACTCAATGCCGTTATTACACTTTACAAGGCATTAGGTGGCGGAATTTAATTTAATAAAAACCCTGCTTACGCAGGGTTTTTTATTTTAAATCATACTATAATTACCATTTTACAAAAGGTTTTTTGCTCAAGTAAGCATTATAATAACGTTCGTCACCAGTAACTTCTTTTCCTAACCAATCTGGTTTTTCAAAAGATTCGTTTTCTGATTGCAATTCAATTTCAGCAATAATTAAGCCTTTGTTTTCTCCTTCAAAAATATCTACTTCAAAAGTATGATTGCCTAATTCAATATCATAACGAATTTTATCAATTACACCACTTTCGCAAATTTGCAATAAAGATTCAGCTTCTTTTACATCAATTTCTTTTTCCCATTCCATTCTGCTTAAGCCATTTTCGTTGCTTTTTCCTTTTATGGTCAAGTAACCTTTTTTTCCTTTAATTCTCACTCTAACCGTTCTCTCTGGGACTGATGAAAGATAACCTTGAACAATTCTGTTTTCGACTTTAAATTGCTTTAAAAAATCTTTTGAAGTCACTAAAAATTTGCGTTCGATTTCTATCATTGGTGTTGTTTTATTTTATAATTTCGTCAAAATTAAGAAATGATTTTTTAATACAACTAATTCATTCAATTTATGAATGTTAGGCATCAGTTTCAACAAGATAAATCTATTAAGGAACTCTTTGAAAATCATTTCAATAAGAACACTTATGCCGACGAAAAATTACTATTTCTTGTCGATTTAATTCACGTATTTAGACCAAAAAAACCAAAAGAAGTTGAACAAATTTCATTGGTTGAATTTATTGAATTTCTTCAAGCTAACCCAAATCATATTGTTCTCTTTAGAAATTACTTTAAAACCATAATAAACAAAAATAAGTTTTCTAGACTTTTAACGGATTCAGGAATTTTAAATGACAATCACTTTTTAAGCGAAATTAAAAAAAGAATATTTGAAAAATTTTTACCATTTCAACCTGAAAAAGGCACACTTCAATTTGTATTAAATCAGGTTTTTTATTTGAGTACTGATCCAATTTGGATCAATAAAATTCCTTATAGTCAAATTGTTGTCATCTATGAATTACTTGGCTTTAAAGATATTTATGGCAATATAAAAGAAGAAACTCCATTTTCAGAAATTGTTTTAGCCATGCAAATTCTTGCTCAAAGAATGAGTGGAAGAGCTTTGGAAAATGATGTTATAAAAATGGTTCCTGAATATTCAAATTTTGAAAGCCCTTTCTTGGGTTTTGAAAAGGAGTTAAATCATTTGGAAAATATTATTCGAACTAATAATTACCATTATATAAACTCATCTGAGCTTGTTTACAAGCAGCTTTTATTACTCCATAAACAATGTGATGATTTTGTAGATAAAGCTTTTTTAAACAGCTCTAAATACGGCATTTCGTTAACGGTTAACCAAAGTTTACTTCGCATTAGACAACAATTAGTAAGGATTAAAGAGTTGTTGCCACTAATCGTTGTGGAAACGGATGAAGACAAAATTAGAAATAGCACACTAGTCTTGTTAAAACTTATTCGATACAATTGCTACAGAAACAATATTAGAAAGTTATTTCTAGAAAGCACTCAATTAATTTCTTATGAAATTACGCAGCACACAGCAAAATCTGGACAGAAATATATAACAGATGGTTATAAAGAATATTTTACCATGTTCTACAAAGCAATTGGTGGTGGGTTTATCGTTGGTTTTTTATGTCTGTTTAAATTATTGAGTTCAAAAGTGGATACTTCAGCCTTTGGACATGCTTTTTTGTATAGTTTTAATTATGCTTTTGGATTTATTGTAATTTTCTTATTGGGATTTACATTAGCAACAAAGCAACCTGCAATGACTGCTGCAACTATTGCTCAAACTCTTGATGAAGGGATGAAAAACAAAAATCAGGCAAAAGATAAACATAACCTTTTTGCTAGATTATTTGCTCGTATTTTTAGAACTCAATTTATAGCTTTTGTAGGGAATGTTCTTTTTGCTTTTCCTGTTTCGTTGTTCTTAATTTGGTTTTTAGATTTTTCTTTAGGAACAAATTTAGCTGAAGCAAAAGCCGAAAAATTAATAACTGATTTAAGTCCAATTCATTCTTTAGCAATTATTCATGCTGCAATTGCTGGAATTTACTTGTTCTTATCAGGAATAATTTCTGGAAACATTTCAAACAGAAATAAACATTATCAAGTAGCTTATCGTATTCAGGAAAACCCTTTTCTAAAACAAACTTTTGGTATTCAAAAAACTAAAAAAATCTCCAATTGGGTTAATGAGAATTGGGCTGGTGTAATTTCAAACATGTGGTTTGGTGTGTTCTTAGGAAGCACAGGTTCGTTGGGAGTTTTCTTTGGATTAAACCTAGACATTCGTCACATAACATTTGCCAGTGGAAATTTTGCTTTAGGTTTATATGGAAATCATTTTTCTATTGATTTTTGGTCTTTATTTTGGTCCATAATTGGAATTGGATTAATAGGTTTTATAAATTTTATTGTTAGTTTTACTTTGTCAATGTTTTTAGCTCTTCGCTCAAGAAATATACCTTTATCAGAATTACATTTGCTTAATAAGTCTATATTTAATTACTTTAAAAAAGCACCATTAAATTTCTTTTTTCCTATAAAAGACAAAGTAATTTAATAATTTTACAGAAAGCTTAACTTAATGTCAATTCTACAACGAAAAATAATTCATGTGGACATGGATGCCTTTTATGCATCTGTGGAACAAATGGATTTTCCAGAACTTAAAGGAAAACCTTTAGCTGTTGGTGGAAGTGAAACAAGAGGCGTTGTAAGTGCAGCAAGTTATGAAGCCAGAAAATTTGGTGTTAGAAGTGCAATGAGTGGCATTCAAGCAAAAAGAAATTGTCCTGAATTAATTTTTGTTAGACCAAGATTTGATCGATACAAAGAAATATCAAAAAAAATTAGAAAAATTTTCCTAGATTATACAGATTTGGTTGAACCGCTTTCGCTTGATGAAGCTTATTTGGATGTAACTGTAAATAAAAAAGACAATCCAAGTGCTTCCTTAATAGCCCAAGAGATTAGACAACGTATTTTTGATGAAGTCGGATTAACCGCTTCAGCTGGAATTTCAGTAAATAAATTTGTAGCCAAAATTGCGTCAGATTATAATAAACCAAATGGTCAAAAAACTGTAAATCCTGATGAAGTTGAACCTTTTTTAGAAGTTTTAGATATTAAAAAATTCTATGGAATTGGAAAAGTAACAGCCGATAAGTTTTATCAATTAGGGATTTTTACGGGTTATGACTTAAAGCAAAAACCACTTGAATATTTAGAGAAACATTTTAAAAATAGTGCTCAATATTATTTCAACATTTCAAGAGGAATTCATAACAGTGTTGTAAAACCTAACAGAACCGTAAAATCTTTTGGCGCTGAAAGAACTTTTAATGAAAATCTTTCTTCAGAAATTTATATGGAAGAGCGTTTACTAAATATTGCAAAGGAATTAGAAAAACGATTGCAAAAAAGCAAAATATCAGGTAAAACCATAACACTAAAAATAAAATATTCTGATTTTTCACTTCAAACAAGGAGCAAAACACTTCAATATTATATTAGCGATAAGCATTTATTATTTGACGTTGCTAAAGAACTTTTATATCAAGAACGATTAAAAGATTCGGTTAGATTATTAGGCATTTCGGTCAATAACCTTAACAATGAAGAAAAGAAAAATGAAGAAATTCCAAAAAGTGTTTCAGTACAATTACAATTTGACTTTAAGTCATAAAAAAAACCATCAATTCATTTTGATGGTTTTTTTATATAGTTTTATTTAACTTAATCTCTACTAGAAAGTTTAGCAAATAATCTTAAAAATTCAACATACAGCCAAACTAGTGTGATCATTAATCCCATTGCAGCAAACCATTCCATAAATTTTGGTGCTCCAGTTTTAGACCCTTTTTCAATCATATCGAAATCTAAAAATAAATTTAGAGCAGCAACTATGATTACAAAAACACTTATTCCAATACTCATTAAAGAATTTCCTTGATGAATAGGTTGAAAATCAATAAAAAAAGAAGCTATCCACGAAATCATATAAAATGCAAAAATTGCCATTGTAGCACCAATTACAACAGACTTAAATGTTTCAGTTACTTTAACAATATTGTATTTGTATAGACCAAAGCAAACTATAAATGTTACAAACGTAGCGCTAACTGCCTGAATTACTAAGCCTGGATACATCGCTTCAAAAACAGCTGATAATCCTCCAATAAATAAACCTTCAAACAAGGCATAAGCAGGTGCTGTGTATGGTGAAGTTGTAGGCTTAAATGAAGCTACTAAAACTAATATTAGTCCGATAATTCCACCACCAATTGTAAAAATCATTGGGTTATAGCCATTTCCAACTAACCACCAACTAATTAAAGCTGTTGATAAAAGCATTAATAACATAGTGAAACTTTTATTGATAGTTCCACTAACAGTCATTGTTTCTTGATGAGTAGCAATAACTTGATCATTTGATCTACTAGTGTTTTCAAATTTGTTTTCTTTCAAAAACGGGTTACTAGATTTAAATTCCATATAATTTTTGTTTTTATTAAATCAAATATATAAAAATTATTCAATTTCAGAAACACGAAGTGTATTTACCATTCCTTTATTGGCAATTGGCATTGCTGCTAGATTGATTAGCATGTCACCTTTTTTAACGTATCCTTTTTCTTGTGCAATTTTATTAATATCTTCTACGGTGTCATCTGTACTTAAAAATTTGTCGTAAAAGAAAGCTTTAACGCCCCAAAGTAAATTCAACTGTGTCAAAATTCGTTCGTTTGAAGTAAAAACTAAAATTTGTGATTTTGGTCTCCAAGCAGAAATTTGAAAAGCAGTATAACCACTATTTGTTAAAGTTGAAATAACTTTTGCTTCAATATCATTTGCCATTACAGCTGCATGATAACAAATAGATTTAGTAATAAAACGTTTTGTTCTAACATGTGGAGCATTTAAAGGAACTTGAATTAAAGGTGAATCTTCAACGGCTTCAATAATACTAGTCATTGTTTCAATAACTTGAACAGGATAACTACCAACAGATGTTTCGCCAGACAACATTACAGCATCTGCACCATCCATAACTGAATTGGCTACGTCATTTACTTCTGCTCTAGTTGGAGTTAAACTCGTAATCATTGTTTCCATCATTTGTGTAGCAACAATTACTGGAATTCGAGCTGTTTTTGCTCTATGAATCAATTTCTTTTGTATTAAAGGTACTTCATGAGCAGGAATTTCAACACCTAAATCACCACGAGCAACCATTAAACCATCACAATATGCAACAATTTTATCAATGTTTTCTACAGCTTCTGGTTTTTCAATTTTGGCTATAATTGGAATTTTATGATCTGAATGTTTTGAAATCAAATCTTGTAGTAACATCAAATCTTCTGGTGTTCTTACAAAAGATAAAGCCATCCAATCTACTTTGTTTTCAATAGCAAAGAGTGCATCTTTTATGTCTTTTTTAGTTAAAGCTGGCAATGAAACCTTAGTGTTAGGAAGATTAACTCCTTTTTTAGATTTCAATGGACCACCTTGAATAACAACGGCTTCAACTTCTGTTTTCTTGTCGGTTTTTAAAACTTCAAAAATCAGTTTCCCATCATCTAATAAGATACGTTCCCCTACATTTACATCTTTAGGAAATTCTTTATAGTTCATGTACACTTTTGAAGCTGTACCTAATATATCTTCAGCAGTTGTAAATGTAATTTTATCTCCTGTTGCAACAACTACATCTTCTTTCATTACTCCAACTCTTAATTTTGGTCCTTGTAAATCGGCTAAAATTGAGGTTGTAAATCCGTGTTCTTTATTTAATTCTCGAATCATTGTAATACGTTCGCTTACATCAGTATAATCTGCGTGAGAAAAGTTAATTCTAAACACATTTACACCAGCTTCTATCATTTTTTTTAGTATTTCTTTAGTGCTTGTAGCTGGTCCTAAAGTGGCTACTATTTTAGTTTTTTTGTTCGTTGGCATTGTTAAAAAATTAAATTACTTTTTGTTTTTATTTTGTTTTTATCTATTGCATAAGACATTGAAATTGAGTCTATTTTTGAAATAGTTTGAATTATTTTGTCAGTGTTTAAAAAATTATCTTCTGTATCTATTTTTAATATAAAATCAACTTTTTTATATTCAGGAATCATAAACATGTATTGCTCATAGTCTTTAAATAATGAAACAGAAATATTTTCGACTTTAATTATTGATTTGTTTTCTATTAAATTCCACGAAGTTTCATTTTCCGAATCAAAAAATAAAAAACGATCAAATGAACCTTTTTCATTTTTTTCAGTTTTGTCAACTGTGTCAAAAAAATGAAAATTTGTGTTTAGATTTTTATTTAATAAAAAGGCAAGTTTAGTTACTTCAATAGTAGTATGAATTGCAATTAACTCATATTCAGTAGTTGAAAAATCTTCTAATTGTAATTTAAAAACTGCCATTTATATAAAAATAAAGTGTAAATATACAGTATATTAAATTTAATTAGGCTTTAAAATATATAAGAAAATGTTATTTTTTTAACGAAAACGATATAGTTAATTGCTTATTCTGTTTATTTTCCGTTAATTTTTTCTTGAAGTGCAAAATAGGCTCTTTGTGAAGCTTTTTCTTCTGCTTTTTTCTTAGAAGTTGCTCTCGCTTTTGCAACTACTTTGTCATCTATAAATAATTTGACACTAAAGAATTTTTGACCTTCAATACCATTATCTTCAATAAAATCAAAATGAAATACTTTTTTTTCTTTTTGACACCATTCAATCAATAAACTTTTATAACTGGTGATTTTTCCATCCAATCTATCTAAATCCACATAAGTCTTGATTATTTTTTTTTCAATAAAACGCTCACATGCATTAAATCCTTTGTCTAAATAAATTGCACCTATAAATGCTTCAAATAAGTTGCCGTGAATGTTTTCGCCAAAATGAGTTGGTGCTACTTTACTCTCTACAAATTGAATTAAATTAAAATCTCTACCTAATTCATTTAAATGCTCTCTACTAACTATTTTAGAACGCGTTTTTGTTAAATAACCTTCATCTCCTGTTGGGGCAGTTTTGTATAAAAAGGCAGAAATAACACTACCTAAAATTGCATCACCAAGAAATTCTAAGCGCTCATAATTAAAAGGATTTCCATCTGCTCCAATAATATTTGCAGAACGATGTGTAAATGCTTTTTTGTAATACTTTAATGTAACAGGTTTAAAACCTAGTATTTTACTCATTTTTTCAAAAAAAATCCCGTCTTCTTGAGAACGGGATTTTGATACTATTTTTTTTATGAAGTTCATATGTGAAATTAGTCTTCTAATTTTTTAAACAATACACAAGCATTATGGCCACCAAATCCAAAAGTATTACTCATGGCAACTTTAATTTCTCTTTTTTGTGCTTTGTTTAAGGTAAGGTTTAATTCAGGATCAATTCTTTCATCAATTGTAGTGTGATTTATTGTTGGAGGAACAATTCCGTGTTTCATAGCTAAAATAGATGCAATAGCTTCAATTCCACCAGCAGCGCCTAATAAGTGACCTGTCATTGATTTTGTTGAATTAATATTTATATTTTTAGCATGATCACCAAAAACAGCTTTAATAGCTTTTAATTCAGCAACATCACCAAGTGGAGTAGAAGTTCCATGTGTATTGATATGATCAACTTGTTCTGGTTCCATTCCTGCATCGCGCAATGTGTTTTCCATAACAGCAATTACACCAATTCCTTCTGGATGTGGAGCTGTTAAATGATAAGCGTCAGATGACATTCCACCACCACCAACTTCACAATATATTTTTGCACCACGTGCTTTTGCATGTTCATATTCTTCTAAAACTAATGCTCCAGCACCTTCTCCAAGTACAAACCCGTCTCTTGTAGCATCAAATGGTCTTGAAGCTGTTTCTGGACTTTCATTTCTTGTTGATAAGGCTTGCATTGAGTTAAATCCACCCATTCCAGCAATTGTTACAGCTGCTTCAGATCCACCTGTGATAATTACATCACACATTCCTAAACGAATGTAGTTGAAAGCATCAATCATTGCATTAGCAGATGATGCACAAGCAGAAACTGTTGTATAGTTTGGACCCATAAACCCATTTCGCATAGAAATATGAGCAGGAGCTATATCAGCAATCATTTTTGGAATAAAGAATGGGTTAAAACGTGGTGTTCCATCACCAGCTGCATAACTCATTACTTCATCTTGAAAAGTTTCTAAACCTCCAATTCCTGCACCCCAAATAACACCTACTCTTTGTTTGTTTACATTATCAGCCGTAATTCCAGCATCATTAATGGCTTCTTCACTTGCAGCAACAGCATATTGAGCAAATTTATCCATTCTACGAGCCTCTTTACGATCCATAAAGTCTTCTATGTTGAAGTTTTTAACTTCACAAGCAAACTTGGTTTTGTGTTTTTCTGTATCGTAATAAGTAATAGGAGCTGCACCACTTTTTCCATTAATAAGTGCATCCCAATATTCTTGAATGTTATTTCCAATTGGAGTCAATGCTCCTAATCCAGTAACTACTACACGCTTTAATTGCATATATAAAATTTTTGGTTTATATAAAAAAACCCAAAGTACTTTTAATACTAAACTAAAAGAAACAATGGGTATTACATAGTTTTATTGTAATGATTGTAATACAATCAATGTTTTCAAACCGATAAAATCAATTAAGATTTAAATTAACTAGCGAATGCTAAAATAATAACATCCACAAAGAATAAACCTTGTGGATGCCTTTTATATTATTTTTTAGCTTCTTCGATGTAAGAAACTGCTTGACCTACAGTAGCAATGTTTTCTGCTTGGTCGTCTGGAATTTGAATATCAAATTCTTTTTCGAACTCCATAATTAGCTCAACAGTATCTAATGAATCTGCTCCTAAATCGTTTGTGAAGCTAGCTTCTGTTACAACTTCGTTTTCGTCAACACCTAATTTGTCTACGATAATCGCTTTTACTCTTGATGCAATGTCTGACATAATCTTTTAATTTTTAATTTAATTTGTTGGCAAAAATAAAAAACTTTATTTTAAAACAACACATTTTTGTTATTATAATAAGTTACGAATTTAAAAAAAATATTTCACAAAGACCTCTTTTTTTTATTTTTTACCAATTATTATTCTTTTTTTTGTGGAAGAAATCAATGTTCAATGAAAAAAATTGTTCTTTTTGCTTCCGGAAACGGCACTAATGCCGAGGAGATTATAAGGTGTTTTAATAAAAGTAGTCTTGCTACCGTAACCAATGTGCTAACAAACAATTCTGATGCCAAAGTTGTAGAAAAGGCAAAAAAATTTGAAGTTAATACGTTAATATTCAACAAAACAGAGCTAAATGATGGGTTTGTTTTAAAAGAATTAAATAAAATAAAACCCGATTTAATTGTACTTGCAGGATTTTTATTAAAGTTTCCAGAACATATTATTGAGGCTTATAGCAATAAAATAATAAATATTCACCCTGCATTATTACCAAATTATGGTGGAAAAGGAATGTATGGAATGAATGTTCACAGAGCAATTTTTGACAATAAAGATGTTGAAACAGGAATTTCTATTCATTATGTAACTCCAAATTATGACGAAGGCGCTATAATTTTTCAGAAAAGTGTTACAATTTTAGACTGCAAATCACCAGAGGAAATTGCAGAAAAAGTCCATCAATTAGAACATAAATATTTTCCAGAAGTTATTAAAAAACTTATAACTCAAAATTCTTAACTCAAAATTTTGTCACACCAAGTACATATATATACAGACGGAGCTGCTAAAGGAAATCCAGGACCAGCTGGTTATGGAGTTGTCATGGAATTAGTAGGAACGCCACATAAAAAAGAATTTTATGAAGGTTTCAGAATTTCTACTAATAATAGGATGGAACTTTTAGCTGTAATTGTAGGTTTAGAAAAGTTAAAAAACCCAAATATGACTGTTTTAGTTGTTTCTGATTCTAAATATGTTGTGGATGCAGTTGAAAAAAAATGGGTTTTTGGTTGGGAAAAGAAAGGCTTCAAAGACCGAAAAAACCCTGATTTATGGATGCGATTCTTAAAAGCCTATAGAAAACATAAAGTTGATTTTAAATGGGTAAAAGGACACAACAACCATCCTCAAAACGAGCGTTGTGATGAATTAGCCGTTATGGCTTCGCAACAAAAAAACTTATCTATTGATGTTTTTTATGAAAAGGTAGATGAGAAGTTGTCGTAATAAAAAGTTAAACTGCAAATGCATTTTAAACTTTTAAACTAAAAATGTATCTTTGCACCTTATTTCAAATTATAACCAATGAATAAATTATTAATTGTAGGAACTGTAGCTTTTGATGCTATTGAAACTCCTTTTGGGAAAACCGATAAAATATTAGGTGGAGCAGCAACTTATATTGGACTTTCTGCTTCGTTTTTTAATGTAAAATCGGCAATTGTTTCTGTAGTTGGAGAAGACTTTCCGCAAGAATATTTAGATTTATTAACTAGTAAAAACATAGATATTTCAGGAATTGAAGTAGTAAAAGGTGGAAAAACATTCTTTTGGAGTGGAAAATACCATAATGACTTAAATTCAAGAGATACTTTAGATACGCAATTAAATGTTTTGGCCGATTTTAATCCTGTTGTGCCAAATGATTATAAAGATGCTGAAGTTGTAATGTTAGGAAACTTACATCCTTTAGTACAATCGGGTGTTTTAGATCAAATGACTACAACTCCAAAATTAATTGTTTTAGACACAATGAATTTTTGGATGGATTGTGCTTTACCAGAATTAATGGATGTAATTAAACGCGTAGACGTTATTACAATTAACGATGAAGAAGCTCGTCAATTATCAGGAGAATATTCTTTAGTAAAAGCAGCAGAAAAGATTCATACAATGGGTCCAAAATATGTTGTAATTAAAAAAGGAGAACACGGAGCGTTACTTTTTGAAGGTAAAAACGTATTCTTCGCACCAGCTTTACCATTAGAAGAAGTATTTGATCCTACAGGAGCAGGTGATACCTTTGCAGGTGGTTTCTCAGGATATATTGCACAAAGCGAAAATATTTCGTTCGACAATATGAAGAACGGAATTATTTATGGTTCTAATTTAGCTTCTTTCTGTGTAGAGAAATTTGGAACAGAGAGAATGGAACAACTTGAAAAAGAAGAAGTTCATTCTCGCTTGCAACAATTTAGAGCGTTAACACAATTTGATATAGAATTATCGTAAATTTATGCCTCGAAGTTTCGGGGCATTTTTTATTGCATTAAACAACAACACAACACACTACTATTATGAGCGATGCTATTAAACACGAATGTGGAATTGCTTTACTAAGATTATTAAAGCCATTAGATTTCTATAAAGAAAAGTATGGAACGGCTTTTTACGGAATAGAGAAAATGTATCTCTTGATGGAAAAGCAACATAACCGGGGGCAAGACGGAGCAGGTTTAGCAAGTATTAAATTAGATGTTGATCCAGGAGAAAGATATATTAGTAGAATTCGTTCTAATGATGCGCAACCTATTCAAGATATTTTTGCTCAAATTAATGGAAGAATTAATGAAGAGCTAGAATCTCATCCAGAATATAATACAGCTGAACTTCAAAAACAACATATTCCTTATATAGGAGAATTGTTTTTAGGTCATGTTCGTTATGGTACTTTTGGTAAAAACAGTATAGAAAGTGTTCACCCTTTTTTACGTCAAAACAATTGGATGCATAGAAATCTAATTGTTGCCGGAAACTTTAACATGACTAATGTAAAAGAATTGTTTCAAAGTTTGGTGGAATTAGGACAACATCCAAAAGAATTAGCTGATACAGTTACAGTAATGGAAAAAATAGGACATTTTTTAGATGAAGATGTTACTGAAATTTACCAACAATGTAAAGAAAAAGGACTTTCTAAAAGAGAAGCTTCTCAAGTTATTGTAGAACAATTAGATGTTGCAAAGATATTACGTAAAGCTTCTAAAAATTGGGATGGTGGTTATGCAATGGCTGGTTTATTAGGTCATGGAGATTCATTTGTGTTTAGAGATCCAGCCGGAATTCGTCCAGCATACTATTATGCTGATGATGAAATTGCAGTAGTAGCTTCAGAAAGACCAGTTATTCAAACGGTTTTCAATGTTCCTTTTGAAAAAGTGAAAGAATTAGATCCAGGAAAAGCAATTATTGTCAAAAAGAATGGTTCAATATCTTTAGAAGAAATTATTCCAGCAACTGAAAAGAAAGCTTGTTCGTTTGAAAGAATTTATTTTTCAAGAGGAAGTGATGCTGAAATTTATCAAGAACGAAAAGAATTAGGTAAATTAATTTTGCCAGCAGTTTTAGAAGCGATTGATAATGATACAGATAATTCAGTTTTTTCATTTATTCCAAATACAGCAGAAACTTCTTTCTACGGAATGGTAGAAGCTGCTCAAGATTTCTTAAACCAAAGAAAAAACAAGTATATCTTAGATAACAGAAAGACGCTAACCAAAGAAAAATTAGAAGAAATACTTTCTGTAAAAATTAGAACGGAAAAAATTGCCATTAAAGACGCTAAATTAAGAACGTTTATTACAGAAGACAGTAGTAGGGATAGTTTAGTAGCTCATGTTTATGACGTGACTTATGGCGTTATAAAACCAACAGATAATTTAGTAATCATTGATGATAGTATCGTAAGAGGAACTACTCTTAAGAAAAGCATCATTAAAATGATGGATAGACTGAATCCTAAAAAGATTGTAGTTGTTTCATCAGCACCACAAATTCGTTATCCAGATTGCTACGGAATTGATATGGCAAAACTAGAAGGCTTAATCGCTTTTAAAGCTACATTAGCCTTGTTGAAAGAAAGAAATCTGTATCATATTGTTGATGAGGTTTATGAAAAATCTAAAAAACAAGAACTTTTCGCTGATAAAGAAGTAGTCAACTACGTAAAAGAATTATACGCTCCATTTACTGATCAAGAAATTTCAGATAAAATCTCAGAAATGTTAACTTCAAAATCAGTCAATGCACAAGTGAAAATCATTTTTCAAAATGTTGAAAACTTACACAAAGCTTGTCCTAAAAATTTAGGAGATTGGTATTTCACGGGTGATTATCCTACATTTGGGGGTAATAGGGTAGTAAATAGGGCTTTTTTGAATTTTTATGAAGGAAATGATGCTAGGGCATACTAAAATAAAATTGTTAATAACAACAAAAAATACTCGTATAAAGTTTGTTCATAAAAATATTTTGCATAGATTTGTTTCACCATAGGATTAGTAGGTTAAGTTTATGGTAGATTTGGGGCAAAAAGGGTGGATTTATTTCCACCTTTTTTATTTAGAATAATCAAGCAATTATATATAACAAAAGGGCTGAAGTAAACACTTCAGCCCTTTTTCTTTTCAAAAACCACTACTTTTTATTTAGCAGCAGCATATCTTTTTGCAACTTCAGCCCAGTTAATTACATTAAAGAAAGCTTCAATATAATCTGGTCTTCTGTTTTGGTAATGTAAGTAGTAAGCATGTTCCCAAACATCCATTCCTAAGATTGGAGTTCCACCGCAACCAACACCTGGCATTAATGTATTGTCTTGATTTGGTGTTCCGCAAACTTCTAATTTTCCGTCTTTCACACAAAGCCAAGCCCATCCTGATCCAAATTGAGTTGCTCCAGCTTTAGCAAATGCATTTTTGAAATCTTCAAAAGATCCAAAAGCAGCATCAATTGCAGCAGCTAAATCTCCTGTTGGCAATCCACCACCGTTTGGCGACATAACTTCCCAAAACAAACAGTGATTAAAAAATCCTCCACCATTATTTCTAACAGCTCCATTGCTCATGTCTAAATTTTTAAGAATATCTTCAATCGATTTTCCTTCTAATTCAGTTCCAGCAATTGCGTTGTTTAAGTTCGTTGTGTAACCATTATGATGTTTTGTATGGTGTATTTCCATAGTTCTAGCATCAATATGTGGTTCTAATGCATCGTATGCATAAGGTAATTTTGGTAATTCAAAAGCCATAATATAGTTTTTTAAATAGATTAGTATTATTTTTATTCAAATTTACGAAATAAGCCGTTAAATACATAATACAATTTTCTTATAGTTTTATAAGATTTAAATATATGACAGAAAATAAAGCCTCCTTTTCAATCTATAATGCCTCTGCGGGTTCGGGTAAAACCTATACTTTGTCGAAAGAGTATATTAAAATTTTATTAAAATCATCTTCAAATGAAGCTTATAGAAAAATTCTAGCCATAACTTTTACCAACAAAGCAGTAGAAGAAATGAAATCTAGAATTATTTTCTATTTGTTAGAATTTTCAAAAGATGAAACTTCAGAAAAAGCCGCTGATTTATTAAAAGATGTTGCAAAAGAAACAGGATTAAGCATTGCCACAATTAAAGATAAATCAAAAGTTATTATCAAAAGTATTATTCATAATTATACAGCGTTTGATATTTCGACTATTGATAGATTTACGTTAAAGATTATTAAATCATTTTCTCACGAATTAAATATTCCTTTAGATTTTGATATTTCTTTAGAAACCGATTTGTTGATGCAAGAAGCTATTGAAACTGTTATTTCTAAAGCTGGTGAAGACGACGAATTAACAAAACTACTTCTAGACTTTTCCAGAAATAAAACGGATGACGATAAAAATTGGGATATCACTTTCGATTTACTAGCTGCAAGTTCGCTTTTAACCAATGAAGATAGTAAGCACGAACTTAAAGATTACGAAAACAAAACAATTGCTGACTTTGTGGAAACCAAAAAAGTAATTGTCGGTCAAATAGAAAAATATAAAAAACTGGCTTCAGCTTTAGCTCAAGAAAGTCTGACTTTAATTAAAGATAACGGAATTGCCATAGAATCTTTTTCAAGAAAGACTTTTCCTAATCATTTAATTAAAATTATGGATGGGAATCTTCCTCCTTCTGATATAAATAAATTTTCAGAAGTAGAACAGGTTCAAATTAATAAAACAGCTAAAGATAAAGGTTTAATTGAAAGTATTTTGCCCGAAATTTTGCAAAAACTTCAAGTAGCCTATAAAGAATATCAAAATATTTTCTTGCTTGAAGCTTTTAATAAAAACATTTACCCGTTATCGTTACTAAATTCCATTAATAAAGAGTTTAGAAAAATTCAAACCGATCAAAATATTTTATCGATTTCTGAATTTAATGAGATAATAAACAAAGAAATTCAAAATCAACCTGCTCCTTTTATATATGAGAAAATGGGTGATCGATACCGTCATTTTTTTATTGATGAGTTTCAAGATACTTCAGTTTTACAATGGAAAAATTTAATTCCATTAGTAGATAATGCGCTTTCTAGTGAAGAAAATGGAGTGGCTGGAACATTAATGTTGGTTGGTGATCCAAAACAAGCGATTTATCGTTGGCGTGGAGGAAAAGCAGAGCAATTTATTTCTTTGAGTAAAGAGGAGAATCCGTTTTCAAATAAAGATAAAGAAACCATAGTTTTAGATACAAATTATAGGAGTTATAGTCAGGTAATTGACTTTAATAATGATTTTTTCAGATTCATTTCAAGTAAATTAGAAAATCCGGATTATGTAGATTTATATTTGAATAATAGCCATCAGAATAAAACCAATAAAAATGGTGGTTACGCTAATATTTCGTTCATTGATACTTCTGATAATGCTGAGGTAAATGAAGAGGAAGAAGACGATGACAAAAACACAAAATATCTAAAACAAACTTTATTTACGATTGAAAAAGTCCTAAAAAACGGATTTCAATACAAAGACATGGTTTTGTTGACGCGAACGAAATCAAACGGAGTTTTATTGGCGAATTATTTAACCGAAAATGAAATTCCGATTTTATCATCTGAAACTTTGTTGATTCAAAATGCAACCGAAGTTAAGTTGATTATCAATGTATTGAAGTATATTAACAATAAATTTGACGCTGATGCAAAGTTTAATATGTTGTATTATGTTGGGAAATATTTGCAATCTTCTGAAGAAATTCATGATTTAATTAACCATAATCTTCATGTTTCAGAAGAAAATTTAAAAATTGCTTTAGAGAAATATGATGTTTCAATTGATTTTAATGCTTGCAGAAAAAAATCACTTTACGAAGTAGTTGAAATTATTGTTTCTGCCTTTATCAAGCAGAAAGCTAATAATTCTTATGTTCAGTATTTCCTAGATTTGGTTTTAGAAAGACACATAAAAGCACAATCAAGTATCGCTGATTTTATCGATTATTGGGAAAGAACGGGTTACAAAAAAAGCATTCCTTCTCCAGACGGAAATAATGCCATAAAAATAATGACGATTCATAAATCAAAAGGACTTGAATTTCCAGTTGTGATTTACCCTTTTGCAAACGATAATTATTCAAAAAACAATAGAAATAAACTTTGGATTCCGTTAGAAAATGAAAATATTAATTTTCATAAAGTATTGATTGATAATAAAAAAGATGTATTAAGTTATAGTGATGATGCAAGTAAAATTTATCAAGAAAAGAATCAGGAAGAAATTTTAGACAATATAAATGTTTTGTATGTTGCTTTTACAAGAGCCGTTGAACAACTTTATGTTATTTCTGAAATAAAGATAAATAAAGATGGAAGTTTACCTAATACATTGTCTTCAAATATAATTGAATATCTTCAGTTAAATAAAAACTTTAATGAAAACCAATTAGAATATGAATTTGGGAATCCAATGAAAGTTTCCAAAAATGAAGAAGTAATTGCTAACTTAGATGAAATACAAGTTGTGCAAAATAAGATTAAAACAAGTGCTATAAAAATAGCTCAAAAAGAAGCTTTAATGTGGGGAACTATTCAAGCCGAAGCGATTGAATTTGGGAACACATTACACGAAATTTTGTCTTATATAAAAACAAGTGAAGACGTGAGTAAAGCTATTGCAATTTCTTTAGAAAAAGGTTTAATTAATCAATCACAAGTTTATGTAATTGAGCAAGTTATAAATTCTATAGTAAATCATTCAGAATTAAAAGAATTTTATGATGTTGATGCTAGAATTTACAATGAAACTAGTATTATTGACGAAAATAAAAACACTTTTATTCCGGATAGAATTTCAATTAAAGGCAGTAAAGCTTATTTATTAGATTATAAAACTGGAGTTCCAAAAGAGAGTCATAAACATCAGGTAGAAAAATACGAAAGCCTTTTAGAAAAAATGGGTTATAAAGTTGAAGAAAAAGCTTTAGTTTATTTAGGAAAAAATTTAAATATTATACATTTGTAAAAAATAAAGATATGTACGGCAAAATACAAGAACACTTAAAAGAAGAGTTACTAGCAATTCAAGATAACGGATTGTTTAAAAAAGAACGAATTATTACTTCTCCACAAGGAGCAGAAATTACTATTTCAACTGGTGAAACGGTTTTAAACTTTTGTGCTAATAATTATTTAGGACTTTCATCACATCCAGAAGTGGTTCAAGCAGCAAAAGATGCTCTTGATTCTCATGGTTTCGGAATGTCATCAGTTCGTTTTATTTGTGGAACTCAAGATATTCACAAAACTTTAGAACAAAAAATTGCAAATTTCTACGGAACTGAAGACACTATATTATATGCAGCTGCCTTTGATGCAAATGGTGGAGTTTTCGAACCTTTATTAGGAGCAGAAGATTGTATTATTTCAGACAGTTTAAATCATGCCTCTATTATAGATGGTGTAAGGTTGTGTAAAGCAGCTCGTTACCGTTATGAAAATAGTAACATGCAAGATTTAGAAGCTCAATTAATTAAAGCTACAGAAGCAGGTACTAGATTCAAGTTAATAGTTACAGATGGTGTATTTTCAATGGATGGTTTAGTAGCTCCATTAGATAAAATTTGTGATTTAGCGGATAAATATGATGCCATGGTTATGGTTGACGAATGTCACGCAGCTGGATTTATAGGTGCAAAAGGTATTGGAACTTTAGAAGCAAAAAATGTTTTAGGTAGAGTTGATATTATAACAGGGACACTCGGAAAAGCACTTGGTGGAGCAATGGGTGGTTATACAACAGCTAAAAAAGAAATCATTGAAATCTTGCGTCAACGTTCTCGTCCTTATTTGTTTTCAAATTCTTTGGCACCAGCAATTGTTGGAGCTTCAATTAAAGTTTTTGAATTATTAGAAAAAGACACTTCGTTAAGAGATAAATTAGAATGGAATACTAATTATTTCAAAGATGGAATGAGAAAAGCAGGTTTTGATTTTATTGATGGTGATTCTGCAATTGTTCCAGTTATGTTATACGACGCAAAATTATCACAAATAATGGCAGATGAATTACTTAAAAAAGGAATTTATGTAATCGGGTTTTTCTTTCCAGTTGTTCCAAAAGATAAAGCAAGAATTAGAGTGCAATTATCTGCGGCTCATACAAAAGAGCATTTAGATAAAGCAATAAAAGCTTTCACAGAAGTAGGTAGAGCTCTGAAAGTTGTAGAATAAACTTAAAAAGTTATATAATACCCATGAAAACACTGTTTTTTAAGTTTTTTTTGTGAATAAACTTTGCAGATATAAATAATCGTGTTAAATTTGTCTAAGTTATATAAGTTGTAATTAAAATTATAAATTAAAAAAAAAGTATGAAACATCTTAACAAATTATTTGCTGTGGCTTTAATGTTTGCTGGTATAGCAACACAGGCACAAGACAGCAACAATCCATGGGCAGTGTCTTTTGGTGTGAACGCAGTTGACACAAAATTCAGTGCATCGGAGAAGTTTGAACATCAAATTGCTGAATATTTTAACGTACAAGACCACTGGAACATTCTTCCATCGGTTTCTTATGTTGGAGTTTCTAAGCATGTTGGAAACAGTTTTTCTATTGGTTTAACAGGTTCTGTTAATAAAATTGACAGATTTGTTACTAAAGTACCTGGAACAATTAACTCTCATGTAGTTACAAATCCTGGTGATTTATCTTATTACGCTGGAGATTTAGCTATCAAATATAGCTTCATGGAAATGATCAAATCTAAAGTATTAGATCCTTTCGCTCATGTTGGTGGAGGTTATACTTGGATGGGTGATGCTTCTGCAGGTACAGTTAATGGAGGTTTAGGAATAAACTTTTGGTTTACTGACAATGTTGGTTTATCATTACAATCTACTTACAAACATTCATTTGATGACACAAGAACACCAAATGTTGATGTAGCTACACATTTACAACACTTTGCAGGTCTTACTTTCAAATTTGGAGGTAAAGATACTGACGGAGATGGTATATACGACAAAGATGATGCTTGTCCAGAAGTTGCTGGTTTAAAAGAATTCAACGGATGTCCTGATACTGATAAAGATGGTATTATGGATTCTGCTGATGCTTGTCCAGAAGTATTTGGTTCAAAAGAATTAAACGGATGTCCAGATAGAGATGGAGATGGAATCATCGATTCAGAAGATGCTTGTCCAGACGTTAAAGGTTCAAAAATAATGAAAGGTTGTCCTGATACTGACGGTGACGGTGTTGCTGACAATGTAGACAAATGTCCAGAAGTTAAAGGACCAAAAGATAACGCAGGTTGTCCATGGCCAGATACTGACGGTGACGGTGTTGCTGATAAAGATGACAAATGTCCTACTGTAAAAGGAACTGTTGCTAATAACGGATGTCCTGAAGTTTCTGACGAAACAATGAAAAAATTGAATGATTATGCTAAAACAATCTTATTTGATTCTGGTAAATCTTCTTTCCAAAAACAAACTTACCCAGTATTACAAGCTATTACTGCTATCTTAAAAGAGTATCCAAATTCTAAATTCTCTTTAGAAGGTCATACTGATAGTGATGGTAAAGATGAAAGTAATCAAATATTATCTAGTTCAAGAGCAGAAGCTGTTAAAGCTTACTTAATCGAGAATGGAATTGATGCTAGCAGATTAACTTCAACAGGTTTTGGTGAAAAATACCCAATTGACACAAACAAAACTAGAGCTGGAAAAGCTAACAACAGAAGAGTTGAAGTTAAATTAGTAAAATAATTTAATTACAAAATATTTTTAAGAAAACGCCTCGATTATTCGGGGCGTTTTTTTTATATTTATATTTATGAATAACCCTACATTCCTAAGTAAGCTTACAGATGAATTAATCAGTCTTTATCCTGATACTTTATCCGATATCACTATAGTTCTTCCTAGTAAAAGAGCAAGAGTTTTTTTAATTGAAAACATTCAATCAAAACTTTCTAAGCCGATTTTTACACCTAATATTGTTAGTATAGAAGAATTCATACAAGAGATATCAGGTTTGCGAACCATTGACTCTATGGAAGTGTTATTCGAATTCTATAATGTCTATTCTTCAATAACCGAAAAGAAAGATATTCAAGACTTTGAAACGTTTTCTTACTGGGCTAAAACACTTATTCAAGACTTTAATGAAATTGATCGCTATTTGCTAGATCAAAAACACGTTTTTTCTTACTTAAAAGATGTGGAAGCTTTAAAAAGATGGGATTTAGAACTAAATCAAACCACAAAACTGATTGATTCTACTTTAGAGTTTTGGGATAAATTACCTCACTATTATAATTCATTCTATAAGTATCTTTTAGAGAAAGGAATTGGTTATCAAGGTTTGTTATATCGTGAATCAATAAATAATTTAGAAGCTTTTACTAAAGATATTCCGACTTCAAGTAAAATTATTTTTGCTGGTTTCAATGCGCTAAATCAAGCTGAAGAACGAATTTTTCAACACTTAATGCTTCATGAAAAAGCATTGGTTTATTGGGATATTGATTATGCAATTCTTCAAGATCCATTTCATGATGCGGGTTTATTCATCAGAAAGTATAAAAAAGAATGGAAGCAATATGCCAATCAATCTTTTAAATGGATTGATACACATTTTGAACAAGAAAAAAACATCCAAATAATTGGAACGCCAAAAACAGTTGGGCAAACCAAAATTGTTGGAAACCTTATAGAAGAACTTCAAGTTAATAATCCTGATTTACAAAACACAGCTGTTGTTTTAGGAGACGAAAATTTATTGCTTCCGGTTCTGTATAATTTACCAGAAACCGTTGAAAGTTTAAACATCACAATGGGTTATCCTAGTAAAAATAATCCAGCTCAATTGTTGATTTCTAAAATTTTTAAACTTCACACAAACGCAAAACAAAGAAACGAAAAACAATATACTTTATATTATAAAGAAGTTTTAGATATCTTAAATCACTCCTTAATTGAACCTTATATTGATGCAAAAAAAGTAGAACATGTAATCAAATACAACAACTTTACTTTCTTTTCAAACTATAAATTGTTTCAACTGTATGAAGAACACAAAACTAATGATGATAATCCATTATTTGAACTAATTTTTTCAAAATGGAATGATGATGCTTCTGAAATTATCACCAAATTAACTCAAGTTTTATTGACGATAAAATCTCGATTAACAAATGATAATCAAGAAGATATAATTGCAAAAGCTTTCTTGCATTCTATTTACCAAGTTTTAAATCGAATTGCTACATTTATTGAAAAATACCAAAGCATAACTTCACTTTCAAGTTTGTTTTCTATTTATAAAAATGTTGTGGATTTAGCTGAGGTCTCTTTTGAAGGAAAGCCTTTGTCTGGTTTGCAAGTCATGGGAGTTCTGGAAAGTCGTGTTTTAGATTTTGAAAATGTAATCATTACATCAGTTAATGAAGGAAAATTTCCATCAGGAAAAAGTTCAAATTCTTTTATTCCTTATGATATTAAGCGCGAATTAGGATTGCCAACTTTCCGTGAAAAAGACGCGATTTACAGTTATCACTTTTATCATTTATTGTATCGAGCCAAAAATATTTACTTGCTATATAATTCTGAAAATTCAGACGGAATTGACGCTGGTGAAAAAAGTCGTTTTTTAACCCAATTAGAAATCGATTTCCCACATCATATTAAGAAAAATACAATCTACAACGCTCATTTACCTAGTTTGGCATACGAGCCTATAAAAATAGAAAAAACACAAGCTGTTTTAGATAGATTAGAAGAAATTGCAACCGAAAAAGGATTTTCTCCTTCTTCATTAACCAGTTATATTCGAAATCCAATTCAATTTTATACTCAACGAATTTTACGCATTAGAGAAATCGATGAAGTTGAAGAGAACATTGCTGTCAATACTTTAGGAACTGTAATTCACGAAACTTTAAAACATTTATATGACCCTTTTGTTGGAAAATATTTGTCGATAAGTGATATTGATTCCATGTATGCTTTAGTAGAAAATGAAACAATAAAACAATTCAAAACCATTTACAAAGAAGGTGAAATAAAAAAAGGAAAAAACCTTTTAGCTTTCGAAGTTGCCAAACAAAATGTGGAGCAATTTCTAAAAATGGAAAAGAAAGACATTGAATCGGGTAGTGCTATTAAAATTCTATTTCTTGAGCATACTTTAGAAGGTAAGATTGTAGACAAAAAGTTACCTTATGAAATCACAATTGCAGGAAACGTTGATAGAATTGAATTAAGAGACAACAAAATCAGAATTATAGATTACAAAACAGGAAAAGTTTTAGGAAGTAGTTTAAAAGTAGATGATTTTACCGTTTTATCTTCTGATATTAAATATGATAAAATTATTCAATTGCTTTGTTATGCTTTAATGTTTGAAAACAAAACCGATTATAAAGAATATCCGGTCGAAGCCGGAATTATTTCTTTCAAAAACATGAAAGCTGGTTTTATGCCTTTCGGATTTGGAAAAGGAAAAAACAGCGATTCTGATATTACAACGCATACTATTGATTCATTTAAAATAGAATTAGTATCTTTAATACAAGAAATTCTAAACCCAGAAATTCCTTTTGAAGAAATAGTATAACTAGCCATTTATGGATAAATTAATTGAGAAATTTCAGTTCTATTACGATACAATTTTACAAAATGCACCAACGTTTTTAATTGGTCTTGTTGTATTGATTATAGGATTTGCAATTGCTAATTTTGGAAAAAAAGTAACCGAAAACAGAATTAAGTCAAAGGTTCAAAACACGCTTTCCAGACTTTTTATAGCACAAATAATTTCTGGAGTTATAAAAATCATTACGGTTGTTATCTTTTTAGATTTAGTAGGTTTTCAAAATATTACGACAAAAATATTAGCTGGAGCAGGGATTTTAACCTTCGTTGTTGGTTTTGCTTTTAAAGATATCGGAGAAAATTTCTTAGCTGGAATTTTATTAGCCTTTAAAAGTCCATTTAAAGAGAACGATTTAATTGAGACAGAAAAAGTTATTGGCTATGTAAAAGAACTTCGCATAAGAGAAACTATTATAAAAACTACCGATGGAAAAGATGTTTTTGTACCCAATTCTCAAATAATAAACTCTCCTTTAATTAATTATACTATTGATGGTTTTTTGCGAAATGAATTTTTGTTAGGATTAGACTATTCAAGTGATTTATCAAAAGCGATTCAAGTGATTATAGAATCAGTTTCAAAAACTGAAGGTGTTTTACTAGGTGGAAAAAAACCTGCAGTAATTATTGACGAATTTGCAGCAAGTACTATTAATTTGAGAGTTCTTTTTTGGTTAGATACTTTTAAAAGTTCTTCAAAAAGTTATCATTTAGCAATAAGAACACAAGTAATGAAAAATGTTTTATTAGCATTGACTGAAAACGAATTCAGTTTACCTTCAAATATTGTTGAAGTTAAGCAATATGAGGGCTAAACCTTTTTCAAATAAGAAACTAAAATCTCATTCAATTCCTCACGATTTTCAACTTGAATTATGTTTTCATTACTAAAATGTATTCAGTTAGAAAGGTTTAACTTTTTATTATAATTTCCATGTAGTATTTTTCGTTTTATTTACGAAATAATAATTAAGATGTTTTAATATAAAGTTTTTCTATGAAAAAATTTCTTGCTTTTTCGCTTTTATTGTTAGTGAATATTTTGTTTTCACAGTCTCAAAATTTCAACTTCGATTTTGAAAATTATTCTAAAAACGATGATTTGCCTAAAGATTGGTTTAAATGGGGTGATTATAATTTAAAGGTTGATTCAACAAAAGTTATATCTGGAAAAAATGCTGTGCTAGTTGATGGTGAAAACGGAGAATCTTTCGGATGTGTTGCTTATAAATTACCTGCAAATTTTAAAGGAAAAAAAATAACTTTAGAAGGTTTTATTAAATATGAAAATGTTTCAGATGGTTTTGTAGGTTTGTTAATGAGAATTGATAAAAAACAAGAGTCTGTTGCTTTTGACAACATGGAAAAACAACAACTTCAAGGAACAGAAGACTGGAAGAAGTACTCAGTAACCTTGGATTTTGTAGAAAATGCAGATAATATTTATATAGGTGGAATTTTAGTAGGAAAAGGAAAAGTATGGTTTGATAACTTTAAAGTATCAATTGATGGAAAGCCTATTGAATCACTAAAACCTATTGAAAAAGAACTGTCAATTGTTGAAAAAGATAATGAGTTTGATAACGGTTCAAAGTTTGAATTATCAACATTAAATGAAATTCAAAAAAGAAATCTATTTGTTTTAGGAAAGGTTTGGGGATTTGTAAAATACAATCATCCAGAAATTGCAAAAGGAACTATAAGTTGGGATTATGAACTATTTAGAATTTTACCAAAAATTGATAACAAAGATTTTGATGCTGAATTAGTAAATTGGATTAATAAATTAGGAACATTTAAAACAACTACTAAAAAACTTCCAAAAGAAGACGAAATCAAATTGTTGCCAAATACAAGTTGGATTTCAAACACAAGTTTAATTTCGAAAGATTTATCAGTTTTACTTCAAAAATTAGATAATGCAGATAGAAGCAACTCAAACTATTATATAGATTTTTATAAAGGTGTTGGAAACCCAAACTTCACTAATGAAAAAGTATATGATAAAATGAATTACACAGATTCAGGAGTCAAACTTTTAGCCGTTTTTCGTTATTGGAACATGATAGAGTATTTTTTCCCAAATCGTCACTTAATGGATGAAAATTGGGATAGTGTTTTAAAAGAATTTATTCCAAAAATGACAACTACAAAAGATCAAAAAGAATATACTTTGACTTTACTCGAACTTATTGGAAAAATACAAGATACTCATGCAAATATCTGGGGCGGAAATAAAATGGTAGAGGAGTTTTTCGGAAAAAACATTGTACCTATTGAAATTAAATTTATAGAAAATAAAGCTGTAGTAACTAAATTACAAGCTGAATTTAAAGGTTCAGAACTTCAAGTTGGAGACATTATTACAGCAATTAATGGAGTTAATGTTGAAAATTGGATTGCTAATAATTCAAAATATTTTCCAGCATCAAACCGTCCAACGCAACTTCGAGATATTGCAAATAAAATATTACGATCAAACGATAAAAGTATCCAAGTTTCGATTGAATCTAAAACAGGAAACAAGAATTTAGATTTAGAAACAATTCCAAATAAATATTTTAGTGAAGAACCTGTTTCTCATAAAGTTATTAATGAAAGCATTGGATACATTTATCCTGGAACTCTAAAAAATGGAGAAATAAATGAAATTATGCCTAAATTTTTAGACAAAAAAGGATTAATTATTGATTTAAGATGTTATCCTTCTGATTTTATAGTTTTTAGTTTAAACAAATACCTTTTAAATGAAAGAAAAGAGTTTGTAAAATTTACTTCTGGAAGTTTAAAAACACCAGGGTTATTTGCCTATGAAAAAACGCTCTCTGTTGGAGGAAACAATAAAGACAATTACAAAGGAAAAGTGATTATATTGATAAATGAAGTAACACAAAGTCAAGCGGAATATACTGCAATGGCGTTAAGAGTTTCACCAAATGCTACAGTTATAGGAAGCACAACAGCTGGTGCAGATGGAAATATTTCTGCAATTTATTTACCTGGAAATATTTTCACATACATTTCTGGAATTGGTGTTTTATATCCTGATGGTTCAGAAACGCAACGAGTTGGAATTATTCCAGACATAAAAGTAGAACCAACTATAAACGGAATAAGAGAAGCAAAAGACGAAGTACTTGAAAAAGCAATTGAGTTGATTGAAAAATAACAATCAAAATCAAGAAACTTCAAAACATAATTGAGTTCTATAAAAGTACATTGACATTTAATGTAGCTTTTTCATTAATACCTTTAATTGGCAAAAGTATTGAAGGTAGTTTTTTGGTTTTTATAACTTTTGGTTTTGTAGCTAGCTTATCAATCATTGAAATTAAAAACAAAGAATATTATCTTTTTTACTTCAACAATGGTCTATCTAAAATAAAATTATGGTTATTTAGTTATGTTTTAAATTTCACGGTTGGTTTTTTTTTACTGTATCATTTTGCTATTCCTTAAACTTATTTAATGAAAAATTTATTAGAGGTTGACAGTGTTTTTAAAAGATATGGAGAAAAACTAATTCTTTCAGACGTTTATCTAAAATGTAAAACTGGAAATATAATTGGACTATTAGGTAGAAATGGTTCTGGGAAATCTACTCTTTTAAAAATAATTTTTGGAGTTATAGAAGCAGAAACAAAATTTATTAGAATAAATGGAACTGTTAAAGAACATGTAAATCAACTTATGAAAGATGTTGGTTATTTACCACAACATAACTTTATTCCTGACAACTTAACCGTTAAAAAAGCGATTGATTTAAGTATTCAAAAAGAAAAAAGAATTGAATTTTATTCTGACAAACTCATTAATTCAGTTTTAGACAATAAAATCAGCAATCTTTCTACTGTACTTAGAAATCAAATTAATTCTTCCAAATTTGTCTTATTAGACGAACCTTATAATGGTTTAGCACCTGTTATGATTAATAAAGTAAATTAATTAATCATTGATAATTCAAAAACAAAAGGAATTATTATTACAGATCATAATTATGAGAATATAATTTTGGTTTCAAATCAACTAATTTTAATGAAAGATGGAAAAACATTTCATTTAAAAGATAAAAACGAATTAATAGAAAAAGGTTATTTAAAAGAAGGAATGATTCAATAAAAAATTATTTAGGTTAAACACTCTATAAAAGTATTATAAATATTTTTCACATTTATATTGTCTCAAGTGCCAATATGACTCATCTTACATCAGTCAATGTTAATTTTGAACAAAGTGTATAATTTGTTATTGTCTACTATTTTTCGTATATTTAATAGTAATTAAAAAATTATATATGAAAAAAATAATACTATTGTGTACTGTGATACTATTTGTATCATGTGCATCAAAAATGAATTTTCCAGTTTCTAATGTTGCTCCTGCAGCTGAAATTTCAGTAAAAATTAGCAAAGACAATAATGAAAATAAAGAAATTAATTTAAAATCGAAATATTTAACTTCTCCTGAGCGATTAACGCCTCCAAGAACAGCTTATATAGTTTGGATGCAAACTGAAGCAAATGGACTTTTAAATTTAGGTCAATTAGAGACTGATGCTTCTAACAAAGGAAGCTTTACAACTGTTACTGCTTACAAACCTTTAGAAATTTTTATAACTGCAGAAGATGATATTGCTATTAAATATCCAACAGGACAAGAAATTTCGAGAATAAAAATTTAAAAAAAAAGATTAAATTAATAAAAACTGAAGTCAATTTGATTTCAGTTTTTTTATGCCTTTTTTAAAAAACTTAAAAGCACTTTAGTCAATTCCTCACGATTTTCAATATGACTCATATGTCCATCGTTAAAAGTGACTAATTCAACTTTGGTGTTTTCTATTTGAGTTGTGTTTTCTTCGTAATTTAAAACAGGATCTTGTTTTCCAAGAATTAATAAGATTGGATACGTAGCAAAATGTAAAATGACTTCTCTATCATTTCTAACTTTCATGCCTTCTAAAGCAGCTACAATTCCCTGTAAAGGAGTTTTTAGAGCTTCATTTCTAACGGATTCAATTTCATTAGTTAAACGCTCTCTATTGTCTTCACTAAATAAATTGGCAATAGACATTCTAATAAACGAAGTATAATTTTGTTTTACTGCTTTCACAGCTCTATCGCGATTGGTTTTTCGTTCCTCAGAATCAGCTCTTGAAGTAGAATTCATCAAAACCAAACCTTTCATCATTTCTGGATACATTTCGGCAAAAGCCAAAGCCACATAACCACCCATCGAGTGACCAATTAAAACGGCTTTTCTAATTTTCAATTCGTGCAAAACATGATGAACCATATCGGCTTGATCTTCCATAGCATGCACATAGCCCAAACAATCGGTTTGACCATGACCTAACAAATCTATACAAACCACACGATTACGTTTAGCTAAAGTTTCAATATGCGAATTCCACATCGTTGAGTTTTCTAAAAAACCGTGTAATAAAACTACAGTAGTTCCTTTTCCAGTTTCAGAATAAGCGATTTTTGTGTTTTTGAAGAGTGTTTGTTTCAAGGGAAAATGTGTTTCCTGCAAAAGTAGAATTTTTAATTGAAGTTTGAAATTTAACCGCAAAGTTCGCAAGGATTTTTCGCAAGGTTCACAAAGTTTTTCTTCAATCTTGTCATTCTGAACTTGATTCAGAATCTCAATTTTTTAAAGAAATTACTTATCTTTGAGAAAAGGATTTTTAACATTATGAATAGATTAGTTATAATTGGAAACGGTTTTGATTTAGCTCATGGTTTGCCAACGAGTTATAAAGATTTTATAGAAGATTATTTTGTAAATTGTTTAAATAGTTTTTTCGAAAATAATATTTATGAAGATAAATTAATTTCAATTAAGCATAAAATGTCTGGATATAGTATGCTCGATACTCCAAAAGTAGATAGTATTGAAGGTTTTTTCAGTTATATTAAACAACAATCTCATTATGTTAGCTTACACTTTAAAAGTGAATTCTTTAATATCATAAATAAAAAAATAGAAACCTTAAAATGGGTAGATATAGAGAATGAATATTTTGAAGAATTAAAAAAATGTATTAATTCAAATCGATATTTAAATACTAAAAAATTAGAAACTTTAAATACTGAATTTAATTTTATAAAAGTAAAGCTAGAGAATTATCTTTCTAAAACTATTAAAAGTTCAAAAACACCAATTAGTCCTAATAAATATTCAAGGATTTTTAGTGATTTTATCTATAAAGAAGAAGTATTACTAGCTGATTTAGTTGAAAATAAGCTTCCAGATAACATATTGGTTTTAAACTTTAATTACACTTCAACTGTTGAAAATTCTGTAAATAGTATTAAAACCATTCCAACAGAGATTAATTACATTCATGGAATTTTGGATTTTAATGAAAACCCAATAATTTTTGGCTTTGGAGATGAATATGATGAAGATTTTAGAGGTTTTGAAAACTTGAAGAACAACTCTTTATTTGAACATATTAAATCATTTAACTATTTTAAAACTCCTAATTATCATAATTTGATTAAATTTTTAGAAGCAGATGATTATCAAGTGTATATAGTAGGTCATTCTTGTGGTTTGTCGGATAGAACTATGCTTAAGGAAATTTTTGAAAATCAAAAATGTAAATCTATTAAAATCTTTTTTTATGAAAAAGCAGATGGAACAAATGATTTTGTAGAAAAAACAATGGAAATATCTAGACATTTTGAAGATAAAGGATTGATGAGAAAGAAAATAGTTCCTTTTCCACAATCTAAAAAAATGTAAATAAAAACTGAATCAAGTTCATCTTAACAAAATTAAAAACAAAAAAACGGTTCACTTTCGCAAACCGTTCTATCTAAAAATCTATAATCCGAAAATCTGAATATCCAAATTAGCTATTCATAATCGTCTCAATCTCATCAATCTCAATAGGAATACTTCTCATTAAATTAAATGGTTCACCCTTACTTTGAATCACAACATCATCTTCTAAACGAATTCCAAAACCTTCTTTCGGAATGTAAATTCCTGGTTCTACTGTGAAAACCATATTTGCTTGCATAGGTTCGTATAACAAACCATAATCATGCGTATCTAATCCCATGTGGTGACTTGTTCCGTGCATGAAATATTTTTTATAAGCTGGCCAATCTTTGTTTTCATTTTGAACATCAGCTTTGTCTAATAAACCTAAACCTAATAATTCAGAAGTCATTAGTTTTCCAACTTCCACATGATATTCTTTCCATAAAGTTCCAGGAACTAATAGTTTTGTGGCATCATTTTTCACTCTTAAAACAGCGTTGTAAACCGCAGCTTGTCTTTCAGAATATTTTCCAGAAACAGGAATTGTTCTACTCATATCACTTGAAAAATTGGCATATTCTGCACCAACATCTAACAAAATTAAATCACCAGCATTACATTGTTGGTTGTTTTCTATATAGTGTAAAACGTTAGCGTTATTTCCAGAAGCAATAATTGGAGTATAAGCAAAGCCTTTTGAACGATTTCTTAAAAATTCGTGTGCAAATTCAGCTTCAATTTCATATTCCATTACGTTTGGATTTACAAAATTTAAAATTCTACGAAAACCTTTTTCAGTAATATCACAAGCTTGTTGAATCAAATCTAACTCTTCACTTTCCTTTACAGAACGAATGCGTTGCATAATTGGATTCGATTTTTCCACTTTATGAGCCGGATAATTCTCTTTCCATTTTTTAATGAATCTTGCTTCACGAGTTTCAGTTTCAATCGTTGCTCTGTAATGTTCATTTGTGTTAATGTACATTGTGTCAGCATAAGTCATTAGCTCTTTTAAAGTCTTATCAAAATCTTGCAACCAAATCACATTTTTAATTCCAGAAACTTCAAAAGCACGTTCTTTAGTCAGTTTTTCACCTTCCCAAACAGCAATATGATCGTTAGTTTCTTTTAAGAATAAAATTTCACGTTGATTTTCATAAGGAGCATCCGGAAAAAGTACTAAAATACTTTCTTCTTGATCTGCACCACTTAAATAAAATATATCTCTATGTTGAGCAAATGGTAAAGTTGAATCAGCTGAAACTGGATAAATATCGTTTGAATTAAAAACGGCAATTCCGTTTGGTTTCATTTGTGAAGTAAACTTTTTACGGTTTTTTATGAATAAATCGCGGTCTATTTGATGGTATTTCATATTTTGAGTTTTAATATGCATCAAATTTAAAAAGATAAAATCCAATTCTTGTTAAAACCAATAGAAATTTTCAATTATCTTTAGAATATTACTTACTTTTAGGTCAAATTTTAAAAAAATGAAGAAAATACTATTCCTATTCCTATTTATTCAAAGTTTCTCTTTTGCGCAAACTAATTTATTTGAAGAAGTAAAATTCAAAAGTATTGGTCCAACAATAATGAGTGGAAGAATTGTTGATTTAGCAGTAAATCCAGATAATCCAACAGAATTTTACGCTGCTTATGCTTCAGGTGGTTTGTGGTACACCAACAATAATGGAACAAGTTTTTCTCCAGTTATGGATAATGCTCCAACACAAAATTGTGGCTCAGTAACTGTTGAATGGAAGTCTGGAACAATTTGGGTTGGAACAGGTGAAGTTAACGCTTCTCGTTCTTCTTATGCTGGAATCGGAATTTTAAAATCTTCTGACCAAGGAAAAACATGGGAAAATATAGGTTTACCAAATAGTCAACATATTAGTAGAATTTTGGTTAACCCAAAAAACTTAGATGAAATAACAGTTGGAGTAGTTGGGAATTTATATTCAAAAAGCCAAGAAAGAGGTGTTTTCAAAACTCTTGATGGTGGGAAAACATGGAAAAAAACACTCTTCATAAATGATGAAACAGGAATAATTGATGTTGTGGTTAGTCCAACAAACTTCAATATTCAATATGCTGCTGCTTGGCAAAAAGTTAGAAAAGCTTGGGATTTTAAAGGAAACGGTGCGGGTTCTGGAATATATAAAAGTACAGATGCAGGAAATTCATGGAGCTTGATTTCAACTGAATTAAGTGGTTTTCCAAATAATGATGGTGTTGGAAGAATTGGTTTAGCTCTTTTTAATGATACTGTAATTTACGCTGTTTTAGACAATCAAAATAATAAACCAGCTTCATCAAAAAGTAAAGAAGGAAGTTTGCCAACAATGATGAGTTCTCCTGGTGAAGATTTTTCTAATATTTCTAACAAGGAATTAAACAATGCATTAAAATCAGCTGGATTACGTGAAAAATACAGAGCAGAAAATATCAAAAATTTTGTAGAAGATTCAAAATTAGAACCTAAAGAAGCTTTTAAGGTTTTACAAGATGCCAATAAAGCTCTTTTTGAAACTGAAGTCATAGGTTGTGAAGTTTATAAATCTACTGATGGAGGAAAGTCTTGGATAAAAATGAATCAAAAGTTTATTGATGACTTTTATTATACTTATGGATATTATTTTGCTAATATTAGTGTTGATGCAACTGATGAAAACCGAATTTATATTGGAGCAGTCCCATTATTATTCTCAAAAGATAGTGGAAAAACATTTGAAGTTATTAGTAAAGAAAACGTTCACGCGGATCATCACGTGACTTGGGTTAATCCAAAAAATCCAAATCATATCATAAACGGAAATGATGGCGGTGTAAATATTTCATATGATAACGGAGCACATTGGATAAAATGTAACAATCAAGCGGTTGGACAATTTTATGCAGTTCAAGTTGATAATGAAGAAAACTATAATGTTTACGGAGGTTTACAAGACAATGGAGTTTGGTTTGGTCCAAATAATTATTCGCATGATGTTTCTTGGCATCAAGAAGGAAAATATCCATACGAAAGCATAATGGGTGGTGATGGAATGCAAATTCAGGTGGATAACCGAAATTCAAACATAGTTTACACAGGTTTCCAATTTGGAAATTATTACAGATTGGATAAAAAAACGAAACAATTAGAACCAATAACTCCAAAATCAGCAAAAGACGAAAAACCACTAAGATTTAATTGGCAAACACCAGTTTTATTGTCTTCTTATAATCAAGATATTGTTTATTTTGGCTCTAATTTCTTGCATCGTTCAATGAATCAAGGAAAAGATTGGGAAAAAATTTCTGAAGATGTAACCAAAGGTTTTAAAGAAGGAAATGTTGCTTACGGAACAATTACTACCATTGCAGAAAGTCCTTTTCAGTTTGGATTATTATATGTTGGTTCAGATGATGGATTAATGCATGTTTCAAAAGATGGTGGAAATTCATGGACAAAAATGGATATTCCAGAAAATGCTACAAAAACTGATGATTTATGGGTTTCAAGAATTGTAGCTTCTCAACATAAAAAAGAACGCGTTTATGTAACTTTAAACGGTTATAGAAATGACGATTTTTCTAGTTATGTATATGTTTCTGAAGATTACGGAACAACTTGGACAAACATTTCAAAAGGCTTAACCAATGCAGTAAACGTAATTGTTGAAGATTCAGAAAAAGAGAATGTTTTATATGTTGGAACAGATAATGGTTTATTTATTTCGCTAGATAAAGGAAATTCATGGCAAGACTTTTCAGCGGAAATACCAAATGTTGCGGTTCACGATTTAAAAATTCAAGCAAAAGCTAAAGATTTAATAGTAGGAACTCATGGTCGTTCAATTTATAAAGTCAACTTAGAAAAAGTACAAGCTTTGACAGATGAAGTTCTGGCTAAAAATCTTCATTTGTTTGCAGTAGATAAAATTCAAAAATCAAGACGTTGGGGAAATTCTTGGAGTTCTTGGTCGGAAGCTTTTGAACCTAAAGCTGAAATTTGGATCTATTCAAATCAAGAAAAAGAAACGGTTTTAAATGTTGTAAATAAAGATAAAGTAGCTGTTCATTCAGAAAAAATTCAACTTAAAAAAGGATTAAATAAAATTGAATATACTTTATCAGTTGATGCAAAAACAGCTCAGAAAATCACTAGAAAAAATAAAAAAACAGAAATTAAACCAGCTAAAAACGATAAATTATATTTGCCTGTTGGTGTTTATACTATTTCGGTCGAAAACGAATCTACAACTTTAGAAATTTTTGAATCAAAATAATATGAAAAAATTAATAATAGTACTTATTGCATTCGTTTCTTTTTTTGGAATGGCTCAAGACAAGAAATCGTATCAATTGTTTGATAAAAATGGTAAAAAAACGACTTATAAAAAGTTGGAAACATCTTCATTAAAAAGTAATGTGGTGCTTTTTGGAGAATATCATAACAATTCGGTTGTGCATTGGTTACAATTGGAACTTACTAAAGACTTAGCTGAAAAAACCGATTTAGTTTTAGGTGCAGAAATGTTGGAAGCTGATAATCAAACTCAAGTAAATCAATACTTAAAAGGAGAAATTACCCAAAAAGGATTAGATACTTTAGCTAGATTATGGAATAATTATAAAACCGATTACAAACCTTTAGTTGATTTTGCCAAAGAGAAAAAATTCGATTTTATTGCGACCAATGTTCCAAGAAGATATGCTAGTTTAGTTTTTAAGAAAGACTTAGTGGCTTTAGATTCACTTACTACTGAAGAGAAATCTTGGATTGCACCTTTACCAATAGAATTTGATGTGAATTTACCAGGCTATCAAGCCATGATGGGAATGCAAGGTGGTCACGCTGGAGACAAGATGCCAAAAGCACAAGCTTTAAAAGATGCAACAATGGCTTATTTCATTAATAAAAACAGAAAAGAAAATAGTATTTTTGTTCATTATAATGGAACCTATCATTCAGATAATTATGAAGGAATCAATTGGTACTTAAATAAATACAATGCTGAAACAAAAATTTTAACCATTGCAACGGTTGAACAAAAAGACATTTCTAAATTAGAAAAAGAACATTACAATAAAGCCGACTTCATTATCGTTATAGATGAAGATGTAACAAAGACTTATTAAATTCGTCTTAATCTAAATTGGTGCTATGAGAACAAAATTTTTACTTTTCAGTTTTTTAATTGCGTTGAGTTTTTTCTCATGCCAAAAAGATGATGTTGCAACAGAATCAAATCTAATTATAAAATTTGAGTTTGATGCTAATCAAGTTCGATTGAATAATTTAGGTCAACCTACAACAATTCCAGTAGGTAATGCAGCACAAACGCCAATTTTTAATTCTATTTCTGCTCATTATTTTGAATTAGCACCCAATGCTTTTACGCAATTAGGCCAAGGAACAGTTTTGTATCATGCTCCAGAAACAATGGCTGGTGGAGATTCTGCTATAGATTTTGATCAATCACAAATAGTTGGAGAAGATGAAGTGTTTTTATCAATTCCATTAAGTCAAGTCACACAAGGAAGTTATGAATGGGTAAGAGTGTCTTTGTCATATCAAAATTTTGATGTTTCTATCCGAAATGCAGGTAATGATTACACGGGGACTTTTGCCAGTTTTGTTGGATTTAATACATATTTAAGCACACACGATATTGGCAACAATTCTTTTCCAGTAAACGGAAATCGTGCACAAGGATATTGGGCTTTTGCCTTAAATAATTTCCCGTTTGCTACATCAGGTCAAGCTCCTGCTGGATCAACAACTGTTCCGAACCCATTAGCGGCTACATCTCCAATTCCTGCTGGTTCATGCGTGGTTACGGGTAAATTTGCTAATAATTTGGTTATTAATGGTAGCGAAACAAAAGATGTTGTTGTAACACTTTCATTGTCAATCAATAATAGTATTGAATGGACAGAAGTTAATGCTGACGGAAAATATGAACCTTCGGCTGGTGAAAATATAGTAGATATGGGTTTAAGAGGCTTAATTCCTAATCACAATAAATAATTTAAAATGAAGACAATTTTCAAATTGTTGTTGCTTTTTATTATTTCTGCCTCGTGCTTTGGTCAAAAACCAAGTAAAAGTCTTTATTTTATGTCATTTTCTAATGAAAATAGGGCTTTTCAAAAACCAGTAATTGATTTTAAAAAGTTTGATTTTAATGCTAGTTCGTTTGATTTGCAGATTTACAATCCATCAATTGGTTTGTTTGAAAATTATAATTATGTTGCTGAAAATCAATTTGAAAGGTCAGACAAAATGATTTTAAATTATACAAGAAATCAACCTTTAAATTGGAACTCTACTCCTTTGTTAAATTCACTAACAAGAAGATATATTGATTCGTTTAATCCTTATGGGGTTTCAAATATAGGAGAAGCCTTTGCTCTAGGTGTAATTAATACGATCTTGAATAAAAACTAATTTAACCTTCAACATTAGTTAAACTCACTTTAAATTGAATATAAATAAGGATGAAAAGGTTGTGGTTGATTTTTTTTAATCTTATTTTTGTTTGATATTTTTATATAAAACTATACAATCAAATAAAATTATGGCAAAATCTGCACTTTTAAAGTCATCTATCGCAAAAAAATATTGGATGGCTCTTACGGGTTTATTTTTATGCTTGTTTTTGGCAGGTCACTTAGCAGGAAATCTTCAATTAATTTTTGGTTCTAGCCAAGATTTTAATGAGTACGCACTGTTTATGACTTCCAATCCAGCTGTAAAATTACTATCTTATGTAACTTACATTTCAATAATCTTCCATGCAATTGATGGAATTTTATTAACCATTCAAAACAAAAAAGCTAGGCCAGTTGCTTATGCAAAAAACAGTCCAGGGGCAAACAGTGGTTTTGCATCTAGAAACATGGCTGTTTTAGGAACAGTAATCCTTGTTTTTATTGTGACACACATGATAAATTTTTGGGCAAAAATGCATTTTGACGAAAATATGCCTTTAGTTCAAAAAGAAATTGTAGGTCAAACAGGAGAAAAGCAAATTCAGTTAGTTGGAAACAAAGATTCTCAAATGGATTATTTTCAATTAGACGAATCTGGAAAATTATCTAAAGAATTTTTTGAAAACATAAAAATACAAACACAAGGTCAGTACCTTTTAGAAATTAAAGATGTTACTAAAATTGTAAATACTAAAGATGGTGAAGTAATTTTTCAAGGTTATAAAGATTTACATAAAATCACTTTTGACTTTTTTAGAGATGCAAAAACGGGTTTACTATTTACATTACTTTATGTATTAGCTATGTTAGCTTTAGGTTTTCACTTATGGCATGGTTTTGCAAGTGCATTTCAATCTTTAGGATTAAATAATCCAAAATTTAATGCAGGAATAAAATTCTTTGGAAGAGCATTTTCGGTAGTAGTACCTTTATTATTTGCTATCATTCCTTTATACATTCATTTTACTAAATAAATCAACATCAAATATTATGAAGTTAGATTCTAAAATACCACAAGGCCCATTAGCAGACAAATGGACCGATTATAAAGACCATTTAAAATTAGTTGCACCAAACAATAGACCAAAAATTGATGTTATTGTTATTGGAACTGGTTTGGCTGGAGCTTCTGCAGCTGCTTCTCTTGGAGAAATGGGTTATAATGTTAAAGCATTCTGTTTTCAAGATTCACCAAGAAGAGCGCATTCAATTGCAGCGCAAGGTGGAATCAATGCAGCCAAAAATTATCAAAATGATGGTGATTCAATTTATCGTCTATTTTATGATACTATTAAAGGTGGAGATTATCGTTCACGTGAAGCAAACGTTCACCGTTTAGCTGAAGTTTCTGGAAATATCATCGACCAATGTGTTGCACAAGGTGTTCCTTTTGCACGTGATTATGGTGGAATGTTAGACAACCGTTCATTTGGTGGTGTTCAAGTACAACGTACTTTTTACGCAGCTGGTCAAACGGGACAACAATTATTATTAGGTGCTTATTCAGCTTTATCAAGACAAATCGGATTAGGACGTGTAAAAATGTTCAACCGTCACGAAATGTTAGATTTAGTTAAAGTTGACGGAAAAGCACGTGGAATTATAGCACGTAACTTAGTTACTGGTGAATTAGAAAGACATTCAGCTCATGCGGTTGTTATTGCTTCTGGTGGATATGGAAATGTTTATTTCTTATCAACAAATGCAATGGGAAGTAACGTTACAGCTGCATGGAAAATTCACAAACAAGGTGCTGCATTTTCAAATCCTTGTTATGTGCAAATTCACCCAACATGTATTCCAGTTCATGGAACAAATCAATCTAAATTAACGTTAATGTCAGAATCATTACGTAATTCAGGTCGTATTTGGGTACCAAAAAAGAAAGAAGATGCTGAAGCAATTCGTGCAGGAAAATTAAAAGCTACACAAATCGCTGAAGAAGATAGAGATTACTACTTAGAAAGAAGATATCCTGCTTTTGGTAACTTAGTGCCTCGTGATGTAGCTTCAAGAGCTGCAAAAGAACGTTGTGATGATGGTTACGGAGTTGAAGCAAATGATACTAACGAAGGAGTTTACTTAGATTTCTCTTCAGAAGTTATAAGTAAAGGAAAAGAAGTAGCTTATGCTCAAGGAAATCATAATCCTTCTGAAGAAGAAATTACTAAATTAGGAAAACAATGGATTGAAGAGAAATATGGTAACTTATTCGAAATGTATGAAAAAATTACAGACGAAAATCCATATGAAACTCCAATGAAAATTTATCCAGCAGTTCACTACACAATGGGTGGTGTTTGGGTTGATTATAACTTACAATCTACAATTCCTGGTTGTTTCGTTGCTGGTGAAGCTAACTTCTCAGATCACGGTGCAAACAGATTAGGAGCTTCTGCCTTAATGCAAGGTTTAGCGGATGGTTATTTCGTATTGCCTTATACAGTTTCAAACTATTTAGCTGATGATATTAGAACAGGTAAAATTTCTACAGATTCTCCTGAATTTGCTGAAGCTGAAAATAATGTTAAAGCAACAATCGATAAGTTCTTAAACAATAACGGTACAAAATCTGTTGACCATTTCCACAAACGTTTAGGTTTAGTGATGTGGAATAAAGTAGGTATGGCTCGTAATGAAAAAGGACTAAAAGAAGCTATTGAAGAAATTGGACAAATTCGTGAAGAATTCTACAAAGATGTTTATGTTCCTGGAACTTCGGATGAATTAAATCCTGAATTAGAAAAAGCACTTAGAGTTGCAGATTTCTTAGAATTAGGACAATTAATGGCTATGGATGCATTGCAAAGAAAAGAATCTTGTGGTGGTCACTTTAGAGATGAATATCAAGATGCTGAAGGAGAAACGCTTCGTGATGATGTGAACATGTCTTTTGTAAGTGCATGGGAATATAAAGGTCAAGACGTTACTAAAGCAGAAATGCATAAAGAAGAGTTAAAATACGAGTTTATTAAAATTGCAGCTAGAAATTATAAATAAAATACTATGAGCGCAGCTAAAAATATAAATATAACCTTAAAAATTTGGCGTCAAAAAAATGCTAAATCAAAAGGAAACATCGAAACATACAAATTAGATAATGTTTCAACAGCAAGTTCATTTTTGGAAATGCTAGACCAATTAAATGAACAATTAGTTAACGAAAGACAAGAGCCTGTTGCATTCGATCACGATTGTCGTGAAGGAATTTGTGGAATGTGTTCACTTTACATTAATGGTAGAGCTCACGGACCAGAAACAGGAACAACTACTTGTCAGTTACACATGAGAAAATTCAATGATGGTGATACTATTTTCATTGAACCATGGAGAAGTAAAGCTTTCCCAGTTGTTAAAGATTTAGTTGTAAACAGAGAATCTTTCGAAAGAATTCAGCAAGCTGGAGGTTTCGTTTCTGTTAATACGTCTGGAAATACTATTGATGCAAACACAATTCCAATTCCAAAACACGATGCAGATCACGCTTTTGAAGCAGCAGCTTGTATTGGTTGTGGTGCTTGTGTAGCAAGTTGTAAAAATGGTTCAGCAATGTTATTTGTTGGAGCAAAAGTTTCACAATTTGCCTTATTACCACAAGGAAAAGTTGAAGCAACACAACGTGTTCAAAACATGGTTCGTCAAATGGATGAAGAAGGTTTTGGAAACTGTACAAATACTGGAGCTTGTGAAGTAGAATGTCCTAAAGGAATTTCTTTAGAAAACATCGCTCGTATGAACAGAGAATATTTAAAATCTAGTTTCTAAAAAAAATAGGTTTTAATAAATATAAAAAACGCATTCGTAATTGGATGCGTTTTTTTGTATTTTTAAAATCAAATTATTTCCAATGAAAATAGCATTATTTCAAACCAGTTTAGCTTGGGAAAACCCTAAATCAAACAGAACATTTATAGAAGAATATTTTATAAATGAAGATGAAGAATTTGATTTATTTGTACTTCCTGAAATGTTTACAACAGGTTTTTCAATGAATCCAGAAAATGTTGCTGAAGAAATGAACGGAGAAACCATTTCATGGATGAAATCATTAGCTATAAAGAAAGATTGTGCTGTTTGCGGAAGTTTAGTGGTTTCGGAAAACAACAGCTTTTACAACCGTTTTATATTCGTTCATCCAAACAGAAAAATTGACTTTTATAACAAAAGACATTTGTTTTCTTTAGCTGGAGAACATCAAAAATATTCAAAAGGAACTTCAAAAGTAATTATAGAATATAAAGACTGGAAAATTTGCCCTCAAGTTTGTTATGATTTGCGTTTTCCTGCTTTTTCTCGCAATCATGAAAATTATGATTTATTACTTTATGTTGCCAATTGGCCAAAACCAAGAACAAATGCTTGGGATATTTTACTAAAAGCTCGTGCAGTAGAAAATTTATGTTATGTTGTTGGTGTTAATCGAATTGGTTTAGATGAAAACAATCACGAATACATTGGTCATTCACAAGTAATTGATGAATTAGGCAACCAAATACTCAATGCAGAAGAAAATACAGGTGTTTTTATAGTTGAATTAGATAAGAATAAAATGCTAGAAACCCGAAATAAATTGAACTTTCTGAATGACAAAGATGATTTTGAAATAATTGTTTAGATTCAAATAAAAGCTTTTCTAAATTTCTTCAATTTCTCAAATCTGTGTTTCATGAAATTTAATTTCCCAAATCAAAATCTTGATTAACGTCCCAATTGGCTCGAACGTCAATTTCTTTTGGAAAATAGATGATTTGCTCCGCTTGTTTTTTTGCTAAAAAGTTACCTGTGTCCCATTCACCATTAGCATTATCATCATAAATAACGCGAATAGTATAAAGCATTGGGTCAATTAAATCAAAATTAAGCGTGGTTTCTTTAGTTGATGTTTGAGATGCTAAAACTTTTCCTTTACTGTCTAACAATTCTAAAATCAACGGAAAACGATTCGTATTTTTTAGGTTAATTCTAAAATTTCCGTAATCTGAATGTGTTCTTGTACCAAATTTTTGAACCAAAGTGTCATTTGATTTTCCATAAAAATCAGTAATAGCACCAGGTAAAAGTTCTAAAACATACTTTTCATTCTCTTCTTTTTTGAAATCAAAAACAAGTTCTTGTTCAAATTCTAGGTATTTAGTAGTGAAATCAAGTACAACCGAATCTTTGTTGATTAATTTCATTTTTAATTTATCAAAACTTGTTAATGGAGTAGTTGATTTTAAAGCAAAATCCTCTGTAAATCGTATAGTTCCATTTTGTTTTGAAGTAAGTGTTAAGGTATCTGTTTCTTTTAATTTCTTATATTTTGAAACAAATGCTTTTGAATAATTGTCATTTTCAACAACAAATTCAATAGAATCTGATTCCATTTTTGGTACAAATAATTGTATAGAATCTTTTCCAACAATTGGAAATTTAGCCAATTTAACATCAATATTTTTCAAGCCATTTTTAGCAGTAACTTTTAGATTTTTAGTGTTTCCAGAATAAGCCATAAAATACTTATTTGTGGTTTGCTGAATAGGTTTTTCAGCTTTAAAAACTTCAATTTCTTTAAATAACTCTAATTGATATGCAATTTCGCTTGGCGTTTTTATAGGTTCTTTTAAAAAACCGATTTTATCCGACTTTGGATCAAATTTGTTATTGCCATTTTTGTCTTTCATAGCAACTACGTAATAAGAACCTTCTTTTAAATTTTCTAGAGCAAATACTTTCAAACTGTCTAAAGTATTTGTAACATATAGTGGAGTTTCTTTATAAACAGTAGAATCTTTAAAAGTTTGCGCGTCATACAACATTACAGATATAAAATTGTCTGGCTTTTGATTATAGGCATCTTTAATTTTTCCTACAACAGTTAAAGAATCAATATAAGAACCTGTTGAAAACACATATTTAAACTGAGAATATGGATTTCCTTCATTATTATCTGTAATACTTTGCCCAAAATTGAAACTATAAGTAGTGTTCTCTTGTAAAGTGTCTTTTATATTTATCGAAATAAATTTACTAGCACTTCCTTGAGGAACAATAATTGGTGCTGTTTTCATTGGTGGAGAAATAATCAATTGCTTTGTAATATCTTTAACTTTTATCAATTCGTTAAAAACAATTTTTATTTCTTTTCCTGTAAAGTTAGTTTTATAATTTTCGGGTGAACTACCAATGATTTTTGGTGCGATTGTATCTTTCAATCCACCAGTAATAGTTCCTCTTTTAGCACAACCAGTTATGGTTAATAGTAGGCTAAAAACAATAAAAAGGAGTATAAAATATATTTTTCGCATAACATCTTAAAATTCAACCACAAAATAACAACTATATTTAAAGGTTACATACTTTTTTTAGAAATTTTTATCATTGTGTGTAAGCAATAGCCAACAAACTGACTTTAGAACCTGGAATTTCCAACAAAGCTTTTGCACAAGCTTCAATGGTTGCTCCACTTGTAATAACATCGTCAATAAGTAGGTAGTGTTTGCCAATATGATGGTCTTTTGCCATAATTTCAAAGTTGTTTGATAACATTTCGGCTCGTTTGGCTTTAGATTTTTTAGTTTGTGTTTTGGTATGTTTAATTCTAAGTAAAACTTCCTTTTCAATTGGAATTTGAAGTTCTTTTGACAAAGCTTCACAAAATGTAGTAACTTGATTGTAACCTCTTTCTTGTAATCTTTTTTTATGTATTGGTGTCGGAATAATATAGTCTACTTTAGGAATTTTATCGGAATTGATAAGCTCATGTGCATAGATGTTGCCCAAAATAGTGCCTATTTCCTCTTGTTTTCTGTATTTTAAATTATGAATTAGTTCTTGAGCCATTCCTTTCGAATGAAAATATAACATGGCTGAAGCTTGTTCAACAGGTAAAATCCCATAAAACTTACTCATAATTTCATTATTGTCTATTAAGTGATGGTACGTATAAGGTAAGTCATGCCTGCATTTAATGCAAATGATAGATTCATTGTTCAATAACAAGAAGTTACAACCATTGCATAGTTTTGGAAAGAATAAATTGATTAAAGCTTTTACCATTTAAAAAAATAAAATTAAAGATAAAAAATCTTCTTTAATATTCTTATATAATTTTTACTTTTGCAGTATTATGGCAAAACAAGAAGATTTATTTAAGAACGTAGTTTCGCACGCAAAAGAATACGGATTTATTTTTCCGTCAAGCGAAATTTATGATGGTTTGAGTGCAGTCTATGATTATGCTCAAAATGGTGTAGAATTAAAAAAAAATATTAGAGAATATTGGTGGAAAGCCATGGTGCAAATGCATGAAAATATTGTAGGATTAGATTCTTCAATATTTATGCATCCAACAACTTGGAAAGCTTCTGGTCACGTTGATGCGTTTTCAGATCCATTAATTGATAACAAAGATTCTAAAAAGAGATATCGTGCCGATGTTTTGGTTGAAGACTATGCAGAAAAAATCAACATCAAAGCGCAAAAAGAAATAGAAAAAGCTAGAACTCGTTTTGGAGATGCTTTTAATGAAGAGGAGTTTGTAACTACTAATGAAAGAGTTAAAGGATATTTAGAACAGAAAAATACTATTCTACAACGTTTAGCTCGTTCTCTTGAAAAAGAAGATTTAGCTGATGTAAAATCTTTGATTGAAGAATTAGAAATAGCTTGTCCTGATTCTGGGTCCAAAAACTGGACAGAAGTTCGTCAGTTTAACTTAATGTTTGCTACAAAAATTGGTGCTTCAGCTGATACTGCAATGGATTTATACTTGCGTCCAGAAACAGCTCAAGGTATTTTTGTTAATTTCTCAAATGTTCAAAAAACAGGTCGAATGAAAATTCCGTTCGGGATTGCTCAAACGGGTAAAGCTTTTAGAAATGAAATCGTTGCAAGACAATTCATCTTTAGAATGCGTGAATTTGAACAAATGGAAATGCAGTTTTTTGTAAAACCAGGAGAAGAAATGCAATATTATGAATATTGGAAAGAAACTCGTTTAAAATGGCATTTATCATTGGGTTTAGGAAAAGAAAATTATCGTTTTCACGACCATGAAAAATTAGCTCATTATGCTAACGCTGCTGCTGATATTGAATTTAACTTTCCATTTGGATTCAAAGAATTAGAAGGAATTCATTCAAGAACTGATTTCGATTTGAAAGCTCATGAAGAACATTCAGGTAAGAAATTACAGTTTTTTGATAATGATACAAATTCAAATTACGTTCCTTATGTAGTTGAAACTTCTGTTGGTTTAGACAGAATGTTTTTAGCAGTTTTTTCTAAAGCTCTACAAGAAGAAACGTTAGAAGATGGTTCAACAAGAACTGTATTGCGTTTACCTTCTGTATTGGCACCTACAAAAGCAGCTGTTCTACCTTTAGTTAAGAAAGATGGTTTACCAGAAATTGCAAAAGAAATTATTGAAGAACTTAAATGGGATTTCAATGTGGCTTATGATGAAAAAGATGCTGTTGGAAGACGTTACCGTCGTCAAGACGCACTTGGAACTCCTTTTTGTATCACAGTAGATCATCAAACAAAAGAAGATAACACGGTAACAATTCGTCATAGAGATACCATGATTCAAGAACGAGTTGCCATTGCTGATTTAAGAAATATCATCGCAAATGAAGTTTCAATGCGTAATTGGTTAATGAAAATGTAATTTTTTACACACTATATTTTGTAAGACTCGCTATTTTGCGAGTCTTTTTTTTAGTTATTAACAAAAGAATTTTTTTGGGGTCTTTTTGTTGGTGTTCTTAATACTTAATGCTTATTATGGTATTTAAAACTCATTTCATCGACATATGTCTTGAAAAATGCGTAAAATAGACAAGTTCAAAAAATATTAAATTAAATTATTTGTGTCTTTTAACCTTGTTTCGATGTGAATAGACCACTTATTAACACAAATTATCACTTGTTAACAGTTTTTGTTTAAAAAAGAGAATTACGGTTTTACCTTTTTTACACGAAAATTAACTAATATTGTTATCAGTAAGATCATAAATTTTACCCTTTAAACTACTATTTCTAAATAATCATTTAAGGTTATTGGCATTAGACATATGGCATATAAATATATTATAATTGATGGTGATAGTCAAAGTAGCATAAGTTTACAAACTCATGTTTCAACTTTGGGCGATTTTTACTTCTCTGGTTATGTAAATAATGCAGCAGAAGGATTAAACCTCATTTTGGAAGAAAATCCAGATGTGATTTTTTTGGGAACTAATCTAACAGACTCTTCAACCGAAAGTAATTTTACTTTAATAAACGAGTTGTATAAGTATATGGTAGTTTTGCCTAAGGTAGTTGTGGTTTCTAATACAAAAGAAGTTGCTTACGAAGCAATGAAATATGATGTATATGATTTTTTGTTGAAACCTTTTCAGAAAATTGATATTATAAAAACATTATTAAAATTTAAAAAGGAAAATGGTTTTAAATCATTTTTAAATCAAACTGCAGTTAATCAAATTGAAAAGAGTCAACCTGTATTAAGTAGCTCGTTTGTAAATCATCCAGCTCCAGTTGTAGAGGAGAAGTATGCTTTTAAAGAAAATGGTGTTGAGAAAGAATTAGTTAAAGTGGATTTTCAATTTGATACGGAAGAAATAAAGAATGAATTAATTGAAATCGTAAAACAAAGTATTGAATCTAAACCCATAACCGTGCAAACCGAACAGGTAATTGAACAAAAAAACAATATACTTTGTGTTAAATCTTATGGTGATTATAGATTTATTGAATTTGATGACATTGTTTATTTAAAAGCCGATAATAATTCAACAGATATAATGCTAAACACTGGTGATAGTATTACAGCTTTTAAAACATTAAAATATTTTGAAAGTTCATTGCCAAATGATTTTGAACGAATTCACAACAGTCACATTATAAACAAAAAGTTTGTTTCTAGAATACATTTAGGCAATTCAGACTGTTATCTGAATAAAGGAAAGATAAAACTTCCATTTTCTAAATCTTACAAAGACAATATTAATGCTATTATTGAATTATACGCTTCTAACGATTCCAAAGACGATTAGATAGTTCCATTACACAATTCAAAAAAGGGTATTTAACGCTTATTTGTGGTTATACTACAAATAGGTGACCAAATACTTACGTTTATTTCTATAAACTTATCTATTTTTACATTGTTCAGAATAAAAAAAGCACCTTAATGGCCTTTCTTTATTATCGAACTACGTTCTTACCGATTAATTTTTATTAATATTTATATATGTCTTTAAAAAGGCTGCTTGAATTATTCAGGTAGCCTTTTTGATTTTTATAGAAGCACCGTTTTATCAATTAATAATACCTATAAAGTTTTATTTCTTACAAGTTTCTAAAACCGATTTACATGCTTTTTTCTAGAACAGAGTTTCAGAATTATATTATTTCAATAAAAAAAAGCACTTTTTGAAAATTTATTGTAAGAAAATATATTTGATTATAAATAATAAAGTTGTCAAAAAACAGAAATTAAGAACACCAATTTTTTCGTTTAAAAGTCAAAATAATCGTTAAATATATTTTTACGTAAGAAAAAACCTTATATTTATTCATATTTTATATTTATTTATTAGGTAATTACACCACTTTAAATGATTAATCTACCATTTTTTGCAGTCGTAATACTTTTATTCACCTTCAAAACAGATATGATTACCAATCTAAATCACGAATAAAAAGTGTTCCGGCTAATTTTACTTCAAACAAAAAACAAATTTAAAAACCTTAACCCTATTTATTATGAAAAAATTTATTGCAACTTTAGCTATAGTTCTATTTACAGTAGTACTTACTTCTTACAACACTAACGGTGATGACCAAATCGCTGGAGATACTAATTCTACTCAAATGCAAGAGCCAGGTGGAGTAGTTATTGATTTTTAATAAAATCAAGTAGTATAATAAGTCTTTTAACAAAAACCAAAAAACAAACCTTAACCCTATTTATTATGAAAAAATTTATTGCAACCTTAGCTATAGTTCTATTTACAGTAGTACTTACTTCTTACAACACTAACGGTGATGACCAAATCGCTGGAGATACTAATTCTACTCAAATGCAAGAGCCAGGTGGAGTAGTTATTGATTTTTAATAAAATCAAGTAGTATAATAAGTCTTTTAACAAAAACCAAAAAACAAACCTTAACCCTATTTATTATGAAAAAATTTATTGCAACCTTAGCTATAGTTCTATTTACAGTAGTACTTACTTCTTACAACACTAACGGTGATGACCAAATCGCTGGAGATACTAATTCTACTCAAATGCAAGAGCCAGGAGGAGTAGTTATTGATTTTTAATTTTAATTAAAATTAATAATTAAAATAAAAAAAAGTCTTTAATGAAAATTAAAGACTTTTTTTTTATTTTAGCATCTATGAAATTATTTAAATTAATATGTTTTTTTGTTTTAATCATTTTTTTATCCTGTGATGATAAGTCAACTCTTAATAGAGACAATGATGCACTTAACGATAGTATAAAAGAAACTTATATAAAACTTGAAAATGCCAAATCAGATGCTTTAAGAGTGTTTTTATCTGATAAGCTTGATTATTTAAATAGTAAAATAACTAATGACTCCATAAGATTTAATAATTATGATTCAATTATTAAGAAAACATATTCGCTAAATTTATTAAAACAAAACAGGTTTATTATAAACAAGGCTTTAAATGAATATGAGACTAAAAAAGATACAATAAGAAAATTAAATGCATACAAAAATCTTGGAAATTATTTTTTAAAAACTAATAAAGTAGACAGTGCATTTATCTTTTTTGATAAAATTGAAAAATATTATATTTCTAAAAATGATTTTGTAAAAGCAAATGAGATTACTCTAAAAAAAAGTTTGATTAAATATAAAGAAGGAGATTTCTTGGGATGTGAAACAAGTTTATTCAAATCTTTACCAATAACAAAAAAAGAAAATAATTCTACACTCTTAAATGTTTCATATACATTATTGGGCTTATGTAAAATTGAGTTAAAAGAGTATGACGAAGCTTTTTATTTTTTAAGTTTAGCTATAAAAAATGCAAAAGATATAGATGCAGATAAGTTGTCTGTTGAGATTGCTTATAATAATATTGGTTATTCTTTTTTAAACAAACGTGATTATAAAAAAGCATTAGAATATTATAATAAAATAGAACTAAGTGATAATTTAAAAAACAATAATTATCAAGTATTTTTATATACAAAACAAAATATTGCTTATTCAAAATTTAAACTAGGGCTTAATCAAAATTTTGAAAAAGAATATGAAGCAGTTATTGAGGGCTATAATGAATTAAATCTTTCACCAATTCAACCGTTGGTTCAACTCTCTGAGTTTTATGAGACTCAAGACAATATTAAAAAAGCTCAAGAACTTGCTTTAAACGCATATCAGATATCCATAAAGCAGAAAACCTATAGAGATAAACTTATAGCATTAAAACAACTCACAAATGTTTTTCCTGAAAAAGCAAAAGACTATTCAAATGAATACATAAAACTATCAGATAGTATTGCAGCTATTGATAAAAAAACACAAAATACTTTTGCTAGAATAGAATATAGAGTTGATGAATTAAATAATGAAAATCTATTATTAGCGGAAAGAAATCAACGATTGATTTATTATTTTGTAATTGGTGTTTTGTTATTGTCAATGTTTTATTTTTATAGGTGGCAAAAGCAAAAACAAAGAGAATTTATATTGGTTCAAGAGCAACAAAAAGCAAATGAAGAGGTATATAGTTTGATGATTAATCAACAAACTCAAATGGATTACGTGAAGGCTCAAGAACAAAAAAGAATTTCTCAAGAGTTGCATGATGGTGTTTTAGGAAAGCTATTTGGGGCAAGAATGAATCTAGATTATTTAAACAGTCAAGAATCTGAGCAGGTTAAAAAAGATAAAGAAAAGTACATACATGAGATAATTCAAGTAGAGAAACAAATTAGACAAATTTCTCATGAATTAAATGATGACAAACAAAGTATTATTAATAATTATCAATTAATGATTGATAGACTTGTTCAAGAACAAGAAAAATTTTTAAACTTACAAATTGATTATGTTGTCAATACAAAAGTACCATGGGAAAAGCTCTCCGCTGAAGAGAAAATTAATCTATATAGAATTTTTCAAGAAACTTTTCATAATATAATTAAATATGCTAACGCCAAAAAAGTAACCTTTTCAATTGTTTATAGCAATAATAATCTGAAAATTAGTATATTAGATGATGGAAATGGGTTTGATGTACAAAAAACACATAAAGGAATCGGCATTAAGAACATGAGAGATAGGGCAAAATTAATAAATGCAACCTTATCAATAAATTCAGAAATTAACAAAGGAACAACAACACAAATAATATTAGAAATAAACCCCAACAAAGAATTTTAACTATGAAAAAACTAAATGTATTTATGGCAGATGATCATCCCTTTATCATCGAAGCATATAACAATACAATAAAAAGTTATGAAAATGAGTACGAAATTACTGTATTAAAAGCAAGTAATTGCAAAGAAGCATACGAAACCTTAAACAATAGTGAAACACCTATTCTAGATTTGGCTTTTTTAGATGTCAGCATGCCGCCATTCGAAGAAAGAAATATTTTAACAGGTGAAGATGTAGCAAGAATACTTAAAAATAAACAGCCTCAATGCAAAATCATAATGCTAACAATGTTGTCAGATTCATTGCGAATTTTAAATATTATTAAAAACATTAACCCTAATGGTTTAATAATTAAAAATGATTTAACATTTGAAGAGCTTAAAAATGCTTTTGAGAAAATTTTGAATGGTGATAACTACTATAGTCAAACCGTTGTAAAATACGTTAGTCAATCAGCTTCTATTGAAAAAAGTCCAATTGACGAACTAGACAGGCAAATTTTATATCATATTTCTCGTGGTGTTAAAACAAAAAATATTCCCATGTATACATCAATGTCCCTAAGTACTATTGAGAAAAGAAAATTAAGTTTAAAAGAACTTTTTAAAGTAAAAGGTGGTTCTGATGAAGATTTAATTAGAGAAGCAAGAGATAGAGGGTTTTTGTAAAAATACGGGAAAACCGTAACACAAAGAGGTTGAAACCGCAGACAACTTAAGACACTTTATTGTAATTTAGCAAAAGGAAATAACAAAATATTTCTCATACGTTCTTATAATATTTTATGTGTCTATTATTAAACTTTAAGGGTTAATTTTTCGTAATTTTTTTCTACTTAAAGTTTAAAATTAAAATTTCATAAAACAGATGAAAGTGTAGCCCTGTATTTGCCCCAAGCGAAACTAAGCCTACTATGCCAGATTCTGTTTTATTTTATTTTATTAATTAAAAAAGCGTAAACATTAATTCAATTAATGTTTACGCTTTTTTGTTTTTAATAAGTTTGTTATTCTTCTTCTTTCAACGCATTCCAGCCTTTAGCTTTTAATGCAATTTTAGTATTAGCTCTTGTGATTAAGTGATTTCCTTCTTTTTCATTTACCATATGACCAATTACGGTTAAATTAGGATTTGCCTTAATTTTATCAAAATCTTCTAATTTAATAGTGAATAATAATTCATAATCTTCACCACCATTTATAGCAATCGTTGTACTATCAATATTAAACTCTTCGCAAACATCAATTAATTGTGGATCAAGAGGAATTTTTTCTTCGAATAGATTACAGCCAACATTACTTTGTTTGCAAATGTGCATAATTTCAGAAGAAAGACCGTCCGAAATATCAATCATTGAAGTTGGTTTTACTTCTAATTGAGCCAATAATTCTTTAATATCTTTTCGTGCTTCAGGTTTTAATTGACGCTCAATCAAATAAGTGTAAGCATCTAAATCGGGTTGGTTATTTGGGTTAACCTGAAAAACTTGCTTTTCACGTTCCAAAACTTGTAAACCCATATAAGCTGCACCTAAATCTCCAGTAACAACTAATAAATCACCTTCCTTTGCACCACTTCTATAAGCTAAATCTTTTTCATCAGCTTCACCAATTGCAGTTATGGAAATTATCATTCCTTTTTGAGAAGAAGTAGTATCACCACCAACAACATCAACATTGTAGATTTTAGAGGCTAATGCAATTCCGTCAAACAATTCTTCCAAAGCTTCTAGTGGGAAACGATTAGAAACAGCAATAGAAACCGTTATTTGTGTTGGAGTAGCATTCATTGCATAGATGTCAGAAAGATTTGCTACAACGGCTTTATAGCCTAAATGCTTCAAAGGCATATAGCTCAAATCAAAATGAACACCTTCTACTAGTAAATCAGTTGATATTACAGCTTTTTTCTTCTTAAAGTCAATCACAGCAGCATCATCACCAATACTTTTTAGGGTTGATTTTTGTTTTACATCAAATTGCTTGGTTAAATGTTCTATTAATCCAAATTCACCTAATTGCGATAAATCTGTTCTTTGAGGGTTTTTGTCTTCTATCATGGTCATTGCGAGGAACGAAGCAATCTGTCGTTCACTTATTTAAATTAGTTTGAAGTTGCAAAGGTACAAACTTGAAAGTGTATTTGCTAAACAAAAAACCCAACAACTTGCGTCATCGGGTTTTAAATTACTTTAATTCCTTCAACAATTTCTTCGAAATTTTCATTTTCAAAACAGACATGACAAATTTTAAAAAGTTTTCTTGAAAATCTTCTAATAGCAATATTAGGATTTTCATCATCTTGAATTAAACCTGGGTTAATATATTTTAAATCAGAATGACCTGGATTTATAGGAGTGTCTGTTCTTACTTCTATTTCTAAAGGAATGATATTATAATCTGCATCAAGTGGGGATGAAACAATTTCAGCGTTAAATGTAGCACAATCGTTCTTGTGCGAATTTACACAATTATCATAGTCGTTTTTTTTAAAAATAACAAATCCAATAAAATCTGATTTAACATCGTAACCTCTTTTGACGCAATCATCCTTACTGTTATATTTTTCTCTCAAAAGTGAAACTTCAGGATTTCTAGTGTCAATAAACACATCTTTATCAATGATATTTTCTTTTTTATTTTGCTTATTTACTTTAATATCTCCTTTGAAAATAAAACGAATAATAATTTCATTATTATCAATATTTCTATTAATAATTTCTGCCATTTATATTAATATTGATAAATCATTATTAATAGAAGAGACTATTTGAGGTATATTTTCAGCATCTATATTGTCAACTTGTTTAAAGTCATTACCATTGACTTCAACAAAATAGCCTACAGATTTTTTTGCTATTTCAAGAGATAATATATTGTCTTTATCTATTTCCCAATCCATGACTATTGTTCCTGTTTTACTTGGATAAATATTTTCAGGTCTTAAATAGTTTAATAAACTAGGAGGGATAGATTGAATTATTTTTAAAGAATTTATTATTATTTCAGAACTTATTTTTTTTGTTCCAAAATTATTCCAATTATCATTTAAACAAGAAATAGATGTTATTGAATCAATTAAACAATCCTCATTTTTTTTAGTTTCTGAATTTAAGAAAAAATTGTTTTTTAGACTTAAAGCCACAGATGAATTTGTGTAATAATGATTTCTATCTATTACTTTATTTTCTTCAGATACTCTTCTTCTGTCGAAGTCAGGATTCAGACCTAATAGTGCAGTAGTGATTGGCATTTTTAAGCTATTTTAAGTTTATCTTTTCTTTTATAGTTTCAGTAAACAAATCTTTTAAAGTTTCTTTGTTTGAAATATGTGCTATTTCTAATAAAGAATTTATATTGTCTTTTTCAATTAAGTTATTTGAATCTAAAATATCTTTAAATTTTGTTGCATGTTGATGAATTATTTGAACTCTTTTCAATTCATTATTAAAAGAAATTTCTGTTTTTTCTTCAATATTGTGATCTTCATTTTGTGACAATAAAACAATTGTTCCATTTTTTGATTTTAAAAACTTACTATTTATTAGTTCAGAATCTTTTTGAAAAATTTCTTCAACAGGAATTCTCTCTTCAGACTTCCATATAAATTCATCTACGTATGTTAAATTGATAGCTTCAAAATAAAACTCATTTCCTTTGATTAAATTTTTAAAATCTTCAAAAAAACTATTGAAAAAATTTTCCCATCTAATATATTTTCTTGTTTCAAAATTTATAACAGCTTTATCGTTATTGTTTTGAAGTGCTAAAATATTTTCCAATTCGCCTTCTGAATTATATTGTTCTAAAACAAAACCTATTATGTCTTCATCAGTTTTTCCTTCAATTATTGATAATGAATTTTCTTTATCTTGAATATTTATAATTCTTTTTTTTATTAAATTCCTTCTTTGGAATTTTAACATAAAATACCCCTCTTTATTAATTTTTTCAAACAACTTTTCAGGCTTAATGAACTCTTGAGGTAAATAAAGAGTTATTGTTGACCTGTCTACAGAGTGATTACCAAGAATTGGAAATAAATGATCTAACATAGATAATTATGAGGTATTAATATTATGCAAAATAACTAAATAAATTTATAAAATATATAAATTTTTATTAAAATTAATCATTCAACTTCAAAACAGCCATAAACGCTTCTTGAGGAATTTCAACATTTCCTACTAAACGCATACGTTTTTTACCTTTTTTCTGTTTTTCAAGTAATTTTCTTTTACGAGAAATATCTCCACCATAACATTTGGCAGTTACATCTTTACGAAGCGCTTTTATCGTTTCACGAGCAATAACTTTTGCTCCAATTGCTGCCTGAATTGGAATGTCAAATTGTTGTCTTGGGATTAATTCTTTCAATTTTTCACACATTTTCTTACCAATATGATAAGCACTACTTTCGTGAATTAAAGCAGAAAGCGCATCAACTGACGCACCATTTAATAAAACATCTAATCGCACTAATTTAGACTCACGTAATCCAATTGGCGAATAATCAAATGAAGCATATCCTTTAGAAACTGTTTTTAATCTATCATAAAAATCGAATACAATTTCAGCTAAAGGCATGTCAAAAGTTAATTCTACACGCTCTGTTGTTAAATAAGTTTGATTGGTAATTACACCACGTTTTTCAATACACAAACTCATAACGTTACCAACAAAATCAGATTTTGTAATGATAGTTGCTTTTATATATGGTTCTTCAACCCTGTCTAATTTAGACGGTTCTGGTAAATCTGTTGGATTATTTACAATTAAAATTGTGTTAGGTTCTTTTTTGGTAAAAGCATGGTAAGATACATTGGGAACTGTTGTAATTACAGTCATGTCAAACTCACGCTCTAAACGTTCTTGAATAATTTCCATGTGTAACATTCCTAAGAATCCACAACGAAAACCAAATCCTAAGGCTGCTGAACTTTCTGGTACAAATACTAAAGAAGCGTCATTCAATTGTAATTTTTCCATTGAAGCACGTAAGTCTTCAAAATCATCTGTATCAACAGGGTAAATTCCAGCAAAAACCATAGGTTTTACGTCTTCAAAACCTGTAATCATATTAGTTGTTGGTGTTTTTGCATCTGTTACAGTGTCACCAACTTTTACTTCTTTTGCTTCTTTTATTCCAGAAATTAAATAACCTACATCACCTGTTGAAATTTTATCTTTTGGAACTTGATTCAATTTTAAAGTACCTACTTCATCAGCAAAATACTCATTTCCTGTTGCCATGAACTTAATTTTCTGACCTTTTTTAATTTCTCCATTTTTTACACGAAAAATTACTTCAATTCCTCTAAAAGGATTGTAATGTGAGTCGAAAATTAAGGCTTGTAAAGGTTCGTCAACATTTCCTTTTGGAGCTGGAATTTTTTCGATAATGGCTGCTAAAATATTTTCAACACCAAAACCTGTTTTTCCTGAAGCATGAATAATATCTTCTAATTTACAGCCTAATAAATCAATAATGTCGTCACTAACTTCTTCAGGGTTTGCACTTGGTAAATCAACTTTATTTAAAACCGGAATAATTTCCAAGTCATTTTCTAATGCTAAATATAAATTAGAAATCGTTTGTGCTTGAATACTTTGTGCTGCATCAACAATTAACAAAGCTCCTTCACACGCAGCAATTGAACGAGAAACTTCATAAGAAAAATCAACGTGACCAGGTGTGTCAATTAAATTTAAAACATAATCTTCACCCTTATATTTGTATTCCATTTGGATAGCGTGACTCTTAATGGTTATTCCACGTTCACGTTCCAAATCCATATTGTCTAATAACTGTGCTTTTTCTTCGCGAGCAGTTACGGTTTGAGTAGCACCTAACAATCTGTCAGCTAATGTACTTTTTCCGTGATCAATATGTGCTATTATACAAAAATTTCTAATGTTTTTCATTCTCTTTTTCTTTCTTTATGTAGCAATGCAATTGCATTTAATCTGCAAATATAATTTAAAGTTTTGGATATAATATGCTGATTTTTTTTTCCTTAAGATTCAAACCATAATTTTTTAGTATTTTTGCAAAAATATTAGCTATAAAAATGCCAAAAATCGGAAACATAGTTTTACCAGAATTTCCTTTATTACTTGCACCTATGGAAGATGTAAGTGATCCACCTTTTCGTAGATTGTGCAAATTGCATGGGGCGGATTTAATGTATTCTGAATTTATTTCTTCAGAAGGATTAATTCGTGATGCAATTAAAAGTATGAAAAAACTTGACATTTTTGATTACGAAAGACCGGTTGGAATTCAAATTTTTGGTGGTGATGAAGATGCAATGGAAATGTCAGCCAGAATTGTTGATACTGTTCAGCCAGATTTGGTTGATATAAATTTTGGTTGCCCTGTTAAGAAAGTAGTATGCAAAGGAGCAGGAGCAGGAGTTTTAAAAGATGTTGATTTAATGATTCGTTTAACAAAAGCAGTTATTAAAGGAACTTCTTTGCCAGTAACTGTGAAAACACGTTTAGGCTGGGATGATGCTTCCATAAATATTGATGAAGTTGCTGAGAGATTACAAGATATTGGTGTACAAGCCTTGTCTATTCATGCAAGAACTCGAGCTCAAATGTATAAAGGGCATTCAGATTGGTCTCATATTGCAAGAGTTAAAAATAATCAAAGAATTACAATGCCAATTTTTGGAAATGGTGATATAGATTCTGCCGAAAAAGCATTAGAATACAAAAACAAATACGGAATTGACGGAATAATGATAGGAAGAGCAGCCATTGGAAATCCATGGATTTTTAATGAAATAAAGCATTTCATGAAAACTGGAGAACATTTAGCTCAACCAACAATGAATGACAGAATTGATGCTGCCAAAAATCATTTGATTTGGTCTATGGATTGGAAAGGGGAGCATTTAGGTATTATAGAAATGCGTCGTCATTATACTAATTATTTCAAAGGAATTCATTCTTTTAAAGAATACAAACAACGTTTAGTAACAACAGATGATTCTAATGGCTTGATGAAAATTTTTGAAGAAATTGCAGAAGTTTATGCAGATTATCAATTTTCGTAAGTTATTCTACTAATTTTTTTGAAACGGTGCTACTTGCAATCCAAGAAGCAATAATTCCTAATATATATATTGTTGAAATTACAATTAATATGTTTTTAACTTCAAAAACTACGGGATAAGCTAAAGATTCATTTACCATAACCAAGCTAAATTGTTGTTGAACTACTACAATAAGAACTCCGAAAATTAAACCAATTAATCCACCAAAAAAAGTAAGTAAACCACCTTGAAAAAAGAATATTCCACGCAATTGTTTTACTTCAACACCTAAATTATATAAGGTTTTTAAATTTGCTTTTTTATCAATAATCATCATGATTAATGCACCAATTAAATTAAATAAGGCAATAATAATCACTAAAGTAAAAATCAAGTAAACTGCAATATTCTCAGTGTTCAACATTTTATAAAGTGAATCATTTAATTGCGCTCTATTTTTTATAGTGACTTGATTTTTAAAAATTGATTTTAACTCAGCAATTGCTTTTTCTTCGTCTGAATTTGGATTGATCTTAAATTCAACATTTGTGACTTGATTTGGCTTAAAACCTAATAATTCTTGAGCTATTTCAATATCGCAATATACATATTTGTTGTCAATTTCATCATTCAAAGAATAAACACCAACTGGAATTAATGAGGCTCGTTTAAAATCATCTTCACTAGAAATTTGCCCTTTCTTAGGTTTTGGAGCTATGACTTCTAATCGATTATTAAAATCTAACAAGCCAATAGAAAGTTTACGCATTATTCCTGCACCAATAATTGCCTGATTTGTTTCTGATTCTATCCAAGAACCCGCATAAAGCTGTTCATTAAATGTTGTGACATCAGAATAAAAAGAATCAACACCTTTTAAATACGCAACTTGTTCTTTTTCATCATATAAAAAGAAAACACGTTCTTCAACTATTTTACTGAATGCTGAAAAGTTTGTCGATTTCTTTAATTGATTGACTTGTTCAGTAGAAAGTATAAAAGATTTTCCTTTTGAAGCTTCAATTTTTAAATCAGGATCAGTTGAGTTGCTAAAACTCAAACTAAATTCCTTTAAACCACTAAAAACTGACATAACAACAAACAAAGCCATAGCACTAACAATGATTCCTAGTGAAGCAATACCAGTAATGATATTTATGGCAGTACTTTTACTAAAACTTAGCGCATATCTTTTAGCTATGTAAAAAGGAAAATTCAAATTATGATTTTTTTCTTTTTTCTAATAAATCTGGATTGGTAATTGGATTTTCTTCACCTTTTAATGCATTGTCAATGTTTTCGATATAATCCAAACTGTCATCGATATAAAAAGTAAGGTTTGGGACTTTTCTTAATTGATTTTTCACCCTTTGAGCTAAATCATGCTTGATTAATGGTGTGTTTGTTTTAATTGCTGCTAAAATTTCAGGTGCTTTGTTTGTTGGAAAAACACTTAAATGAACTCTTGCTACAGATAAATCTGTAGTTACATTTACTTTTGATATTGATATAATTAGGTTGCTAATTCCGTTTTTGCGAATTTCTCCTTGTAAAATATCAACTAAGTCATTTTGCAATAATGCACCAATTTTTTTTTGTCTGTTCGTTTCCATTTTGCAAAAATACGATTTTTTTAAAGTCACTTATAATATATATGATAGGATTTTATTTTATAATTTTACAAAAAATAGAAAATATGCGTAAAATTGAACATATAGGTATTGCTGTTAAAGATATAAAAGTGTCAAATCAACTTTTTGAAAAACTTTTTGGAAACCCACCGTATAAAGAAGAAGAAGTTGCTTCAGAAGGAGTAAAGACATCTTTTTTTATGAATGGGCCAAATAAAATAGAATTGTTAGAAGCAACAAATGAGAATAGTCCAATTGCCAAATTTTTAGAAAAAAAAGGAGAAGGAATTCATCATATCGCTTTTGATGTAGAAGATATTGAATCAGAAATAGTTAGACTGCAAGCCGAAGGGTTTGTTTTAATTAATGATAAGCCAAAAAAAGGAGCAGATAACAAACTTGTTGTTTTTCTTCATCCAAAAAGTACAAATGGCGTTTTAATAGAACTTTGTCAAGAAATTAAAGAAAAGTAATATAAGATTTGCAAGCAATTAAAAATAGTAGTAATATTGCACTCTCAAAATAAAGCTCGTCTTTATTCATTGAGCACAGCTTAAAAATATTAATCTGTGAAGCTAACCGGTCCTATAGCTCAGTTGGTTAGAGCACCTGACTCATAATCAGGTGGTCCCTGGTTCGAGCCCAGGTGGGACCACAAAAAAGCCTTTCTAATTGGAAGGCTTTTTTTTAAACACTATTTTTGCATTTTATAGAGAGTAAATGCATTTGAGGTTATTTTTATATTATTAATAATTTAAAAATTTTGTTAGTAATTTTTTTTTTTTACTTTTACGCACATGAAATTGACCCCAAATAATTTTTTTTTAATTAGCCTTTTGATGGTATGTTTTTCTGCTACAGCAAAACAAGGTCCACCGCCACCACCTGCAGGCCCACCGTTACCACCGGGTTTTACTTTGGATGACAACCTTTTTTTAATGGTTGTATTTGGAGTTATTTTTTCGTTTATTTTTCTTAAAAAATATTCGAGTTTTAATAAAAAAGCTTAATTATTTGTTATAAACGCCTAATTCAGTTAATCTTTTGACGTATTTTCCTATAACGTCAAATTCTAAATTTACAGAATCTCCAATTTTTATTTTTGAAAAAATTGTGTTTTCATAAGTGTAAGGTATAATTGCAACACTAAATTCATTTAATTTAGAATTCACTACAGTTAAACTAGTTCCGTTTATTGTAATTGACCCTTTTTCAATTGTAACGTTGTTTAAAACTGTGTCATATTCAAAGGTGAAATACCAACTTCCATCAGCTTCTTTTATGTTTTTACAAACGCCAATTTGATCTACATGACCTTGAACAATATGTCCATCAAGTCTAGAACCTAAAATCATTGCTCTTTCAAGATTTACCGGATCATTTTTTTTCCAATTTCCTATTGTTGTTTTTTCGATAGTCTCTTTAATTGCCGTAACAGTATAAAGATTTTCTTTAATAGCAACAACGGTTAAGCATATTCCATTATGAGATACACTTTGGTCAATTTTTAATTCATTGGTGATTTTTGATTCAATTGTTAAGTTAAGATTCTCTTGGTCTTGACTAATATCTTTTATAATTCCTATTGTTTCTACTATTCCTGTAAACATAACTGATTTTATTTTACTAAATTTGCAGTTCAAAAATAGCATAAATAACTCTTTATAATGGTTAAAATAGCAGAAAATATTATTGTTGGAATATCAATTGGCGATTTAAACGGTGTTGGTAGTGAAGTTGTCCTTAAAACATTTGAGGATAATAGAATGTTAGAATTATGTACACCTGTTATTTTTGCCAACGTAAAAATAATGTCTTATTTGAAGAAAGTTTATGAATTGACCCTGAATTTTCATGGTATTGATTCTTTAGACCAACTAGTTGTTGGAAAGATTAATGTTTTAAATGTCTGGAAAGAAACTGTTAATGTTGAATTTGGTAAAAATGACAATGAAGTTGGTAAATATGCACTAAAATCTTTCTTTGCAGCTACAAAAGCTTTAAAAGAAAACAAAGTTGATGTTTTGCTAACAGCACCTATTAATAAATACAATATTCAGTCTGAAGAATTTAAATTCCCAGGACACACAGATTATTTAGCAAAAGAATTTAATGAAAACGCTCTTATGTTTATGATTCATGAAAATTTGAGAGTTGGATTATTAACTGATCATGTTCCGGTTAATGATGTTGCAAAGTATTTAAATGAAGAGTTAATATCAAAGAAAGTTAAAATTGTAAATGATACTTTAAAACAAGACTTTAGAATTGAAAAGCCTAAAATTGCTGTTTTAGGACTAAATCCTCATGCAGGTGATAATGGTGTTATTGGAAAAGAAGATGAAGAAATAATTAAGCCAGCTTTAAAAAAGATTTATGATTCAGGAATTATGGTTTTTGGGCCTTATTCAGCAGATAGTTTTTTTGGAAGCAATCAATATAAGCAATATGATGCTGTTTTAGCAGTGTATCATGACCAAGGTTTGATTCCGTTTAAGACGATGTCTTTTGGAAGTGGTGTTAATTATACTGCAGGTTTAAGTAAAATTAGAACTTCTCCTGATCATGGAACAGCTTTTGATATTGCTGGAAAAAACAAAGCAAATGAAAGTTCGTTTAGGGAAGCTTTATACTTAGCTATTGATGTGTATAATAAAAGAAATGAATATAAAGAATTGACAAATAATCCTTTAATTGCAAGTAAATAATTAGTTATAAACAAAAAAAAGTTGACAACTAGTTTTAGTTTATAAAAATTTTATATCTTTGCACTCCTTTAAAAAGGGAAAAACTGTTGTGATGAGTAATTTAAAAGAATATTTAATTCAGTTTGTTGGGTTAAAAACAGGAAAACACCAGTTTGATTATCAGATAGATGATTCGTTCTTTGAGCACTTTGGTTTTGATGAATATAGTGCTTCAGATATAAAAGTTGAGATCCTATTAGATAAGAAAAACATGATGCTTGAATTAGAAATTAAGCATAACGGAACCATAAATGTTCCATGTGATTTGACTAGTGAAGATTTTGACCTTACAATAAAAGGTAAAATAAACTTAATTGTTAAGTTTGGAGATGCTTTTAATGATGAAAATGAAGAAATATTGACATTACCTCATGGTGAATATGAATTTAATGTGGCTCAATACATATATGAGTCAATCATACTTTCAGTTCCCACAAAAAGAGTTCATCCAGGAGTAAAAGATGGAACACTAGACTCTAAAGCATTAGATGTTTTAAATGATTTAGCTCCAACAGAGATTAAAGAAGAAGAAAATAAAGATACCGACCCAAGATGGGACGATTTAAAGAAACTATTAACGGATAAATAATATAGTAAAATGGCACATCCAAAGAGAAAAATCTCCAAAACAAGAAGAGATAAGAGAAGAACACATTATAAAGCAACACCTGCTCAAATTGCTACTTGCCCAATAACTGGTGAAGCGCATTTATACCACAGAGCTTATTGGCACGAAGGTAAAATGTACTACAGAGGACAAGTTGTAATTGACAAATCTGAAGCAGTAGCATAATTGTTTAAAATAATAGAGAAAAAACTCTCACATTGTGGGAGTTTTTTTTTGATTTATTAAATCGTTGATAATTATAATCAAGGATTTAATAGGGTTTAATTTTTTTTTTGTAATTTTCACAACTAATCAAATGGTAACATTTGAAAAGAAAAATTATATTTATGAATAAAATAACAGCCGCAATAACAGCCGTTGGGTCCTATGTTCCAGATTTTGTTATGTCTAATAAAGTGTTAGAAACTTTAGTAGATACTAATGATGAATGGATTACTTCAAGAACAGGAATCAAGGAACGAAGAATTCTCAAAGAAGAAGGCCAAGGAACATCTTACTTGGCAATAAAAGCAGCACAAAATTTAATTGAAAAAGCTAAAATTGACCCTAGTGAAATAGATATGGTTATAATGGCTACTACGACACCAGATCAGCCTGTAGCGGCTACTGGAGTTTATGTTGCAACTCAATTAGGAGCCGTTAATGCATTTGCTTATGATTTACAAGCAGCATGTTCTAGTTTCTTATACGGAATGTCAACAGCTGCTGCTCACATACAATCAGGAAGATATAAAAAAATATTGTTAATTGGAGCCGATAAAATGTCCTCAATTATTGATTATACAGACAGATCTACTTGTATTATCTTTGGAGATGGTGCTGGTGCAGTTTTGTTTGAACCAAATGAAGAAGGTTTGGGTTTACAAGATGAATATTTAAGGAGTGATGGTATTGGACGAGATTTCTTAAGAATTGAAGCTGGAGGATCAATAATGCCTCCTTCTGAAGAAACTGTAAAAAACAAAAGGCATTTCGTTCAACAAGAAGGAAAAACTGTTTTCAAATATGCTGTTTCTGGAATGGCTGATGTTAGCGAAAAAATAATGCATCGTAATAATCTTAGCAAAGAAGATATTAATTGGTTGGTAGCGCATCAAGCTAATAGAAGAATTATAGACGCAACTGCCAATAGAATTGGGCTAGAAGAAGAAAAAGTCTTGGTAAATATTCATAGATATGGAAATACTACTTCAGCAACTTTACCATTATTATTAGCAGATTTTGAAAACCAATTTAAAAAAGGTGATAATTTAATATTTGCTGCATTTGGTGGTGGTTTCACTTGGGGAGCTATCTACTTAAAATGGGCGTATAACAGAGAATAACAAACAAACTAAATCAAATTTTAATACCATGGATATTAGAGAAATTCAGAATTTAATCAAATTTGTATCAAAGTCAGGTGCAACGGAAGTGAAATTAGAAATGGATGATTTTAAAATCACCATCAAAACTACTACAGAAGGCGTCGAGCCAACAACTACTTATGTGCAACAAATGCCTGTATCTCAAGCACCAGTAGCACAGCCAGCAACGGCAGCAGCTCCTGTAGCCGTAGTAGAAGCAAATGAAGATGCAAAATACATTACTATAAAGTCTCCAATTATTGGAACATTATATAGAAAACCTTCACCAGACAAACCAGTTTTTGTTGAAGTTGGAAGTACAATTTCTAAAGGAGATGTGGTTTGTGTAATTGAAGCAATGAAATTATTCAATGAAATTGAATCTGAAATTTCAGGAAAAATCGTTAAAATTTTAGTAGATGATTCTTCTCCAGTAGAGTTTGATCAACCATTGTTTTTAGTAGATCCATCTTAATAAATTATAAATTATGAATTATAAATTAAGAATTGGTTTGTACCAATCATGATTTAAGAAAAAACTCATAACTCATAACTCATAACTCAAATTAGATGTTTAAAAAAATATTAATTGCAAATAGAGGAGAAATTGCACTACGTGTAATTAGAACTTGTAAAGAAATGGGCATCAAAACAGTAGCTGTTTATTCAACTGCTGATGCAGAAAGTTTGCACGTACGCTTCGCAGATGAAGCAGTGTGTATTGGTCCTCCACCAAGTAATCTTTCTTATTTAAAAATGTCAAATATTATAGCTGCTGCTGAAATAACTAATGCAGACGCTATTCATCCAGGATATGGTTTTCTGTCTGAAAATGCTAAATTTTCTAAAATTTGTCAAGAACATGGCATCAAGTTTATTGGAGCTTCTCCAGAAATGATTGATAGAATGGGAGACAAAGCCAATGCTAAATCTACAATGATTGAAGCTGGCGTACCTTGTGTACCAGGAAGTGAAGGAATTATTGAAACATTTGAAGAATGTGAAAAAATAGCTAAAGAAACGGGTTATCCAGTAATGCTTAAAGCTTCCGCTGGTGGTGGTGGAAAAGGTATGCGTGCCATTTGGAAAAAAGAAGATTTGAAAAATGCTTGGGAGTCTGCAAGACAAGAAAGTAAAGCTGCTTTTGGAAACGATGATATGTATATGGAGAAACTTATTGAAGAACCAAGACATATTGAAATTCAGGTTGTTGGTGATTCATTCGGTAAAGCTTGTCACTTGTCTGAAAGAGATTGTTCAGTACAAAGACGTCATCAAAAACTAACGGAAGAAACACCTTCTCCTTTTATGACTGATGAATTGCGTAATGCAATGGGTGCTGCTGCTGTAAAAGCTGCTGAATATATTAAATATGAAGGAGCAGGAACAGTTGAATTTCTTGTAGACAAACATAGAAATTTCTTCTTCATGGAAATGAATACTCGTATTCAAGTAGAACATCCTATAACAGAACAAGTAATTGATTTTGATTTAATACGCGAACAAATTATGGTGGCTGCTGGAATTCCAATTTCAGGTAAAAACTATTTTCCAATGTTACATTCTATTGAATGTCGTATTAATGCTGAAGATCCTTATAACGATTTTAGACCTTCACCAGGAAAAATCACTACATTACATACACCAGGAGGACATGGAGTTCGTTTAGATACTCATGTTTATGCAGGATATACAATTCCACCAAATTACGATTCAATGATTGCCAAGTTGATTACAACAGCTCAAACAAGAGAAGAAGCAATCAACAAAATGAAACGTGCTTTAGATGAATTTGTTATCGAAGGTATAAAAACTACAATTCCATTTCACAGACAATTAATGGATGAGCCAGATTATGTAGCCGGAAATTATACTACAAAATTTATGGAATCATTTGTAATGAAAGAAAAAGTAGAAGAATAAAAATACAAAAAACGCTCAATGAAAATTGAGCGTTTTTTTATACTAATGAATCAAGTAATGTTTCAACTTCTCTTTTTTGAATAGCGTATTTTAATTGTAAATTAGTTGCTGAACCCATTCGGTTATAATATTCTAAACCTTTTGTAGCAAAATGCTTTTTGTGAAAATCGGAAGCTTCGGGAATTAAAGGAAAAATTTCGTGAAATAACATTTCATAATAGGCTTGCCATTCGCGTTCGTTTCTTTCTTGAATAGCTATTACTGACGATTTTTGACGAACATGCAACATTTCATGAGCCAATAAATTTAACATCAAAACTAAAGGAAATTCAAAAGTATTTTCTGGAATTCTAACGATTTGTGGTTGACCTATTTCTCCTTCTGTAGTCATTAAAATGAAATCTGGTTTAGCTTTTTCTCTTAATTCAATGCCTTTAAAATTTGGATGACTTAATTCGTATTCTCTAATCAATAATTCTGCTGCATCAACAGTTAATCCATTTTTATGGAATATTTTTATTGTGAATTCAATATCTTCAAATGACATCATATCAAGTTAAATAGCAATTTCAAAAATCGTTAATCTTCAATCTAAAATCAAAGTGTTTCTTTCAACCATTTAAAAAACTCACGTTGCCAAACCAATCCGTTTTGAGGTTTTAAAATCCAGTGATTTTCTTCTGGAAAAATCATAAACTTACTTTTAATTCCTTTTAGTTGTGCTGCCTGAAATGCTTCTTGACTTTGTCCAATCGGAACACGATAATCAATTCCACCTTGAATTATGAAAATAGGTGTATTCCACTTATTTACTAAGGTAATTGGATTGAATTCATTATAGGTTTTTTGAGCAATTTCATTCTCATTTTCCCAATAAGCACCACCAGAATCATAATGTGTAAAGAAAACTTCTTCGGTTGTTCCGTACATACTTTGTGTGTTGAAAATTCCAGCATGTGAAATGAATGTTTTAAATCTGTTATTGTGAATCCCAGCTAAATAAAAGACTGAATAACCACCGTAACTGGCTCCAATAGCTCCTAGTCTTTCTTTATCAACATAGCTTTCTTTAGATACATCATCAATTGCCGATAAATAATCATCCATCACTTGTCCACCCCAATCACCACTAATTTTTTCGTTCCATTCTACACCATGACCTGGCATTCCTCTTCTATTTGGAGCAACAACTACATAACCTTGTGAAGCCATAACTTGAAAATTCCATCTAAACGAATAAAACTGAGTCAAAGCACTTTGTGGACCACCTTGGCAATATAATAATGTTGGATATTTTTTTGAAGCATCAAAATTTGGTGGTAAAATTACCCAAACCAACATTTTTTTACCGTCAGTTGTCGTTACATATCTTCTTTCGGTTTTACATTGAGTTATTTTGCTATAAACTTCATCATTTACTTTCGTGATTTGATTCCATTCAGAACTTTTTAAATCATAAGAAAAAATTTCACTTGCGTGATTCATATTACCACGAGTTGCAATTATTTTCGAATCATCAAAACCAATAATTCCGTTAACGTCAAAATCTCCTTTTGTAATTTGTTGAACTCGAACCATAATTTTCGTTAAACCAGGAAAATTAACCTCAAATAATTGTTTTGTTCCATCAATTGCAGCAATAAAATAGACTTTTTCACCATCTTTACTCCATATAAAACTATCTACAGTTCCATCCCAATTGCTAGTTAAATTTATATCTAAACCTTTATAACGAACGATAATGTCATTTTTATCAGCTTCATAACCATCTTGTTTCATTTGCAACCAAGATAAATCTCCATTGGGTGAAAATTGAGGAGCAACATCATATCCTAAATTTTTTTCCGTTAGATTTTTTGTTGATTTTGTATTTAAATCATATTCATATAAATCTGTGTTAGTAGAAGTTGCATAAGCTGTTCCTGCTTTTTTCTTGCTTACATAAATCACTTTTTTTCCATCAGGTGAAAAAATATAATCTTCGTCACCACCAAAAGGTTTTTGAGGAGAATCGTAAGGCTCATTTGCCATTATGTCTTCATCATTTACAAAAACATGATTGTGTTTTCCTTCATTCCAAGTATCCCAATGGCGATAGTCTAAACCATCATAAATTTGAACATTGGATTTATCTAATTCAGGGTAAAAGTCTTTTCCTAAAACTTTGTCAATTTTAATTTCTTTATGTGAAAGTGTATTTCCGTTTGAAGAATTTTTATCATTTAATAAGGCAGCATACTCTTTAATTTCTTTAGCTTTTCCACCATTAATTGGGATGGAATAATAAGTAGAATTCAATTTATTCTCAACCATATCAGGTTTAGAAACTTTGTAAACTATCGACTTTCCATCTTTTGAAATTCCAAGTGCAGAAACTCTACCCAGTTCCCATAATTTTTCTGGAGACATAATTTCTTGTGCAATTCCTGTGTTTGATATCATAAACAATGCTATTAAAACTAATTTTTTCATAAATAATTTTCTTATGATTTAAGAATATAAAATTACAATAAATTAAGTCAATAAAAAAAGGCCTTCTGTTGAGAAGACCTTTAGATTATTTATTTGATACTAAAATTATTGTTTTATGAATTGTTTCACAATTTTAGAATTATTATAGTTAATTTCTAACATATAAGTTCCGACAGGTAAATTAGAAACATCTAAACTATTGTTTTTAACTTCTCCATTGAAAACAGTTTGCCCTTGCATGTTTAATATTTTAACTGCTGTGTTTTCACTAATAGTAGAAATGTTTAACACAGAACTTGTTGGATTTGGATATAATTTAATGTCAACTAAATTATTTTCTGTTGAAGAGGAAACTATTTCTTTTCCAGTTCCACCAATTACGATTGTATAATCTTCTACTTGTCCATAAGAAAAAGCTTCACAAGAAGTTGGAATTCCATTGTATTTCATAGCGACTCTCATTCTTGTAGAACCACTCAAAGCAGTTGTAGGAATTGTAATTGAACCCGTCACAGGAGTTGTTTTTGAAGCTGTTTTAGTCCAAACCGTTTCTCCAGTATCACTAAAATCACCATCTTGGTTATAGTCAATAAATACAGCATAGCCTTCACTATAAACTGTGCTTGTCCAAGATGGAGTTATTGTTATTGTATAAGCAGAGTTTTTGTTAACACTTGTAGAAAGTGAAGTAAAATTCTCATAACCAGTAGTTCCTGTTGAAGTGTTGTTGATTGAACCAAACACTACTTTTCCAATTTTTTCATCAGCAGTACTGTTTCCTTGTGAGGTACAATACGTTAAAGTATTTGAAAGAGTTGTTACTGAAACCACATTGCTAGAAGCAGAAGTGTTTCCAGCTGCATCTTTAGCTTTTACAGAAAAAGTATAAGATGTTGATGCTACTAAACCTGTTATGTTAGCAGAAGTTCCTGCTACGTTTCCTAATAAACTTGCACCACTATAAATATCATATCCTGTAACACCAACATTATCTGTTGAAGCAGTCCAAGATAAGTTAGTTGTAGTTTGAGTAGTTCCAGAAGCAGTTAAACTTGTTGGAGTTGATGGAGCAGTTGTGTCTCCTGCATTTGCTAAAGTAGTTACATTAACAACATTACTAGATACAGAAATGTTTCCAGCAGCATCTTTAGCTTTTATAGAAAAGGTATAAGCTGTTGAAGCTGTTAATCCAGTAACAGCATACGAAGTTGAAGTTGTTGAGCCTAATAATGCAGCGCCTTTATAAACATCATAACCAGTTACACCAATATTATCTGTAGCACCAGACCAAGATAAATTTGTAGTAGTTTGAGTTGTTCCTGAGGCAGCAAGAGTTGGAGCAGTTGGAGCAGTTGTGTCTCCTGAAGAACCAGCTGTAATAGTAAAATTAGTATTTGAAACATCAAAGAAAATATGATTAGTTCCTTTTACCATTATTCTGTTTTGAGTTCCAGCAATATTTGGAATTGTTACAGCTTGTGTTCCATCATTTGGAGTTGAAGCTAACAAAGTTGACCAAGTTGTTCCTGCATTAGTTGAAATTAATATGTCAACATTAGCACAGTTTATATTGTTTGCAGTTGTTCCTGCGACAGCCCATGTAATTGTTTGCGTACTTCCACCTACATAAGAAACTGCAGTATTTGGAGAACTTACAGTAAAAGGACCAGCTGTTGAGTTAACAGTAACAATCATGTCGTCACTATTGTTTCCAGAACCACCAGCTCTGTTGTCTCTAACTGTAAATCTAAAATTCAATGTTCTTGCTACAGAAGACAATGCTTCAACCACAATTTCAGAACCAGAAGTTGTTGTAGCGCCTGTTAAAACCCTTGACATAATTGGGAAATAACGTACTGGGGATGTTGTGGAAGAATAAGATCTAAAAGTTGGACCAGATGTTTTTGTTGCAGTTGCTGCAGAATTTGCTGCTGTTTGTGAACTAGAAGCATTGTCTATTTGTTCCCAATTATAAGATAAAATATCTCCATTTGCATCTGTTCCACTTCCTGTTAACATAAATGGAGTGCTTTTTGGGATAGTATAATCTAACCCTGCATTGGCAGTTGGAATTGAGTTTCCAGTATTTGTAGAAACAGGACAGGTTTTAGCTTTTATATTGTTAGTTACTTGTTGAATACTTATAGCATGAAAATAGGCATCTGAATGTGCTTGAATATCCTGACTTGTAATTCCAGCATAACCCATAATTGTTGATCCAGATCCAGGTTCCATATTTACACCAGTTCCTTCATTACTCATTGAAAATGTGTGATTAGCACCAAATTGATGACCTAATTCATGTGCTACATAATCAACATCAAAGTTATCTCCGCTTGGCACACCATCAGAAGGAGAAGTATAACCACTCCCTTTACTTCCGTTAACGCAAACACAACCAATACAGCCTGCGTTTCCACCACCACCAGACGCTCCAAATAAGTGACCTACATCATAATTAGCCTCTCCAATAACAGAAGTTAAAGTAGATTGTAATTGAGAATTCCAATTCGACATACTGCTTGAAGCAGAATAAGGGTCTGTTGATGCACTTGTATAAATTACAGCATCGTTATTAGCAATTAAAACCATTCTAACAGCAAAATCTTTTTCAAAAATTGCATTTACTCGAGTCATTGTATTGTTAATTGCAGCTAAAGCTAGAGCTTTTGTACCACCAAAATAAGCCGTATATTCACCGGTAACAGACATTGCAAGTCGGAAAGTTCTCAACTTTGCATCATCTGCGTTCGGTCTTAATAAACTTGACTCAAGATCTGGAGTAATTTCATCTATAACAGAACATTCAAAAGCTGTAAAAGCTTGTTTTTTATCTGACTTTTTATAAACGGAATAAGTATTTAAATCTTGAGAATACGGTTCAATAAATACAGGAGATTTATCGGCATATAAAGTCATTGATTTAAATCCTAAAGGAGAAATGCTAAAATAAACAGAAGTAGATGGATTATCTATTCCAACACCAATATATGATTTTATTTCTGGATATTGAGCTGCAAGAGCTGGATCCATTATTGAGTTTTCATAAATTCCGAAACGTTCAAATTCTCCATCTGCATTTGGTAGTGAAATAATAATATTTGATTTTATATTCAAACTATTCCTCTGGGGTGATTGATCTACTAAATTTTTCAATTCGTTTACTTGTAAATCGAAAAGATTTTTTTGAGGCAATAGCATTTTGCTTTCCAACAGAGCGACATTGCTTTTTGTAGAAGATTTCCACAAGGAGTTTTTTTCTTGAGCGAAAGAAAAACTCACAACAGCCAACAAGGCTACCGATAGTAATTTGTGTTTCATATAAATTATGAATTTAGGTTAATTAGGGGTCAAATGTAATTGGAAAGAATTTTAAATTTACAACCAAAATCAAAAGATATTAACAATTAGTAAAAATATACGGCAAAAACGTAAATTATTCTTATTTAATTAATAATAAAGTTATTGTATTGCAATTTTCTATCTAAAAATATTTATGGGTGTTTATTGAATAAATATTCCGAATTTCATAACATTTAAAAAAAATATAAGTAATTTCACGATTCAAAAGCAAAAAAGAAAATAATGAGGAAATTAGCATTGCATTGGCAAATTTTATTAGGAATGGTTTTAGGAGTTTTATTTGCTTTTTTATTTGTACAATTTGATTGGGGAAAACAGTTTATTGTAGATTGGATTAAGCCATTTGGAAATATATTTATAAATCTTTTAAAATTAATTGCAGTTCCTTTAATTTTAGGATCATTAATCAAAGGGGTTTCAGACTTAAAAGATATTTCTAAACTTTCTAAAATGGGAGGAAGAACAATTGGACTTTATATTTTAACTACTGTTTTAGCTGTTTCAATTGGTTTAGCAATAGTTAATATCATAAAACCAGGAGAATATATTTCAGAAGAAACACGAACAGAACTTTTAACTAATTTTGCAGGTGATGCTAACTCAAAAATAGAAGCAGCGAATAAGCAAAATGAAGTTGGGCCATTACAAGCTTTAGAAGATATTGTTCCAGATAATATCTTTAAATCAGCGACAGATAACGGAAGTATGTTGCAAGTAATTTTCTTTGCTTTATTTTTTGGTGTTTCAATGATATTAATTCCAGAAAAAACTTCAAAACCAGTAAAAGACTTTTTTGACGGGTTTAATGAAGTTATTCTAAAAATGATTGATTTAATAATGTTGGCAGCCCCTTTTGGAGTTTTTGCATTATTAGCATCGTTAGTGGCAGAATCACCAAGCTTAGATTTATTTAAGGCTTTAGGAATGTATGGTTTGTCTGTGCTAATTGGTTTAGCTTTAATGATTGGAGTGTATGTTTTAATTGTAAAAATATTAGCCAGAAAAGATGCTTCTTTTTTCCTTAATGGAATTGCTCCAGCACAATTATTGGCCTTTTCAACAAGTTCTTCAGCTGCAACATTACCAGTTACTATGGAAAGAGTTGTTGACAATTTAGGAGTTGATGATGAAGTAGCTAGTTTTGTTTTGCCAATTGGTGCTACAATAAATATGGATGGAACGAGTTTGTATCAAGCAGTTGCAGCCGTTTTTATCGCACAAGCTTTTGGTATGGATTTATCTCTTGGAGCTCAATTAGGAATTATTGTTACAGCAACATTGGCATCAATTGGAAGTGCAGCTGTTCCTGGAGCTGGAATGGTCATGTTAGTAATTGTTTTAGCGCAAGCTGGAATTCCAGAAGCTGGTTTAGCTTTAATTTTTGCCATTGATAGACCTTTAGATATGTGTAGAACAACTGTTAATGTTACTGGTGATGCAGCCGTTTCTATGGTTGTAGCAAAATCAGTAGATAAACTTGAATAACATGAACGATTTTCATTGGACTAAACTATTTAATCCTGAATTCTATATCACTATGGAAGTTGGTGGCGTACCTATTGGAATTTACATGGTTTTGTTTATTGTTTTTGCCGAAACAGGTTTGTTTGCAGGTTTCTTTTTACCAGGTGATAGTTTGTTGTTTTTATCCGGAATTTATAGTAGAGAGTTAGTAGAAACTTTTTTTTATATTCCAAGTGATTTTTCTAATGTAACGATTTTGGCATTATTAATTGCTGCTGCGGCTACTTTAGGAAATATTTTTGGCTATTGGTTTGGTTCAAGAAGTGGTCAGTTTTTATATGCTAAAGAAGATAGTTTCTTTTTCAAAAAAAAGTACCTATATCAATCTCAAGAATTTTTTGAAAAACACGGTGGAAAAGCTATAATATTTGCACGTTTTCTACCAATTATAAGAACATTTGTTCCTATTATTGCCGGAATTGTTCATATGGAAAAAAAGAGATTCATGTTTTATAATGTGCTAAGTTCATTACTTTGGTCATTTATTTTAGTCTTTGCTGGACATTATTTATATGCCATGTTTTTAACTGAATTTGGTATAGATTTAAAAGAACATATAGAAAAAATCATTCTTATTCTTATTGCTGTTACTACTTTTCCATTAGTAATGAAAGCTATAAAAGCCAAAAAGAAAAAAACAGAAGAATAATCTTTTAATTTTTCAATTCTTAAATCAAAAACTAAATGAAACTAAGTTATTGGGAATTAAAAAACTGGTTCTCTAATGTCGATTTCACAATCGTGGGAAGTGGAATTGTAGGTTTGCATTGTGCTTTAGAATTAAGAGAGAAATTTCCAAAAGCCAAAATTCTAATTTTGGAAAAAGGAATTTTACCTCAAGGAGCAAGTACAAAAAATGCAGGTTTTGCTTGTTTTGGAAGTATTTCAGAAATTATAGATGATTTAAAAACACATTCAGAAGAAGAAGTTATTCAGTTAGTTCAAAAACGAGTTAATGGTTTGCAATTACTTCGTAAACGTTTGGGTGATGAGGTAATCGACTACAAACCTTACGGTGGTTATGAATTGTTTTTGAAAGAAGATGAAGTCTTTTACAATCAATGTCTGCAACAATTACCTTTTGTTAACGATATTTTAAAACCCATTTTTAAATCAGATGTTTTTGCTAAAGAAATGGATCGATTTAATTTTAAAGGGATTTTCGAACACCTTATTTTCAATCCCTTTGAAGGACAAATTGATACAGGAAACATGATGCAAGCTTTATTAAAAGAAGTTATTTCCAATGATATTTTAATCTTGAATCAACAAAATGTTATTTCATTCGTAGAAAATAATTCATTTGTAGAAGTTGTGACGAATGAAATATCTTTTAAAACAAACAAATTACTCTTCGCTACAAATGGATTTGCTTCCCAACTAACAAATAACCAAGTAAAACCGGCAAGAGCTCAAGTATTAATTACAAAACCTATTGAAAATTTAGATATAAAAGGAACATTTCATTTAGATCAAGGTTATTATTATTTTAGAAATGTAGGAAATAGAATATTATTTGGTGGTGGAAGAAACCTTGCTTTTGAAGAAGAAACCACAACGGAATTGTGTCAAACAGAAACTATACAAAATAAGTTGGAGCAATTATTAAAAGATGTAATTTTGCCCAATCAATCTTTTGAAATTGAACATCGTTGGAGCGGAATTATGGGTGTTGGAAATCATAAAAAACCTATTGTAGAACAACTTTCAAATAATGTTTACTGTGGTGTTCGATTAGGAGGAATGGGAGTTGCAATTGGAAGTTTAATAGGTAAAGAGTTAGCGGATTTAATATAATTATATGTTCAAAAAAATAAAACGAATTATTTGGAAAACCTTTCTGTGGTTTAATATCATCAGTCTGTTTTTGGTATTGCTTTTCAAATTTGTACCAGTTCCATTTACACCCTTAATGGCAATTAGAGCTATTGAACAAAAAATGGAAGGCAAAGAAATGCGTTCAAGCCACGATTGGGTACCTATTGAAGAAATTTCTCCCAATCTACAAAAAGCAGTTATTGCTAGTGAAGACGGAAATTTCTTAACACATAGTGGTTTCGATTTTACAGCCATTGAAAAAGCTATGGATAATAATGAAAAAGGAAAAAAAATAAAAGGAGGAAGTACCATTTCGCAACAAACAGCAAAAAATGTATTTCTTTGGCAAGGTAGAAGTTACTTACGAAAGGGTTTAGAAGCTTATTACACCGTATTGATTGAGTTATTTTGGAGTAAAGAACGCATCATGGAAGTATATTTAAATAGTATTGAAATGGGTGATGGTGTTTATGGTGCTCAAGCGGCTTCTAAACATTGGTACCATAAAGAGGCTAAAAATTTATCAAGAATAGAAGCAGCAGGAATTGCTGTTATTTTACCCAATCCAAGAAAGTTTAAACCTGTAAATTCTTCTAACTATATCAATCGAAGAAAAGCTAAGATTAGTAAATACATTGGCTATGTTTCTTTAGATTATTAAGCACTTTGTCGGCATAATACGTTAATGGTCTGGTTTGTGCCTTAAAAAAGAATTTCACACAATTTTTTTAATACATTTGTTTATTAACCGACAAAATAAAATATTAATGAAAAAAACGCTCCTTTTTTCTGCATTATTTGTTATGCAATTTCTTTTTGCTCAACAACAAATAGATTTAACAATAAAATATAGTGTTTCAAATTCTCGTTACGAAGTTTTTGCAAAGCCTAATTTTACTCAAAATAATTTTACTTGGGGACCTTCTCAAATTTCAATAGTTGTTCCTGCAAGTTTTCCTGATCAGTCTTTATTGATTACCGCTTTTGCTGGAGGATCTTGGGGTGACAATTCTAAAGTATATGCACCAACAGTTTCACCAAGTGTTGATTATCATGGAGTTTCGTCAAATGGTCAACAAACAAATTTAGTAGCTAATCAAGAAATACTGGTTTTTTCTTTTCTTCCTCCTTCAGGAGCATGTGTTGATGGATTACGATTATTTGTAAATAGTACAGACCCAAATTCTTCTCAACCAGGTATGTCTGGTGGTGATTTCCGTAATTCAATAGATAATGGATCTTTAACCGACATTTATAATGCAAATTATAACAATAACGGTACTTCATGTACATTATCAAACGCAACTGTTGATTTCTCTGAATTAAATATTATTGCTTACCCTAATCCAGTAATTTCACAATTAACAATTTCAGGATTAACAACAGCATTAAACACTATTGAAATTTATGCTTACAATGGTAAATTATTAAGATCTTTTGACACTAAAGAAGTAGAAGTAAAGCTTGATTTTTCTTCATATACTGATGGTGTTTATTTAATAAAAATTCAAAATGCTGATAATAATTTTACTATCAAAAAAATTATTAAACAACCATAGTTGTTATAAATATATATTAAAAAGGAGCTAAATTTTAGCTCCTTTTTTTGTTTTAAAAGTTTGAACGTAACATTTTTTAATCTAATTCGACAAATAAACAAAAACTTATTAGATATGCAAGCACACGAAATTGATTACCATATTTATGGAGAAGAAATGCAATATGTAGAAATAGAACTAGATCCTAGTGAAGTTGTAGTAGCTGAAGCAGGTAGTTTTATGATGATGGATAGCGGAATCAAAATGGAAACCATCTTCGGAGACGGAAGTAAACAAGAAGGTGGAATCTTTGGAAAACTACTATCAGCTGGAAAACGTGTTTTAACGGGTGAAAGTCTATTTATGACAGCTTACCAAAACATTGAACACGGAAAGAAGAAAGTTTCATTTGCCTCACCTTATCCCGGAAAAATTGTACCTATTGATTTAAATAAATATGGTGGAAAATTCGTTTGCCAAAAAGACGCTTTTCTTTGTGCAGCAAAAGGAGTTTCTGTCGGAATAGATTTTTCTAGAAAACTAGGAAGAGGTTTATTTGGTGGAGAAGGTTTCATCATGCAAAAATTAGAAGGAGACGGAATGGCATTTGTTCACGCAGGTGGAACTTTAGCAAGAAGAGAATTACAAGCTGGTGAAGTTTTAAAAGTAGACACAGGTTGCATTGTTGGATTTACCAAAGATGTAGAATATGATATTGAATTTGTAGGAGGAATCAAAAACACCATTTTCGGTGGAGAAGGAGTTTTCTTTGCAACTCTTCGTGGTCCTGGAGTAGTTTATATTCAATCGTTACCTTTTAGCAGGTTAGCGGATAGAATTATCCAATCAGCACCACAAATGGGCGGAAAGGATAGAGGAGAAGGAAGTTTGCTTGGGGGTTTAGGCAGAATGATAGATGGTGATAATAGGTTTTAATCTTTTACCTGAAAATATAAAAATCCCGCTTAGCTTATAACTAAACGGGATTTTTTATTTTAGACCTAACAGGTTTTTAAAACCTGTTAGGTCTTCTTTTTAAATAAATTATTTTTTCAATGCTCTAACACCCATATTGTATAAAGTAAACGCTTGAATGTCTACTTGCTCATTAATAATAGCTTCAGTCGATTTTCCGGCACCGTGGCCAGCATTTACATCAATACGAATTAAGGTTGGATTTGGCCCTGTTTGTTTAGCTTGTAACTCTGCTGCAAACTTGAAACTGTGTGCAGGAACAACTCGGTCATCATGATCACCAGTTGTTACCATAGTTGCTGGATATTTTGTACCTGCTTTCACATTATGAACTGGAGAATAGCCTTTCAAGTAGTTAAGCATTTCTTTAGAATCTTCAGCAGTTCCATAATCATAAGCCCATCCAGCTCCAGCTGTAAACGTATGATAACGCAACATATCCATTACTCCAACAGCAGGCAAAGCTACTTTCATTAAATCGGGTCTTTGTGTCATAGTTGCACCAACTAATAATCCACCATTAGAACCACCTTTTATGGCTAAATAATCAGATGAGGTATATTTTTCTTTGATTAAAAATTCAGCAGCAGCAATAAAATCATCAAATACATTTTGCTTTTTCATTTGTGTTCCTGCATCATGCCATTTTTTACCATATTCTCCACCACCACGTAAATTTGCGACAGCATAAACTCCACCATTTTCCATCCAAACAGCATTAGCAATACTAAAACTTGGTGTCAAACTAATATTAAAACCACCATAAGCATATAAGATAGTTGGATTTTTACCATTCAATTCAGTTCCTTTCTTATAGGTAATAATCATTGGAATTTTTGTACCATCTTTTGAAGTGTAAAAAACTTGCTTTGATTCATAATCTTCTGATTTAAAATCTACTTTTGGTTTTTCATATACTTTAGAAGTTCCAGCTTTTGGATCATAAGAATAAATCGTTCCAGGAGTTGTGTAATTTGTAAACGAATAATACAAGGTTGTTTCTTCTTTTTTACCATCAAATCCTCCAGCAGAACCTATGCCAGGTAATTTGATATCCCTTACAAGTTTTCCGTTATAATCATATTGTTTGATGAACGAAACAGCATCTTTAATATAATCAGCAAAAATATAACCTCCACCAGTTGAAACTGAAAGAACATTTTCTGTTTCTGGAATAAAATCAACCCAATTTTCCATTTTTGGATTGGCTAAATCAAAGGTTACCACTCGTTTGTTTGGAGCATTGTAATTTGTTGATACATAAAATTTTGTTCCTACATTATCTACAACACCATTGTCGCTATCAAAATTATTAACAATGTTTATGATTTTAGAAGTTGGATTCGATAAATCTTTATAGTACAATTCGTTTCCAGATGTTGATGTTGAAGCCGAAATAATCAAATAATTTTCATCATAAGTTACATAACCACCAACATATCTTCTTTTTTCATTTAATCCAAAAATCACTTTATCTTCTTTTTGAGAAGTATTCAATTTGTGAAAATATAATTTGTGTTGGTCTGTTTTTGCAGAAAGTTCACTTCCTTTTGGTTTGTCATAACTAGAGTAATAGAAACCTTCGTTTTTATACCAAGAAATTCCACTGAATTTTACATCAACAATTGTTTCACCAATAACTTCTTTTGTAACTGCATTTAAAACAATTACTTTTCGCCAATCGCTTCCACCTTCTGAAATAGCATAGGCTACTAAAGACCCGTCTTTTGAGAAGTTAATTCCACCTAAAGAAGTTGTTCCGTCTTTAGAGAATGTATTTGGATCTAGGAAGACCTCTTCTTTGCCATTTTTGTCTTTTCTATATAAAACGGATTGATTTTGTAAGCCATCATTTTTGTAGAAATACGTGTAATCACCTTCTTTAAATGGAGCAGAAATTTTTTCGTAATTCCATAATTTCTCCAAACGTTCTTTAATTTGTTTTCTGAATGGAATTTTGTCCAAATATCCAAAAGTGACTTCGTTCTGAGCTTTTACCCAAGCTTTTGTTTCTTCGCTATTATCATCTTCTAACCAACGATAAGGATCTTGAATTGAATCACCAAAATAAACATCTACTGAGTCTACTTTTTTGGTTTCTGGATAATTTACGGTCATATCTAACTCTGGTTCTGCTTTAGGCTCTTGTTTACACGATAAAACTGATAGTGCTACAAGGGCCAAGGTTATTGTTTTTTTCATTTATACTGAATTTAGTTCAGCATCTTTTTTATAAGATACTTGTTAGTATTGGTTAGTTGTTCTACAAATTTAACAAATTGATTATTAAAGCTTTGTTAAATCTTGAAATTCATTCCAAATAATATGTTTCTACCTATATTTGGAATGCCGTCAGCTTTTAATCTTGACAAATGATTGATGTAGGCTTTGTCTAATAAATTATTTGCATTTAATGTAAGATCAATTGTAGATTTTCCTAGTTTTATTGTTCCACCAAAACCCAGATTTACTAAAGTATAATCATTAGTATTTGTTTCAAAAGAACTTATATTGTTTTGTGCTAACGCATGATTGACTTGAAGTGAAGCAAAGCCTTTCGTTAGCCAGTTTTTTATGTCGAACTCACCTCTAATATTGTTTTTCCATTGGTTTGCTGGAATTAAAGGTAAATAGGCGTCATTACTCTGTTTACCTGTAACTGACTCAAAACTACTTGTAAAATGCAACCAATCAAATGGGTGTGGATGAAAGTGGATTCCAGCTTCACCACCAAATAAATAGGCGTTGCTTTGTACATAATCAAACACAAAATTGTCTTCTAAAACTTCACCTGTTGGAGAAATGAAAATATAATTATTGATGTGATTATAAAAACCATTGGTAAAAACTTCAAAATGTTCGCTTTTGTATTCTAAATTTAAATCAACTTGAAAATTTTGTTCGTTTTTTAAGTTAGAATTTCCAATTTCATATCGATTACTACCTTCATGAACACCATTTGAAGTTAATTCAGATAAATTTGGAGCTCTAAATCCAGAAGCTACATTAATTCTTGAGGTAAATTCTGTTGTCCAATCTGTTTTGTATCCTAAAGCAGCGTTGAAACTTTGGAATTTTTTATCAATAGCTTCAAAATAACCTTCTTCTCCAACTTCACCATGAGTTTCTGTTTCTATTTTTCGGTTATCAAAACGAAATCCAGCAATTAAAGCATGTTGATTTTTTTCATAATTAAAAGTCGCAAAAGCACCAATGTCATTTGTAGTTGCATTCGGAATTAATAATTCTTCTCCAAAATTTTCATTGTTTTGATGCATTCCTTGAACTCCAACAATAGTTTCAATGTTTGTAATTTTAGGTAAATAATATTTTACATTGTAATTAGCTGTTTTTAACTTCATGTAAAGCGCTATTTCATCAGCAGCTTCTAATTCCTTTCTGTTATTATAACTATAGCCTAAATCAGCTTCTAATTTAGAATTTTTGAAATAGACTTTTTGGTTTAAACTCAAGATATGATTGTCAATTTCTTGTTTTGGATATAATGGATTTCGGTTTCCTTCATTAGTCAAATCTTCTTCGGGTAAACCCAAATTTAAATTGTTGTAATTGTATCGAAAATCTGTAGAAAAATCAGAATTTGAATAACCAATTCCGGTTTTAAAATCTTTTTCAATAGAACGAGTATTTACAACTTTATCACCAGAAGGAATTTTATAATCTTCATGTGAAGTGTAATTTCCTCTAGCTAAAAATTTCCAATTGCTTGGTGAAGTTTTAATTCCAAAAGAAGTTGATGTTCCATTCGTATTGGAATAAAATTGTTGAGCAATATTTGCTTTTGTTTCTCCAAATGAAGCAAATTTTTCAGGATTAAAATAGATAACTCCACCAATAGCGTCTGATCCATATAATAAAGATGCTGGACCTTTAATTACTTCCACACTTTCAATTCCGTTTGCATTTAAGCCTAAACCATGTTCTTCTCCAAATTGTTGATTTTCTAATCGAATTCCTTGTGTGTAAACCAGAACGCGACTGCTGCTCAAACCACGAATTACAGGCTTTCCAATAGAATTTCCAGTTGAAATATTTGAAATTCCGGGAATTGTGGTTAAGCCATCAACCAATGAAGAAGCCCCGTTTTTTTGCATTTCTTCTGTAGTTTTATGTTCAACCTTCATTACCGTTTGTGCTTGTGTTTTATTGAAAATTGAAGAAACTACAACTTCGTCTAAATGCTGTTCTTTTTCTTTTAATAGTATTGTTAAATAAGTTTCTTGTTGAGTTATAGTTTGAGTAACAACTTTTTGTTCATAGCTTATTAAATAGAAGGCTAATTCAATTTTTCCTTTTGGAATATCTTTTAATTCAAAGTTTCCATTTTCGTCTGATTGGGTGTATAAGTTGGTTCCAATGATTTGAATCGTAACGTTCTCAAGATTGGATTTGTCTTCAGCTTTAATGTTTCCTTTAATATTGTTTTGACTGAAAGCTATAGTTGATAAAAATGTAAATAATAGTATATATAAATGTTTCATAATGAGTTTTTAAATGATAAATAAGTGTTTGTATTGTGATATTTAAATCATAACACAAAAGTAATTTGAATGATTATAAAATAATAAATAATAGGAGTTCTAGCCACAGATTCACAGATTTTAAATTTATCATTAATGAGTAAATTCAAAAAAAAGTGAAAGTCAATATACATTGTAAACTAATCCAAAAATAATTAGTGGATCAGTGGCTAAAAAAAATATGTATTAAATAAAACTCGGTGGTCCTCTTAAAAAGTAGTGAATACCATTAAACGCAATTACATTTTCTGGAATTGAAAATAAGTAAGTAACGTTTTGGTAAAAAGGAATGAAATCAAACGAAAAAACTTCTGGAGAAAGAAAACTAGCGAAAGTGAAATCACAAACTGAACAGTCTTCTGTCTCAGAAATTTTATAAACTAAATTCTTATTAGATTTTGAATAATGATGTTCAAAACCGTTTTCATGAATATGAGAAAAAGCATGCAAAGATTGATAGCAAATGGCAAAAACCACCGCTAACATCAAACCTAAGTTTACTATTGCAATTTTTTTCTTCAAAAGATTATACTAATTTATTAGCTACTAAATATTCAGCAATTTGTATTGTGTTTGTTGCAGCACCTTTTCTTAAATTATCAGCAACAATCCACATGTTTAAAGTGTTTGGTTGGCTTTCATCTCTACGAATTCTACCTACAAAAACATCATCTTTTCCTTGTGCATATAAAGGCATTGGATAAGTAAAAGTATCTAAATTGTCTTGAACAGTTATTCCCGCAGTATTGTGTAAAATTTTACGAATTTCACTTACGTCAAAATCATTTTCAAACTCAACATTTACAGCTTCACTATGTCCTCCAACGATTGGTACACGAACAGCAGTTGCAGTAACAGCAATAGTTTTGTCGTTTAATATTTTTTGAGTTTCACGAACTAATTTCATTTCTTCTTTAGTGTATCCGTTTTCTTCAAAAACATCACATTGAGGAATTGCATTTCTGTGAATTTGGTATTTATAAGCCATTTCACCTTTCGTACCAGCATATTCGTTTTCTAATTGTTCAACTGCTTTTACACCAGTTCCAGTTATAGATTGGTAAGTTGAAACAATAACACGTTTAATTTTATATTTATCATGTAATGGAGCTAATGTCAATACCATTTGAATAGTAGAACAATTAGGATTTGCAATAATTTTATCTTCTTTAGTCAATGATGAGGCATTAATCTCAGGTACAACTAATTTTTTGGTTTGATCCATTCTCCAAGCAGAAGAATTATCAATTACTGTTGTGCCAACTTCAGCAAATTTAGGTGCCCAAGCTAATGAAGTTTCTCCACCAGCTGAAAATAAAGCAATATCTGGACGCATTTCAACAGCAGTTTGTAAACCAACTACCGAATATTTTTTTCCTTTATATTCAATTTGTTTTCCCACAGATTTCTCAGAAGCAACAGGAATTAATTCCGTTATAGGAAAATTTCGTTCTGCTAAAACTTGTAACATTACTTCTCCAACCATTCCGGTTGCACCAACTACAGCTATTTTCATTATACTATAAATTTAAGTAGTGCAAAAGTAGTTAATTTAATAATCAGTTAATATTCAATTTAAGAATTTCACAAAATTTTATAAAATGTCATTTTTAAACATAAAAAAACCCTGAAATAAATTCAGGGTTTAAATATAAATTATTTTTAGGATTTATTTTTTCAATAAATCTCTAATTTCAGCTAATAATTCTTCCTGAGTTGGTCCAGCAGGTGCAGGAGCTTCTACTACAGCAGGTTTTTTCATTTTGTTGTATCCTTTAATTAATATAAACATTATAAATCCAACTATGATTAAGTTAACAATTGTGTTTACCCAAGCACCATAACGAATGGCAACTTCAGTAACTTCAGCTATACCTTCACTTGCTGCAATTCCTTCTGTTAGGATTATTTTTTTATCGGCAAAGTCAACTCCACCAGTAAAATATCCTACAATTGGCATAACAATATCGTCTACAAATCCTTTTACAACACCATTTATAGCACCAGCCATAATTAGGGCAACAGCAAACTCAATTACGTTTCCTGTCATGATGAAATTTTTAAATTCTTTTAACATAATGTTTTAAATTTTAAATTAGTTTTGGTTAAAAATCTGATCACGAATATATTAAAAATTTTAACATTTTTTTTAGTTTTTATAAAAAACACGCTTCACTCTTTGCGAAATACCGACGAAAACCTCATATGGTATGGTGAATGACATCTCGGCTATCTCAATTACGCTTGGTTTGTCTCCAAAAATAATAACTTTATCACCAGGAATACAGGAAATTTCTGTTACATCAACCATTAACATGTCCATGCAAATGTTACCTATAATGACTGCTTTTTCATTATTTATCATTACATATCCTTTTTCATTTCCCCATAAACGTCTTATTCCATCTGCATAGCCTATAGGAATTGTGGCAACTTTAGTTTTTCTTTGTGCTATAAATTTTCGAGAATAACCAACACTTTCTCCTTTTTCAATAATATGAATTTGAGAAATAATACTTTTTAAAGTACTTACATTGAGTAGTTTTTTACTTTCTTCATCAGAATTTCCAACGCCATATAGGCCAATTCCAAGTCTTACCATTTCCATTTGATAACTTGAGTAATTAAAAATTCCTGAAGTATTTAAAATATGGCGAATTGGTTTGTGATTTAAGACTTTGATTAAATTTTCATACGCTTTAGAAAACAAGTTAATTTGATTTATAGTAAAGTCTTTTAATTCTAAATCATCACTTGCGGCTAAATGTGTAAAAACACTTTGTATATGAATAAAATTATTATTCTTTATAATGGCTTTTAATCGTTCAAATTCATTGGGTTCAAACCCCAATCGATGCATTCCTGTATCAATTTTTAAATGAATAGGATAAGATGAAATATTTCTTCTTTGTGCAATTTTTAAAAATGCATTTAATCCTGTAATTGAATAAATTTCAGGTTCTAAGTCATAAGCAATCATTGCATTAAAACTACTGTTTTCTGGATTCAATACCATAATTGGAACAGTAATTCCAGCTTTTCTTAATTCTATTCCTTCATCAGCAAAGGCTACTCCTAAGTAATCTACTTTGTGATGTTCTAAAAGTTTTGCAATTTCATAACCACCATTTCCATAACCAAAAGCCTTTACCATGACCATTACTTTGGTTTCAGATTTAAGTTTTGATTTATAAAAGTTGAGGTTATAACTAATTGCATCTAAATTAATTTCAAGAACTGTTTCGTGATTTTTTTCTTCTAAAATGACTACGATTTCTTCAAAATCAAAATTTCGAGAACCTTTTACTAAAATGGTTTCATTTACAAACGAATTAATATTAAACTGTTGTAAAAATTCTTGAGTAGTTGAAAAGGAAATAATATTTTGAATGTCTTTTAGATAACTTCCAATTGTATCACCAATAGTAATTAGTCTGTCTATTTTGTTGTTTTGAATGAGTTTGGTAATTTTTTCATACAATTCATTTAAGGGCAAACCGCTTTGAAAAATATCGGATAATATTAAGGTCTTTTTTTGATGTAATTTTTGTTGTTCTAAAAAATCTAAGGCTAGTTTTAAAGACTGATAATCTGATGAATAGGAATCGTCAATTAAAGAGCAATTATTTATACCCTTTTTAACCTGTAAACGCAATTCTAACGGATAAAGATTTTCAATTCGCTCAGCAATAGTTTTAGTATTATATTCAAGATATAGCATAGTGCAAATACAACTCATTGAGTTTGAAACAGAAGCTTTATCAACGAAAGGTATTTTTATTTTAAATACATATGAATTATAATGAATATCGAAAATTGATGATCCATTTTCAGTAGTTATTATTTCAGCAAAAACGGTTGCATTTTTATCTGTAAAACTCCAGCTTAAGGTTTTTACTTTAAGTAAAGACTCAATTAAAGCATTCTTTTGAAGAATGACAATTTCAGAATTACTAAATAATTTTATTTTTTCTTCAATTTTTTCAATTTCTGAAGAAAATCCTTCATCATGAGCTATTCCTAGATGTGTAAAAATTCCAATTTTAGGTTGAATAATTCTTTGGAGCTTTTGCATTTCATTTGTGGTCGAAATTCCAGCTTCAAAAATGCCTAAATTATGATTTTCATTGATGCCGAAAATAGATAAAGGAACACCAACTTGAGAATTATAACTTTTCGGACTTCTAACAATGGTATAGTCTTGAGTCAATAAAAAGTTTAGCCATTCTTTTACAATTGTTTTTCCGTTGCTACCTGTTATTCCAATAAAAGGAAAATCAAATTGATTTCTATAAAACACAGCTGTTTCTTGTAATGCCTTTAAAGAATTATCAACCACAAAAAAGTGTGCCTTGTCTTTTACATTTTCTGGAATTCTTTCAACAACAAAATTGCTTACACCTTTTGTAATTAGACCTTCAATATATTGATGAGCATCATGATTATTACCTTTTAAAGCAAAAAAAAGTGTTCCCTGATTATTTTGCAAGGAACGACTATCAATAGAAATATTTTCAACTGAAAAATCTTCAAATGGAGTATTGAATTTAACTTCAATATTTGATATAATATTTTGGAGTGTAAAAGTCAAATTAATGATTTTCTTTGTTTTCTTTCATAGCTTTATAAAATGCGGCTCTGCTCAAAGGTTCGTATTCTTCAGTTTCACCAAGCATAACTAATTTGTCATTTTCGGATTTTCTAAAACTGTAGTTAGCCAAATTTCCTGTACGCGTACAAACGGCGTGAACTTTTGTTACATATTCGGCTGTTGCCATTAAAGCAGGCATTGGTCCAAAAGGATTTCCTTTAAAATCCATGTCTAATCCAGCAACAATAACTCTTATTCCAGAATTGGCTAAATCATTACAAATTGCTATAATTTCATCGTCAAAAAATTGGGCTTCATCAATACCTACAACATCGCAACCTTGTGCCAAAATTCTAATGTTTTCGGCAGCAGGAACTGGTGTAGAGCGAATCTCGTTTGAATCATGAGAAACAACCATTTCTTCGTGATAACGTGTGTCTATTGCGGGCTTAAAAATTTCAACTTTTTGTTTGGCAAACTGAGCTCTTTTGAGGCGTCTAATTAGTTCTTCTGTTTTGCCAGAGAACATAGAGCCACAAATTACTTCTATCCAGCCAAATTGTTCTTGTTGATTTACGGTGTTTTCGAGAAACATTTTGTATATTTCGGACGATTAATACTAAATTCTTTTATTTTTGTAATCAGAAACAAATTTATCAAAAAAATCATCTATAAACTCTATTCTATTCTATAAAGTTATGAAGAAAAAGCTAGAAGGCGAATTAATAAGCATCGCACACCGAGTTTTAAAACTTAAAAACCGTTCGGAAACTGTGCTTTTACAACGAGAAGCCAAAAAATTATATGAACAATTAACGGTTTTACGTTTTTATGAAGAAAATTTCGAAACCTTAAAAAACGACATTTCTCCACAACAATTAGAAGAAAAACTAGAACAAATGGCAATTGTTGCTGCGGTTGAAACTACCGATTTAGAAGAAAAAGTAGCTGAGGTAGCTCAACCTAATGTAAAAGAAGATCTAATTGTTGAAGAAGAAAGAATTGTTGAATCAGTTACTCCAGTTGAAATTGAAGAACAAGTTATAGTAGCAGAAGAGGTTTCTTTAGAAGAAGAAATCGTAGTTGAAACAATTGTTGAAGAACCAATAGTTTTAAAATCTAAAGGTGATGAAGAAGCAACGGCAGAGGATATCAATAGAATTATTGCCGAAATGACTGGTAAAAAAGTTGAAAACAAACCTACTCAATCACAACAAATTGCTTTTGAAGATTTATTAGGCGAATCTTACAAGGATCCTGAATTTGTTAGAGTAGAAGACACTCCAAAAGAAGTAGAGCAAGCAGCTGATTTAATTTTTGACAAAAAAGAAGAAGTTCTAGAAACAAAAAAAGAAGAAGTAGAGAAAGCCGCTGAAATGATTTTCGAAAGAGCTAACGAATTACCAATTCCCGAAAAGAAAGAAGAATTTAGTTTTGGCGCTACTAAAACAATAGAAAATCAAGAATTTAAATCAAAATCATTAAACGATAGATTGACTAATGGAATTAGTTTTGGATTAAACGACAGAATAGCTTTCGAGAAAAAATTATTTGGAGGAAGTACAGATGACTTTAATAGAGTAATTTCTCAATTAAACACTTTTGATTCTTTTGATGAAGCAAGTTCGTTTATTACTGATTTCGTAAAACCAGACTATAAAAACTGGGAAGGTCAAGAAGAATATGAAACTCGCTTCTTAGAGATTATTGAGAAAAAATTCAATTAATGAATAAATATATAAAAATTGCAAATTGGGTTTTTACGTCTCTTTTTTGTTTCATAATGTTGTATTCTGCAACAATGTATTTTACAAAATATGAAATGGTCAAAGGTTTTTTCGAAACCTTAGGGTATCCAAGCTATTTAATTTACCCATTAGCCATTTTAAAAATACTTGGTGTAATAACGTTACTTGCAAATTTTAATAAAACGCTAAAAGAATGGACTTATTCAGCTTTTTTCTTTGAAGTTGTTTTAGCTTTTTTTGCGCATTACATGATAAAAGATGGTGGAGAAGGAACGGCTTTAGTAGCTTTGATTTTACTTGCTTTATCATACTTCTTTTGGAAAAAAACGAATCTTAAATCGAATAAAGAATAAAAATGGGAAAATTATTCCTTGTGCCAACACCAATTGGAAACCTTGAAGACATGACTTTTAGAGCCATTAGAGTTTTAAGAGAAGTCGATTTAATTTTAGCCGAAGACACGCGTACTAGTGGAAAATTGATGAAGCATTTCGAAATTGCTACTCACATGCACAGTCATCACATGCACAACGAACACAAAACCGTTGAAAATATCATTAAACGTTTAGAAGCTGGAGAAAATATTGCTTTAATTAGTGATGCAGGAACACCAGCCATTTCCGATCCTGGATTTTTATTAACGAGAGCTTGTGTAGAACATAAAATTGAAGTGGAATGTTTACCTGGAGCAACGGCTTTTGTACCAGCTTTGGTAAATAGTGGTTTACCTAATGATAAATTCGTTTTTGAAGGTTTTTTACCCGATAAAAAAGGAAGACAAACGCGTTTTTTAACTTTAGAAAACGAAGTCAGAACTATGATTTTCTACGTTTCGCCTCATAAATTGAATAAAACATTAACTGATTTTGTGCAGTATTTTGGAGCAGATAGACCTGTTTCTGTTTCGCGTGAATTATCAAAATTACACGAAGAAACCGTTAGAGGATCAGCCGAAGAAGTGCTAAAACATTTTGAAATCAAACCTGCAAAAGGAGAAATTGTTGTGGTTGTTGGTGGGTTAGTGAAAACTAAAGGATAGTGAGTTTTAAGAAAACAAGTATTCTAGTTTTTAGTTTAATAATCATTAATAGTTTTATTTATTTTGTTATTGTTGATTATATTCAAAAATCAGTAAATAAACATACAGCTAACGCTGATTATTTTGCTATTGCATTGCTTTTTCTTGCTTTATTTTTTTGTTTAGTTTCAATAGTTTTATTTTTAAGAAACAAACGGAATGAAGTAGTTTATTTCTTATTTTTATTTGGGTTAAACATAATTTTATGGCTTCCAAAAATATTTAGTATACAATGTAAAGAATGTTCAATAGCTTGATAATAAATTTTAAACAACAATATGTCAACACACAATACAACTACAACCTGGAAAGGAAAAATGCAATTCGAATCCACAAACCCTAGTGGAGAAACCTTATTAATTAACGCTGGTGAAGAAAATGGAGGCGAAGGACCAGGTTTTAGACCTAAAGCCTTAATGCTATCCTCTTTAGCGGGTTGTTCAGGTTTAGATGTCGCTTCATTAATTGGAAAAATGAAATTAGAAGTAGACGATTTCAAAATTGAAACTATAGCAAATTTAACCGAAGAAGATCCTAAAGTATATGATGAAGTAATCATTGAGTATCATTTTTATGGTTCAAACTTAAATGAAGAACGCTTAAATAGAGCCGTAGATTTATCTGTTGAAAAATACTGTGGTGTGCTAGAAATGTTCAGAAAGTTTGCAAAAGTTGAGGTAAAAACAATGTTTCATAAAATATAAATAATGACAGTTTTAGAGTTAATAGATAAAGTAAAACAACCTGAAATTCTAATTTTTTCAGACGTTTTAGAAACCATTGATGCATCTTATAATTTTACACCCACAAAATTCACAAACGGAAATGTTACAAATGAAGCAAACACAAATAACGGTTCTTGCAAAGTGTTTTCATTTGCGAAATTAAATGAATTAAAAGTTGCTGAAACCTTATTTTTATTCGGAGAACATTATCAAAAGGTAGTTGATACTCCAAATGAAGAAGACCATCAAAACATTAGAAATTTCATCAAATTTGGTTGGGATGGCATTCAATTTGAGAATGATGCTCTTCAAGAAAAAAAATAATTAGTTTTTGAGTTGAAATTATTTATACATTTGCATTTCAATTATATACGCCATAACAACTGAATTCTAAATTCAGAATTCTAACTTCTAAATTATCTAAAATGAGATGGAATTTAAAATCTAAGCCAGAAAAACAAAAAGTTCAACAACTGCAAAATGAACTTCAAGTCGATGAAATAATTGCGACTTTATTAGTACAAAGAGGTATCGAAACCTTTGAACAAGCCAAAACTTTTTTCCGACCTTCTTTAGAAGATTTACACGATCCTTATTTAATGAAAGATATGGATTTGGCTGTAAATCGAATTGAAAACGCCATCAAAAACGAAGAAAATATTTTAGTTTTTGGAGATTATGATGTCGATGGAACAACTGCGGTTTCTTTAGTTTCTAGTTATTTGAAAACTATTTATCCAAATATTGATACATATATTCCAGATAGATATGATGAAGGTTACGGAATATCCTACAAAGGAATTGATTACGCAGAAGACAACGGAATTACTCTAATCATTGCTTTAGATTGTGGAATAAAATCCATCGATCATATCGATTATGCCAATAAAAAAGGAATCGATTTTATCATTGGAGACCATCACAGACCTGGAGACACTTTACCAAAGGCAATCGCAGTTTTAGACCCAAAACGAGAAGATTGTTCGTATCCTTATGACGAATTATGTGGTTGTGGAGTGGGATTTAAATTAATTCAAGCTTTAGGTCAAAACAGAAATCAAACTATTGAGCATTTTTTGCCTTATTTGGATTTAGTAGCGACAGCCATTGCTGCTGATATTGTTCCAATGACTGGTGAAAATCGTGTTTTGGCTAAATTTGGAATGGAAATTATCAATTCAAATCCAAGACCTGGAATTCAAGCGTTGGTTCAAAACATAAAAAAGAAAAGTCTAACCATTACGGATGTTGTTTTTGTAGTTGCACCCAGAATTAACGCTGCAGGAAGAATCAAACACGGAAATTACGCAGTTCAATTATTAACAGAATTTAATTTAGAACAAGCCACAGAATTTGCGTCAGAAATTGAAGAATTTAACACCGATAGAAGAGGTTTAGACCAACAAATTACAAAAGAAGCCTTACTTCAAATAGAAAATAATCAAGAAGAAAATCGATTTTCATCCGTAGTTTATCAAGAAGATTGGCACAAAGGAGTCATTGGAATTGTAGCTTCAAGATTGATTGAAAAACATTATAGACCAACTATTGTATTTACAAAAAGTGGCGATAAATTAGCGGCTTCAGCTCGTTCGGTTAAAGATTTTGATGTATATAATGCCTTAGAAGCTTGTTCAGAACATTTAGAACAATTTGGAGGTCATATGTATGCTGCAGGAATGACTATGAAGGAAGAAAATTATGAAAATTTCAAGAATGCTTTTGAAAAAACAGTTAAAGAAACCATTCATCCTGATTTGTTAATTCCTGAAATTTCTATTGACGCTGAGATTGATTTTTCAGAAATTAATCCGAAATTTGTACGCATTTTAGACCAGTTTGAACCTTTTGGTCCGCAAAATATGCATCCTATTTTCTTAACTAAAAATGTTATGGATTCAGGTCACGGAAAGCCAATGGGTAAAGTAGACGAACATTTGCGTTTGTTTTTGAAACATAAAGATTCAGAAGGAATAGGAGCAATCGGCTTTGGAATTGGAAATAAATTAGAACTAACAAAAAACTTCAATCCATTTGATGTAGTGTATTCCATAGAAGAAAATGAATGGAATGGAAATGTGAGTTTGCAATTAAGATTACGAGATTTAAGAGTTGATAATTAATTGAAAAGATTTCAGCTTTCGCTGAAAATATTATGGCAAAAAAAGATCCTTACGCGGCTTTACGATATAAAGAGTTTAATTTTTTTCTTTTAATGCGATTTGCAATGGTTTTTGCATGGTCAATGCAATTTGTTATCATAGAATGGGAAGTTTATAGTCTTACAAAAGATCCATTATCATTAGGAATTATAGGTTTAATGGAAATTATTCCTGCTGTTTCAATGGCTTTATTTGCAGGACATATTGTAGATCAAAGTGAAAAGAAGAAATTATTAGTCAAATGTATTCTTGGTTTTTCTGTAGTGAGTTTAGGCTTGTTTTTAATAACTGTTCCTCAATTTACAGAAGACTTATCCTTAAATACAGTTTTGTATACTGTATATGCTTTGGTGTTTTTAGGTGGGTTAGTGCGTTCTTTTTTAGGGCCAACTATTTTTTCATTATTGTCTTTAATTGTTCCTAAAAAAGTATACCCAAATGCGGCTACTTGGAGTAGTTCTACATGGCAATTAGCATCCATGTTTGGGCCAGCTTTGGCAGGTGTTTCTATTAGTTTTATAGGAGTTCATTGGTCTTTGTGTTTGGTTTTTGCTTTTTCGATTATGGCTTTGATCATGCTATCGAAAATTGAAAGTAAACCAATTTTAAATCCAAAAATCGGAGAACCTATCTTCAAAAGTTTAAAAGAAGGATTGAATTTTGTATTTACCAATAAAACAATTTTAGGGGCGATTTCTTTAGATATGATTGCTGTTTTATTTGGTGGAGCAGTGGCTTTGTTACCCATTTTTGCTCAAGACATATTAAAAGTAGGTTCAGAGGGTTTTGGCGTTTTACGAGCTGCACCAGCTTTGGGTTCTTTTTTAATGATGCTTTTTTCAGCTTATATTTCTCTAAATAGAAAAGCCGGAATCAAATTATTAGGAGCTATTTTTATGTTCGGAATTTGTATTATCGTATTTGGTCTTTCTGAAATATTCTGGATTTCCGTTTTAGCGATGTTCTTAAGTGGTGTTTTTGATGGTGTTTCCGTAGTTATTCGAAATACAATTCTACAACTACACACACCTGATCACATGCGAGGAAGAGTTGCCTCTGTGAATTCTATTTTCGTAGGTTCATCAAACGAATTAGGGGCTTTTGAAAGTGGATTAACAGCCAAATTAATGGGTGTAGTAAATGCAGTAGTCTTTGGTGGAATTATGACTTTGCTTACCGTTACTTTTACAGGTTTTGCCTTGCCAAATTTCAGAAAACTTGATTTAGAAAAAGATGTTGAGGATTTGGAAAATGAGAATTAATTTTCAAATTTCTTCAATTCGAATTTTTCACCATCAAAAACGCCATATGTAAAATAGCCAATCCAATCTCCAAGATTTGCATATTTAGAATTTTCACCAACATCAATAATCATCGGTAAATGTCTGTGTCCAAATATGAAGTAATCATAATGTTTAGTTTCTAGCTTTCGTTTTGCATAAAGTACTAGCCATTCATTCTCTTCGCCTAAAAATTTCACATCTTCATCACCTGAAATTAGCTTGTTTTTAACGGATAGATATTGTGCTAATTTTACACCAATATCAGGATGTAACCAACGAAAAATCCATTTAGAAAAAGGATTTGTAAAAACACGTTTCATTCTTTTGTAGCCTTTATCTCCTGGACCTTTTCCGTCACCATGACCAATTAAAAAAGTTTTGCCATTAAAGGTGAATTCTTTGTTGTCATGATAAACAGGAATATTTAATTCTTTTACAAAATAATCATGCATCCATAAATCGTGATTGCCTACAAAAAAATAAATTGGAACTCCTGAGTCTCTAATTTCAGCTAATTTCCCTAAAACACGTACAAAACCTTTAGGTACAACCGTTTTATATTCAAACCAAAAATCAAATAAATCACCTAACAAAAAAATAGCTTCAGCATCTTTTTTTACTTCATCTAGCCATGCTACAAATTTTTGTTCTCTAGGAAAGCTTAATTCAGGAGTTGGAGCGCCAAAATGTTGGTCGGAAGCAAAATATATTTTGGTTTTCAAGTTGTATACTTATTGATTACTTGTCAAATATATAAAAGTTTTTATTAAAATTAATTCTAAGTACATAAACACACATTTAAAAATATAACATATACACTCAAAATTGTTATTTACACCATTAATTAATTACATTTTGTTAATAATTTCTTAACTTGTGGGTCTAAATCAAACCAAACAATAATAAATAATGAAAAAAATTACCTTACTCTTTGTGATGTTGTTCTTCTCTTTTATTGGCCATTCGCAGCTAACTGAAGATTTTGAAGGAACAACTATACCAAACTTAGCTACAGGAAACTGGGCATTAACTTCAGGGAACTGGAAAGTTTTTGATAATGGAATAGGAACCGCTCAATCTTGGGGAGTGATTCCAGCTCCAAACTCTTGTAATGGACGTTCTGCTTATGTAAGTAGAGAAAATGTTACAGATGGAACTTTCGCAGAAGACTGGTTGGTAACACCTCAAGTAACAATACCAACTAATGGTCAATTACATTTTTCTACAAAACAAACACTAGCAGCAAATTTTGGAAGTATCTATACTATTCGAGTATCTACTACTTCACAGACAAATGCGGCTTCATTTACAACTATTCAGACGTGGAATGAAACAGAATTAAATGTTGTTTATGATATTTGTGAAGAAAAAGTAGTTCAATTTCCAGCTTCTTATGTTGGGCAACCAGTATACGTAGCCTTTGTAATGACAAATGACAATGGTGACCGTTGGATTGTTGATGATGTAAGTGTCGTGGAGCAATGTTTAGATCCTACAGTTCAAACAGTAACTAACCCAACATTAACGGGTGCAACTTTAGGTTGGGACAATCCAAGTGGTGCTTCTCAATGGGAAGTTGAAATTGTAGCTACAGGAGCCACTCCAACAGGAACAGGAACATTAGTTACTTCTAATCCATATACAGTAACAACATTAACACAAGGAACATGTTATGATTTTTATGTTAAAGCAAAATGTACTTCTGGAACAAATAGTCAATGGATAGGCCCTTTTAACTTTTGTACTGTTTCATTAGGAGAAACTTGTGGCGCACCAATAATAGTTCCAGATCTTTCAACTGGTCCTTATACTACTACCGATAATACTTCTGGATATGGAGATGATTATAGTGGAAGTCCAGGTTCATCTGGTTGTGGAACAACAGGGCCATATTTAGATGGAGATGATGTATTCTATGAATTTACAGCGACTTCTAATAATCCAGTTACTATTTCTTCTTCAACAAATTCAACTTGGTCGGGTCTATTTGTATATACCAGTTGCGCAAATGTAGGCGTAAGTTGTTTTGCAGGTAGTACAGCTGGAAATGGTACAAATACTCAGGACTCGGTAACTTTTACCCAAACATTAGGGCAAACTTATTTTGTTGTGATATCTTCATGGGGAACAAATGCAACAAATCAAAGTGTTCCTTATACATTAACAATAGTTGAAAATACTTGTACAAACCTAACAGCATCATATGCAATGGTTTCAAATTGTTCTAGCGGAACAGATACTTTCTTTGTAACTGCTAATGTAACGAATTTAGGTTCTGCAACTTCAGTTTCTGGAACAACAACACCTGCATCAACAACACAGACAATAACAACGGCTGGAACAATGCAATTTGGTCCTTTTCCAAATAATACACCAGTTACTATAAATCTTCAAAATGATCAAGATGTAAACTGCTTTAGAAATAGTACAGCTTTAACTCAAACATTTTGTCCTGCTCCAAACAATTTGTGTGCAAATGCAATACCTGTAACCTGTGGGAGTACATTTGCAGGAACAACACAAGGCTCAACAAATGTAGGAGCGTCAACTGCTTTTTGTGGAACGGCATCAAATACTTCACCTGGAGTTTGGTATAGTTTTGCAGGTAATGGAGATGTTGTAACTTTTTCATTATGTGGATCTGCTTTTAATACAAAAATTCAAGTTTTAACCGGAAGTTGTGGTACATTTACTTGTGTCGCAGGAAATGATAATTCATGTGGATTGCAATCTGAAATTCAAGTTGTAACAATACCAGGAACATTGTACTATATTTATGTATTTGGAGTTAATAATACTACAGTAGGAACATTTACACTGAATACCTCATGTATAACCCCACCAACACCACCAGTAAATGATAATTGTGATACTGCTACATCAGTGCCTGTAAATATTGATGGTTCGTGTGCTCAAATCACAGCAGGAACAGTTGTTGGTGCGACACCTTCTTCTCAAGCAAACGCATGTATAGGTTCTGCCGATGATGATGTTTGGTTTTCTTTTACTGCAACTCAAGCAATACATACAATTAGTTTGCAAAATATAGCAGGTTCTACATTAGACCTTAATCATGTAATTTACACTTCTACTAATACAACTAATCCTTGTGGAAATTTAACTCAAGTATTCTGTAGTAATCCAGATTTTAGTTATTTAACTGGATTAATTCCAGGACAAGTATATTTTATTAGAGTTTATACGGCAACAGCAGCTTTATTACAAACTACAACATTTAATGTTTGTGTAAGTGTTCCACCGCCAACACCATCTAACGATAGTTGTGCAACACCAATCATTGCGCCAGTAAATGCAGCTAACGATTGTGCATTATTTGTTGCAGGTTCGGTAACAAGCGCAACAGCCTCTCCAGAGCCAAAAACATGTGGAGGTACTGCAGATGATGATGTTTGGTTTCAATTTACAGCAGCAAATTCAACCCACATTATATCTTTAAATAATATAACAGGAACTAATACTAATTTAAATTTTGTGGTTTATTCAGGTGCTTCTTGTGGCTCTTTAACACAAGTAGCATGTAATTTACCAAATAGTGGTACTATTGCTGGTTTAACTCCAGGAACTACATATTTAATTAGAGTTTATACAGATACTGCAACAACAGGTCAATTTTCTAATTTTGATTTGTGTATAGGTTCTCCACCTATAACATTAGACAATACAACATATACAGTTCCACAATTGGTAACAGATGTATTAATTAACTCCCCTTGTGCTCAAGTAACGAACATAACGTGGAAGACAGGAAATACAAATAATTTTGGATCAACTAATGGTATTGCATATTTTCAAGAAAATTCTCCGGGTATTTTACCTTTTTCAAATGGAATTGTTATGACAACAGGAAATGCAATGAGGGTTTCTGGGCCTAATGATTCGCTTATGGGCGATGGAAATCAAGCTTGGACAGGAGATACCGAGTTGGAAACAATTTTAGCAGCTTCTGGAGTTACTTTAAACTCTCGAAATGCATCAGTTATTGAATTTGACTTTGTGCCATTGATTGATCAAATAAGTTTTAATTTTATGTTTGCATCTGAAGAATATGGAACTTTTCAATGTTCTTTTTCAGATTCTTTTGCTTTTATTTTGACAAATACAGTAACAAATACAGTTTCTAATTTAGCATTTGTTCCTGCAACAACAACACCTATCTCAGTTGTTACCGTTAGGGATAATGCTTTTAATGCTGGATGTCCTTCAGTCAATCCACAATATTTCGATGTTTTTAACGGGACTAATCCTGCTACAGCAGCAACTAATTTCCAAGGTCAAACAGTTGAGTTCACAGCTCAATCTACAGTTGTTCCTTTGACTTTATATCATATCAAAATGGTAATTGCTGATAATGGTGATAATTCGTATGATTCTGGAGTGTTTTTAGAAGCTAATAGTTTTAATGTAGGTAACATTGAACTTGGGAATGACTTCTTAGAAGCAAACGGAAATGCCCTTTGTGTAGGAGATTCTTACACTATAGTAAGTGGTTTAAATACTGCTAATTATACATTTCAATGGTCAAATGCTTCTGGGCCTATAGCTGGTGAAACTGGACCAAACTTGGTGGTAACGGAAGAAGGGACATATTCTATAGCTGCTCAATATACTGGTACAACTTGTGCTGCAACAGACTCAATTACTATAGAGTATTATGATCCATTTACAATAGGAGTATCTGATAATTTAATAGCTTGTAATTCTCTAGGTTACTCAACTTTTGATTTAACTCAAAATTCAGTTCCAATTCTAGATGCATTAAATCCAGCAGATTATACGGTTACATATTATACAAATCAATCTGATGCAGAAAATGATGTAAATCCTATTCTAGCTCCTGATAGTTATACAAATGTTATTCAGAACTTAGAGCCAATTTTTGTTAGAATTGAGAATGTTACTAGCGGTTGTTATCAAACAACTACTTTTAATTTAGTAGTTCAAGATTTAACACCTCAGTTTACATTAACAAATGACTTTAGTATTTGTCAAAATGGATCAGGTACTGTACAGGTTACTCCAATCAATTTTGTTGATGCCGATGTAACATACACATGGACTTTAGGGACGGTTACTTTACCAGAAACTACAAATACATTATCTGTTAATCAAGCTGGAACATATACTGTTGTGGTTGATAATAATGGTTGTACAGCTACGATGAGTTGTACTGTTTCTATTACACCAGCCCCAGTTTTAGCTCCTGTATCAGGTGTTGTTGCTTGTGATTCATATTTATT
>NZ_CAXBGY010000007.1:0-171326 GCF_963975515.1 uncultured Flavobacterium sp.
TCATTAAAACGATAATAGACTTTAAATAAAATCAATAAAAATAAGGCTTTCTCAACTGAGAAAGCCTTATTGCTTTTATAATAAAACCTAAATGTTTTACTCGAAATCAGTTAAGTATTAGCTCAAAAAAAAAAGCCCTTTTTAGGGCTTTTTTTAAATTTGTATAATATATTATATCTTATTATAAGCTTTTATTGCTTCTTTAAGAATTTGAACCGATTTTACTAAATCTTCTTTTTTAAGAACATAAGCAATTCTAACTTCATCTAATCCAACATTAGGGGAAGAATAAAAACCTGCAGCAGGAGCAACCATTACAGTTTCTCCATTTAAATCATACGATTCTAGTAACCATTGAGCAAAGTCATTTGCACTAACAATTGGTAATTTAGCAATACAGTAAAAGGCACCTTTTGGAGTAGCAACTTGAACGCCTTCTATCTTTAATAATTCTTCAATTAGTATATCTCGTCTTTCTTTATATTCTTCAATAACTTCATCAAAATAACTTTGTGGTGTATCTAAAGCTGCTTCACTAGCAATTTGTGCATATGTTGGAGGACTTAATCTAGCTTGAGCAAATTTCATGGCTGCAGCCATTACTTCTGTGTTTTTAGAAACAATACATCCAATTCTTGCGCCACACATACTAAAACGTTTAGAAACAGAATCAATCATTATTGCATGGTTTTCTAATCCTTTTACATTCATTACAGAATAGTGCTTAAAACCATCATAAGTAAACTCTCTATAAACTTCATCAGCAATCAAAAACAAATCGTGTTTAATTACAATTTTTGCCAGTTGATTTATTTCCTCTTCAGAATATAAATATCCAGTTGGATTTCCTGGATTACAAATTAAAATTGCTTTGGTTCTTGGTGTAATTAATTTTTCAAAATCTTCAATCGGAGGTAAAGAAAATCCAGTTTCAATACTTGAAATAACAGGAACTACTTTAACACCAGAAGCAACAGAAAAACCATTATAATTAGCGTAAAATGGTTCAGGAATAATAATTTCATCATCAACATCCATAGTGCTTCCTAAAGCAAAAAGTAAAGCTTCAGAACCACCAGTAGTTATGATGATATTTTGTGTATCAATAGGTATATTTTGATTTTTATAATATTTTGAAAGTTTCTCTCTATAGCTTTCAAAACCAGCAGAGTGACTGTATTCTAATACTTCAATATTCGCATTTTTAACAGCATCAAGGGCTACTTGTGGAGTTTTAATGTCTGGTTGACCAATATTTAAGTGATAAACCTTATTTCCTTTTTTCTTTGCAATTTCTGCATAAGGCACCAATTTTCTTATCGGTGATTCAGGCATTTGTGATCCTTTTTTTGAAATTTTTGGCATCTTAAGTTTTTTTTTTAAAATACAAAATTGCAACTTTTTTTTAAAATAAAACATGAATGTTGGTTTTAAAATGCTCAATTATCAAATTACTTTATTAACTTTATGAAAACTAATAGATATATGTATAAAACGAGGGTTTTGATTTTGCTTTTACTTGTTTCAAATATAGCTATTAGTCAAGTTGATAATCTTTGGCACTCAGATAAAGATAAAATTTCTATCCCTTTCGACTTTTCAAACAACTTAATAATTTTAGATGTACAAATAAATGCTGTTAATCTTAAAGTTATTTTGGATACTGGTACAGAAAAAAATATACTATTCAGTTTTCCTAGTAATGATAGTATTGAGCTTTTTAACCCTATAAAAACTAAAATATCTGGAGTTGGATCTGGAGAAACTATTGACGCATTAATTTCATCTAATAATAAATTAAAAATAAGAGAATTCGAAGATAATGATTTTACTGTTCTAATTTTAAACGAGAACAATATTAACTTTATTAGTAAGTTAGGAAAAGAAGTAAATGGAATAATTGGATATAGTTTTTTTAGAGATAAATTAATTGAAATTGATTATGATAGAAAGAAAATCATTATACATAAAAACAGAAATTATTTAAAAAAAAGAAAGTTTAGAAAATTTTCAAAACTTAAAATAGATTTAATAAACAATAAGCCATATGTTGAAATTAATTCAACATTTAATGATAAAAATTCACCACTTAAACTATTATTAGATACGGGTCTTAGTGATGGTTTATGGGTTTTTAAAAATGATTCATTAAAAATACCTGAACAATTTTTACAGGATTATCTAGGGTTTGGACTGGCTGGAGAAATACATGGAAAAAGAGCTAGAATTGAAAAACTGCAATTTTCAAATTTTGAATTTAAAGAAGTCTTGGTTGCCTATCCCGATTCAATATCTTTTAATAATATAAATTTAATCTTTGGCAGAAATGGTTCAATTGGTGGTGAATTATTAAAACGGTTTCATTTATTTATTGATTACAAAGAGGAGTTGTTGTATTTGAAGAAAAATCAATCCTATACTAATTTATTCAACTATAATATGTCTGGAATTGAAGTTCAGCATTCGGGAATAGAGCCTATTAAAGAAGAAATAAGATTAAACTCAGCAAGTTCTGAAGTTAATGCAATAGAATATGTTAAAAATAATTCTGAATATAGATATAATTATAGATTTATATTAAAACCAACCTTTGTTGTGTCTAATGTAAGAATTAATTCACCTGCAGCAAATGTTGGTTTATTACCAGAGGATAAAATAATTAGTATAAATAACAGAAAAGCATATAACTATACCATTCAAAAAATCAATGATTTATTCCAATCCGAAGATGGGAAAAAAATAAAAATGGAAGTTGAGCGAGAAGGTAAAATAATTGAAGTCATTTTTTACCTTAAAAAACTGATATAAAAAAAGCCTCAAATTAATGAGGCTTATTTATTTATTGTTCTAAAATTGATTTCTTTTTTTCAAGAAGATTGACTTCTTTTTTCTCAACAACTGTACCTTTAATTCTCAAGGTAACCATTCCGCTAGGAACATTCACTGCATTACTTTCAACCGTAATCGATTTACTAATTGGTCCAGGATTCATGTTATATTGAACTTCAATAAAGTCAGATTTCCCAGGCATAATAGGAGCAGATGGTTTAGTAGGAACCGTACAACCGCAAGTAGATTTAACATTTTTAATTTCTAAAGGTGCATCACCAGTATTCGTAAATTCAAACTTACGCTTACCATCATCTTCACCTCTAGTAACCGTTCCATAATTAATTGTTTCTTCTTTAAACTCAATCTTTGGGCCTTGAGCAAAGGCAACCGTTGAAATAAACAAAACTGCAATTAAATTAAGTAAATTTTTCATCATATTATTTTTTTAATTATTGTAAAATTAAACACTTTTGCAAAAAATACAAACAAATTAACTTTTTTTATTTTAGCTTATATCGTTACTTTTGCAAATAGTTAATTGCAAAAACAATACCAAACTCAATTTTCTCTATTTTTGGAGCATTAAGGCTTGGGCATTTTTAGAAACCATATTCCTGCCATTCATTATATCTTTTTTTTCAAAAAAGGATGCCATTACTGTCAGGGCTAGAAAGTTTTCATAAACCTTTTGTAATGGACAACAAATTTTTAAATAACAGACAACAGATAACAAAAAATATGATTCCAGCTCAATTCAACGCAAAAGAAGTAGAACAAAAATGGTACGATTACTGGATGAAAAACAAGTATTTTCATTCTAAGCCAGACGACAGAACTCCTTATACAATAGTAATTCCTCCACCAAACGTGACAGGAGTACTTCATATGGGTCATATGTTGAACAATACCATTCAAGATGTTTTAATTCGTCGTGCGCGTTTAAAAGGATTCAATGCTTGTTGGGTTCCTGGAACAGATCATGCATCGATTGCAACAGAAGCTAAAGTTGTAGCCAAACTAAAATCAGAAGGAATTAATAAAGCTGATTTAACGCGAGAAGAATTCTTAAAACACGCTTACGATTGGACTGACAAATATGGAGGAACTATTCTTGAGCAACTAAAACAATTAGGATGTTCATGTGATTGGGACAGAACGAAGTTTACTATGGACCCAGATATGTCAGCTTCTGTAATTAAATCTTTTGTGGATTTATACAATAAAGGAATGATTTATCGCGGTTACCGTATGGTAAATTGGGATCCAGAAGCAAAAACAACTTTGTCTGATGAGGAAGTAATTCACGAAGAACGTCAAGGTAAATTATACTATATCAACTATAAAGTAGAAGGTACAAACGATGTTTTAACTATTGCGACAACACGTCCAGAAACTATTTTTGGAGATTCTGCAATATGTATCAATCCAAATGATGAACGTTTTTCACATTTAAAAGGTAAAAAAGCAATAGTTCCTATTTGTAATAGAGTTATTCCTATTATTGAAGATGAATATGTGGATATCGAATTTGGAACAGGTTGCTTAAAAGTAACTCCAGCTCATGATGTTAACGATAAAGAATTAGGAAACAAGCACAATCTTGAAATCATCGATATTTTTAATGAAGATGCTTCGTTAAACAGTTTCGGTTTACATTTTCAAGGACAAGATAGATTTTTAGCTCGTGAAGAAGTTGCCAAAGAATTAGAAGCAAGTGGCGTTTTGGTAAAAACTGAAATCCACATGAATAAAGTTGGAACTTCAGAAAGAACTAAAGCAGTTATTGAACCAAGATTATCAGATCAATGGTTCCTTAAAATGGAAGATTTAGTAAAACCAGCTATAAAAGCAGTTTTAGAAACAGAAGAAGTTAAATTATATCCAAGTAAATTCAACAATACATACCGTCATTGGTTAGAAAATATTCGTGATTGGAACATTTCGCGTCAACTTTGGTGGGGACAACAAATTCCAGCGTATTTCTATGGTGATGGAAAAGAAGATTTTGTAGTTGCAGAAAATATTGAAGAAGCATTAATTTTAGCCAAAGAAAAAACTGCCAACTCATCACTGACCACTGCCAACTTGAAGCAAGATGCTGATGCTTTAGATACTTGGTTCTCATCATGGTTATGGCCAATGGCTGTTTTTGGAGGAATAATGGATCCAGAAAATGAAGAATTCAACTATTATTATCCTACAAATGATTTAGTTACTGGTCCAGATATTTTATTTTTCTGGGTAGCACGTATGATTATTGCAGGTTATGAATACACTGGAAAAAAACCATTCAACAATGTATACCTAACAGGTTTAGTTCGTGATAAACAACGTCGTAAGATGTCAAAATCATTAGGAAATTCTCCTGATCCATTAGAATTAATTCAAAAATTTGGTGCAGATGGAGTTCGTGTTGGATTACTTTTAAGTGCTTCAGCCGGAAACGACATCATGTTTGATGAAGAGTTATGTAATAATGGTAAAGCTTTCGCGAATAAAATTTGGAATGCGTTCAGACTAATCAAAGGTTGGGAAGTAGCTGATATTCCTCAGCCAGAAGCTTCTAAAATTGCAATTGATTGGTATGAAGCTAAGCTGCAACAAACCTTAGCGGAAATCGAAGATAACTTTGAAAAATACAGATTGTCTGACGCTTTAATGAACATATATAAATTAGTTTGGGACGATTTCTGTTCATGGTTATTAGAAATTATTAAACCAGCTTACCAACAACCAATAGACAAAGCAACGTTTGACAAAGCCATTGAATTGTTAGAAGCTAATTTGAAATTATTACATCCATTCATGCCTTTCTTAACGGAAGAAATTTGGCAATATATTGCAGAAAGAACTCCAGAAGAAGCATTAATTGTTTCTACTTGGCCAACAATGAAAGATACAAATGCTGATTTAATCGCTGAATTTGATTTTGCTGCTGAAGTTATTTCTGGAATTAGAACGATTCGTAAAGAGAAGAATATTGCTTTCAAAGACGTTATAGATTTAAAAATAATCAACAACGAAAAAGTAGCCACAAATTTTGATGCTGTAATTCTAAAATTAGGAAACATCGAAAATCTAGAATACGTTACAGAAGCTGTAGAAGGAACATTGACTTACAGAGTAAAATCAAATGAATACTTTATCCCAATTGCAGGAAATATTGATGTAGCTGCTGAAATTGAAAAATTAGAAGCAGAATTAAAATACACACAAGGTTTCTTAAAATCGGTTCAAGGTAAATTAAAAAATGAGAAATTCGTTGCTGGTGCACCAGAACAAGTTATTGCAAACGAACGTAACAAAGAAGCTGATGCTTTAGCTAAGATTGCTACAATAGAGCAAAGTTTGGCTAGTTTGAAGTAAACAAGAGAATTAAATAGATAAACTCCAATAAAGAATGAGTAATGAAAAAATAGTTCTTATTGCTTTAAGCATACTATATATACCTTTATTCTTATTGGAGTTTTTTTATTATATAAAACTTCTTAAAAGACCAAAACTAAATTTTAAAGTTACTTTTAAATATATAATAGCATCATTTATTGTTATAATAATAGGTATTCTTACGTTAAGCCATACGAATTACTTAAATTATGAAAAGCCAATTCCTTATAAAGATTACAACAACATTGATTTTAAAAAATTTAAAGGAATTGAACTCTTTCAAAAAGAATTATTTGGCAGTAAATATTTTGCTTATGTAGTTACTAGTATAGAAGTTGAATATGAAAAAGATAGTGTTTCAATAATTTCATATTTTCACCCATCTAGTTCTTTTGTTTATAATAAAGAATCAAGGTTTAAAGATTTACTAAAGCATGAATTATATCATTTTAAAATAACTGAATTATTTGCTAGGAAAGCTAAAGAAAAAATTTCTACATTTGAAAAAATTTCTAAAAAAGAAATTAATATAATAGTTGAAGAAATTGAACTTGAAGAAAGGAAGTTTCAAATAAAGTATGATTATGATACTCATCATAGCTTTATTTATAATAAACAAATTGAATATCAAAAAACTATCGACAGTTCACTCTTAACATTAAATAATTTCAAAAATCCAAAAATTAAAGTATATGAAAATTAATAAGTTAATGCTAATTCTTTTTGTAGCATTCATAGCATGTAATAATGAAGATCATAAATTTCCAATGGATAAAAGATTTTGGTCAACTGATGATTATCGGGATGCAGTTACAGAACTAAGGTTTGGTTATAATGAAGATGAAGAATTACCAAATTTTAATAATCCTGAAACTAAAGCTATTGTCGAAAAGCTTACTGATACAGAAAACTTTAATGTAGTGTTACAAGATAATGAATTAGGAGTTAAACATAAAAATGAAGTAGCACAAAGTTTTTTTACAGTATGGAAAGATATGACTGATATTTATGATATTCTTGACAAAAAAGATAAATATACTTATGAACTTGAATATTTAGAAACTTATAAGTTTGGATTAGAATTACAATTATCTTATTTCAAATTGGGAAATGAAGAAATATTAAAAAGTGTTGATGATCCTGATTCTGAATCTACAAAAAGAGTATTAGATTCAAATATTAGTACTTTAATTAGTAACTATACTTATTATCTTGACTTAGTTAATAGTGAAAATGCTTTTTCAGAAAATGGAAAAAAAGTATATGCTGAAAGTATTTCAGAGTATTTTTCTAAGCTTATCAATAATCATCCAAATTCTGATTATAGTGAGTTAAAATCAAAAAGCGTATTGCTTATTTCTAAATCAAATTCAGCAATAATAAAAAATTCTTTAGAAGAAATTAATAACTTGATTGATTCGAAAAAAATAAAAAGTATTGATAAGACTGAAGAATAAAGTTAAAAACTAATAAATCAAAAATCCCGTTTAGTTGTAAAACCAAACGGGATTTTTTTAATAAACTAACCTAATTTATTTTTTATCTTTTCCTCTATACTGCTTAAATAGAGTTCTTGTAAAATCTTCTTCTGCTTTTTTGAGTTGTAATACTTTTTTGGCACCAATAATTTCTTTAGCTTCTTTAACAAATTTCTTTCTTAAAGTTAATAATTCTTCATCAATAGATTCCATTTCTGAAAGAATAGTTGCTGCTTCTTTGTCATTCAGTTTATCTAAACCATCATCTTTGTATTTTTTCATGATAGTTCTCATTTTGTTATGACGTAATTCAAATTGTTTTTCGTCATAAGCATTGTAAATAGGCCAAAACTTTTCAGCTTCAGAAGAGGTAAGGCTTAATTCTTTAGTAATATAGGCTACTTTTAAAGCTTTTACTTTTTCTATTTTTTCTTTGCTAGGTTGTGCAATCGATACCATCGAAAACAAAATAACCATTAGTGTAATAAACTTTCTCATTTTTTTATTCGTTTAAATATAAATCAACATTTTGATAATTTTGTTCTAAATATAATTCTACAGCATCATCATTTAAAGCTAAACTTTCTTCAAGAGATGCAAAATCTTCATTGGTTAATTCGGTTGCAATTTCATAATTTGTCATAACTGGTTGCATAGCCAAATAAGTCTCAATAGTTTCATCTTCAACTACATTCGTTGTCGTGTTATTCATTGAAAAATAAATAGGTAACGCAATTGAAACTAATAAAACAGCAGCTATACTAGTCATCCAAACTCTTTTGTTTTGCCACAACGAAATGACTTTAGGTTCATTTTCAACAACTAATTGATTTAGCATTTTGCTTTCAAATTGTTCAAAATATCCTTCAGGGACTTTAAATCCTGTTTCTATTTTTTCATTATTTAGATTAAAATCTTTCATATATATAAGACTGTGTTTTTTGTAAATGGTTTAATTTGATTTTAAAAATTCTTCGATTTTTTTAGAAGCAATATGATAACTTGCTTTTAAGGCACCAACCGAAGTATCAAGAATTTGCGACATTTCTTCGTATTTCATTTCTTCAAAATATTTCATTTTAAAGACCAATTGTTGTTTTTCTGGCAAAATAGCAATAGCTTTCTGTAACTTTAATTGAATTTCATCACCTTCAAAATAAACATCACTTTCTAAATTATTTATAGCTTTACTTTGAACTTCTTCATTAGAAATACCACTTTTCTTAGCTTTCTGCTGTAAAAACGTCAACGATTCATTTGTGGCAATTCGATACATCCAAGAATATAATTTGCTATCACCTTTAAAATTCTTCACATTTGAAAACACTTTTATAAAGGTATTTTGAAGTACATCATCAGTATCATCATGGTTTAAAACAATGTTACGTATGTGGAAATATAAAGGCTTTTGATATAACTCCAATAGCTTTTTGAACGCATCATTTTGCGTTTTAGGGTTTGATAATTCCGATAAAAATGCTTTTTCGTCTTGCAAGTTTTAAATCATTTGTTGATAAGACTAAAGATATACAAAAAGGTTTAATATAATTTTTAAAAATCTTTTGTAGAATGTACCTTTGGCAAAACAACACTACAATGGTACAAACTGTAATTTTTGATATGGATGGCGTAATTGTTGACACAGAACCCGTTCATCAGTATGCATATTTTCAACATTTTCAACAACTAAATATTGAGGTTTCAGATGAGTTGTATAGAACTTATACAGGAAATTCAACTCGAAATGTTTTCCAAAAAATAAAAGCTCAATTTAATTTACATCATGAAGTTGAAGATTTAATTCAGACAAAAAGAAGTATTTTTAATGATGCTTTTGATACCAAAGAAGATTTATATTTAATTGAAGGAGTAGAAGATTTGATCAAAGATTTACATGCCAACGGAATTCAGTTAATCTTAGCGTCATCAGCTTCAAAAGTCACGATTGATAGAGTTTTTAATCGTTTTAACTTGAATCAATATTTTACGCACAAAGTTTCAGGAGAAGATTTTCCAAAATCAAAACCACATCCAGCTATTTTTGAGCATTCAGCTAGATTATCTATTGCTCCAAAAGAGAATTGTATCGTCATAGAAGACAGCACAAACGGAATAGAGGCTTCTGTTGCTGCAAATATTTATTGTATTGGCTATGATAGTTTACATTCCAAAGATCAAGATTTGTCGAAAGCGAATATTTTAGTAAAACATTTTAACGAGTTAAATGCTGAAATTATTAAGAATTTGAAGTAGTTAATATTTCCCCTCCTTTGGAGGGGTGCCCGTAGGGTGGGGTGGTTCTTTTATTGAAATTTATTACTAATTTTGAAATTTAGAAAACCACCCCGTCTTTCAGACACCCCTCCAAAGGAGGGGGAAGTTAGAATTATAATTAAATATTTTTTAAATTTCATATATGAATTCAATTGAAATACTAACTAATATAAATGGAGTTCCTATTAGAAGAAATTTTGTAGAAAATTTACCTTACAATCCTAAATTAAAATTAAGAGCAAGAGGTTTAAGAAAAGCAGGAGTTTTTTCTGAAGTGGTTTTTTGGAAGCATGTTAATAGAAAACAGTTTCATTCTATAGATTTTGATAGACAAAGAGTTATAGGTAATTATATTGTTGATTTCTATGTAAAAGCATTAGGTTTAGTAATCGAGATTGACGGATCAAGTCATAATAATAAAGAAGATTATGATATTAAAAGAGAAGAATTCTTAAAATCTGTGGGTTTAAAAATATTTAGAGTTTCAGATTTAAGAATAAAACATGATTTAGAAAATGTTTTGAAGGAACTTGAGGGTTTTGTGATTGAGAATTTTGGTGTTAATGATTAGTTTTACCACCCCGCCCTTTGGGCACCCCTCCAAAGGAGGGGAAAACTTTATCCTAAAACTTCTTTGTAAGTTTTTAAACAAAGTTCTCTAGCTTCTTTATGGTCAACAATTGGTTTTGGGTAATGAAGAGTTTCCAATTCAGGAACCCATTTTTTGATGTATTTTAAGTCTTTATCAAACTTCTTAATTTGTTCTGTTGGATTAAATATTCTGAAATAAGGAGCTGCATCAACACCTGAGCCTGCTGCCCATTGCCAATTTCCAACATTACTCGATTGTTCATAATCTAATAGTTTTTGAGCAAAATAAGTTTCACCCCATTTCCAATCGATTAGTAGGTGTTTACATAGAAAACTGGCTACAACCATTCGTACACGATTGTGCATGTGACCTGTTTTGTTTAGTTCTCTCATTCCAGCGTCTACCATTGGGTAACCTGTTTTTCCTTGACACCATTTTTCAAATAATTCTTCATTATTTTTCCACTTTATAGCATCGTATTTTGGTCTAAAACTCGAATTTACTGTATGAGGAAAATGCCATAAAATTTGCATGAAAAACTCTCTCCAAATTAATTCTTTTAAAAACGTTTCATTTTGAAAAGTTGAAGCATGATTTACCATTTTTCGAATTGAAACAGCTCCAAAACGCAAATGAGTTCCCAGCATTGAAGTTCCATTTAAAGCTGGAAAATTACGAGTTTCTTCATAATTTGAAATTACTTTATTGCTGATGTCAAAAGGTGTAACTTTTATTGAAGAAACGTCAAAGCCAATTTCTTTTAGACTTAAAAAAGGGTAGGAGTGATTGGTTATTTTATTTAACTTATCTTCAGAATTGTAATGCTTTAATTTGATTTTAGAAAGAGCTTCTTTCCATTTTTTGGAAAAAGGTGTATAAACTACATAAGGAGTTCCATCTTCTTTTACGACTTCACTTTTTTCAAAAATAACTTGATCTTTGCTGGTTTTAAATTCTACCTCATTGTCTTTAAATAACTGATTCATTTCCTTATCGCGTTTTCTGGCATAAGGTTCGTAATCGTGATTGGTGTAAACCGTTTTTATCTTATTTTCTTGAATTAATTTTTCGAAAATCGCTTTCGGTTCACCATGAAAAACCGCTAAAGATTTTCCGTTCTCTTGCAGTTTTTCTTGAATTTTGGATACTAATTCATAGATAAAGGAAACACGAGCATCATCTTTTGGTAATTCTGATAAAATTTTTTCATCAAAAATAAATATAGGTAATACCTTTTCGTCATCATTCAAAGCATGAAAAAGGCCTACATTATCTTCTAATCTTAAATCTCTTCTAAACCAAAATATGTTCATGTTCAATTCTTTGTTTCAGTTGTTTCAGTTTTTTTTTTGTTTCAATTGTTTCAGATGAAAATTCAATTAATTTGAAACCTGAAACTTTTAAAATGCTATTTTTATTATCCATTAACTAATAAAGTTGACATTCCTCCATCAACATGTAAAATTTGACCGCTCATCCAACTGCTATTTTCGCTTAGTAAAAAGCTTGCCATTTGAGCAATATCTTCGGGTTGTCCAAATCGTTTTAACGGATGACGTTCCGAAGATTTTTCCTTTTTCACATCATTATTTAAAAATTTATCCGCTAAAGGAGTATCCGTTAAAGATGGTGCAATTACATTAACCCTGATTTTTGGAGCATATTCAGCAGCTAAAGCTTTAGCAAAACCTTCGATTGCACCTTTTGAAGCAGCGACACTTGTATGAAAAGGCATTCCCATACTTGCGGCAACACTACTAAACAAAACAATACTAGATTGGTTTGAAGCTGTTAAATTAGGCAAAAGAGCTTGAATAACCTTCACCATTCCAATAAAATTGATTTGCAAATCGTTTTCAAAGGCTTCAATTTTTAATCCTTTAAAGGGTCTTAAATTAATGCTTCCTGGTAAATAGACTAAACCATCTATAACTTCTGGTAATTTTGATGTATCTAATGTGTCTGCTGTTACATCAAATGGAATATGAGTTACGTTTAAATTTGCTAATTCTTCATTTGTTCTACTGGCTACAAATACGTTATTGTTCACTTGTAGTTCTTTGGCTAACGCTAAACCAATTCCGTATGAACCTCCAATTAATAGTATATTTTTCATGATTTTATTTTTTAAATTCTCCGAACATTTCAATTAATTTTTTTCTTCTGTATTCGAAGATTTCGTTTAGTTTAGGTTGAACAACAAAAGGATGCACCATTTGACCTAAAATTCCCATTGGAACTTTATAGTCTACAATATCTTCCATTTCAACACCGCCATCTATTTCTTTTAAAAAATGTTTGTGATGCCATAATGCATATGGCCCAAAACGTTGTTCATCTACAAAAAACTTTTTATCTACAACGTGTGTGATTTCTGTAACCCATTTTGTTTTGATACCTAAAACTGGAGTGACTATATATTGAATAAGCTGTCCTGGATACATTGGCCTATCAGCTCCAGAAAGTATTTCAAATCCCATATAATCAGGAGTTATTGTTTTTAAATTTCTTGGATTGGATAAAAATTCCCAAGCCTCATCTAAAGAAATAGGTAAGTTTTGTTTTGTATGTAAGGTGTAGATTTTCATTTATTTTTTTTGTAAAGATAATTATTGTTTAATGAATTGCAAAAAAGATTAAACAAAATATTTTAATTTTTAGAAAGCTTTAACATAAGTTTGATGAATATTGTTTAATTTCGTAGGATTAAAAAAAACAATATCATGAAAAAAGTATTTTTATCAGTTCTAGCATTTGTAAGTATTGCTGCAACTGCTCAAGTAAAAACACCACAATCTAGCCCTAGCTCAAAGGTGGAACAAGTTGTAGGTTTAACAACTATTGAAGTTAATTATTCTCGTCCAAGTGCAAAAGGAAGAACAGTTTTTGGAGAATTAGTTCCTTATGGTTCTATGTGGCGAACAGGTGCAAATGCAAATACTACTGTTACATTTTCAGAAAATGTAAAAATTGAAGGTAAAGATTTAGCAAAAGGGACTTATGCATTATTTACAACGCCAAAAGCAGATAGTTGGGACGTCTATTTTTACAAAACTACTGACAATTGGGGAACACCAGAAAAATGGGATGATTCACAAGTTGCGGCTAAAGTAAATGTGAAACCTGCTTCAACATCAAGAAATATTGAAAGTTTTACTATTTCAGTAAACGATATTACTAATGATAATGCAACTTTAAATTTAGAATGGGAGAAAACTATTGTTCCAATTAAAATTGAAGTTCCAACAAAAGAAACTGCAATTTCAAGCATCGAAAAAACTTTAGCTGGACCAAAAGCTGGTGATTATTTTTCTGCTGCACAGTATTATTTTCAATCAAACGGTGATATGAACAAAGCTTTAACTTGGGTTAATCAAGCGATTGATTTAACTGAAAAAGGTAAAGATGCTCCATTCTGGTATTTACGTCAAAAATCATTAATTCAAGCAAAATTAAATGATAAAAAAGGTGCTATTGAAACTGCAAAATTATCTTTAGCAGGAGCAATTAAAGCTGGAAACAAAGATTATGAAAAAATGAATAACGATTCAATTGCTGAATGGTCTAAAAAATAAGAATATACTTTTTTAAGTACTAGAAAAAGCCTTTCATAATTGAAAGGCTTTTTTTGTATACTATTTGAGTTATTAGTCTTCTAGCTTTATGCTTCAGTTAACGAATCTTTACTATTCAAAAAGCGTTGAATACTTAACGATAAAATAATTGTTAATATCGCTCCAATGAAGTTTAACCAAAGGAAACTAACTATATCAATATAGAAAATATAAAAGATTGTTAATTGGCTAATACAGGCTGCAATAAATATCGCTTTTCCTTTTACATATTGGATATAAAATCCGACAAGGAAAATACCTAAAACAGTTCCGTAGAATACAGACCCAATGATGTTTACTAATTGAATTAAGTTTTCAAATAGTGAACTAATACAAGCAAAACCAATTGCTACTAATCCCCAAAATAGTGTGAAATATTGTGTAGCATAAACATAATGTTTGTCTGATTTACCTTCTTTATTTCTTTTGTAAATATCTATTGTAGATGTCGCTGCTAATGAGTTTAAACCAGAAGCACTTGATGACATGGCTGCACTAAAAATTACAGCTAATAATAAGCCTAAAATTCCTTTTGGCAAATGATGTAGTATGAAATATAAGAAAACATAATCTTTATCATTTGTTTCGGCTTTTGAATCTGATTTAGCAATTAAATTTTTAGCATCTTCACGCAATTCTTTTTCTTGAAGCGATAGATTTTGCATTTTCTTTTTTAATGCATTGTTATCATATTCTAAATTTAATTGCTCAATATAAATATGATTGATAACGTTTTTTTCTTCATTGATGATATTTAATTTGTCTTCCAATTTATTATAATCGGCTTTGTATTTAGAATTTTCAATATTCGTTACATTAGTGGGATTAAAATGCAAAGGAGCGCTATTAAATTGATAAAATACAAATACCAAAACTCCAGTTAAAAGAATAAAAAACTGCATTGGAACTTTTAAAAGACCATTCATAATCAATCCCATTTGGCTTTCTTTGATTGACTTTCCTGAAAGATAACGACCAACTTGCGATTGATCTGTTCCAAAGTAAGAAAGCATTAAGAAAAATCCACCTGTAATTCCACTCCAAAATGTATAACGTGTTTCTGGATTGTAAGAGAAGTCTAGAATATCCATTTTGCCGTTTGCACCAGCGATTTTTAAGGTGTTAAAGAAATCTAATTGCTCAGGTAATTGGTTTAAAATGATAACAAATGTAATTACCATTCCACTAAAAATGACAAACATTTGTTGTTTCTGAGTAACATTTACAGCTTTTGTACCACCAGTTACTGTGTAGACAATAACTAGGAGCCCAATGATTATGTTTAACATAAATAAATTCCAACCTAATAAAGCTGAAAGTATAATAGCTGGAGCATAAATTGTAATTCCAGTTCCTAAACCTCTTTGAATTAAGAATAAAATGGCTGCTAATGTTCTTGTTTTAACATCAAAACGCTGTTCTAAATATTCATAAGCTGTGTAAACTTTTAACTTGTGATAAATAGGAATAAATGTATATGCAATAACTACCATTGCCAAAGGCAATCCAAAATAGAACTGTACAAATCCCATTCCGTCATGATAAGCTTGTCCTGGTGTGGAAAGAAAAGTAATAGCGCTTGCTTGAGTCGCCATAACCGAAATTCCAACTGTAAACCAAGGAGTTTCGTTGTTTCCTAAAATATAATCTTTAACATTAGCACTTCCTTTTGTCTTTATAGCTCCATAAATTACAATAAAGAGTAGTGTAACCGATAATACAATCCAATCTAAATTTGCCATATTAAGTGAACATTTGCATTAATAAATAGAACACTAATATGTAAAGAGCGTTCACCACCAAAACGATGCTATAACTCATTTTCCATTTGTTTTTCTCATTTTCCATAGTTTGTGTATTTCAATCCTTTCGGAGTTTTAAATTCCAAAAGGGTTTTGTAAGTATAATTATTCTAAAGCAATAATGTTTGCCAACAATCTATAAGCACCACTAACACCTTCAGGTAATTCTCTAAAGAAACTTAAACCTGTGTAAATGTAATTTCCTTTTCCGTATTTTGCGATTAATAAAGCTCCTTTTGTAGGTGTTTCACCTTCATCGTTAGCTTGTAATATTGGTGTGAATTCTGAAGCATATTCATCAGGATAATATAATCCTTGTTCTTGTACCCAACCTTCAAAATCTTTAGATGTAATCTTATTTGGAGTATTTAAAACTGCATGATCAGGAGCTAAAAATGTAATTTTCGCATTTTCATTTGTAACTCTATCTCTTGAAATTTTTAATTCATAAGGAGCAATTTCTTCCGTTACTAAACCTCTGTTGGTATTGTATTGAACTATTACATTTCCACCATTTTTAACATACTCAAATAGGATTTTGTTTTTGAATGCTAATTCATCAATTACATTAAAAGCACGAATTCCTACAAGAATAGCATCATAATTTTGAAGTTTATCTAATGAAATATCTGATGGATTAATTGTTGTGACTTTGAAACCTAAATTTTCTAAATTACTTCCAACTTCATCACCAGCACCTTTGATGTAACCAATATTTTTTCCTTTAGTTTGAATGTCTAATTTAACTAATTTAGAAGTTGAAGGTTGTAAAATGGTCTGTTTTGGAATATGAGGATAATTGATTTCAATAAGTTCTTGGTTGAATTTTTTTCCATTCATTGAAACCACTGCTTCTAAAGTAGAAGTGCTTTCTGATTTTGGAGGAAAAACTTTAAAAGTCACAGTTCGCTCGTCATTTTTTTGAGGAATTTCAAAAGCAATTGATGCTGGTTCAACTTTCCAAGTTTTATCTACGTTTAAAGATAAAGTTCCTTTTGTGTTTTCGGTTTGTGAAATGATTTTAACCTGAATTTCTTTCGGTTGATTGTCATTAAAAATCGATACTTTATTTACAATGTTTGTCGTAACTTCAGGTAAAACCGTGAAAGGAATATACGTTTCTCCAAATTCAGGATCATTTTTCTTGTAGACAACATTTTTGACGAATTCAATTGTTGTTCCTTCAATATTTACAGAAAAAGTTATAGGAAATTGTAATGTTTCTTCAGGTGAAATTCGGATTGCTTTGTTCGAAACTTTATACATTCCAACAGTTGGAGTTTCTTTTAACCAAAATAAATTGGAGTAATCAAAATCAGTTGGAATTTTATTATTTTCTAACTTTAAACTAATTTTTGAATTGTTCTTTAAAGCTATATTTTTTTCTGAAGCCGTTTTATTTCCAAATGAAACTGAATTCAATGTCATATTTGCATCACTACGATTAATAGCTTCAATATTTAAGGAATAAGTATCCGATTTCGTGACTTTTTCAGAAGAACTAATAGCTTCTAAATATAAGCCAGAACATGCTTGAATTAAATTTGAAAGCTCATTTAGTTTAATTTTTTTCCAATGTGAATCTTCTAATTTTTGAAGCATTTTATAAGCTTCAACCAATTGTGGAATATGTTTTTCAGGATTTTTGAAATTGAAATTGTCTTCAATTGGATTTAATATTTTTCCAATAGCATCACCACCTTTTATTCGGTTCCAAGAAGTGTCAATTCCTTCAAAAATATTATCAGATGAAGGCATATTTCCTTTTAAAAGTTCTAAATATTCTGTTTCATCACCACGAGAACCTGTTGAACCAAATCCTTGACAACGGTGTTGACTTCTACTTAAAGCTGCAATTTCAAAATTACTTTTCCCTAAAATAGGGAAGAAGACATTTGCATTAATAGCTAACAAGTTACTTTTGTCAGCTTTATCAAAAGCTTCTTGGCTTCCATAAAACCAATAAGAAGTATTAAAAAACACTCGTTTTGGTTTGTTTTTAATTAAATCATACGCTTCCAAACTTAACATTGCACTTGCTGTGTGATGACCATGAGTTGTTCCTGGTGAACGATGATCAAAACGATTGATGATAATATCTGGTTGAAAAGTTTCTATGGTTTGAATGACATCATCTAAAACTTCTTGTTTGTTCCAAATGGTAAATGTTTCAGAAGGTACTTTTGAATATCCAAAATCATTGGCACGAGAGAAAAACTGTTGTCCACCATCAATTCTTCGAGCCGCTAAAAGTTCTTGTGTTCTAATGGCTCCTAATTGTTCTCGCAATTGTGGTCCAATTAAGTTTTGTCCACCATCACCACGAGTTAATGATAAATAAGCAGTTTGAGCATGATAATGATTAGAGAAATATGAAATTAATCGTGTGTTTTCATCATCTGGATGCGCTGCTAAATATAAAACAGAACCTAAAAAGTTTAGTTTTTTAACTTGTTCGTAGATTTCTCCAGTAGCAGGTTTTTTGGGTTGTTGTGCGTTTACAACTATGAAAGAGAATAGAAATAATAGTACAAATTTGAATTTTGACTGATGCATTTTAACTTTTTTATTGGCAATAGCCTCAAAAATAGCAATTATAAATTTGTTGTGAAGTGTTTTCTCAAATTTTGGAATTTCTTTAACAAAAAGTTAAGAGCAACAACTTAGTAGTTATTGCTCTTAATTAGTAAATTAAAATACTTTTTAAGTTGTATTTTGAGTTTTTGGAATTACAATAATAAAATTAAAAGTAATATAATTACTATAATTGCACCAACAGATAAATAAACTCCATTTCCAGTTGATCTTAATTCTTTTTTGATTGATCTAACCTCTTTTCTAAGTTCTTTTCTTTCAGATCTAGATAAATCGGATTTATCCATTTCCTTGATTTCCTCTAAACGATCAAGCATTACTTGAACTTTTGCAGGAACTTCTGAATTTGGATTTGCATTAATTGTTTCGTTTGCAAATGTTAATGTTGGAATTAATGTCATAGTTAAGACCATAAGTAGAGTCATAAAAGACATTTTGTTGATAATAGTTTTCATAATGTTTGGATTAAATTAGTTTTAATTATAATGTAAAGTTCTCTAAATTATATAAAAACATGTTACATAATTTTAAGACATACTTATATAATTTTCATTAACTATTTATATTCTATAATTTTAGGTTTGGAGAAATCGAAGTTTTGGAACCCTATATCGTCTGTTTTAAAAGCATTAGTTTTAAAAATATTATTTCCATCACCAGGAATATTTGGAAAAAATGAAAATGAGATTTGAAAACTATCAAAAACCAAATAATCATTACTAATTACTAAACCAGCTCCAAACTGAGAAAACATTTTACTTCTCGTAAAGTGGTTGTTATCATCACTAAGCATTCCGAAAGTATAACTTAGAAAAGGATTTAAACGAAATCCTCCTAAATTCCAAGGAGAATAGCCTTGAGTTTGAAAAGTCATCAACAACTTTTTTGTACCAAATAGAACGTCACTATTAAAACCTCTAATTCCGTAATTATCATTTAAGGTAACTCTATCAAATCTTGAATCAATTCTATTCGTTCCAATAATTAGTTCAGGTTTAATAAATTGTCTGAATTTCCATTTTTTACCTTCTATTAAATTGGTAAAATAAATCAGTTTTACCGAAAGTGTTGTTTGTTCGGATGAATTTTTATAAAAAGTACCATATTCAATATTTGAACTCAAATAACCCCAGTTGTAAAATTTCCCCAAGCTAAATCTACCTCCATAATAGTAGCGATACTCATCATTTTTACGCTGAAAACCACTTGTTATTCCGTAAACAACTCCCGTTGGTATGTCTTCAATTACTCCATAATTAAAAACATATTTTTCTTGTTTAAATTGTCTAGATGCAACCCCGATACCTACCAAATATAATTGTTCGTTGGAATAAAAATCTTTCTCATCATATAATGGAGAAGCTTTTTCTAAATAATTTGTTCGATAAAAACGTGCTGACGTTATCAATTTTGTTGTTCTGTCGCTTTCTGAGTTTCCATTAAAAATTTTAAAAGATCTTCCAACCCAATAATCTTGATCGTTATATTTAAAATTTTGTTTATCACTAATAAATGTAGTGTCAATAGGGATTTCGCTTCTAAATTGTTGTCCAACTTTAATTCCACCAGCCCAATTCAAAAATGCAGAAACAAAAGGTCTTTCAATATTTACACTTTTTGAGTAATTTCCATCTAAATCAATATAATAATTTAGTCTAGTACTTATATATGTGTTTTTGAAATTTGGGACTATGTAATCAACACTATAAGCATTATCACTGTTGCTTAAACTTTTTTGATATGAATTTTTTAATTGATGTCCAAAGCCTAGAAAATTATATTCATTTAATTCGAAAGTTGATTTGTTGGTTGACGATGAAAAATTAGGAACAGTACTCCAAGAATCTAAAACTTTGATATGGATATCTACTGAATCTGATTTTTTTGAAACTAAATTGGCTTCAATTTCAACTCTTCTAACATATTTTTGACTTCTTATAATACGTTTTGAGTCTTTTAATAACAAAACATCTAAAGGTTTATTTCTCTTAAATAACAATAGATTTTTAATAGTCCAATTACTTGTTTTGTCATGAATTGAATTTCCAACTCGTTCTAAATAATTTCTAGGTTTTTTGGTGCTATCTGTAACAGAAAAACCAAAAGGATCCATAACTTCAATAGTTATATTTCTCACAATTTTACCTTCAAAATTGGAGTAGTTTTCTTCAATTTTCTTGATAATTTTAGTAGAATCAACGTTTACTTCTTTAGTTGGTTCAAAGATAAGTTTGTGTAAATATTTCGTAAAACGACCCTTTTTAGAATAGTTTTCAATGTCTTTATATATTTTTACACTATCTTTCTCCTTAGGATTTGTTTGAGAAAAACCCGAAGTACAATAGAGAAATACAAATAGAAATAACAATACGATTCTATTACTATTCATTTTATAATGATTTTTTATAACTGAAAACAGGCTAATTTTATTTATTAATCTGTAAACTCTTTTACTTCAGAATGATTTTTTAAAACTGAAATTCCTTTTTGCATTAGGATGTTATTTGGATAAGTAACGGTTTCACCTTCTTCGGTTTTTAAAAGAATATAAAATGCTTTAATGTCAATGATTTCACCAGAAATTGGAAAATCTTTATCTAAAATTTTAATATGATCTCCAATTTTAAAAGGGAATGCAAAAAATATAATTATTCCTGCTGTAATATTACTTAATAACGACCATTGTGCAAACGCAGCAACACCAACTACAGTAAAAATTGAAGAAATAAATAGAAAAAGTTGGTCTTTTTTTACACCCCAAATTACCACAATCGTAATAATAGCTAATAAACCAATTAGAAAATTGACATATTTAATAACTAAATTTGTTCTATGCTCTAAAGCTTCATGAGTCTTTGCGTATTTTCTAATTCCTTTGGCAAAGAAATAACGCAGCATAAAAACCACGACTAAAACAACTAGTGTATAAATTTCTTGGTCAATATATTTATTTTGAATGATATCAAGCATATTCTTTTAGTTTAGCATACAATTTATCAACTGGTAAACCCACAACATTAGGATAAGAACCTTCAATTTTAGATATTCCGATTAAGCCTATCCATTCTTGAATTCCGTATGCACCAGCTTTGTCAAAAGGTTTGAAATTTGTAATGTAATAATCAATTTCTTCTTTGCTCAAATTTACAAAAGTCACTTTAGTAATACTATGAAAGACTTCTGATTTTAACGAAGTTTTAATACAAACCGAAGTTATGACTTCATGCGTTTTTCCTGCCATTGAGTGAATCATTTCAAAGGCTTCATCATAATCTTTTGGTTTGCCTAAAGCTTTATTTTCATGCCAAACAATAGTGTCACTAGTAATTAAAATTTCGTTTTCAGCTATTTTTTTTTCAAAGGCATTTGCTTTCAATTCTGCTAAAAAATCAGTGATTTGATGATGTTTTAAGTTGTTAGGATAGATTTCTTCCACTTCTTTTAATTGAATGGAAAAATCTAAACCTAATTCTTTGCAATATTGTTGCCTTCTTGGAGAACCAGAAGCTAAAATGATTTTTTTATTTGGTAGAAAATTATCCAACGTTTGAAATTTGATTTAAGTTATAAGTAATGACGATTATTGATAAAATTCCTGTAATCATGACAATTTTAAGAACTGTACTTAGGTGATTAAAATCTTTTTGTGTTTTAGCTTGCCAAAGTTTAACAATAAAATAAAGCATTGGAGCAACAATAAAAGCTAAAGTATAATAAATTACATATTCTAAATTAGTAAAATTTGCATTCAAATAATAGAGTAGTGTAATCAATGGAATAAAACTTAATCCGAAAACTACTTTTTGTGTTTTTTCTTTTCCTAAATAAATTGGTAAAGTGTTCATTCCGGTTTTTAGATCACCATCATAATCTTCAATATCTTTTACAACTTCTCTGATGAAAGTTAGTAAGAAAGCAAAAATGGCATAATCGATAATAATCTGAAATAAAATACCTAAAAATTGTTGATTTTCAGCAATTATCATTGGATATAAATCGAAAATTCCAACCAATAAAATACTAAAAGCAACAAGGAAAGAAACCAAGAAATTTCCAGCTAAAAGACTTTGTTTAAATTGAGTTGCATAAAGATAAAGAATAAAAGCAACCACAATAAAAACAGCAGCAAAGCTTTCTTTAAAAACGATATTTGCTACAAAAAATCCAATTAAAACGCCAATAATATTTAAGGCAATATAATAGTTATAAGCTCTTGTTTCTGATATGTATTTACCAACAATTACTTTTTCGGGTTTAGAAATAGCATCAGTTTCTTGATCGACAATATTATTGATGATGTAACCAGCAGCAGCAATACAAACCGTTGCGATGATTAGTAAAATAAACTCAACATCATTTAATGCAACTAGTAAACCTTTTTGTTGTTTTAAAAATCCAAAGTGAAAAACAGCTTGGACAAGGGCTATGATTAGTAAGTTTTGGTAACGTATTAGTTTTAGGAAATTCATATATTTAGTGTTCAGTGTTCAGTGTTCAGTGCTCAGTTTTTTAGTTTTCAGTTTTTACTCCGAATTTACTTGGATATAAAATCATGTAGTTTATTAGTTTTCCAACTTCATTGTTTTTTTCTGTTAAAAGTTGAAACGTTTCTTTTGAAATATAATTGCAAGCAAATGCAAATTCTAGCCAAGTTTGTGTTTCAGAATTTTCGGCATCACAATCCGTTAATTTACTATGAAAATGTTTTGGATAATCTCTTTTTCTATAAGCTTCAGCAATATTTGCACAAACACTTCTTGAACTTCTTCTAACTTGGTCCGTTAAAGAATAAATTTCTTCTTTAGGAAATGATTTTGAAGTTTCAAAAATATTCATCGCAACTTCAAAACCTTTTTTATAAGCCAATAAATCTTGATATTTCATTTTTAAATAATTATAAACTGCCTACTTAATACTGAACACTGAACACTTTTAATCTAGTCAAACTTCGCATCAAAATGCTCCATCCATTTGCCTTGGACTTTCATAACTTGTTCGATTACGTCTCTAACGCAACCTTTTCCACCATTGATGTGCGAAATGTATTTGCTTATGTTTTTGATTTCTGGAACAGCGTTTTGTGGACAAGTTGGTAATCCAACTAATTTCATCACATGAAAATCTGGAATATCATCACCCATGTATAAAACTTGTTCAGGTTTGATGTTGTATAATTCGATAAACTCGTTGAACGTTTCTACTTTATTTGGAACACCTAAATGAATATCGGTGATTCCTAAATTGCGTAAACGAACACGAACACCTTCATTACTTCCGCCAGAAATGATGCAAACCGTGTAGCCATTTTCAACAGCAGCTTTCATGGCATAACCATCGCGAATGTGCATATCACGAAGCATTTCTCCGGTTTGTGTAACGTGAATTGTTCCATCAGTTAAAACACCATCTACATCTAAAATAAATGTAGTGATATCGTTCATTATTTCTTTATAGCTTTTTGACATTTTGTATGGATAATGTTATTTTTTGATATAATTCTTTATAAATCGGATTTTCTAAAGCTTCCAAATGTTTCTGAATCGTTGGCTCATCATTACGAATCGCTGGACCAGTTTGTGCATCAGTTGGAGTTAGGGTTTTTATCTTATTACCTGTTTCTTCAATTAAAGGCTGCAAGATAGCAAAAGGAACGTTATTTTCTTCACAAAGTGCGTTACCAATTTGATACATGTGATTCACAAAATTAGAAACAAAAACGGCTGAAATATGCAAACTTTTACGTTGTTCACCATTTATAGCATAAACCGAATTGGATAAGCTTTTGGCTAAATTTTCTACTGTTTTATAATCACCTACATTTTCAGTTTCTAGGCAAAATGGAACCGATTTCATGTCAACTTCTTTACTTTTTGAAAACGTTTGTAAAGGATAAAAAACACCACGTTTGTGTTTAGGATTAATGACATCAAAACCCATTGTACCAGAAGTGTGAACCACTAATTTATTGGTAAACGGAATTTGATTAGAAACTTCTTCAATAGCTTTATCACTAACCGAAATTACATAGACATCAGCTTCTTTTAAATCACCGAATGAAGTTGTGATTTTAGAGGAATCAATCATATTTTCAAGCGGTTTTTTAGAACGAGCAAATACTTGAACTAAATCAATAGCATCATTGACTTCCATCGATTTTATAAGATGTGAAGCTACATTTCCTGAACCTAAAAGTACGACTTTAATCATTTGGCTAAATTACTATTTTTTTGAAGAATTAAATAGTTAGGAATAAACTTATGTTTTTAATTAAAAAAAAGACTTTTATTTCCTAAAATAGTTTATTTTTGATTTTCCATAATTGATTAAATATGAAGAAATTATACTTTTTAGTGGTTTTAGCCATGAGTTTTGCTACACAAGCACAGATTGTTAATATTCCTGATGCGAATTTTAAAGCGAATTTGTTGGGTGCGAGTTCGAGTAATTATACTGCGTCAACTATTGCTTCACCTTTTGCTTCACCAGGAAATAATTTTGTAAAAATTGACACTAATAACGATGGCGAAATACAAGTTAGTGAGGCACTAGCCATAAAATATTTAAAAATATCTTCTGGTTGAGGTATTACAGATCTAACAGGTATTGAAGCATTTACTAATTTGGAAACTTTAATTTGTTCAAATACTACTTTAACCAGCTTAAATGTTTCTCAAAACACGGCTTTGACTGAATTAAGGTGTGAAAGTATTAATTTAACCAGCTTAAATCTTACTCAAAACACGGCCTTGACTCATTTATATTGTTCAACTAATAATTTAACCAGTTTAAATGTTACTCAAAACACAGCTTTGACTTATTTAAATTGTTACCAGAGTAATTTAACCAGTTTAGACGTTAGTCAAAACACGGCTTTGACTCAACTAAATTGTGCTGATAATAATTTAACCAGTTTAGATGTTACTCAAAACACGGCTTTGATAGTTTTAATTTGTTATTATAATAATTTAACCAGTTTAGACGTTAGTCAAAACACGGCTTTGACTCATTTAGATTGTGGTAGTACTAATTTAACCAGTTTAAATGTTTCTCAAAACACGGCCTTGACTTTTTTAAATTGTTCTAATAATAATTTAACCAGTATAGATGTTACTCAAAACACGGCTTTGACTGATTTAAGGTGTGAAAGTATTAATTTAACCAGTTTAGATGTTACCCAGAATACCGCTTTGATATGGTTATATTGTAATTATAATAATTTAACCAGTTTAGATGTTAGTCAAAATATGAATTTGAAATTACTATATTGTAAGAACAACCAACTTGAAACACTTTTTATAAAAAATAATAATTTAATCTGGTCAGAAAGTACAGGTTCAAATGGTTCTTCATTAATATTTTCCAACAACCCAAACTTAGATTACGTTTGTGCTGATGAAGAAGATGTGGCTATGGTTCAACAAAAAGTAAATACTTATGGTTATTCAACTACATGTACAGTAAATAGTTATTGCAGCTTTACACCTGGTGGTACTTTTTATACAATTGAGGGTATTAATAAGTGGGACTTTGATAATAATGGATGTGATGTTTTAGATTATCCTTTTCCTAATTTAAAATATAATATTGCTAATGGAAATGTTAATGGAATAATAATTTCAAACACATCAGGAAATTATTCCATTCCAGTTCAAGCAGGTACTCACACAATTACACCAGTTTTAGAAAATCCAACTTATTTTAATATAAGTCCAATAAGTTTTGTAGCTAATTTTCCAACACAAACAAGCCCATTAGTTCAAAATTTTTGTGTTACAGCCAATGGAATTCATCATGATGTTGAGATTGTATTAATGCCAACAAATCCAGCTCGTCCTGGTTTTGATGCAAACTATACCATTGTTTATAAAAACAAAGGAAATCAAATTGAAAATGGTTCAGTAACATTAGATTTTAATGATTTAGTTTCAGATTTAGTTTCAGCTAACCCTACATTTTCAAGTCAAGCTACAAATGCAATGACTTGGAATTACACTAATTTGCAACCTTTTGAAACAAGAACTATTGATTTGGTTTTCAATGTTAATGGTCCAACAGAAACTCCAGCTGTAAATATTGGTGATGTTTTAAATTACACAGCTTCAATAACTCCTTTAACAACAGACGAATTTGTTTCTGACAATACTTCTACACTGAATCAAACAGTTGTAGGTTCTTATGATCCAAATGATAAAACTTGTATTGAAGGTACAACCGTTGGTCCAGATATGATTGGTCAATATGTGCATTATGTCATTCGTTTTGAAAATACAGGAACTTATCCAGCAGAAAATGTTGTAGTAAAAGACATGATAGATTTAGCTAAATTTGATGTTAGTACTTTAATTCCTTTGCATTCAAGTCACGATTTTGTAACAAGAATTAATGGTAATAAAGTAGAGTTTATCTTTGAAGGCATCAATTTGCCTTTTGATGATTCAACTAATGATGGTTATGTGGCTTTTAAAATTAAAACAAAATCTAATTTATTAGTTGGTAGTACTTTTAGTAATAACGCTAATATCTATTTTGATTATAATTTTCCGATTACGACAAATACTTTTACATCAACGATTCAAGTTTTGAAAGTTAAAGATTTTGATTTTGGAACACATTTCACTTTATATCCAAATCCAGTAAAAGATGTTTTGAATATTCAATCAAAAGATAACACAACAATCAACTCCATTGAGATTTATAATACATTAGGACAAGTTGTTTTGGCTGTTCCAAATGCAATTTCGACTGTTGATGTTTCCAATTTGCAATCAGGAAATTACTTTGTAAAAGTGAATACGGATTTAGGAGTTTCTAATACAAAGTTTATTAAGGAATAAATAATTATAAAAACAATTTCAATCCAATTAAAATACTATTTTTACTTTTTTAAAAATTAAAAAAATCTTATGAAAAATCATTTAAAATCAATTGTACTTTTAGTTTTAACTTCTGTTGTTATTTTTTCTTGTTCATCTGATAGTGATTCAAGCAAATCAGCAAATCAATTTACTATAGAAGGGCAATCCTATACTTTAATTCCAGATAATGCTTTGCTTGAGCTTAAAATGGATAATCATATTATGGATCAAGGTCAAACCTATGATAGGTCTTCAATTACTTTAAGTGGACTTAATGGAACTACTATTGGTACAGCGTCTTTTGATTTATTTTACAAAGATGGATTACCCGTTGAAGGAACTTACACTATTACGGGTTCATTAAGTGATAATGATCCTGATTTTTTTGACCAATTGTTAGTTGATAATAAACTTTGTTTGGGTTGGACATCAAGTTGTGCTGTTTCAGAAGCAGGTGCACCTACTTTTTTGGTAAATGCAAATAATCCAACTGGTACTGTAACTGTAATTAATAATGGTAACAGTAATTATACAATTCAATTCAACGGAAATTATAGAAAGTATGATGGTAATTTTGAAGTAATTGGAACATCTCCTGTGGTTATAAATGTGACAACAGATGTTACTATTCAGGTTTTTTAATTTTTTCTTGAGCATGTTTAGTAAGTAATAATGAGTAAATCTATTTTCAAATTTTGTCCCAATTGCAAATCAGAAGACTTTTCTTTTGAAAATGACTTCAAGTTTCATTGTAATTCCTGTGATTTTGTGTTGTATCATAACATTGCAGCTGCTGTAGCTGTAATTATTAAACATGAGGACAAAATACTCTTCACAGTAAGAAACGTTGAACCAGACAAAGGAAAATGGGATTTACCTGGTGGATTTATCGATCCAAATGAAAATGCAGAAGAAGCTGCTTGTCGCGAATTAAAAGAAGAATTAGGAATTGATTTATTGCCGAAAGATTTAAAATACATTACAACTTCACCAAATAACTATTTATACAAAAATGTTCCTTATCGAACTATGGATATTTTTTATGAATATGAAGTCAATTCCAATCAAATAAACATTGCTGCCGAAGATGAAATTAACGAATTGATTTGGGTTACAAAAGAAAAAATCCAATTAGATAAAATTGGATTTGTTTCTATTCGTAAAGTTATTAAAGATAATTATGAATTGTAAATTATGAGTTATGAATTAGAAGAAGAAACTCATAATTTACAATTCATAATTCATCATTAACTCGTTGCCATTCGTTTCAAAATTGCCCATTGTTTCAATGCAGTTCTAGCTTCAACAGCAGGATAACCTAGCATTGTTACTTTAGCAGCAACATCACCTGTTACACCAGAACCAGCACCAATAATAGCACCATCACCAACAGTAATATGATCTTTTAGTGAAGCACTTCCACCAACGATTACACCATTTCCTAAAGTCACAGAACCAGCTAAACCGCTATTTCCAGCCATAATACAGAATTTACCCATTTTTGAGTTGTGTCCAATTTGCACTAAATTATCAATTTTACAACCATCACCAATTATTGTTGAACTAAATTTTCCTCTATCAACACAAGAGTTTGCACCAATTTCTACGTAATTTCCGATTACAACATTTCCAATTTGTGGTATTTTTGCTAAACCTCTTTCCGGACAAGGTCTAAAACCAAAACCGTCAGCACCAATTGTAGCGTTTGGATGAAAAATACAATGACTTCCAATTATAGAGCGTTCTCTAATCACTGTTCCAGACCAAATTGTAGTATTATTTCCAATAGTACAGTCATCTAAAATTGTCACGTTTGGATATAAAATTACATTTTCTCCAATTACAGTATTTGGACCAACATAGCAATTTGCACCTATTTTTGTTCCTTTTCCAATTGTAGCCGAAGCATCAATTGTAGCAGTTGGATGAATTTCTTGATGAAATATAGGTGGAGCAGGAGCAAAGAGTTCCAAAACCTGAGACATAGCTAAATCAGCATTCTTGACTTTAATAAACGCTTTATTTTCACCAGGTTCAATAGAAATATCTTCATTTACAACAGCAACAGAAGCATTAGATGTTTCCCAAAGTTTTTCATATTTCTTATGACCTATAAAAGTGATTTCGTTTTCTTTGGCAGCTTCAATTTGTTCAGGAGCTGTAAGAGTTAGGTTTAAATTCCCAACGATTGTTCCTTTAAGTACTTCGTTAATTTCTGCTAAGGAGATATTTTTCATTAAAATTTGAATTGGTTAGTTAGTTTTTCAAAAGTAATGAAATAAAATAATTTCTGCTAATTTGTAGAATATGTGTTTTTAAAGTTATCAGAAATATTATTTTTTAATATTTCACGAAACTGGATTTTGCTTCGCAATATTCAGTAAAGCTCCGCTTTGAAAATAGTATATAAAAGAAAAATCGCTCAAGTGAACTTGGCGATTTTTCTTTTATATACTATTTATTCGTGACCTCGACTGGAGTACCAAGCCACAATTTATCAAAAATCAAAAACCAACAAAAACCCCTTATTTTATCAAAAAAACCAATAAAATCAATACTTTGAAAGCTTTGTTGTTTTGGATAGGTTTTAATTAGTTTGCATGATATTGTAATAATGTCGGGAAAATGTTGGGAAGATGTTGGGAATTTCGTATATTTGATAAACTAAAAATCACTACTATGGCACGTGTAAAAGTACTCTTAAAATCCGACAATAACCCAGCACCAATTTACATAAGATTAACTGATGGAAGACAAGTTGATGTCATGGCAAAAACCAAATACATAATCAATCCTAAAGAATGGAGTAGTGCAAAAGAGCAGCCAAAAAATTTAAAGGATGTAGATTTTTCAAATCTAAGCAACGAGCTTTTTGAATTGAAATCTAATTTAGTAAAACACTATAACAAGACTAAAAATAATTTAGTTATAAATACTCAATGGTTAAAAGATTTTTTAGATCCTTCAATTGAAGTAATTGAAGAAAGTAAAATACCAACAACATTAATTCACTACATAGATTATTATTTAGAATTTCGTAAACACGAGTTGCAACCATCTACAGTAAGAAAAATTAAAGTAGTATATCATAAGCTTGAAAGATTTGAATTACACAGAAAAAAAATAATTCAGATAAATGAAATTAACAGCAATTTCAAAAACGAATTTCTTAATTATTTTAAGTCAGTTGGATATGCACAAAACACTTTACAAAGAGATTGGGTACAAGTAAAAACATTTTGCAGACACGCTAGACATTTAGGCATAGCAATACACCATCAATTAGACGATTTACAGATAGATAAAGAAAAAGTAACTAAAATCTACCTAACAAATGAAGAGCTAGCAGAAATAGAAAAAGCAAACGTAAAAGCACATAACAAACATTATGAAGATGCAAAAGATTGGTTAATTATTAGTTGTTACACAGGACAAAGAATTTCAGATTTTATGAAATTTACAAAAGACCAAATAAGAATAGAAAACGGTAAAAGCTTAATTGAATTTACACAGGTTAAAACAGGTAAAATTATGACTGTTCCTTTGCATCCAAAAGTTTTAGAAATTCTAAAAAAACGAAATGGTAATTTTCCAGAAGTTATTTCAGATTCTAAGTACAATTTATATATTAAAGAAGTTTGTAGAATAGCGAAGCTTAAAGAAAAAATAAAAGGGAGTTTAAAAGTTGAAACTGCTGAAGGAAGTAAAATATATAGGAAAGTAACAGATAATTATGAAAAATGGAAATTAGTATCTTCTCACATTGGTAGACGTTCGTTTGCAACAAACTTTTACGGCAAAATTCCAACAACCTATTTAATTTATGTAACTGGGCACAGTACTGAAAAAATGTTTCTAAATTACATTGGTAAAAGCAACAAAGATTTAGCAATGGAAATTGGAAATTATTTTTAACTTAGGCGTTCATTATTTTTTATAATATGGATAGATATTCTGGCACAAGAGAGAACTTTATTAGGTTAGGTGTAGATTATGACAATTTAACTTTTGATGAAGTTATAGAGCAAATAAATAGCATAGAAGAAGCGTTTTACGATAGAGAAAACAATTTTATATATGTTGATGTTCTTGACTACTTAGAAGACGAAACTTATTTCAATCACTTACAAGAGTTAGGTATTCCAAACTTAGGGGAGTTAATGGATAAATTAAGTGTTATAAAAGATGAAAATGTTAGAAGCACTTTATATGTAAAAGGTGTTGTAAAAATATTAGAAGCTCATTACAATGCTAAAGATAAAATATTAGATAAACTTATTTTCAACAATGAAAGTAATAAAACTAATGTAAATAGTGAAAATATTGAAATTAGATCTATTAATAATTCTAACGAAGAAAATCCAGAGCCATTAGTTTTTAAAAGTTTCAATGCATTTTTAGTATTCGAAAAATACTTTGAAAGATTTCCTGTATCACCTCAAAATTTAACTAATTATAGTTTTTTGTTTCACAAAATGAAGCTCGATAAATTAATTCACGAAGAAGCAAAGCAAATAGCTTATTTCAATTTTTTAAGTAAGTATGATATTTCTATTGAAAGAATTAAACCTATGACACAAATAGGAAACAAAAATATTAAAGAACAAATCTACAATAACTGTAAAGAATAAAACAGTTACACGAATCGTGTCAAAAAGTGCATGAAATCGGTTTACTCATAGCACGAACCTCCGACGAATTTTGTCTTGTTAATCTTAAAAATAACAAGATGGAAAATTCAATTTTACTTCAAAGCCTTACAGTTGAACAACTTCAACAATTAGTAAGCACATCCGTTAGAACCGGAATTCAAGAACTTCAAAAAGAACTTCAGTCAAAAGACAATTCAGAAGAATTAATGACTAGAGAAGAAACATGTCTATTTCTTAAAATAGATAGTAGCACACTATGGGCTTGGACGAACAAGGGAAAAGTCAAAGCTTACGGAATAGGGGCAAGACGCTACTACAAACGTTCAGAATTACTACAATGTTTAACCCTATTAAAAAAATAAGCCATGAATAATTACGAAGAAAGAGTAGAAAACATTTTAAAAAGGTTAGACGAACAAATGACTTTAGTAGTAGCTAAATTAAAGCTGAATGAAAAAACAGATCCCGAAGATGTATTTTTCGACAACCAAGAATTCATGAGCTTAATGAATATTAGTAAAAGAACAGCACAGGAGTGGAGAAACAAAAAAATTATTAAAGCTAGTCAAATAGGGAATAAAATCTACTATAAACTAAAGGATGTAAAAAAATTAATAGACGAAAACTATAATATTAAGTAATAATGGAACAGGTAGCAAATAACAAACTGATGGTTAGTGTTTATAAAGAGTTCAAATACAACTTAGGAGAAAAAAGTCTTTTAGATGTATTACAAGAAATCAAATCCGATAAATACCAAAGCGAAATAAATTCAATCCGATATGCATTACATAAAGGAGAGGATAAAACAGCAGATGAAATAAAAAGTAACTTAATTGGCTTTACAACTTCGGGAACGTTTGGAGAAAGCAGAACCAAAGCAAATATAGTAACCTATTCACAAATACTATGTTTAGATTTTGATTATATACCACTTACAGAAATTAATAGTCTTGTTTCACTAATAAATGGCTGTAGATACACATTTGCATCATTTATTAGTCCAAGTGGCGAAGGTTTAAAAGTATTCATTAAAGTCAATTCAAATGCAGAACAACATACAACAGTTTACAATCAAATTGCAAATTTTTATAAAGAGTTATCAGGTTATGATTTTGATGCAAAATGCAAAGACATTACCAGACTTTGTTTTGTTTCTTGTGATACAGAATTATATCTAAATAATGATGCAATAACTTTCGAATTAAAAGAAGAAGTAAAGCCAATAAAAACAGAGTATCAAAAAGAAGTACAACATACACTCACAACAGATGAATTATTAGATAAATGCTTAAAATTTACAGAGCAAAAAGAACAATACTATAACGGTAATAGAAACAACTTTATTTTCCTATTCTCTTGCAATGCTAATAAGTTTGGGATTTATGAAGATGATACACTGAACTATTGTTTAAATAATTTTGATTTAGAAGAAAGAGAAATAAAAGCAACAGTAAATAGTACATATAAAAACCAATCGACCGACTTTGCAAGGTATTCAAACTTTGCAAACCTGCAAAGTGCAACATCTTTAAATACAGAAGCCAAAGAAAAGAGTTTTGAAGAGTATGAAGATTGTCTAAAAACAACACCAACTATTCCGCAATCGGTTTACGATAATTTGCCACCAATACTAAATGAAAGTTGTCAAGTATTTAAACAAGAAAGAGAAAGAGATACTTTTCTAACAGGAGCATTAGCAATTCTCTCAGGTTGTTTGCCTAATGTATCGGGAGTTTATAGTGGTAGTGTAATTTATCCAAGTTTATTTTCTTTCATTTTAGCTCCAGCAGCTTCAGGAAAAGGAGCTTTAAAATTTGCCAAAGCTTTAGCCGATAAATACCACGATAAAACATTAGCTAATTCAATGGAAGATAAAAAAAGATTTGATGAAAACTTAGCAGCTTACAAAATGCTTAAAGCAAAAGGAAAGTTAGAAGAGAATCAAGAAATGCCAATAGCTCCAAAGTTTAAAGTAGTTTATATTCCGGCAAACACAAGTAATGCAAAAATAATTCAACATTTAGATTGTAATGAGGGTAAAGGTATTATTTGCGAAACCGAAGCAGATACTTTAGGACAAACCTTTAAAAACGATTGGGGCTCTTATTCAGATATGTTAAGAAAATCATTCCATCACGAGAAAATTTCAGTGAGTAGAAAAACAGATGGTGAATTTGTGGAAGTAGACAATCCTCAATTGTCAGTAGCTTTATCAGGAACACCAAAACAAGTATTTAATATCATTTCATCAGCAGAAGATGGTTTGTTTAGTAGATTTATTTTTTATGTTTTTAAAACAGATGCAGTTTGGCTAGACCCATCACCAAAAGGAAATCCTATAAACTTAACAGACTATTTCACAACCCAATCAAAACAAGTTTTAAAAATGGTAGAATATTATGAAACAGATGAAATGATTTTACATTTAACAGACGAACAATGGGAAAAATTCAACCCTATTTTCAGTTCATTCTTAGAACAAATAAATACGTTTGTTAGTGAAGATGCTTTGAGTATAGTTAAGCGTTTAGGTTTAGTTTTATATCGTTTATGTATGTTGTTTACAGCAATTAGAAAGTATGTTTCAAATGATTACCACACAGAAGTATATTGTTCAGATGTTGATTTTGAAACAGCTTTAACACTAACTAGAACTTATCTACAACACAGTGTAATAATGTTTACTAATTTACCAAAACAAGGAGAACAGGGAGTATTCAAATCAGGTTCAAACAAGAAACAGTTTTTAGAGGCTTTACCAAGTAAATTTCAAAGAAAAGAAGCAGTAGAAATAGCTAAAAGATTTAATATTGGAGAACGTTCAGTAGGTAGTTTTTTAAAATCTTGTTTGGGTAAATATTTATCACAGGCTGAATATGGAATATATTGCAAAATGTAAAATGTATTAGTTATAAATTCAAAACTTGTTTTTATATTTACAAATTATAGTAAATTGCGTATTCTTAATAATTGCAATTACTGATACCAATACTAAAACATTAGATGAATTTCACTGCATATCACGCTAAATATTTTGCTTACGAATTAACAAGACAAAGAGCTTCAAACGATTTAGGCAAGTTGACATCATCTTTACAAGATGCACAAGTCGACTTAAATCCACATCAAGTAGAGGCTGCTTTATTTGCTTTTCAATCTCCATTATCACATGGTGCCATATTAGCTGATGAAGTTGGTTTAGGTAAAACTATCGAAGCAGGAATAATATTATCACAGCAATGGGCAGAACGTAAAAGGAAATTACTAATTATCGCCCCTTCAAATTTGCGTAAACAATGGAATCAAGAACTTGCGGATAAGTTTTTTTTACCTTCAATTATTTTAGAAACTAAGTCTTTTAATGAATATGTGAAAGGTGGAAATTTAAACCCCTTTAATCAAAATGATAATATTGTTATTTGTTCTTACCATTTCGCTAAAAATAAAGCGGTTTATGTTGAGCAAACAAATTGGGATTTAGTAATTATAGACGAAGCTCATAGATTAAGAAATGTATATAAAGCTTCAAATAAAATTGGTAATGTAATAAAAGCATCATTAGAAAAAAGAAAGAAAGTATTATTAACTGCAACACCATTACAAAATTCAATATTAGAATTATATGGTTTAGTAAGTATAATTGATGATTTTATTTTCGGGGATTTAAAAAGTTTTAAAAGCCAATATAGTAGGCAATTAGATGAAGGTAATTATGATGAATTAAAAAGTAGATTACTTCCAATCTGTCATAGAACTTTGAGAAGACAAGTTTTGGAATACATTAATTATACAGAACGAAGAGCAGTTTGTGAAGAGTTTATACCTACAGACCAAGAACATCAATTATACGAATGGGTTTCAGAATATTTACAGCGACCTAAGCTTTATGCTTTACCAAATAGCCAACGTCAGTTAATGACTTTAATTTTAAGAAAGTTATTAGCTTCATCATCTTATGCAATATTTGGAACATTAGATGCATTAGTTAAAAAGTTAGAAAAAATAGTGGTTTCAAATGATGTAGACCTTTTTACGGAATTAGAAGATGATTTTGAAACTTTAGACGAAATTAGTGATGAATGGGTTGAAGAAGAAGCAGAAGAAGTTGTTAAAATTGAATACACAGATGAGGATATTGAGGCTATTAATGATGAGATTCAAGATTTAAAACAATATAGAGATTTAGCAAATAGAATTAGAAAAAATTCTAAAGCAGAAAGATTAATAACCGCTTTAGATAAAGCTTTTCAAGAAATTGAAAAAATTGGAGCAAATAAAAAAGCATTAATATTTACAGAAAGTAGAAGAACACAGGAGTTTATTTATAATCTTTTAGAAGCTCGTGGTTACAAAGACAAAATAGTACAATTTAATGGTTCAAATACCGATGTAAAATCAAAAGAAATTTATAAAGCTTGGTTAGAAGAGCATAAAGGTACTGATAAAGTCACTGGTTCACCAACTGCTGATAAAAGAGCAGCATTAGTAGATTATTTTAAAGAAGAAGCTACATTAATGATTGCTACAGAAGCAGCAGCTGAGGGTATAAATTTACAATTCTGTTCATTAATAGTTAACTTCGATTTACCTTGGAATCCTCAACGAATAGAACAACGAATAGGTCGTTGTCATCGTTATGGTCAAAAACATGATGTAGTAGTGGTTAATTTTCTTAATGTAAAAAATGCAGCAGACCAAAGAGTTTATGAATTACTAGACCAAAAATTCAGATTATTTGATGGTGTTTTCGGTTCTAGTGATGAGGTTTTAGGTTCAATTGGTAATGGTGTTGATTTTGAAAAAAGAATTGCTCAAATATATAATGATTGTAGAACAATTGAAGAAATAAAGACAGCATTTGATAATTTACAAGCAGAATTAAAGCCAGAAATTTCAGAAAAAATACAAGCTGTTAGAACAACTTTGTTAGAGCATTTTGATGAAGAAGTAAAAGAAAAATTAAAAAGTAATTTATTAGAAACAAAACAATACTTAAACACTTTTGAGGATAAACTTTGGAAAACAACTCAATATTTTTTAAATGATTATGCTGAATTTTCAGAAGACTATTCATTTAAATTATTAAAAAATCCATTTCCTACTGATAATATACACAGTGGTCCATATATGATTTTAAGACCAAAAGAAGGTCAAAAAAAATCAGACATCCACATTCCAGATGATACTAATATTTTTAGAATAGGACATAAATTAGCACAACGTATATTAACTGCTTGCAAAACTAATAACACACCAAATAAGGAAGTAATTTTTAATTACACAGAGACACCTACCAAAGTAACAACATTAGAAAAATATATAGGACAATCAGGTTGGCTGCAATTACAACATTTAGAAATTAATTCTTTTGAGCTTGAAGATTATATATTAATGGCATGTTATACTGAGAATGGTGAAACGATTGAAAGTGAAATAGCACAAAGATTATTTTCTTTAAATGCCTTCGAAAAGAACAGTATAGAAGTAGATAATGAAGTAGCAAACAACTTCAAAGAACTTATATATAGAGAAAGACAATCAATTATTTCAGAAAACGCTAACAGAAATAGAGATTTCTTCGATGTAGAAATGGATAAACTAGATCAATGGGCAGATGACATGAAGATAAGTCTAGAAAAGGAAATTAGAGATTTAGATGCAGAAATTAGATTAAGAAAGTCCGAAGCAAAAAAAATGCTTAATTTAGAAGCTAAAGTCAAATCACAAAGGCAGATAAAAGAATTAGAAAAGAAAAGAAGCGAGAAAAGACAAACATTGTTTTCGGCTCAAGATAATATAGATGATAAAAAGGAGAATTTACTTTCTGATATTGAAAGAAGATTAAACCAAAAAATCAATCAAAAAGAATTATTCACCATTAAATGGAAAATGATATAAATTATGGAAAAAGATACTATTTTTAAATTAAATAAGTCATTTGAAGAATATGCGTATGAACAAGATGGTGTAGAATATTGGTTGGCTAGAGAATTACAAGAACTTTTAGGTTATATGGATTGGCGTAATTTTTTGAATGCGATTAACAAAGCAAAAGAAAGTTGCTTAACCACTGGTGAAGCTATTTCAGATCATTTCGTTGATGTCAACAAAACGATACCAATGCCAAAAGGCGCTACAAAAGAAGTTCCTGATTTTATGCTAACAAGATACGCTTGTTATCTCATTGCGCAAAATGGCGATACCAAGAAAGAACAAATTGCTTTTGCTCAAAGTTATTTTGCTATTCAAACCCGTAAACAAGAGCTGTTAGAAGAACGGATTCAGTTAATGGAACGTTTGGTAGCAAGAGAAAAATTAGCGGCTACAGAAACCGAATTATCAAAAAATATTTTTGAAAGAGGTGTTGATAATAGAGGTTTTGCCAACATACGTAGCAAAGGCGATTGGGCAATGTTTGGTGGATACAACACTAGTGCTATGAAACGCAAATTAGGCATTAAAGAAAACAGACCTTTAGCAGATTTCCTACCAACAATTACAATAACTGCTAAACAATTAGCAACCGAAATTACTAATTTTAACGTAAAGAAAAATAACCTTAAAGGCGAAGGAAATATTACAAACGAACACGTAAAGAATAATAAAGACGTAAGAGGTTTATTAGGTAAAAGTGGTATTAAACCAGAACAACTTCCTGCCGAAGAAGATATTAAAAAATTAGAAAGACGAGTGAAATCTTTAGACAAAGAAATTGCCAAGAAGAAATTAAAAGGCAATACTGATAACGAATAATACAAAACTACTATGTCAAAAAATAAACTCCAAAAACTAGAACTAACATGGATTGGTAAAGGTGATGAACCTAAACTAGAACCACGAATTCTTATAGAAAACCCAGAATACAGTTACGGCGACTCAAATACCGAAAACATGCTTATTCATGGTGATAATTTATTGGCATTAAAAGCGTTGGAACAAGATTATTCGGGTATAATTAAGTGTATTTATATTGACCCACCTTTTAATACGGGCGCTGCATTTGATAATTATGATGATGGTGTTGAACATTCTTTATGGATGGATTTAATGTATAGAAGAATAACTATTTTATATAACCTTCTTTCAAAAGATGGTTCTATATTTATTCATTTAGATGATAATGAACTTGACTATTGTAAAATTATATTAGACGATGTATTTGGTAGAAGTAATTTTATAAATAGAATTACGATTGATGCTAGGTCACCATCTGCATTTAGCACTGTAAATCCAGGTGTATTTAAATCTTCAGAATACATTTTATGGTTTGCAAAAGATAAACTAAGTTGGGAAAGTCGAAGTATGCGTGTACCTTCAAATAGAGATGCGGCTTATAGTAAGTTTATCGAAAATAAAGACAAGAATACAGATGAATGGGTAATTACATCATTAAAAAAATCATTTCTTGAAAACTTAAATAGTGAAAAGATAGAAATTCTTAAAGATTTTATTAAGAGTTTTTACAATACTTGTGCTGATGATAATTCAATAGATATATTAAACTACTTAAAAGTAAATTTTCCATTTGATCAATTAGTTGATTTAAAAAAATTAACTAATTATTTGAAAACAAAAATAAAGACAGAAAATAATATAGAAGATTTTTTCGATAAAGTTTATCCATATCTTCTTGAAAAAACAAGTTATAATTATAAAGACATAGATATTGATAAATATGTTTTCGAGAATTCAGGAAGTGTATATAGAGATACCGAAATAAGCGACACTGGTGCTGGCAAAGAAACAGTTGAGCTTAAATATGTGTCAATTGAAAATCCAGAAAAAATATTCAAACAGACAAGAACAAATGGTTTGGATGACATCTATATTTTGAATGGGAAACAATTGTCATTTTACTCAAAAAACGTCCATGAAGTTGATGGTGTTTTAACTTCAACAAAATTATTGACTAATATTTGGGAAGATATTTCATGGGAAGGAATTGCTAATGAAGGTGGTGTTACTTTCAAGAAAGGAAAAAAACCAGAAAAATTAATTCAACGATGTTTTGAATTAACAACAAATGAAAATGATTATATTTTAGATAGTTTTCTGGGTTCAGGTACAACTGCTGCAGTAGCTCATAAAATGAATAGAAAATATATTGGTATAGAATTAGGAGAACAAGCTTATACGCATTGTTATAAAAGATTAAAATCTGTAGTTAGTGGTCAAGATAAAACAGGTATTTCAAAAAATGTAAAATGGCAAGGTGGGAATGGTTTCAAATTCTATCAAATTGCACCAAGTTTATTAAAACAAGATAAATTTGGTAATTGGGTTATTAGCGAAGAATACAATCCAGATATGTTAGCAGCTGCAATGGCAAAACAGGAAGGTTTTGATTATTTGCCACATGAAGATAAATTTTGGAAGCAAGGTAATTCATCTGAAAATGATTTTATTTTCACTACAACTCAATTCCTAACAGTTGAAACTTTAGACAGTATTCAAGATGATATGAAAGAAGGTGAAAGTGTATTAATCTGCTGCAAAGCATTCCAAAAAGAATGTAAAAACAAATATCCAAATATAACACTCAAAAAGATACCACAAATGCTTTTAGATAGATGCGAATTCGGTAAAGATGATTATAGTTTCAATATAATAAATATGCCATTAGAAGTCAATGGTGATGATAGTACAAATAATGTAGAAGAAATCAGTGTACAAGCCATAAGAGATATAAATAAGTCCAATGATAATTAAGAATGAATAAAAAAGCATTACAAAAACTAGAATTAACTTGGATAGGCAAAGGTGAAGAACCCAAGCTAGAACCACGTATCCTTATCGAAAACCCAGATTATAGCTATGGTGACACAAATGCTGAAAACATACTTATACACGGGGATAATCTTTTAGCATTAAAAGCTTTGGAACAAGACTTCGAAGGAATAATAAAGTGCATATACATTGACCCACCATACAATACTGGTGGTGCATTTGAACATTATGATGATAATTTAGAACATTCTATTTGGCTTAATCTAATGTATCAAAGAATAGGTATACTTCATAAATTATTAAGTAAAGATGGAGTTTTCTGTATACACTTAGATGATCAAGAAGTTTTTTACGCTAAAATTATTTGCGATGAATTATTTGGAAGAGATAAGTTTGTTACATCAATTGCTGTAAAATCTTCTACACCATCTGGTTTGAAAACAGCACACAGAAATAAGACAATAATCAAACAAAAGGATTTAATTCTTGTATATAAAAAATCAGAAAGTTTAGTTGTTAATCCTCAGTATGCTAAGAGAGATAAATGGGATAGTCATTATTCTAAATATTTTGACCTTGAAACAAAAACTATACATGATTTAATTGATGTGTTACTTGAAAAAAATATTATTTCAGAAAAGGTATCTATAAAAAAACTCGACTTTGAAAATAAAAAATTTAAGAGCTTTTATATAAAACATTGTAAGAACATATTTCAAACTCAGCCTACAATGCCTGATGAATACAAAGAACTTTCTAAAAGAAATCCAAACAAAATAATAGAATATGTTGACAACGATGGTAAAGTAAATTATGCTCAAAACGGAAGAAGATTTGTTTTCTTAGATAATTCACTTAACGTATTGGATAATGGTGAAACAGATTTAGGAACATTGTTGTGTGATTTTTGGTCAGACATTGATTTTCAAAATACGCAAAACGAAGGGCATAATTCTTTTCCTGCTGGAAAAAAACCAGAAAAATTACTTAACAGAATTTTAAAACTGTTTACAAATGAAGGTGATTATGTATTAGATAGTTTTCTTGGCTCAGGTTCTACAGCAGCAGCAGCATTAAAACTGAAAAGGAAGTTTATAGGAATAGAATTAGGAGAACATGCGATATCACATTGCTATCCAAGATTAAAAAATATTGTAGATGGTATTGATAATAGCGGTATATCTGAAGATACTAACTGGCAAGGTGGTAGTGGTTTTAAATTTTACACTTTAGCACCAAGTTTATTAAAACAAGATAAATTTGGTAATTGGGTTATTAGCGAAGAATACAATCCAGATATGTTAGCAGCTGCAATGGCTAAACAAGAAGGGTTTAATTACTTACCACATGAAGATAAATTTTGGAAACAAGGGAATTCATCAGAAAATGATTTTATTTTTACAACTACGCAATTCTTAACAGTTGAAACTATCGATAGTATTCAAGATGATATGAAAGATGGTGAAAGTGTTTTAATATGTTGTAAAGCGTTTCAAAAAGAATGTAAAAACAAATATTCCAATATTACACTTAAAAAAATTCCGCAAATGCTTTTAGATAGATGTGAATTTGGTAAAGATGATTATAGCTTTAATATAGTAAACTTACCAATTGAACAAGAAGAAATGGAAACTGAGGAAGAAATTGAAGCTTCAACAGAAAGCGTACAAGAATTAAGGGATAAAAACGAAGCAGATAATCAAGTAAAACTATTTTAATTGCACATGAACAATACAGCCAATAACATCAAATTACGTCTTTCATTACGTGAACCTCTACAAGAAGCATTAGATATAGTTGCACAATTATCAGATGAATTAACGTTAGATAAAGTACCCAATAATGAGGAAGAAGCCTTAGCTTTCTTAAAAAGTGAACTAGATAAAGTTAAACATAGTTTTACAACTTGTTCTAATTTTCAAAGAGATTTTCCTTCAATTGCATTTTCCATTGCTACAGGTGTTGGTAAAACACGTTTAATGGGTGCTTGTATTGCTTATTTGTATCTACAAAAAGGTATTAAAAACTTTTTTATATTAGCCCCTAACTTAACAATATATGATAAATTAATTGAAGATTTTGGTAATCCTGCGTATCATAAATATGTATTCAATGGTATTTCAGAGTTTGTGCATAATAGACCAGTAATTATTACAGGAGACAACTACAATCAACAAGGAAATCTTTTTAAAGAAGGTGAAATAAGAATAAATATTTTTAATATTGCTAAGTTCAATTCAGATAATAAAGGTCAAAAAAAAGGAGGTATTTCTTTAGCTCCTAAAATAAAAAGGTTGTCAGAATATTTAGGTGAATCCTATTGGGATTATTTATCCGGTATTCAAGATTTAGTTATATTAATGGATGAGGCACATCGTTATCACGCAGATGCTTCTAAAAAAGCCATTAATGAATTAAAACCTATATTGGGTTTAGAACTAACCGCAACTCCATTTGACGAAAAAGGACAGCAGTTTAAAAATGTAGTATATGAATATTCTTTAGCTCAAGCATTAGCAGAGGGTAAATATGTTAAAAACCCTGCCATAGCAACACGAAAAAATTTCAAGCGTGGTGATTTATCAGAAAAGGAAGTAGAATTAATCAAATTAGAGGATGCTATTAGTGTTCATCAAGATACTAAAGTAGAATTAGAAGTTTATGCTAAAACAAATGATGTTAAATTAGTTAAACCTTTTATTTTAGTGGTTTGTAGAGATATTAACCATGCTAGGGAAATTTATGATTTAATTAATTCTAATGACTTTTATAATGGAGAATATTTAGGTAAAGTATTGCAAATTGATAGCTCAACTAAAAAAGAAGAAGAAATTGAAAAACTATTCCTTTCTCTAGAGAATTCAGACAATGAAATTGAAATTGTAATCCACGTAAACATGCTAAAAGAAGGTTGGGATGTTACTAATCTTTATACAATTGTTCCGCTACGTGCAGCTAATGCAGCTGTTTTAATTGAGCAAACTATTGGTCGTGGATTGCGTTTGCCTTATGATGGTAAAAGGACAGGTGTAGATAAAATTGATAAGTTAACTGTCATTGCACATGATAATTTTGAAGCAGTTTTAGCAGCTGCAAAAGACCCAAATTCAGTATTAAATAAAATGAGTTTTGTTGAAATACCTGAAGAAAATTTAGCGACTAAAACAGTTGTAGTAACTTCAATACCAGTTATAGACCAAAATCTAATAAAGGAGCAAGAAGTTGTAGATAAAATTGATAATAAAGAAAACAAACAAAAAGCACAAAATACTCTTGATGCAAAAAAAGCCATAATAAATGCCTTACCTGATTTCAATACATTGCCAGAAGTAAGAAGAATAGAAGACTTAAATAAACCAGAAGTAAAAAGAAAAGTTATTCGTCAAATTGAAAAGAAACTAAATGAAGGGCAAGGAAATCTTTTTGCAGGTGATATTGTAAAAGAAGCAGAAGAGTCTTATGAAAAAATAGTAGCTTCATACAAAGAAAACAGTATAGAAATTCCTAGAATGGATTTAGTGTTAGGAGAAGTAACTGCAACATTCAATCATTTTGATTTAAATTTAACAGACTTTAATTACCAGGCATTAGATCAAGAGATTATCCGTATGGGATTAAAAGATACTGTTATTGAAACACTAAAAGCAAAATCAAGTGGTTCTTATGGAAGCCCTGTAAAAATGATTATAGCTGAGTTAATTGACTTTCCCGAAATTGATTATGATGATAATGCAGAACTTTTACATCATTTAGCTAATCAAGCTTATATATGTATTTTAGACAATAGTGATGATAAAGAGAAAATACAACAAACAATATTTCAATTTAAATCTGCTATAGCTGAAAAAATATACCAACAAATGAAGGCTAATTTTACGCTTTCAAAACAAGAATATGTAGAGCCAAGAGTATATCCATTTACCCGAATTGAACCATGGAATTTTTCCGCTTTAGTTAATGCAGGGTATAAAGATTATCGCGATGTTGTTGTTCCTACAGCAATGGTACCAAAGTTTGTGTTTAGAGGTTTTGAAAAAGCATGTCATTTCGAATATAAATTTGATAGTAAAACAGAACAAGATTTAGCTTTTGTATTAGAAAATGATATAAAAGTGTTAAAATGGTTACGTCCTGCAACGAATCAATTCCGTATATATTGGGATAATAATTCTAGAAGATATGAGCCTGATTTTATTATAGAAACAGATGATGTTATTTATATGGTTGAACCAAAATCATCCGCAAATATTAATGATGAGGACGTATTAGCTAAAAAAGAAGCAGCAATTAAATACTGTAAATATGCAACAGAATTCACTGCTAAAAACAATGGTAAACCTTGGAGATATTTATTAGTTCCACATACAGATATTTCAAGAACAATCAATTTAGATTATTTAATAAGCAAGTTTAGTTAATAATGATTGTTGAAGCGTATCAAACCTTAGAAGACTTAGATAATATCGACCAAATTGAAACTGAAGGTCCTTTTGACTGTAAACGTTCAGGAGCTTGGTTAGGCTTTGGTTATTATTTTTGGGACACTAATATGGATTGGGCTATAGCTTGGGGTGAAAATGCTTATAAAAAATATGGAAAAGAATATGTAATTGGACGTTGTAAAATAAATTTAGCCAATGATTGTTTTGATTTAGTAGGGAACGTTCAACATCAAATTGATTTAAAAGAAGTTATTGAAGTAATGATTAGATCTAAAAAGATTAAATCTTTAAAAGATGCAATTGTTCCAAACGTAATATTGTTTATGAAATCAAAAGGATTGTTTCCATATAAATCCATTAGAGCAGCTGATATGCAAAACAATATAGTGCAATTACAATTTAAAAGAGACAAGAAAGAGTATATGGTTATTAACCAACGAGTTCAAATTTGTGTTATTGAAAAGAAAGACGTACTTTTGCGTCCGTTTTCAGTGATATATCCTGAAAAATACGTATATTAGCACTATGAAATCTGAATTAGCAAATAAACTAAAAGAAATTCTTGAAAACATGTCTCAAGAACAATTCGATCAAGAATGGAGTCAAATTACCGCTCTTGAATTGGAAGGACCTTCTTTTGCTGATGCAATTGAGTACTTTTCAGTGTCAATAGATAAGATGGGTAAATTTGAATTAAACTCAAAAATTCAAAACGAAGTTACACCAACTATTAATTATCTAGCAGCATAATGAGTACAGAAATAGCAGAAATACAATTTCTCAACTTTGCAGTAAGAGAAAGTCATATTATCTTTAACAAACTTTCGGACTTTAAAATTGATATCAACATAAACCCAAAAGGTTTTGTGTTTAAATCATTAAATCAATTTAAGTTACAATTATCAGTAGATGTAAAAGATGTAGATGATAATTTTAATATAAATATTGTTACAGATGCTATTTTCTCATATCCAGAAAACGCTGAACTAACAAAATATATAGATACATTATTTGTGGTTAATGCACCTGCAATTGTATTTCCTTATGTTAGAGCTTACATAAGTAGTCTAACTGCTTTGTCAGGTATGCCAACTCTAAATTTACCTACTTTAAATTTATCAAATGTAGGTGAACAATTAAAAAATAATATAGAAATAGTTGAATAAATATATAGCTAGATGTTAAATATTAACAATTTATTTGTAACTTTTTGAGAATAAATACGTTAAATTAGCATAGAAATTATATGATTTATTTACATAGTATGTAATATATGTTTTACGTATTATATTTTTTATATATTTGCAAAAGCTTTCAATAACAATTAAAAATATGAAATTATGGCAAAACCAATAAAAGAAACTCCTTTTCTTTATGGTAAAGATGCTGATACATTTGTAAAAGAAAACAAAGAAGTAAAGAAAGTATCTGAAGAAGAAAAAGAAGAAATTAAAGAAGATTATGAATTACTAATGAGTTTAGCTTCATTTGGAATCTAATAATATTAAATTAATCAGGTTAGAGCCTGAAACAAATATATTGCCGTTCGATTGTGGAGACACTGATTTGAACGGCTTTCTTTTTGATGATGCTATTAATTACACAAAGGATTTAATAGCTGTCACTTACTTAATCCACGATAATGAAAAGACAATTGCATATTTTAATTTTTTAAATGATAAAATTTCTCATACTGATCTTGATGGTAGTATAGAAAAATTTGCTGCAAGGGTAGGTGTTTTTTTACCGAAGGAAAAAAGTAGTTATAAAAGTTATCCGGCAGTTAAAATAGGGAGGTTAGCAGTTCATGTAGATTATCAAAACGGTGGGGGTTATGGTAGAAAAATAATTAATTACACTAAAGTATTATTTACAAATAAAAATAAAACAGGTTGTAAATTTATTACTGTGGATGCTTATAGAGACTCACTTAAGTTCTATGAAAAAATGGGCTTTAAATACCTGTCAAGTAAAGATAAAAAATCTGATACAAGATTAATGTATTTTAACCTCGAAAGTATTTCTTAACTTATATTACCTCATTCACCTGCACAAAAATCGCTCCTAGTCCAAGTATTCCTAGCATCTATTCTTTGTTTGCTTCATTTCGTTAATATCATAATAAAAAGATTTAAATTTGTTATTGTTGAAACAAGAATAATATGCAAAACAAATATAAATTAATCGATACAAATGATTCAATAGATTTTGGCCAACAAATAGGTGAGCCATTTAAATGGATATTTCTTTTAGATACACATTATTTAATATGGTTAATAGAAGAAACAGATGTATGTTTTGCAAATTTAGATTTATTTTATGCTTTTGGTAAACCATTAATAATTAACGAAAATATTATTTCTAAAGAAGAAATTAGTTATTTATCAAATTTATCAAGAAGTATTGGAAAAAATATTAATTCAACAGGTTTGACAAAATATAAAATTACAATTGAAATTCTTGCAAATGCTATCGACTTAAAAATAATAACACCTAAACATTTTATTGAAAGAAACTTCAAATTTGAAGACAAAATAATTAAAATGAACAATAATAAATTATTAAACTGTAAACCTTACTATAATTCAATAAATTCAAAGAGAGACAACCACTTAAAGAACATTTTCAAAATATAAACCAAATCACTTTTAATTCTTAAATGAAATAAAAAATAGGTACGCTATCGCTGAGTTTTTGCACCCACCCAATCCAACGCTCCCCACCGCAATGTGGTTTCTCCCATCCTTTTAGCATTTGTTTTCCCCTCAGTACAGCCATTTTTAGTATTGCAGGAAAGTAGAGTATAAAAAACAAAATTATAGGTAGCAATACTAAAAACCACTGTACACCCAAAGCTTAAAAACAAAAGCTAATCCCAACGCTAAAACCACCCCAAGCTATTTTACATAATGCATCGAGCATTATAGGTCAAGAAAGTTTTTGTTATTGTTTTTTTGGTTTTTCTTGCCCCATAATTTGCACTATGTAAAATAGCCGCTCCCCAACGCTCCCACCCAAAATAGGTATTATATTTTCATTGTTTTTGTAAGTGCTTTTACATTTTCAAAACAACATAATGACTAAACATCAAATATCATTTTCAGTGGAAGTAATAAGCACCCACAAAATCAAGATTGCCAGCAAGAGTGTAACTATTTATTTGCCAGAACAATAAAATACATTGCTTTCACCAAAAGCCGATGCCATACAACTAAAAACAAACCAAATACTAAAATTGAAAGTAATGCATATAAATGGAGTAGGGTGGCATCATCTTTTGACAAAAGCAATCACAACAAACAACTCAGCAAATAAACAGTTACACCCTTGCCCGAGCTTCTGCCTACGCACTAGGTAAGTTCAGTTGGGGCAATCTTCCATTTCCCCAAACCCCTATGGATGCAATTTTTTTCAAAAGCATGCCACAAACATTTCCCTCCGATTGACATTAATAGGTAAGCATACTTTCAAAAAAAACAGCTCAAATTCCTCCCCACCCGATTAACCAGTGCTGAAAAAAGAGTTCAGTAATTATTTGCCAACTTCAAAGGGATAAAAAAACAATTCCAACCTTCCCCTTGATTCATACTTGTTTCGTACTTATTTGCACTATAAGTCCTATATGACTCCCCATTATGGGTAAATTAGTGCAAAATAAAAAACCCTCTCGTTAGAAAGGGTTTTACTTTGTAACATTGCAGACTTTGCAAACCTACAAACTGATGGTACTTTTTAAAATACGTCTTGAATCTTCATTGCGTTACCAGCATTAAATAAGTAGTAATTTCCGCTTACTTCTTGATAAAATTCAATTCCAATACTACCCAATACAGAAGTACTAGCAGTTAGAGTAGGAGCATTTGGTAAAGTTGCTGTTACATCAATTGGAGTTGTTACTGCATCAATCGGAATGTAAGTTGAATAAGCAATGTTTGAAACTTCATTCAATGTTGGGTCAGCTGGTTCATAAGCATTAGTAGCAGAATTAAATACAAAATCCGAGATAACAGATAAAGCATTAATAATTCTAAAATGTGTTGCACCAGATGGAACATTTAAATAATTAAGCGGATTAAATGTTGGAATACTTAAAACGCTTTCATTTCTGTCTACATTAGGCGTTAAAGTAAAAGGAGCACTAAAAACACCATTAAAAGAAATGTTCTTATTAAAATCCAAACCTTTTAAATATTGAGGCTCTTGCGAAACCAAAATAGCTCTTTGCCCTCTAGCTTCAGAACCATCTTCAATATTTATTTTTTTCATAATAGCAGTTAACCTACCTGTAAATTGACTGTCTGTCATTTGTTTTGTAATTGCAGACAAACCAATTCTAACAGATTTTCCTGCCATTGCACAAGCTGCAAACTCCGACATGTTTTCACGTGTACGAATAAAGCCCGGTGCAGTTTTAACTTGTTCTGCCGTTGGTCCACCTTTTAGACCCGCAAAGTAACCACTGTTACCTTTAATTTTGAAGTGACGAACTTCTCCTAATGTGCCGACATATTTTACATGTCCTTTCTGTTTAGCCATAAGCTTAAAAATTAAATTGGTTAATACTTTTTTATTGTCTAAATTTACAACATAAACAATTGATAATCAAGTAAATAGACAAAGCAAAATAAGGTAAAATGATGCAGAACAACGCTAACGAAATGACAATCCAAAATAATCTACTTAAAGTGACAAGATTTGTTGATGGAGATGGAATTATTTTAAAAGATATTATTACAAAAAAAGAAATTGAAGTTAGATTTTTAGGAATTGATGCACCTGAAATGAGCTACTGTAATAAAATAAAAAAGGATGAAAAAGAATTACATCTTCCAGCAGCTTTATTAATTAAATTGGGTTATTTGTCTTTAAACTTTTTAAAGGATCAAATTTCTTTAGGTGAAATTTGTACTTTAGTACAAGAAAAAAACAACTTAGTTGATAAATATGGAAGGCAATTAGGTTATTTGATTTTGTCAGATGGTAGAGTATTGAACGAAATTATGATAAAAGAAGGCTATGCAAAGCCATATAATGAAGTATTTTGCGAAAACCTTCCAATATATCAAGCATTGAATTTACAAGCTAAAAACAGCTTAAAAGGTTTATACTCTCTGGTAAATATATTTTAAAAAGATTGTTGGGAAGATATCGGGAAGAATTGAAATAAAAAAACGCAATCACTTATATATCAGTGGATTGCGTTTTTTAAAAGTGACCTCGACTGGATTCAAACCAGTAACCTTCTCAGCCGTAATGAGATGCGCTATTCAGTTGCGCCACGAGGCCATTTTGCAAGGTTAATTAAATACATAAATGTGTTTTTTCAACTTGTTTGCGGGTGCAAATATAGATATAAATGACTAAATTGCAAGTTGAAATGATAAAAAAATACACAAAAATGAATATTGAAAGCTATATACGTGACATTCAAGATTTTCCAAAACCTGGAATTGGTTTTAAAGATATAACTCCATTATTACAAAATGCTGAAGCAACTCAAGCTTGTTTAGATTTGTTAGTCAGTTCATTAGAAGGAAAAAAGATAGATAAAGTAGTTGGTGTAGAAAGTCGCGGATTCTTTTTTGGTATGCTTTTAGCTCAAAGATTAAGTGTTGGATTTATTCCTGTTCGTAAACCAAAAAAATTGCCATTTGAAACAATTTCGGCTTCATATGAGTTGGAATATGGTTCTGATGTCTTAGAAATGCACACAGATGCCTTTGAAAAAGGGGAAAATATTTTAATTCACGATGATGTTTTGGCAACGGGTGGAACAATAAAAGCGGTCTGTGAATTAGTTGAACAATTAGGTGGAAATATTGTGCAATGTAATTTCTTAATGGAAATTGCTTTCTTGAATGGAAGAGAAAAGATTTCTGAGTATGAAATTTTTGCTGCTTTGAAGTATTAGATTAAAAGATTAAAAGATTTTAAGATTGAATGATCAAATTATTGAAAGATTTCATTTTCTGAAAATCCAATATCTGAAAATCCGAAAATCTTACTTTAAACTTTTAATAGTAATAAAATAGCGATAAGCTAACAAAGCTTTTTGCCAACCTTTTGCTTTAGTAATATCTAAACCGCTTTTAGTTAGACTTGGTAAGATAAGTTTGTTAAGTTTAGCTAGGAATTTGTACATTTTATTTTTTTGGCAAATATAGCTAAAATAAAACCACAAATAAATCCCTTTTTGAGAAGTATTTGTGGTTTGAATTTTCAATTACTGTGTTTTATTTTTTTGTTTTCTCTTCGATTTCTTTTCTTCTTATTTCTAGTTGTTTTTTCTTTTCTTCCATTAGCTTTCTTCTTTCATTAAGAATTTTTTCTCTTTTTGCACGACGTACTTCTAACTCTTCAGTACTTAATTTTAAATTTTGTTGCGCTTTTAACTCTCTTTCTTTTTTTAACTCTTTTTCTACATCACTCCAATTTCCACCAGAAATAACTTTTCTGTTTTCTTTTTCAATTTCAATTCTAGATCTTTCAATTTCTGGTTTAGAAATATCAATTTCATTTTTAGCACTCTCTATTTCTGTTTTTACTTGATCTTCTTCTGTAACAAAAATAGATTTACCATTAAAAATAAGAACACCATCTTTTGCTTTTTGACCATATTTTTTAATTCCTTCTTCATTGCTTAAATCATTAATCATTCCGTCTAATGAAATTGTCGTTCCCTTTGGAATTTCGCTTTGTAGCACTTCTTTTCCATTAATTATGTAAAGTTTATTTCGTGTTGATTTAGTTTCACTATTTATTTTAACAACACCATACTTACCTTTTTCACCATATTCAGCAACCATCGTAGTATTTGGTAGAATTTGAATTATCTCAGTAATTAATTCACCTTTTATGTTTTTTGCTACTTTTGATGTAATTTCTTTATCATTAAAATAGTATAGTGCTTTTTGATTATCATTTACAATTTCATTTTTCATTTGAAATCGGGTTTCAATTAAATCATAAACATCAAAAGTTGTTGTAACAAATTCATAGTCTAAAGCCATAGTTTTAACTTCAAAATACAGTTTGTTTTTATCAGCTTTTTGATGGTATTTTTTTTTAAATTCTGTTGCTGAAATTTGTTTTCTTTCACCAAGTTTTTCATTTTTTAATAATTTTATCTTTTCTTCAGCACCTTTAATTTGACCATTAATAATTAAAACAACTTCCTTTCCATCTTTTTTTAAATTATCTAGACTTACATAATTGTATTCGGAAATATTTTCAGTTTCAACTGCATAAGCTGCTTTTGAATCTATTTCTTTAAAATCGACGCTTTGAACATTGTTACCGTCTGAATTCACAAATATTCTTATATCATTAATTGGTTCGAAAGACTTTCTTTCTAAAACTTTATTATAGGTTTTTCCTGAATCTAAGGTCAGCTTAATTTCTATAATTTCTCCATTCTTATCTCTTTTAACATTTGTAATTTGTAATTTTTGATTTTCAACAGAGTAAGTCTTTTCTAATTTTTTTAATTCTTCATCTGAAGTGTTTTTAGTAATTATTGATGAATTGTTTTTAGAATTAGTAGAGGATAAATTTTCTTTAACCTGTGCCACAGTTTCAACTTGAAAAAGCAACATAAAAGCACTTAAAACAGGAAGAATTAAAGCATACTTCCACGATTTTCTTTGGTTGGATTGATTTGTGTTTAACATAACGATTCGTTTTTTGATTAATGATTGATAAAATTGATTTGTAATTGAGAGTTGGTGTTGATTAGTCACCACTTTTAATAAGGTTTTTTGATAATTTATTTTGTCTTGAGTTATTACTGAAGCTTTGGCGTCTGCAATATATTCTAGATTTTGAAGCATTTCTTTTTGATAAAACCACATAATTGGGTTAACCCAAATTATAGCACAAAACACTTTAGAAACTAATACATCAATTGAGTGTTTTTCTTTAACGTGAATGTTTTCATGGGAAATTATGTGTTGCAACTCATCTTCAGAAAACATTTGACTGTTAAAAACAATGTGATTAAAAAACGAAAACGGATTTTCATTAGACTCATTATCAATTAAAATAGCTTCACTTGTTTTAGTTCTTTTGCCAAATTTTATAATCCTGAAAAAGGAAAGTATTTCGATTAAAATCTTTACAATAAACACTACTGAAATTCCTAAATAAACATAAAATAGAATTGAATTCCAGTCAATTGGTTCTTCAATAATTTTATTTTCAATTATGTAGGGAACAAAGTCATTAGAAAAAGTTTCATAAACAACTGGACTTGGTTCAACCCAAATTGTCTTTGTAAAAGTGATTAAAGGTAAAAGCACAGAAGCAAATAATCCCAACAACAAAAACCATCTGTTCTTATTAAAAAAGGTCTCTTTTCGCAATAGAAAATAATAAGCTAAAAAGAAGGTTATCAGTAAACCATTAACTTTTATAAAGTAGGTGAATAATGCTTCCATAAGCTTATTTTTTTTCGATTAAATCTAAAATTTCACGAAGTTCTTTTGCCGAAATTTTTTGTTCTTCCGCAAAAAAGGAAACCATATTCTTGTACGAATTATTGAAATAATTTTCAATAGCCGTATTCATAAATTCTTTTCGATAAGCTTCCATTGAAACAATAGGGTAGTATTGATGTGTGTTACCGTAAGCAGTGTAGGAAACGTATCCTTTTTCCTCTAAATTTCTGATAATTGTAGATAAAGTATTGTAGTGAGGTTTGTCTTCTACAATTTCGGCTAATACATCTTTTACGAACGCTTTTTTAAGGTTCCATAAAATGTGCATTATTTCTTCTTCTTTGTTGGTAAGTTTTTGCATAACTAAAATTTTGTCATACAAACATATAACTATTTTTTTAGTTTTACAACTATTTTTATAGTTAAGTAACTATTTTTTAAGTTTGACTTTAATTTCTTTTTCTTCTTTTACCATTTTCAAAGTATAATAACCTAGTAAAACTCCAACTAAACCAAGACTTCCCATAAAGAACCAATTAGTTTGATAACCAAAACTTTCTATTATTTGCATTCCAGTTTTGGCACTTAAAATATGAGCCATACTATAACTCATTGTAAAAATTGCCATATATCTTCCTTCATGACCTTTAGGAGCACGACTCATGGCAAATGAATTAGCAAACGGAAAGGCAAACATTTCTCCAAATGTCATAAATAACATCATTACAATTAAAATTCCAGCCCAAAAGTTGACCATCATTAAAAACAAACTTATAGCCATTGCTAAACAGCCAAAAACAACAATTTTTAATCTGTTGATGTTATTTTTTTCAATGTAATTAACTAATGGCATTTCTAAAAAGAAAACTAAAACACCATTTAATGTAAGGAGTAAACCTGTTTGTAATTCGGTTAAATTAAATTGTTCTTTATGATAAATAGGAATAGTAGTGAATAATTGAAAGAATAAAATTCCTGTAATTAAACACATTGCAAGAAATACCCAAAAAATATGATCTTTGAAGACAGAAGCTCTCAAAACTTCTCCAGGATGTTCTTTATCCTGATATGGTGATCTAGCTTTTTCTTTTACCATTAAAGCAAAAACAATGATGGCTAAGATACAAGTTGCACCATCAACCCAAAACAAACCTTTATAGCCAATATAAAGGATGATTAAGCCACCCAAAGCTGGTCCGGCTGCAAATCCTAGATTAATAGCTAATCTTACTAAGGTTAATGATCTAGTTCTGTTTTCTGGTTTTGAGTAAGCACCTAATGAAACAAACATAGCTGGTCTAAACATATCAGCAACTGTCATTATTAGAAACATAGCGATTAATAAACCAACATAACTTGTGATAAACTGCAAGCCAAAAAACATTAATCCACTAGTAAATAGACTGAAAATCATTATTTTATAGAATCCTATTTTGTCGGATAATTTTCCTCCAAGCCAAGAACCCAACATTGAACCAGCTCCAAAGCTCACCAAAACCCATCCAATTTGATTAAAAGTAAAGTGCAAATCTTCTTTTAAGTATAAGGATAAAAAAGGAAGCACCATTGTACCAGCACGATTTATGAAGGTAACAAAGGTTAAAATCCAAATTTCTCTTGTAAATCCTCTGAAGTTATCGATGTATTTATTGAATGCTTTTTGTATCATATCTTTTGAAAGCACAAAAATACAAAAGACTAAAAGAAATGAATGTAATTTAAAATATATATTTTTGTAAAAAAATTGAAATGAAAAACCTTAGCTATATTTTCCTGTTGTTAACTTTAAATCTTTTTGCTCAAGAAGAAAAAGTACAAACTAGTAAAGAATATCAAGAAGAATTAAATGTTTCTTTTGCAGATTCTTTGCATAGTCCGTTAACAAATGAAGATAGATTGCATTTTGAACATTTAGATTTTTTTCCAATTGATGAAAAGTATGTTGTTAAAGCCAAATTTATTAAGCTTAAAAAACAAAAACCTTTTGATATGCCAACAACAACTGCAAGAAAACCAAAGTACATTAAATATGGTGAATTACATTTTACGATTGATGCAAAAGAATTGGTTCTAACGGTTTATAAAAATATAGATTTATCTAAAAGAAAAGGATTTAAAGATTATTTATTTTTACCTTTTTTAGATGAAACAAACGGAGTTGAAACCTATGGTGGTGGAAGATTTTTAGATATGAAAGTTCCAAAAACTAAAGAAGTTATAATTGATTTCAACAAAGCTTACAATCCATATTGTGCTTATAACCCTGAATATTCTTGTCCGATTGTTCCTTTAGAAAATGAATTAGCTATCGAAATAAAAGCTGGAGTTAAAAAGTTTCACGACTAATGGAATTCATCAATTTACATACACATTCTTACACCAAAGACGACTCAATTTTAGAAATTGTAAATCAGTATCCTTGGGAATTTGACGAGGCAATTCCGCAATATTCTATTGGAATTCATCCTTGGTATATAGATGAAAATAGATTAAAATCAAACCTAAAATCAATTGAAGAAAAACTACAATTAAATGAATGTTTAGCTTTAGGTGAATGTGGTTTGGATAAACGAATAGAGATTCCTTTTCAAAAACAAATAACAGTTTTTCAAAGTCAGATTGAATTAGTTCAAAATATTTCAAAACCAATAATTTTGCATTGTGTTGCTTCTTTTCAGGAAGTTATTTCAATTAAAAAAGAAATGAACATTGAAAATCCAATGATTATTCACGGTTTTTCTAAAAACAAACAAGTGGCTAAATCGCTTTTAGATAATGGTTTTCAGTTGTCTTTTGGAAAATATTTACTTCGAAATCCTGAATTGTCTGAAGTTTTTGAATATGTTCCAAATGACAACTTTTTTCTAGAAACAGACACAATTGAAGAAACAATTATTGATGTATATCAAAAAGCATCAAACATAAAAAATATAAAAATTGAAGATTTAAAAGAAGTTGTGAATATAAATTTCGATAAAATTTTCAAGAATAAATAAATAAGTTGAAAAGAATCTGAAACAAGTTCAGATTAAACCTTATAACTCAATAAACTTATAACCAAACAGAAAATGGCACAATGGCAAGAAAGAGCAGAATTACTCTTTACAGAAGAAGGAATTAATAAACTAAAAAACGCAAATTTATTAGTAGTTGGACTTGGTGGTGTTGGAAGTTTTGCTGCCGAATTTTTAGTTCGTGCTGGAATAGGAAAAATGACTATCGTTGATGGAGATACGGTTGATATTACGAACATAAACCGTCAATTACCTGCTTTGCATTCAACCATTGGCAAAACTAAAGTTGATATTGTTGCAAGCAGATTATTAGATATTAATCCTGAATTAGATTTAACTAAAGTTGAGGAATTTCTTTCACCAGAAAGAGCTACAGAAATTGTAACAACAGATTATGACTATGTTTTAGATTGTATCGATAGTGTTACTCCAAAGTTGAATTTAATTATTTCTGCTAAACGAAAAAAAGTAAAAGTTATAAGTTGCATGGGAGCAGGAGGAAAGTATGATTCTAGTAAAGTTTTTGTTAGAGATATTAGTAATACTAAAGATTGTCCTTTAGCCAAAAACATTAGAAAAAGGCTAAAAGCGGTTAAGATAGACAAAGGTGTTAAAGCTGTTTTTTCTGTAGAAATTCCAGAACCTTCTAGTCTAAAAATGACAGATGGTAAAAATTATAAAAGATCGTTTTACGGAACTAATAGTTGGATGCCAGCTCAGTTTGGATTACAAGCTGCCGAAACAGTTGTTAGGTATTTGTTAGAGAAATAAAAAAAAGCCGAATAAATCAATATTCGGCTTTTTTTTATTCTATTGGTTGTGTTTCTAAAACGGGTTCAATACTTACGTTTGTGATTGGTTTCTTTTTAGGAGCTAAGTCAGCTTTAATAGGGATATAAATGTCGGTTACCCATTTAGAGGGTTCACTTTCACTTGGAGCTGAAACTTTGTAGGATTCAATATAACTACCATTTGTATCTATTGTCAGTTTATTCCTTTCAATATATTTGAAACCTTCGTCCCAAGCTTTTCTTATGTGAGAATAATCTCCCGTTAAGGTAACCTTTATGGCTCTATATTCAAACAATTCTCCTCCAAGAACGTCACTACCTTCAGAAGTTATAATTTCTTCTTTTACAGGTAAGCAAATTGAAAATTTTGTTTTATTATTAGTTGTATTCCAATAATCAAATAAAACAAAAGGAGCTTCAGTATAATTTATTGAGTTTTCTTTAGCAAATTTAATTAGTTCAGGAATTTTATTTCTAGAAATTGAACTAAAGTTTTTAGTAGAACTACTATCTATTTGTTTGATAAAAAGAGTACCTTCTTTAGTAGCTAAACCGTATATTTTTATATTGAACTTGTTTAATTGATTTGTCAAATACTTCTCAATATTTGTTAAACTCTTTTGGATATCATCTCCTAAATAATTTTGAGCACCACCCTGAAGAACGGAAAAAACTTTTTGTTTTAGAGTCATCGTTCCTTTCATCTCACAAGAAAGCAATGTTCCTTTTTGTGTAGTTGTAAATTTCCAAACTAAATTATGAGTAAGATTATCCTGTGTTAGTTTTTGAGAAATAGAATCAGAATTATATAATTTTAATGTTTCATAAATTATCGATTCATTTCCATTCGAAATTGTATAGGTTTTTGAATCTTCAGAAAATAATTCTTTTGAAGAGGTTGAATCGATATTAGCATTCCATAAATACCAATTATTATAATCATTTACAAAATTAAAAACAACATCTTTAGATGCACTTATTTCTTTACTTTTTGTAATTGTGTATTCACCTGGTTGAGTTGCAATAAATACAAAACCAGCAACACCACAAAGAAGTAGAAGTAAAAATATATACTTCAGTATTTTCATTAAAAAAAAGCTTTTTTCATTAATATTTACCAAATATATTAATTATTTTTCAAATAATATTTTAAAATAAATAAAATTGCTACGAATGATAAAAATCCGACTAAAACCCATTTACTACTGCCTTTGTAGTATAGTTTGTGTAATTTAAAATCCTTTCTATATACATAAATGATTGCGATAGTGAAAGTTATAACAAAGAATAATGCGAAATAGAGCTGGTTTGTTGAAAACATAGTGATAATTTTAAGGCAAAAATAACACTTTGAAGCCATAAAAAATATAATTTGCAGCAACAAAAATAAAAAATAATCTACAATGAAAAGACAATTAGAAGCCGTAGCTGAATTTCATACTTCTTTTGGATTGGGAGTTTCAAACGAAATGAAAGCTGATATAGGTAAAAACAAAAATGAATTGCGTTTTAACTTAATGAAAGAAGAAAACGAAGAATATTTAGAAGCTGTTCAAAATAATGATTTGACTGAAACTGCAGATGCATTAGGCGATATGCTTTATATATTATGTGGAACTATACTTGAACATGGTTTGCAACACAAAATAGAAGAAGTTTTTGAAGAAATTCAAGGCAGTAATATGAGTAAACTAAATCACGACGGAAAACCAATTTATAGAGAAGATGGAAAAGTAATGAAAGGACCCAATTATTTTAAACCTAATTTTGAAACTATATTGAAAAAGTTATAGGTTAACAAAAAAGCGATTTTCAAATGAAAATCGCTTTTTTTATTCTGAAATCAAAAATCGTTAATCTTAAATCTTCACAGTCCAACCAAAAGTATCATCTTCTAGTTTGTTTTGAATATTTGTAAGTGTTTGTTTTATTTTTAAAGCATAAGAGTTTTCTAACTTAGGTAATTCAAAATATTCCTCTTTAAATGAAAATCCAGTAATTGGGCTAATTACCGCAGCTGTTCCTGCTCCAAAAATTTCCTTTAGTGAACCATTTCTTGCGGCTTCAACTAATTCTTCAACTAAAACTGAACGAACTTCAATGTTTAAATTATCTCTTTTTGCGATATCAATTACACTTTTACGTGTAACACCATCTAATATTCTTTCACTTGTTGGAGCAGTGTATAATGTATCGTTAATTCTAAAGAAAACATTCATTGTTCCAGCTTCTTCTAATTTAGTATGAGTAGCGTCATCTGTCCAAATAATTTGTTGAAATCCTTTTTCATTAGCTAATTTAGTGGGATAAAATTGTGCTGAATAATTTCCAGCAGCTTTTGCAGCACCAATTCCACCATTTGCAGCTCTACTAAAATGTTCTGCGATTATAACTTTAACTTCACCAGAATAATATGATTTTGCAGGTGAAAGAATAATCATAAATCTATATTCTTGTGACGGAGCGGCAATAACACCAGCACCAGTTGCAATCATAAAAGGTCTTAAATATAATGAATTACCCAATCCTTTTTGTACCCAAGCTTTATCTAAGTTGATTAGTTGTTTTAAACCATCCATAAAAACATCTTCTGGCACTTCAGGCATAGCCATTCTAGTTGCACTTTTATTAAAGCGTTCAAAATTTTGGTCAGGTCTAAATAACCAAATGTCTTCATTTACATCTTTATAGGCTTTCATACCTTCAAAAATAGCTTGGCCATAATGAAAAACCTTTGCAGATGGTTCCATCATAAAAGGGGCATAAGGTTTTATTACAGGTTTTTCCCATTTCCCATCTTTGTAATCACAAACTAACATATGATCTGTAAATACATTTCCAAAAGTTAAATTTTGAAAATCTACTGAATCAATTTTTGTAGTTGGAGATTTTATAATTTCAATATCATTAAGTGTATTTGTAGTCATTTTGAATAATTTAATAATGTTGCGAAAACGTTTTCATTTTTTGCAAATTTAAAAATAAGAATGGGTTTTTATTAAGATTTGTATAAAATATATGAAAAATATTATCAACAATAATTCTTCTTTTAAACAAAAGTGCCTATTTTTGTTCAAATCTTAAAGAAATAATAATGAAAAAAATAGTTTTGGCATCAGCCTTTTTAGTAGCATTCGTTAGTTGTAAAAAAGAAACTGAAGCAGAAGTTGCAGTTACAGAACCACAAGTTGAATATGCAGTATTTGGAGATTCAATTAATACAGATGGAGTTTTATCTTATCAAGAAATGACTTCTAAATTCGGGGATTTAAAAGAAGGAGATACTGTTAATCTAAAATTTAGTTCAACAATTAAAAATGTTTGCCAAGAGAAAGGATGTTGGATGAATGTAGCTTTAGATAATGACAAAGAATCGTTTGTTAAATTTAAAGACTATGCATATTTTGTGCCTATGAATGCAGAAAATAAAGAAGTTGTAGTCAGTGGAAAAGCATATGTTAGTGAAGTAAGTGTTGCTGATTTAAAACATTATGCTGAAGACGCAGGTAAATCTCAAGCAGCAATTGATAGTATAAAAGAACCAAAGAAAAAATATTTATTTATGGCTGATGGCGTTTTAATAAAAAAATAATGAAGGGTTTACTTTATATTTTTTTAATAGTATTTTTATTTTCATGTAAAGACGAAGATAAAATAGCTGCTGAATCAGAAACTAAAAAAGTTGACGATGGCTTTGAAATGTATGAAATGTCAGAAATGGCCGCTTTGATGGAGCAAATGTATGTGGATAACCAACGTTTAAAAGAAAAAATCATCAAAGGTGATACTATTGGAAAATTTCCTCAGCATTTCTTAAAGATTCATGAATCTGTGATGACTAATAAGCAAGTTAGAGATACTTTTTTTAAGAAACAGGCCAAAATATTTATTGATTCGCAAGAATTAATTTATAAAGACCCAAAGAACGCTAAAGAACACTTTAATAATGGAGTTGATGCTTGTATTGCATGCCATCAACAAAAATGTAGTGGACCAATTCCTAGGATTAAAAAATTATATATCGGAGAAATTCCAAAATCAGAATAATAATTCCAAAGATTTAAATTTTGAAAAAAGAAATTATCCTTACAAAAGACGGTTCAACTTCTATATTTTTACCTGAATTGAATGAAACTTATCATTCAAAATTTGGTGCTATACAAGAAGCAAATCATGTGTTTATTAAAAACGGACTTTCATTGATAAATGATAAGTCCGTTTTTATTTTAGAAATTGGTTTTGGAACAGGTTTAAATGCTTTTATTACTTTTTTAGAAGCAATTAAAACAAATCAAACTATTAATTATGTTGGAGTAGAAGCATTTCCAGTAGAATTAGATGTTGTCAAAGAACTAAATTATGTTTCTGAATTAGAAGCTATACAATATCAAGCTATTTTTAATGAAATGCATCAATCTAAATGGGAAATTGAAAATGAAATTACTTCTAATTTTAATTTGACTAAAAGGGAACAAAAATTTGAAGATATTTCAGATTCTGAGAAGTTTAATTTAATTTACTTTGATGCTTTTGGGTTTGATGTTCAACCCGAATTATGGAATGAAGAGATTTTTCAAAAAATGTATGATGCCATGCTTCCAAATGGCGTTTTGGTTACATATGCTTGTAGAACAACTATAAAAAACGCAATGAAACAAGCTGGTTTTAAAGTTGAAAAACTACCAGGAGCACCAGGAAAAAGAGAGATGTTGAGAGCAATTAAAGATTAAATTTATTAATTAAATAAATTTGTGTTAATACATTTTTAAAGTTTTGAAACACAGTGATTTAAAAAATTTATGATTTTTATAACAATAATTTCACATACGCAAACGTTATAGTAATGGTTAATTCAGTAAATTTACCAAACGTTCAAGATAATTATTAACGCTTAATTTTTTGTATTATGCCCACAAGAATGTTTACGTATACGAAGTCTATTTTAGAGCGAGTAAGTTTTGACCCAATACTATTTTGTAAAGAATTTGAAAAGGCATTAAAAGTGCTTTTGCCTTATGAAATAGAAGAATTAAGAGATTGGGTAATGCAATTCACAAAAGAAAAACCAGAATTAAGACAATGCTTAATTTTAATAGAATAAAAATATAAAAAAGGTACGTTAATCACGTACCTTTTTTTTTAGGCTTGTTTTTTCGGACTGATTATTTCAACGTCACTAAAGGCTATTGCACCTCTAACGACTCCCGAAATAACAGTTCTTAATGCGTCAATGATATGTATTTTTAATTCGTTTTTTGGGTAAATTAAGCTCACCTCTCGAGCAGGTTTTGGATCTTTAAAGTGTTTTAGCTTACTTTTATTTTTTTCATTCAAATCTAAAGTATGTAGATAAGGTAAAAGTGTTGTGCCTAAACCTTCATCAGCCAACTTTATTAGAGTTTCAAAACTTCCGCTTTCAATTTGGAAATGATTTTCATTTAAATATTTATTGTTTTTACACAAATTCAAAATTCCGTCTCTAAAACAATGTCCATCTTGTAATAAAAGAATGTTTTCAACATCTAAATCACTAATTTCAATTTCTTTTTTTTCTGAAATGGAATGGCCTTCAGGAATATAAGCAACAAATGGTTCATAGTATAAAACAATCTCTTTTAGATTTTCCTCTTCTAAAGGAGTTGCGGCAATAGCACAATCTAAATGTCCATTTTTTAGACGTTTTATGATTTCTTCTGTAGTTTGTTCTTCAATAATTAAATTAACTTTAGGGTATTTTTTAATAAAAGTACTCAAAAACATAGGTAATAATGTTGGCATTACAGTCGGAATTATTCCTACTCTAAACTCTCCACCAATATATCCTTTTTGCTGTTCAACTATATCTGTAATTCTTCCCGCTTCATTGACAATGTTTTTTGCCTGATTAACAATTTTTTCACCAATTTCTGTTAATTGGATTGGTTTTTTACTTCTATCAAAAATTTGAACTTTTAATTCTTCTTCTAATTTCTGAATTTGCATACTTAATGTGGGTTGTGTAACAAAACATTTTTCGGCAGCATTCGTAAAGTTTTTATGCTCAGCAACGGCTAAAACATAAACTAATTGAGTAATTGTCATTATATAGTTATTTTCGATAAAATTATAAAAACTATCAATTATAGTTATTCTTTAAACTGTTAAATTTTCAGTAAATTTGAATATAATAATTAAATAACAAGAAAATGAAAATAAATAGTTTAGGATTACCTATCAAAGAAACTGGAGAATTAGTTAATGAATTAAATGCCTTATTGTCTAATTTTCAGACTTATTATCAAAATTTAAGAGGGTTGCATTGGAATATTCGTGGGAAACGTTTTTTTGATTTACACATAAAGTTTGAAGAATTATACAACGATTCACAATTAAAAATTGATTTAATTGCCGAAAGAATTTTAACGATAGGAGGAACACCATTACATACTTTTTCTGATTATATTGAAAACAGTACTTTAAAAGTTGGAAAAAACATTTCAAAAGATACAGAAGCTGTTCAATTGGTTTCTGATTCTTTAGTTGAATTACTTAAAATTGAAAGAAACATTTTAGAAAAATCGGGACATATAAATGATGAAGGAACAAATTCAATGATGAGTGATTTTATTGTAGAGCAAGAAAAAACCATTTGGATGTTAAGAGCATGGATGGAAGATGAGATATAAAAAAAAAAGCCACTTTTAGGAGTGGCTTTTTTTATGTTTTATTTAAGAAAGTACATATATTTTTTTTTCACAAAATAAAGTATATTTGCAAAATGAAATTGATGTCTAAAATAGTATTAATCATTTTTATTTTATTTTTAACAACACCAACAATTGTGTCTGTTATTGATGATAGTGTTGATACATCTTATTTTTTTAATATGAGTGAAGAAGAAAGTCATTCATCTTTAAATGAAGTTAAGTCAATACCGTCAATTTATTCAATTCCATTAATTATAGATTTTGAAGGTTTTCAAAAAGTTAAATTTTCTATTTTGAATGACAGAAAAGTTAATTCATTAAAACCTAAAGTTTTTCTTCAGCCACCCGAATTAGTATAATTTTTCAAAAGCTTCATTGAGTTGAAGTGTAAAAATTTTATTTAATTCAAAAAATCATTTATGTTTAAAACATTAAAAAATGACTTACCAGCGAGTATAGTCGTCTTTTTCGTGGCTTTACCACTATGTCTTGGTATAGCTTTAGCAAGTGGAGCACCACTTTTTTCAGGTTTAATTGCAGGTATAATTGGAGGTATAATTGTAGGAAGTTTAAGTGGCTCAAAAATAGGAGTTAGTGGACCAGCAGCTGGTTTAGCTGCAATTGTATTAACTTCTATAGGTACCTTAGGAGGCTTCCAAAATTTTTTACTAGCAGTAGTATTAGGTGGAGTGATTCAAATAGTTTTAGGATTTCTTAAAGCAGGTATTATTGGATATTATTTTCCATCATCAGTAATAAAAGGAATGTTAACAGGTATTGGAATAATAATTATTCTTAAACAAATACCTCACTTTTTTGGCTATGATTCTGATCCAGAAGGAGATTTTGCTTTTTTTCAAGTAGATGGACAAAATACTTTCTCGGAGATTTTAGGTGCATTAAACCATATTACTCCGGGTTCATTATTAGTTGGTATTATTGGTTTAGGAATTTTAGTTCTTTGGGACAAAGTTTTATCAAAAAAAGGAAAAGTATTTCAAATTATTCAAGGACCATTAGTTGCAGTTATTTTAGGTATTGTTTTTTATTTAGGAACAAAAGAAAACAGCTCATTGGGTATTGCGGCATCTCATTTAGTTAGTGTACCAGTTCCAGATAGTTTTTCTTCTTTTTTAGGACAATTTAGTTTCCCAAATTTTGGAGCAATAACAAATATTGATGTTTGGGTTGTAGCATTTACAATAGCATTAGTTGCAAGTTTAGAAACGCTTTTATGTGTTGAAGCTACTGATAAATTAGATCCAGATAAAAATATAACTCCAACTAACAAAGAATTATTTGCACAAGGAACAGGAAATATATTATCTGGATTAATTGGTGGATTACCAATAACACAAGTAATCGTTAGAAGTTCAGCAAATATTCAATCTGGTGGAAAGAGTAAGTTATCAGCAATAATTCACGGATTATTACTTTTAATTTCTGTAATCATAATTCCTAAATTACTGAATATGATTCCATTATCTGTTTTAGCAGCAATACTATTAATTGTAGGATATAAATTAGCAAAACCAGCATTATTTAGAACAATGTATAAATTGGGTTGGAAACAATTTTTACCTTTTATAGTTACAGTTGGAGGTATTGTTTTTACAGATTTATTAAAAGGAATAGCTTTGGGATTAGCAGTAGGAATTATTGTAATTCTAATAAAAAGTTATCAAAACTCACATTTCTTACATAAAGAAGACGTAAGTAATGGAGTTAATAAAATGAGAATGACTTTAGCCGAAGAAGTAACATTCTTTAATAAAGGTGCAATTTTAAAAGAATTAGAGAGACTTCCAAAAGACTCTTTTTTAGAGTTAGATGTGAGAAAAACTAGATATTTAGATAATGATATAATAGAAATTTTAGATGATTTTGCCATAAAAGCAAAGGCAAGAAATATTAATATCAAATTAATTTCTGAAAGAGGAATTATTGAAAATCCACCGAGTTATATTGAATTCTTTAAACTTAGACCTATAAAAGAACAATTTACGAATTAATAAATAAATTATAAAAATATAAATATGAAAGCACATACAAGAGAATCTCAAGCAACAATGACTCCACAAAAGTCTTTAGAATATTTAAAAGAAGGGAATCAAAGATTTCAAAATAACTTAAAAGCCAATAGAAACTTATTAGAACAGGTTAATGACACAAGTGATGGTCAATTTCCATTTGCTACGATTTTAAGTTGTATTGATTCAAGAGTTTCTTCAGAGTTGGTTTTTGATCAAGGTTTAGGAGATGTTTTTAGTGTTAGAATTGCAGGTAATTTTGTAAATGAAGACATTTTAGGTAGTATGGAATTCGCTTGTAAATTAGCAGGTACAAAACTTATTGTCGTTCTTGGTCACACTGCATGTGGTGCAATAAAAGGTGCTTGTGATGGTGCAAAAATGGGTAATTTAACTAAGCTAATAGAAAAAATTACACCTGCAGTTAATGCTGTAAAAGAACCAACAGATGCAAGTTTAAGAAATTCAAAAAATGATGAATTTGTAGACACAGTTGCAAAAACAAACGTAGAGTTAACTATTGAAAGAATTTATGCTGAAAGTCCAATTTTAGCGGAATTAGAAAAAAATGGTGACATAAAAATTGTAGGTGCTATGTATGATATTAATACCGGAGCAGTAGAATTTTTTGATTAATATTTATTAATGAGAAGTTTTAAAATAAAACATAAAATCACATTGGCAATACTAATGATTAATTTAGTATTGCCATTATGTGTTTACAGTCAAGAAAGTGACTTAGGAAATTGGATGATATATATTGGGAACAAAAAACTAGAAAAAGGTTTTAATATTCACAATGAAATTCAATATAGAAACTACAATGCAATAGGAGATTTAGAACAGCTTTTAATAAGAACTGGAGTAGGTTATAATTTGACCGAAAACAACAATAATATCCTTTTAGGCTATGGTTATATTTTATCAGAAAATTACATTAATGATACTGATGAAAAAAAATCTGTAGAAGAACATAGAATTTTTCAACAGTTTACAACTAAGCAAAATAGTGGTAAAGTAGGAATAAGTCACCGCTATAGAGTAGAGGAAAGATTTGTGGAGAGCGATTTTAAAATGCGTTTTAGGTATTTTTTAGGGCTAAAAATACCATTACAAAATAAAGAAGAAGAAATCAATTCTTTTTACTTATCAGCCTATAATGAAGTGTTTTTAAATGCAGAATCTTCTGTTTTTGACAGAAATAGAGTTTATGGAGGTTTGGGGTATCAATTTTCAAAAGATTTAAAATTTGAACTTGGTTACATGAATCAGTTTTTTGAAAGTTCAAGCCGAGACCAGATTAATCTGATTGCATTTATAAACTTTTAAAAATTAATTCTTACAAATAGTATTGCTATTCTTATTTTAAGGTTCTTTTTTTGTAATTTGGCATAATTCAAAAATGTTCATTTCAAACAAAAAAATATAGGATGTTTAAAATCAAAGACTTATTTACTAACCTTAAGGGAGATGCCTTTGGAGGAATTACAGCCGGAATTGTCGCATTGCCATTAGCTTTAGCCTTTGGGGTTTCTTCTGGATTAGGCCCAAGTGCAGGTTTGTATGGTGCCATTTTTTTAAGTTTTTTCGCTGCCTTTTTTGGCGGAACTAGTACTCAAATATCTGGGCCAACTGCTCCTATGACAGCTGTAAGTATGGTCGTTATTGCCGGAATCATTGCCACAAATGATGGAGATGTAAGCAAAGCATTACCTTATATTTTGACAGTGTTTTTATTAGCTGGAATTTTTCAAATTTTACTTGGAGTTTTGGGAATAGGAAAATATATAAAATATATTCCTTATCCTGTAGTTTCTGGTTTTATGACTGCTATTGGTGTTATTATTTTAGTAACACAAATTTTACCAGCAATTGGATATTATCCCAAAAAAGATATTGATTTTGTAAATCAATTTAAACCTCAAGCAGAAGAAATAATTTTAGAAAACATCTTAAAAGAAGAAGCTGGTTCTGGTATACTTGTTTTAGAAGATTTTAAGGTCACAATTGATAGAGCATCAAATACATCAGTTAGTGATATTGAAAAAGAATCAAAAACTTTAGCCGCAAACGAAGCTTCTGGAGTCTTAGGAGCAATTAAAGTTTTACCAAGAGCTGTGAGTAATATTGATTGGCTAGAAGTCATTTTGGCATTATCAACCATTATTATTATTTATGGATTTAAAAAAATAACAACCGCTGTACCTAGTACTTTAGTCGCTTTGGTTGTTGTTTCCGGAATTGCTGTTGCTTTTAATTTAAGTTATGTTCCTATTGAAGAAATTCCATCAGGTTTACCAATTCCAAATCTCGGCATATTTACCGAATTTAGTATGAGTAGTGTTTCACCTTATGTTTTTACTGCAATTACTTTAGCTCTTTTAGGTGCAATTGATTCCTTATTAACAAGTGTTGTTGCAGATAATATGACAAAAACTAAACACGAACCAAACAAAGAATTGATCGGTCAAGGAATAGGAAATAGTATTGCTGCAATTTTTGGTGGAATACCTGGAGCTGGAGCAACTATTAGAACTGTTGTTAATATTAAATCCGGAGCAAAAACAAGACTTTCTGGAATGATTGCAGGTACCATGCTATTGTTTATTCTACTAGTTTTAGGGGATGTTGCTTCTCAAATTCCAGCGGCAGTTTTAGCAGGAATTCTAATAACTGTCGGAATAGGTGTAATGGATTATAAAGGATTAAAAGCAATTCCAAGTTTACCAAAAGATATAAAATTTGGACCAATAAAGTTAAGTTCAGAAGTAGTAATAATGTTAGTAGTAATGTTGCTTTCTACTTTTTGGAACTTAGTTTATGCAGTTGGAATTGGATTAGTATTTGCTTCTTTAATGTTTATGAAAAAAATGGGAGATATTACCTCTGATAATTCTAGAATTAATTCTTTATTAGCAGAAGATACTTGGATTGATGAAACTGATTTTCCAGTAAATTTAAAAGAAGAAGTTTTTATTAAACATGTAAATGGCCCATTATTTTTTGGTTCAACAGACGAGTTTATGGCATTAATTAAACAAATACCTAATACGGCCACAACTATTGTAATTAGAATGGAACGAATGCAATATTTAGATCAATCGGGTTTATATGCTATTGAAGATGTATTAATTGATTTAAAAAACAATAACAAAACCGTACTTTTAGTTGGTATTCCAAATCAACCTAAATTAATGATGGAAAGAATTGATATAATTCCTGATTTAATTTCAAGAGATGATATATATGAAGATTTCGATTCATGTTTAAAATGGATCAAGACGAATGTAAAAGATGTGGTATAATTTTAAAAATAACTAATGAGCGAATTTTATAAAAAAATATTAGATAATAATAAAAAGTGGGTTGAAGAAAAGTTAAAAGTAAGTCCAGAATTTTTCAACAATTTAGCAGAAGGTCAACAACCACCATTATTATGGATTGGATGTTCTGACAGTCGTGTGCCAGCCAATGAAATTATAGGAGCAGAACCAGGTGAAGTTTTTGTACACAGAAACATTGCAAATATGGTTATTCATACAGACATGAACATGCTTAGTGTTTTAGATTATGCAGTAAATGCATTAAAAGTTAAACATGTAATAGTTTGTGGTCATTATGGTTGTGGAGGTGTAAAAGCTGCAATGGGTAACGATTCTATAGGTGTAATTGACAACTGGATTAGACATATAAAAGACGTTTATCGTTTTCATCATCAAGAGTTAGATGCAATTACTGATGAAAAAGAACGTTTTAATAAGTTTGTAGAATTAAATGTAAAAGAACAAGTCTTTGATTTAGCTAAAACTTCTATTGTACAAAACGCATGGAAAACCGGACAAGAATTAAGTATTCACGGTTGGGTTTACGGTCTAAATTCAGGTTATGTTACTGATTTAGGTGTAAATTTTAGTTGTGATAAAGATTTAGATGATGTTTATCAGTTGAAGTTCTAGAAAGTAGATTTTCCAAATTTGAAAGTTACTCTTCTAAGTTTTCATTAAAAGCAGAAGGTAATAATTGTGGAATATATTTTATCAAAATAGGTAAAAGTAATCCACCACCAGGAAGTAAAAAGATAGTTAACGAAGGTATAGATTTACAAATATCAAGTAACTGTTTTTTTACTTTCTTTTTTTCTTCTTTACTCAAATCTGTTGAAGTAGATTTAGCTAAAAGTCTAACTAATTCCTTACTTTCTTTTAATTCTTTAGTTAAACGTTTTCCGTTTCTTGTAATTAATTTTGTAACCGTTTTATTGGATTGCTCATAAAAATGCTTAACCGGATTTGAATAATTAAAATATGGAATTTCATTTTTATATTGTTTAATATAAGAGTCAATATTTTGCAGACTAATTACATATTCATTTTCTTCGATGTGTAATTCTGCACAAAGAGTGTACAAATAATCTTTTTCAATAGTTGTTATTTCATCATCAGACCACATAGCCATTGTAGCTAAATCTAATAGATAAAGTTTTTCGATGATTGAATCAAATTTTTCAAATTGTTCAAAATCAGAATGTTCTAATTGTTTTCTGTAGAATTTAGTATACCGTAATGAATTTTCAAAAAGTTTGACTAACAAATCATCATATTGCGATGGGTTTTCCTTTACAGACAAAGCATTAGAAACCAAAACAATGGTACTTTCTTCCACTTTTTTTAGATAATTAATCGGATTATCAAATGTCTCTAAATATTTTTTAAAAGCTAACACATCCATAAAAAGCAAAGCATTCGTAATAATATGCGAAAAATTCTTAGCAAATATATTTTCGTTTGTTTGAATTCTTGTTGCAATACATTCTTCCAAATTAGGGTTTGATTTGGAAAATAAAAGATTACCTTTTTGATGCAGAAACTTATAGAATTCAATAGCTTTTTCAATGAAAACAATTTCATCTTCTGTTTTTGTAACCAACTTAAAAACCGAAAAAAGCGAATTTAATAAAGCAATTTTAGTAATTTCATCACTCGAAAGTAATTTTGTATCAAGTTGTTTGATTAAATTTATTCTAATAACATGACCATAAATAAAACCAGAAGTCCTTACGTCATGATAAAACGTCAACATATCGTCATTATAATCTTTATAATTCGATTTGTTTTCTGAAAAAAACTTATTTATCCAACCGTTTGCTGATGGGTTAATCATGGTGTTTTGTAAAGTGCAAATGTACTATTATTTCACAGAGATACACAAAGAATATTTCACAGAGATTCTCTAAGAAAATAAACTTCTTGCACTCTGTGAAAACTTCGAGCAACTCTGTGTAACAATCACAATAAATTTCCTTTATACCTAAATCGCTACAATCCATTTTATCGTATATGATTTTAGAAAAGGAATTTGTAAATTTGAATTCAAGAAAATTAGTCTATGAAAATCGTTATATCACCAGCCAAATCATTAAATTTTGAAAGTCAGTTACCAACAAAAAAACACACTGAACCACAATTTTTAAAAGAAGCCAATACCATTCAGAAAACGTTAAAAAAACAAAAGCCCAAAAAGTTAATGGATTTAATGTCTATTTCTGAAAAGTTGGCCGATTTGAATTGGGAACGCAACCAAGTTTGGGAAACACCATTTACATCAGAAAATGCTCGACCAGCTATTTTTACTTTTGATGGTGATGTTTATACAGGTTTGGATGCTTATACAATTCCAGCTGAGAAAATGGATGATTTACAAGATAAACTGCGAATTCTTTCAGGTTTATATGGTTTATTGAAACCTTTGGACTTGATGCAAGCTTATCGTTTAGAAATGGGAACTTCCATAAGTATTGGAACCAAAAAGAACTTATACGAATTTTGGAAAAAAACAATTACGAAAACCTTAAACGACGAACTAAAAAAAGACGAATTATTCATCAATTTAGCTAGTAACGAATATTTTAAAGCAGTTGATATTAAAACTTTAAAAGTTCCAGTAATCACACCAGAATTCAAAGATTACAAAGACGGAAAATTGAAAATGATTAGTTTCTTTGCTAAAAAAGCAAGAGGTTTAATGGTGCGTTACATCATAGACACCAACGCAGAAACCATTGAAGATTTAAAAGGTTTCAATTATGAAGGTTACGCTTTTGATGCAAATTTGAGTAAAGGAAATACTTTGGTTTTTACTAGGTAGGTTTTAAACCATTTAGGAATTGAGGTTTGTTTAGGTTTTAAATAAATCTGTGAATATGTTGTGAAAATTATTTCACTAGGTATTTAGTTTTATTATGTTGACCAATGCTTTCAAATAAACCCAGTTCAATTCCTTTTTTTAAATCTCTACTTGCTGTTGCACTTGAAATATCTTTAAAAGTATTCATATAATCTTTTCGAGTAAATTCTTTAATTTTTAACTGAATGAAATATTCTAATCGATCAATATCTTTTAGAATTCGATTATTGAAATTAAGAAGATTGGCTAAAGATTTATCAATAACATCCAACATATATTCAATAAAAATAGTTGATTTTCCAGCTTTATCACTCAAAGACAAAGCCTTGTAATATTCTTTTTGGGTTTGACTGATTAACGTTTCAAAAGGTAAAAATTCAAAAATTGGATATGCATCTTTTAAAATTAAGGTTTGCCATAATCTTCCCATTCTGCCATTTCCATCTAAAAAAGGATGAATAAATTCCATTTCATAATGAAAAACACAACTTTTTACCAACGTTAAATCATCTGATTTCTTTAAATAAGCAAACAAATCTTTCATTAAAAAAGGAACATTTTTATGAGGTGGAGTAATGTGTTTTACTTTTGTACCTTTTACAATTCCAACACCTTTTGTTCTGTATTTTCCAGCATCTTCTATTAAACCTGTCATTAATTCGGCATGAGCTTTTAGAAAACTTTTTTCAGAATAAAACGTATACTTTTCTAAATTTTCATAAACCTGAATAGCATTTAAAACTTCCAAAATATCTTTTTTTGGACCAACAATTCTCTTGTTTTCCAATAAAGTCGTTATTTGTTCTTCCGTTAACGTATTTCCTTCAATTTGTAAAGAAGAATGAATAGTTTTGATGCGATTTTCTTTTCGAAGTTGTGGTTTTTGTTTGTTTAAATATGTGGCATTAACTTCACCCAACTTTTCAGCAATAGCAGTTATTTGCTTTAAAATGGTTGGAGTAATGTCATAAGGTGGTTTCATTGATAGTATCATTTGATAGTATCAAAAGTAGTTTTTTTTTGTGAAAAGACAAAACATTTACAAAATAGTTAAATTATGAAGGTTACGCTTTTGATGCGAATTTGAGTAAAGGGAATACTTTGGTTTTTAGTAGGTAGGTTTTTAACTATTTAGGGATATAGATTTGTTTAGGTTTTTTTGATAGTATTAAAAGAATTTTTACGTTACTTTTTAATTAATAAATTTCTATTTCTTATTCATTATTGTAAAAGTAAAATCACTCTCTAACATTCTTTTTTGAACTTCTATTATAATTGGAGAGATATCAGAGTAGGTATCAACATTTTGGACTGTCATTATATATTTTTCATATTCATCAATTTCTAAATCATATTCATGTAAAACTTCATCTAACTCTTTTGAAAAACGCTTTCTGAAAATTTCATGAATACATTTAATAGTACTAAATATCATACTCTTTTCTTCACTTGTAGTAGCAAACCTTTTTCCTTCAAGTTCTTTCCACCAAGGAGCAAATGCTTTTTTTCGATCTCTATTTAGATGTCCTAAGATTTTATTTCTTTTAATTCGTAGTGAGTCAAATTTTTTGATATAATCAAATAAAGGTGTTAAAACATAATGAGTATCAGAAAGATAAAAGTTGTCTTCATTATTGACAAATTTTTCAAAAACGATAAATTCGTCAATCAAAGAGCAAATATAAATATCTAGTAATCTATTTACATCTAAATAAATGTGATGATATTTATTTTCATTTATTTTTTTCATTTCACTCCTAGATAATTCAATATGAGAACATAAATGATTAACATTAAATAAAGTGTGCTTTAGTTTTTCTATATCCATTAAAAAATTATCAGATTTAAGTAATCCAAATATAATCAAAAAAACCAAACCCTAATAAAACCCTCACAAACTACTTCTCACTATTAAAAATCTCCTTCACAGCTTCTTGGTAAGCTCTTGGGCTTTGGGCTTTTTTAATCTTTTTAAAAGTCTTTTGTGGGTTGGAAAACGAAGTAGAAAAGTACTCCCAAAAACCTAACATCTTCATTTTTATAGGAGTTGGTCCAGAAAGAGCTGCATCGTATTCTTGGTAAATCGTATCGTGGAATTCGTTAAAAATGTTCCATCTGTCTTTTGGATATTCTGTCGTGTCATTTTTAATCATGCTAGGTAAAAAAGGATCAGCAATTAAGCCACGACCAATCATAAAATGATCAATACTTGGAAAAAGCTCTTGCATTTCTTTAAACTTGGCTACAGAAGTAATATCACCATTGTAATACAATTTGTGTTTGGTGTTTTCGGTACAACGTTGAAAAGCCTCTAAATTGACACCACCTTTATACAATTGCTTTCCAATTCGAGCATGAATAGCAATATTCTTCAAAGGATATTTATCCAAAATCGGAAAAACATCTAAAATTTCTTCAGGATTTTCGTAACCCATTCGCATTTTCATCGAAACAATTACATCCGTTTCATTGTGTACACGATTTAAAATATGGTCAATTTTTGTCGGTTCACAGATTAAACCAGAACCCATTCCTTTTTTAGTCACCATTGGATAAGGACAACCTAAATTCCAATTCAGTTCTTTGTAACCCAATTCTTGAATGTATTTCACCACAAACAAAAACTCATCAGCATCATTGGTCATAACTTGTGGAATCAACTCTAAAGTATCATTATGTTCCAACTGCAAATCGCGTTGGTACGAATTTTTAATCACCAATTTTCCGTCTAAACGAATGTAAGGAGCATAAAAAGTATCAATGCCTCCAAAGTATTTGTGAAACGCATTTCTAAATCGGAAATCGGTAAAACCTTGTAAAGGTGATGAAAGTAGGGTAGGACTCATGTTCAAAATTGAATCGCAAAGATAGTAGAAAAGGAATTGATTTTAATCTTCTAAAATTTCTTCTTCATCAACACAATAATCATTATAAAAATAAACGATATCTACTAAATGAATTTCTCTTAATTCATGATTATTAATCTTTTTGATTAAACCAGGACAATCCTTAAAATACTCTAAGGCTTTCTTTTTCCAACTTCCTAAAATATAGCAGTTGATACAAGTTGGAAATTCATCTGTGGTTCGTTTTACATAATGATTTTCTTTAATAACTTCCTTTGTTATGCCACCACTTCCATAATAGGGTACTATTCCACGACCTGAATTTGAAGCAGTTGATGAATAAGTATAAATAGTTTCTAAATATAAAGACACTTCATCTTTGATTAAAACTTCAATAAGCTTTGGTTTTTTATCATGCTTACTTAATTTTATATATTCGTATGTTTTTTTAATGTTAAACCCGTAAAAATCAACTTTGGAGACACTTTCATAATCCCAAGAATCCGGTTTGTCTTCAAGAGAAATTCTGAATTTTATTTTCTCATTTTTAATCATAGCAAATCCTTGAATGGAATCACCATCTTTAAAAAAGATTGTTGCTTCTTGGTCTTGAGAAAAGCCATAGAAACAAATAAGTAGAATTAAAAGAAAATAGTTTTTTCTAACTGTAAACATTTTTGATAATATTATGTATCAAAAATAGCCAAATAAATTAGAAATCTAAGTTATTTCAACTCAATTTTATCTAAAACCAATTGAAACGATTCTTTCTTTTTGTTGCCTACTAAAAATACAATTTCTTCAAAAAAATCACTGTTGAAATTAGGTAAATTTAGTTTTCTACCTCTAAAAGAAGGATATAAATCACTTAATTTTATTTCGACAGTTTCCCATTTTCCAGTGGTTTTAAAAGTCGTGATATATGAATAATATGAGTTTGATTTATCTTTAATTCTAAATTGATAGTCTTTGCCATCACCTTTTAATCGAATAAGTATTTTGCTGTCTTTTGTGGTTTTAATTTTATCAAATTGATGACGAACAGATGAAAATCCACCATTGTTTTCAATAGAAACTGTTCCGCTAAAAACACCGTTTCCTTCTGCATCAATAGAAAATTTTCCTTGAGATAAACCACCCATTACACCATCATCAACAGTAAGCCAATCTTTTGAAGAAGAATCTTTATTGAAATCGTAAATCATTGTTGTGTTCATGGCTAAAATTAAAAATAGTAAGTTAATCATAACGTTATTTTTATTAAAGGTACTAATCTGTAATAGAGAATTAAAGCAATTAACAGGTATTTATAGTTTGTTTAAATGTGTTTTTTAAACGAAAAAAATCCCAAAAACAAAATTGAATTTGGGATTATAAATTATAAAAGTTTTAAATTTTATTTTACTTCTTCAGTAGGAGTGATGTCATCAGAAACATCAGTTGTGTTTGCAACATTTGTTGGTTTTACTGTTTCAGCTTTATCATCACCTTTTAAATATGTTGGTAAATTTAATCCAGCCATGTTGAATAAATCATTTAATGGTGGAACTGTTTTCATCATTCCTGATACAAAGTTAGCCGTTGAACCGTTTCCATCAGCATTATTTCCAGAATCCCAAACAGTGATTTTATCAATTTTGATGTTCTTAACCGCTTCAACTTGTGTTTTAACCAATTCAGGTAATTTTTCAATTAACAATAATTGGAAGGCTTTTGTTGGATCACCACCAGCAGCACTAACTACTTCACGGTAACCTTCTGCTTGTTTTGTTAAGATTTCATATAAACCTTTTGCTTCAGCTTCCATTTTTGCAAAGATGGCATCCGCTTCTCCTTTTGCTAATTCTCTGGTTTTTTCAGCTTCAGCTTGCGCATCAATAATTGCTTTTTGTTTAGCAATTTCAGCCGGAATTACAACGTTAGCATTTTGTGTTGAACGTTCTCTTTCAGCACGAGCTTCTTCGGCTTTTTGTTCCGCTACATAAGATTCTTCTAAAGCTTTTGCACTCTGTACTTTTTCAGAAGCTAAAGCGATACGTAAGGCCTCTGCTTCACGTTCTCTTCTTGTCGCTTCAGATTTTGCAATGGCAATTTTAGCTTCATTTTCTCCTTGAATTGCAATTGCATTTGCTTCAGATGTTTTTACACGTGTATCTCTTAATGCTTCAGCTTTACCAATACTTTCATCTTTAAAAGCAGAAGCAATACTTACTTCTCTATCTTTATTGGTAATCGCAATTTTAACATCACGATCTCTATGTGTTTCAGCAATTTGAACGTCTTTTTCTCTATCTGCTAATGCTTTACCAGTTTCTCCAATTTTTTCTTGTTCAGCCACAGAAATTTTAGCTTCGTTTATTGCTTTTGCAGCAGCTTCTTTTCCTAATGCTTCAATATATCCTGATTCATCTTTGATATCGGTAACGTTAACGTTGATTAGTTTTAAACCAATTTTACGTAATTCTGAATCAATATTTTTAGAAATGTTTTCTAGGAATTTATCTCTGTCAGAATTAATTTCTTCAATTGTCATGGTTGCAACTACTAAACGTAATTGTCCAAAAAGTATATCTTTAGCTAATTCTTGAATTTGTTCTGGAGAAAGTCCTAATAAACGTTCAGCAGCAGTATTCATACTTTCACTTTCTGTAGAAATAGCAATCGTAAAACGACAAGGTACATCGACACGAATATTTTGACGTGAAAGAGCATTAGTTAAGTTGGCTTCTATAGAAATAGGTTTTAAATCTAAATATTGGTAATCTTGAACTACTGGCCAAATAAAGGCACCACCACCGTGAACACATTTAGCAGAAGTTCCACCAGTTCGTCCGTAAATTACAAGTATTTTATCGGATGGACATCTTTTGTAACGAGAAATAAGAGTTAAGAATGTTACAAAAACGACAAATACGGCAACAACAATAATAATAATTTGAGTCATAAGTTTAGTTTAGATTTTTTCGACAATTAATAGGTTATCTTCAATGGCAACAACTTTTACAGCAGCACTGGAAGGAATTTTTTCGTTTGAAAGTGTCATAGCATCTAATTCATGAAATGCTCCATTGATGCTAATTTGTACTTTTCCTTTTCCTGATTTTGCTTCTGGAATAGTTAAATAGACTTCGGCTGTTTTGTTGAGTGCATTTTCAATCTTAAAGCTATTATCTTCAGATAATTTTAATACTTGCTTGATGATAAAAAAGAAAATGGCAACAAATGAAAGTCCGACAAGAACAGCAACAATAATCAATACATTTTTACTTTCGATGGAATCATAAAATGAAATTCCAGTCCAGCTAAATCCTAAAAGGAAATTGATTAAGTTTCTTAAAGTAAAGATTTCAAAAGGCATATCGCCACCATCTCCACCGTCTGAATCCATATCGGTTTCTCCACCGCTTAAACCTACAAATGTCATAATAGTTTGTAGTCCAAAAAATAAACTGACAGGCAACGCAATGTACCAGAAAGCTTTTAGTAAAGGTTCATAGTTTTCTAAAAAGTCCATAATTAAAGTTTGGTTGTTGTAATTATACGATAAGTTTTACAATAAGTTACAATACTCTAAAAATTTATTTTTAATACTCTTAAAGTCAATTATTTAAAATATTGTCTTAATAAAGTTTTTGATGTCTGAAATAGGGTTTTCTTTTAAGAACTTAATAAAAGCACTTCCAATAATAGCACCTTTTTGATGTTTTGTAGCTTGAGAGAATGTTTCATGATCTTTAATTCCGAAACCAACGATTTGTGAATTTTTTAGGTTTAAATCTGAAATTCGTTTAAAATAATCCATTTGTTCATCACCAAAACCAGATTGACTTCCTGTAACAGCAGCTGAACTTACCATATAAATGAAACTATCAGAAATAGCATCAATTTGAGTAATACGTTCATTTGAGGTTTGAGGTGTGACTAAGAAAACGTTTTTCAAATTATATTTTTCAAAAATGTCTTTGTATTCATTTTCATAAACGTATAAAGGCAAATCGGGAATGATTAGACCATCAATACCAACTTCTGCACATTTTTGACAAAATTTTTCCATTCCAAATTGCATCATCGGATTGAAATATCCCATAATTATTAGAGGAATATTTACGCTTTCGCGAATGTTTTTCAATTGTTCAAATAGGAGCGAAGTCGTCATTCCGTTTTCAATCGCAATAGTCGAACTTTCCTGAATTGTTGGTCCGTCTGCTAAAGGGTCAGAAAAAGGCAAACCAATTTCAATCATATCCACACCATTTTTTTCCAATTCTTGAAGAATGGAAACTGTATCATTTATTTTAGGATAACCTGCTGTAAAGTAGATAGAAAGCAGTTTTTTATCTTGTTGTATAGTTTTGTTTATTCTGTTCATTTTATTTTTTTTAAATCTCTCGATCCTTGCTGTTTAATTTTTAAAACCCGAAATAATCGATATACGTATTCAAATCTTTATCACCTCTTCCTGATAAATTGATTACAACAATATCTGTTGGTTTGAATTGTTTTTTATCCAAAACAGAAAAAGCATGAGCCGTTTCAATAGCTGGAATAATGCCTTCCATTTTTGAAATTTCTAAACCTGATTGCATCGCTTCTTTATCGGTAATGGCAATAAATTCAGCACGATTAGATTCATGTAAATGTGCGTGTAATGGTCCAACACCAGGATAATCTAAACCTGCAGAAATAGAATAAGGTTCAGTGATTTGCCCGTCTTCAGTTTGCATTAACAGCGTTTTACTTCCATGAATAATTCCGATTTTTCCCAAAACAGAAGTCGCGGCACTTTCCCCAGAATCCACTCCATGTCCTGCTGCTTCCACAGCGATTAATTTTACCGATTCATCTTCTAAAAACTCATAGAAAGCTCCTGCAGCGTTACTTCCACCACCAACACAAGCAATTACATAATCTGGATTTTCTTTTCCTTCTTGTTCCTTCAATTGAATTTTAATTTCTTTAGAAATCACACTTTGAAATTTTGCCACCATATCCGGATAAGGATGAGGTCCAACAACAGAACCGATGATGTAAAATGTGTCAACAGGATTATTAATCCAATCGCGAATTGCTTCATTCGTTGCATCTTTCAAGGTTTTTGAACCCGAAGTTGCAGGACGAACTGTTGCACCCAACATTTTCATACGAGCCACATTTGGAGCTTGACGTTTAATGTCTACTTCACCCATGTAAACGATACATTCTAAACCCATTAAAGCACAAACGGTTGCAGTAGCAACACCATGTTGACCAGCACCAGTTTCAGCAATAATTCGGGTTTTACCTAAACGTTTTGCCATTAAAATTTGCCCGATTGTGTTGTTTACTTTATGAGCACCAGTGTGACATAAATCTTCTCTTTTTAGATAGATTTTTGTGTTGTATTTTTCAGATAAACGTTTTGCAAAATAGAGTGGAGTAGGTCTCCCAACATATTGTTTCAATAAATCATCGAATTCTTCTTTGAAAGAAGGCTCGTTCATTATTTTTAAGTAATTTTCTTTTAATTCTTCTACGTTTGGGTACAACATTTCAGGAATGAAAGCACCTCCAAATTTTCCATAAAATCCGTTTTCGTCTACGTTATATTTTGTTTTCATTTAGCAATTTTTTAAACTTTTCTAATTCATTTTTGTTTTTTAATCCAGGTTCTGTTTCAAAACGACTGTTTACATCAATGGCGTAACAATAGTTAGATAAATCAGAATCAAGGAATTCTTTTGTTTTTGATATTTCGGTTAAACCAATTCCACCGCTTAAAAAGAAAGGTTTTTGTAAGTTGTAATTTTTTAAAACTTGCCAATCGAAAGTTGTTCCGTTTCCACCAGGTAATTTTCCTTTGGTGTCGAAAAGAAAGTAATCAACAACATTTTCATAGGCTTTTAATTCACTGAAATCAAAGTCATTATTTATTGAAAAGGCTTTAATAATTTCTACTTTTTCATTCTTTAAATTGGCACAAAATTCAACTGATTCGTTTCCATGTAATTGAATAGCATCTAATTGAAAGGTTTTGATTTTAGTTTGAATTTCCTCTAGACTTGTATCTACAAAAACGCCTACTTTTTTTACGTTTGAATCTAGTTTTGGAAGTTCTTTTAAATCAAACTTTCGACTTGATTTATCCCAAAAAATGAAACCCAAATAATCAGGTTTTAAAGTAGCAATTTCCTGAATGTTTTCAGAATATTTCATGCCACAGATTTTTAGTTTTATCTTATTCATTTCAAAGAAACTTTTCGGATGAATTCACTTGCTTCTTTTCCTGGATTATCGGTTTTCATAAAATGTTCTCCCATTAAAAAGCCTTGATAACCAAATTTTTGCAAATCTTTAACAGCTTCAACTGAACTAATACCACTTTCCGAAACTTTTACAAAATCATCTGGAATTTGAGTTGCCAATTCTTTGCTATAATCTAAACTCACATCAAACGTTTTTAAATTTCTATTGTTGACACCAATCATGTCTAAACTTGGCATAATCGATTTTTCTAATTCTTCTTGATTGTGAACTTCTAACAAAACTTCTAAAGCTAAACTTTGAGCGAATTTTGATAAATGTTTAATTTCTTCACGAGTTAAAACTGCTGCAATTAGAAGAATTACATCAGCACCATTGGCTTTTGCTTCTAGTATTTGATATTCATCAATCACAAATTCTTTTCGCAATAATGGAATGTTTACAGAAGCTTTGGCTAATAGCAAATCATCTAAACTTCCACCAAAATATTTCCCATCTGTTAAAACTGAAATTCCACAAGCACCAGCATTTTGATAGCCTAAAACAACATCTTCAACAGAATGATTGTTATTAATAACTGATTTTGAAGGTGAACGACGTTTGTGTTCTGTTATAATTCCTGACAAACTGTTTTTTAGCAATTTAGCCATCGAATTAGTTCGTCCATTAAATAAAACGGAAGCTTCTAATTGGGAAACAGGAATGATGCTTTTCTTTAAAGCAACTTCTCTTTTTTTGTCGGTTATTATTTTATCTAAAATATTCATCCTATTTACTTAAAGCTATTAATTGATTTAATTTTCCGAATGCTTTACCAGTTTTCAAACTCTCTTGTGCTTTGGCTAAAGCATCTTCATAACTTGATTTTTCTATAGTTTGAATGGCAACAGCAGCGTTTGCACAAACTACATTATTTTGTTCGACTGAGCCTTTTCCTGAAATAACGTCATGGAAAATTTTTGCTGCTTCATCAATTGTATTTCCTCCTTTTATGCTTTCTAATTTTATAGGTTGAAAGTTAAAATCTATAGGTTTTAAAATTTGCTCTGAATGATTTGAAATTATCTTTACATCATCTGTTAAGGAAACTTCGTCAAAACCACTTAATCCATGTAAAATGCTATAATTAGTTGAAGTGTTTTGGTATAAATAAGCATACATTCGAGCTAATTCTAAACTAAAAACACCAACCATTTGATTCTTTGGAAAGGATGGATTTACCATTGGACCTAAAATGTTAAAAAAGGTTTTAACTCCTAATTCTTTTCGAATTGGACCTACATTTTTCATGGCTGGGTGAAATAAAGGTGCATGAAGAATTGCAATGTTTGTTTCCTCGATTGATTTGGTTAAAAAGTCAACGTCATTCGTGAATTTTACACCCATTTTTTCCATCACATTACTAGAACCTGAAATAGAAGAAACTCCGTAATTTCCGTGTTTTGCGACTTTAATTCCTGCTCCAGCGACTATGAATGAAGCTAAAGTTGAGATGTTGAACGTATCTTTTCCATCACCACCTGTTCCACATAAATCAATAGTGTTGTAAGCTGAAAAATCTACTGGAATACACAATTCCAACAAAGCTTCACGAAAACCTGAAAGTTCTTCGATGGTAATGCTTCTCATCATGTAAACAGTTAAGAATGCTGATATTTGACTTGGATTGTAATTTCCTTCTGATATGTTGACTAATACCTCTTTGGCTTCTGCTTTAGAAAGTATTTCGTGATTGATTAATCTATTTAATATGGTTTTCATTTATGCTGAATTTATTTCAGCATCTCTCGATGCTAATTTTATTTTTTATTGACTGAATACTAACTACTGAACACTGAGCACTAATTCAAAAGCCAATTTTCTAATATCTTTTTTCCGTTTGGAGTCAAAACACTTTCTGGATGATATTGCACACCTCGAACATCATAAGTTTTATGTTTCATAGACATAATTTGTCCGTTTTCATCAATGCTAGTTACGATTAAATCTTCTGGAAGGTTTTCTGTTGAAACAACCCAAGAATGATAACGACCCACTTCGGTTTCTTTTGGTAAATCATTGAAAATAAAATCGTCTTCAGTTTGCGTGACTTTTGTTGCCACACCATGATAGACTTTTTCTAAATTTGTTAATGTTCCACCAAAAACTTCACCAATGGCTTGTAAACCTAAACAAACTCCAAAAATGCTTTTGGTTTTAGCATATCTTTTGATTACATCTTTTAATAAACCAGCTTCATCTGGAATTCCTGGCCCAGGAGAAAGTAAAATTTTATCGAATTTTTCTAGCTCATCTAATTCAAATTCATCGTTACGAAAAACGGTAACTTCTGCATTCAAATCTTCTAAATAATGGACTAAATTATAAGTAAAACTATCGTAATTATCTATGACTACTATTTTCATTTTTTATTTTTATTGTAAGATTGAAGGATTAAAAGATTGAAAAATTAGCTAATCTTTAAATCATTCAATTTTTTAATTATTAAATATTTTCTGCTAAATCCAAAGCTTTTTGCAAAGCTCCTAATTTATTATAAACTTCTTGTGTTTCGTTTTCTTCTGATGAATCAGCTACAATTCCAGCTCCAGCTTGAAAGTGTAAGGTATGGTTTTTACTCAAAAAACTTCGAATCATAATTGCGTGATTAAAATTACCTTCAAAATCCATAAATCCTATCGCTCCTCCATAAAAACTACGATTTGTTTTTTCGATTGATTCGATTAATTGCATGGCTTTGTGTTTTGGAGCACCAGATAAAGTTCCAGCTGGAAACGTTTTTGCAACCAATTCCATAAAAGGATGATTGGGTTTTAATTTTCCGGTTACTTTAGAAACTAAATGAATCACGTGAGAGAAAAACTGGACTTCTTTATATTTCTCAACTTTCACTTCGTTACAACTTCTGCTTAAATCGTTTCTGGCTAAATCAACCAACATAACGTGTTCGCTGTTTTCTTTTTTGTCTTCGTTTAATTTTTTGGCTAAAATGGCATCATCTTCATCATTTCCTGTTCGTTTAAAAGTTCCAGCGATTGGGTGAATTTCTGCATGATTATCTTTAATAACTAATTGCGCTTCGGGCGAAGACCCAAATATTTTAAAATTTCCATAATCAAAATAGAATAGGTAAGGAGAAGGATTGATACTTCTTAAAGCACGATAAACATTGAACTCATCACCTTTAAAATCTTGCGAAAAACGTCTTGATAAAACCAATTGGAAAACATCTCCACGTTGGCAATGTTTTTTGGCTAAAGTCACATAATTTTTAAAATCAGAATCCGTTAAATTTGATACTACTTCACCATTTTTCGTAAAGTTAAAAGAGGCAAAGTTTTTCGCTTGCAACAATTGTTGGATTTCGTCAGTATTGTTTATATTTTCATATGAATGACAGAATATGTATGCTTCATTTTTAAAATGGTTTATCGCAATTATATTCTGATAAACAGCATAATAAATTTCTGGAATCTTATTTTCAGTAGACTTTTCTGTAATTTCTATTTTTTCAAAATGTTGAATCGCATCATAAGCAATATAACCAAAAAGACCTTGTGTAATGAATTTGAATTTGTTTTCATCGGTACTAAATTGTTTTGAAAAGCGTTCGATTTCATTTGGAACATTAACGTGATTATCAATAGGAATAATTTCAGAAAAACCATCAGGAAAATTAGTTTCAATTTTTTGATATTCAACTTTTATAGAAGCTATTGGATTGAAACAGATGTAAGAAAAACTATTTTCATTTCCATGATAATCAGAACTTTCTAGTAAAATGCTATTCGGAAATTTATCTCTAATTTTTAAATAAACACTAACAGGAGTCATTGTATCTGCTAGAATTTGTTTGTAGTTGGTATTTAATTTATATGTTTTCATTAATTGTATTTTAAAATTTTGCAATAAAAAAAGGCTTGTCGTGATTGACAAGCCTTTATATGTATTTGATTAAATTATACTATAGGAGGATTTGCTCACGTCGTTTGAAGTAAGTTGTTCCACCACCAAGTAATATTTAAAATTGTGTTCATGTTCTTTTATTGTTCCACAAAGATATAGAAAGTAAATTGTAAAAAGCAAATTTTATTTTAATCTCTTATAACTAAATCATATTTTTCCAATAAACCTCTTAAGCCATCTACAGAAAATTGAGCTTTTTTAAGTTTGTTAACTTCTGGATCAATAACGTAATTATAACTGGTGTAAAAATCTGCTTTATTAGCAATAGTGTTGCTAAAAACACTTCTTCTTAAATCGCAATTGTTGAAAATGCTTTCAGTTAAATCGGTTTCCATAAAGTCAACAGCAACCATACTGCAATTGTCAAAACGCATTTTTTTAAGCTTCAGTTTGTAAAACTGAGCATAATCTAAAATGCAATCTTGAAAATTAAAATGATATAAAACTTGGTCTGTCATGGCAAAATTCACGCTTGTAAAATTACATTTTATGAATAAAACATCACGAAGAGAAACATAATTGATTCTAGTATTTTTGAAATTACAATCTGTAAACGTACAATCTACAAAGGTTTCATTTTGAAAAGTACAACTTGTAAAGTCACAATTCACGAATTGACAATCTTCAAATTCTTTGTATTTTATGTCAGCTTCTTCAAAAGTTTTGCCTTCATATTTTTCTCCAACTATGTAATCACTCATTTTAATAATTTTGGTAAAAATAAGCTTTTTGAAGCGAAGAATTTACAATAAAGTTATGTTAAAGTGACTGCTACTAATTATTGAATTGATTAATTTTGAAATTAAATAAGTAGTATATGAAGTTTTCGTTTTCAATTTTATCCTTTGTGTTTTTTATCTTTTTTGGACTTATATCAGTAGCTCAAGAAAGTGAAATTCCAAAACCTTTGAAAATATATAAAAGTGCCAATTACGAAGTAAAATCTTTTGATTATGAAGGATTAGAAACTTACATGTCAATTGAAAATGATACCACTTATGTTTATAATTTTTGGGCAACTTGGTGTGCACCTTGTATTGCAGAATTGCCAAGTTTTATAAAATTACAAGAAACTTACAAAGACAAACCTTTTAAATTGGTTTTAGTGAGTTTGGATTTTTCTAAATCTGTTGAAAAGAGTTTGTTGCCATTTTTAGAAAAGAAAAAAATGAATGTTGAAGTAATATTATTAAATGATCCAGATGCCAACAGTTGGATTGAAAAAATAGATAAAGATTGGTCTGGAGCTATTCCGGCTACGTTAATAGTTAATAAAAACGAACGAAAGTTTTATGAACAATCGTTTGAATATGAAGAATTAGAAAAAGAAGTTAAATCGTTTGTAAATTAAATTAGAAAAAATGAAAAAATTTAGAATTGCTCTATTGGGATTAATTGGTGTATTTGTTTTTGCCTTTACAACAAAAGATACAGCTGCAGGTTATGAAATTGGTGATGTTGCCACAGATTTTTCTTTGAAAAACATTGACAACAAAATGGTTTCTTTAAAAGATTATAAAGATGCTAAAGGGTTTATCGTGATTTTTACATGTAACCATTGTCCATTTTCAAAAGCATATGAAGATAGAATTATTGCTATGGATAAAAAATACAAGAAATTAGGATATCCTGTGATTGCAATTAACCCTAATAATCCAGAAAAAAACAAAGATGATAGTTTTGACAAAATGATTGTTAGAGCAAAAGAAAAAGGATTTACTTTCCCTTATTTATTTGATGATGGACAAAAAATTTATCCTCAATATGGTGCAACAAAGACACCTCATGTTTATATTTTAGAGAAAACAGCTAAAGGAAATATAGTGAAATATATTGGAGCAATTGACGATAATCATGAAGATGAAAAAGAAGTGAAAGCAAAATATGTTGAAGATGCAGTAAATTCACTTTTAAAAGGAAAAGAAATAGAAGTTAAAACTACTAAAGCTATTGGTTGTTCCATTAAAGCTTAACTATAAAAAACCTAAAAATTTGAATAATGAACCATGCTTTTTGCGTGGTTTTTTATTTTAATAGTAAAACTTTTGCTTATTTTAGCACTATTAAAATTACAAAAATGATTTCAGAAGCACAATTTAATACAGAATTAGATATAATAATTTCAAATGCCATTAGAGAAGACGTTGGTGATGGTGACCACAGTTCTTTAGCTTGTATTCCAAAAGAAGCACAAGGGAAAGCTAAACTTTTAGTCAAAGACGATGGAATTATAGCTGGTGTCGAATTTGCCAAAATGATTTTCAACTACGTTGATTCTGATATGGAAGTTGAAACTTTTATAAATGATGGTGAAAAAGTAAAATACGGAGACATCGTTTTTCATGTTTCGGGAAAATCGCAATCCATTTTAAAAGCGGAACGTTTGGTATTAAATTCAATGCAACGAATGAGTGCAATTGCTACAAAAACTAGAATGTTTGTCGATTTAATTGGTGATGCAAAAGCAAAAATATTAGATACTAGAAAAACAACACCAGGAATTAGAGCTATAGAAAAATGGGCTGTAAAAATTGGTGGTGGAGAAAATCACAGATTTGCTTTATATGATATGATTATGCTAAAAGACAATCACATTGATTTTGCTGGAGGAATTGCTCAAGCCATTGAAAAAACTAAACATTATTTAAAAGACAATAATAAAGACTTAAAAATTATTGTAGAAGCAAGAGATATGAATGAAGTCGAACAAATTATAGAAGCTGGTGGCGTTTATCGTATTTTATTAGATAACTTTGATTTTGAAACTACTAAGAAAGCCGTAGCGTTTATTGGTGATAAATGTCTAACAGAATCATCAGGAAATATCAATGAAAAAACCATTCGCGAATATGCTTTGTGTGGTGTTGATACTATTTCATCTGGAGCTTTAACGCATTCGGTTTATAACTTAGATTTAAGCTTAAAGGCTTTGTAAATTTATGTCAGAAATAATAGAAGAGAAACTCAAAAAAATTCCAGTTATTAAACAATTGGTTCAATTAACTAAGGGGATAAAAATGAAGTCTTTAGTTGAGGGAATGTCATTGTATGATATTCTTGAATTATATATTTTGGGAATTTTCAAAGGAGCATTTTCATATAGAGCAAGTGCTATTGCTTTTAGTTTTTTTATGGCTTTATTTCCTTTTGCACTATTTATTCTGAATTTGATTCCTTACATTCCTATAAAAGATTTTCAAGTCGATTTTATTAATTTTATTGCTCAAAATGTACCTCCAAATACTTTTGAAGCTATAGATAAAATCATAGTGGATATTTTAAGCAATAGTTATCAGGGTTTATTATCAAGTGGTTTTATACTTTCTATTTTTTTAATGACTAATGGTGTAAATGCAATTTTAGGAGGTTTTGAAATGTCAGAACATATTACATTAACAAGGAGTTATTTTAAACAATATTTAATTTCATTAGCCTTATCATTGATTCTTTCACTACTTTTATTAATAACTGTTGCTGCTATAATTGTTTTTGAGGTTTTTATACAGAAAATTAAAATTCAAGACTTCTTTTCAGACAATATTTCATTAATTGAATGGGGAAGATATGCATTTGTAATTTTAATGATTTTAATTACGACTTCTACCTTATATAAATATGGAACAAAGGAAACTGCAAAAATTAAATTCATTAGTTCAGGAGCAATATTTACTACAATTTTAATTATACTTTCCTCTTATGTTTTTGGTATTTATGTAGAAAAATTTGCTAGATATAACGAATTATATGGTTCAATTGGCACGCTTCTTGTTCTTATGTTCTATATATGGATTAACTGTATGGTTCTTTTATTAGGATTCGAATTAAATGCAGCAATTAACAAATTGAAAAGAAAAAATTTATATATTTAACAAAAATTAAAAACAATAATTATGAAAAAGCAGATTTTAGCATTATTTTTAGTAGCATTTACAACATTTACATTTAATGCTCAAACAACAGTTTCTGGAGTAAAAGTAGATGGAAAACTTTCTTTAGAAGGAAAAGATCTTACTTTAAACGGTGCAGGAACTAGAGAGAAATTTTGGATGGATCTTTATGTTGGATCTTTATATACTACTAAAAAGACAACAAATGGTCAAGATGTAGTTGATAGTAAAGACGCTGCAGCAATTAAATTGAACATTGTTTCAGGAATGATTACTTCTGAGAAAATGATTAGTGCAATAAATGAAGGATTTGATAACTCTACTGGTAAAAACACAACAGCATTAAAATCAAAAATCGATAAATTTAAAGGGTTCTTTAAAGAGAAAATTGTAAAAGGAGATGTTTTTATCATTATGTATGATGGTGATGAAGTTCACGTTTACAAAAATGGAGCAAAAAAAGGTTCTATTGATGGATATGATTTCAAAAAAGCATTGTTCGGAATTTGGTTAGGAAAAAAACCAGCTGATGACGATTTAAAAGACGGAATGTTAGGAAAATAATTTCTCAACAAATAAATAAAGAAAAGCACTTCCAATTTGGAGGTGTTTTTTTTTACACATGAGTAATTGAAGTTAGTAATAGCTATGTTTTCTATTTATAGTAAAACGACTGAAACACAAAGTAAAATCTATGTGCCTATGTGGTTAAAGAAAATCAGAAAATAATCTGCCAACTAATAACTGAACACTGAACACTTTTTTTTACATTTGCTAAATGCAGTTTTTTATAGAAGTCGTTTTACCGTTAGCTGTTGATAAAACCTTTACTTATGAGGTTTCAGAAGCAGAATTTAATTATGTTTCCATTGGAATGCGCGTTGCAGTGCCTTTTGGAAAAACCAAAGTGTATACTTCTTTAGTAATTGGTAAAAACAACAATCCACCACACTTATATACAGCCAAAGAAATTCATCAGATTATTGATGAAAAACCTATTGTAAACGAAATTCAATTAGCCCATTGGAAATGGATTGCGTCCTATTATATGTGTTCTTTGGGAGAAGTTTTTAAATCTGCTTTGCCTTCTGGATATATGTTGGAAAGTGAAACGATTATTACTTCCAAAAAAGAGGCTGAAATTGATGAAAACGAATTAAAAGACGACGAATACCTAATTTTTGAAGCTTTAAAATTACAATCCTCAATCACAGTTAACGATGTGGTTAAGATTTTAGGAAAGAAAACCGTTTTTCCAGTTTTAAATCGTTTGTTAGAAAAAGGAGCTTTGCAGTTGCAAGAAGAAATTTCAGAGCAATACAAACCCAAACAAGTTCGCTACATAAAACTACAAGAAGAGTTTTTAAAACAAGAAAACTTAGCTGTTTTAGTAGAGGAATTATCAAGAGCCAATAAACAACGCGAATTGGTTTTATCTTATTTTCAACTTCAAGCTAAAGAGAAAAAACCCATTTCTGTCAAACAATTAATTGAGTTTTCAGGAAGTTCTTCAGCCATCGTAAAAACATTAATTGATAAAGATATTTTTATTGAATACTTCATCAATCAAGACAGAGTTATTTTTGAAAAAGAAGATGATAGTCATTTTACGCTAAGTAAACCCCAACAAAAAGCTTTTGACCAAATTGAAGAAAGTTTTCTTGATAACGATATTACATTACTACATGGTGTAACAGCTTCAGGTAAAACCGAAATTTACATCAAACTCATAGAAGAACAAATCAATAAAGAGAAACAGGTGTTGTTTTTGTTGCCCGAAATTGCTCTTACAACACAATTAGTCCAAAGACTAGTAGCTTATTTTGGAAATCAAGTGGCTGTTTTTCATTCCAAATATTCAAATAATGAACGTATTGAAGTTTGGAATCAAGTTTTAGAAAACTCCGAAAAAGCTAAAGTCGTAATTGGAGTTAGGAGTGCTTTATTTTTGCCTTTTTCAAATTTAGGATTAATTGTCGTTGATGAAGAACACGAACAAACCTACAAACAAGAAGCACCAGCACCAAGATATCACGCTCGAGATTGTGCAGTCGTATTGGCTAAACAACATCAAGCTAAAATTTTATTAGGAAGTGCAACACCAAGCTTAGAAACCTATTATAATGTTAAAACCAATAAATATAAGGTAGTCGAATTAACCGAGCGATACGGAAACGTTGTTTTACCTGAAATTAAACTTATCGATTTAAAAGATAAGTATTTCAGAAAAAGAATGAACGGACATTTTTCAGATGAATTAATAGAAGGAATTTCAACAGCATTAGAATTAGGAGAACAAATCATTTTGTTTCAAAATAGAAGAGGATTTTCACCTTATGTAGAATGTATTACTTGTGGTCACGTTCCCAATTGTCCAAGTTGTGATGTGAGTCTGACTTATTACAAGCACAAAAACCAATTGCGCTGTCATTATTGTGGGTATTCAATTGCGAATCCAACCCATTGTCACGCATGTCAATCCGTTGAACTAACTACAAAAGGTTTTGGAACAGAACAAATAGAATTAGAGTTAAAAGCCATTTTTCCAGATAAAAATATTGGCCGAATGGATCAAGACACAACTAGAGGAAAATTTGGGTACGAAAAAATTATAGATTCTTTCAAAAATAGGGAAGTAGATATATTAGTAGGAACACAAATGTTAGCCAAAGGATTGCATTTTGATAATGTGACTTTAGTCGGAATTCTAAATGCAGATAATTTATTAAATCAACCCGATTTTAGGGCTTACGAAAGAGCTTTTCAAATGATGACTCAAGTTGCAGGTCGTTCTGGTCGTTCTGAAAAGAAAGGTTTGGTAATGATTCAGACTTATAATGTATTTCATAATACAATTCAGCAGGTTCTGACTAATGACTATGCTTCGATGTTTAAGGAACAGATTTATGAACGTCAGAATTTTAAATATCCACCTTTTTATAAATTAATCAAACTGACTTTAAAGCATAAAGATTACGATAAATTAAAAGAAGGCTCAATGTGGTTATATAATGTGTTGTCTCAAAATTTACCAATGCCAATTCTTGGACCAGAAGAACCAGCCATAAGTAGGATTAGAAACCAATACATTAGAACTGTCTTAATTAAAATTCCAAAAGAAAAGAACTTGTCTTTAACCAAAAAAACTATCCATAAAATAATGAATAGTTTTGAGGCTATAGGGTTTTATAGAGCTATAAAAGTTACTATAAATGTAGATAATTATTAAGAAGACTTTTTTAAGGCTTCCATTAAGTTGTCTTTTTTGTTTCTACTAAGCGGAATTTTAAAGGTATCAATTTCTGCAAATTTGCTATTGAAAGTTTCCACTTTGCTTATATTAATAATATACGATTTGTGTACTCTAATAAATTTATCAGTTGGCAAATCTTTTTCAAATGCCTTCATAGTAGAAAGTACTAAATGGCTATCATCTTCTGTGATTACTTTAACATAATCTCCAAAAGCTTCAACCCATCTTATTTTTGAAGTAAATATTTTTAGTTTTTTTAAATTACTTTTAATAAAGATGAAATCTTCATCTTCTTCATTCGTTTCTTTTTGAAGTGTAAATAAATTAAAAGCTTTAGAAACGGCTAAATTAAAGCGTTCTTTTGTTAAGGGTTTGTGTAAATAATCAGTAGCATTGTAATCAAATGCTTTTAGGGCATATTCAGTTTTAACTGTTATGAAAATAATTTGTGGTTTAACTTTTAAACCGTCTAAAAAATCAAATCCATTAATTACAGGCATTTCAATGTCTAAAAAGACTAAATCAATGTTTTTTGTTGATATACAGTTTTTAGCATCAGTTGCATTGGAGAATTCACCTACAAGCTGTAAAAATTGATTATCATTGATAAGTTTGGACACAGTTATTCGCTGCAATGCACTATCATCAACAACTATACAGTTTAATTTCATTTATCAAATTCATGTGTTACTACGGCGTAAATATATTGCTAATCATTATAATACACAAATTTATTCAGAAAAATAAGGGCTTTATTTAATTACAATAAATTGTTTGAAAATGTTTGTTAGTTATGTATAAAACACTTACTTTTGCACCCAATTTTATAACAAAATAAATTTTATAGTATGAATCATTATGAAACTGTTTTCATCTTGAATCCCGTTTTATCTGAACAACAGATAAAGGAAACAGTTAGCAAGTTTGAAGATTTTCTTACTTCTAAAGGATCAAAGATGGTAGCCAAAGAGGACTGGGGCTTAAAAAAATTAGCTTACGAAATCCAACACAAAAAAAGTGGTTTTTATCACTTATTTCAATTTGAAGCACCTGCAGATATTCTAGTAGGTTATGAAACAGAATTTAAACGTGACGAAAGAGTTATGCGTTTTTTAACTGTATCATTAGACAAACACGCAATTTCGTGGGCAGAAAGAAGAAGAGACAAATTAAAAGCTAAATCAAACTAATTATGGCATCTTTAGAGCAATCAGCAAAAGGTAAAAAAGAGGGAGATATTAGATATCTTACTCCTTTAAATATAGATACAAACAAACAAAAGAAATATTGTCGTTTTAAAAAATCGGGTATCAAGTATATCGATTATAAAGATGCAGATTTCTTATTGAAATTCGTTAACGAACAAGGTAAAATTTTACCACGTAGATTAACAGGGACTTCTTTAAAATACCAAAGAAAAGTATCTGTAGCAATCAAAAGAGGAAGACATATTGCAATTATGCCGTATGTAGCCGATTTAATGAAATAATATTAATAATTAAGTTGTTGGTTTTCAACATAACGAAACCTAACTTCTATTTAAAAGGACAACAACATGGAACTTATCTTAAAACAAGACGTTCAAAATTTAGGATTTAAAGACGATACTGTAACAGTAAAAAACGGTTACGGTCGTAATTTTTTAATTCCTCAAGGATTTGCAATTTTAGCAACTCCTTCAGCTAAAAAAGTATTAGCTGAAAATTTAAAGCAAAAAGCACACAAAGAGCAAAGATTAGTGGATGATGCAAATAAAATTGCAGAAGCATTAAACGCTCTAGAAATTAAAATTTCTGCAAAAGCAGGTGGAGAAAAATTATTTGGATCTATCACAAATGCTAATATTGCAGAAGCTTTAGCAAGTAACGGACATTCAATTGATAGAAAATTCATTTCAAGTGGAATCGTTAAACGTACTGGTAAATATTCAGCTAACGTAAGATTACACAGAGATGTAATTGTAGAATTAGCTTATGAAGTTATTGCTGATAAAGCATAATTTTTATAAATATCTATTAAAAGCCTTCCAATTTGGAAGGCTTTTTTTTTATCTTTACATTTCTATTTACATCAATTAATGAAATACGCTAGACTTACAAAAGAACAATTAGAAGAATTACATCCTGAATTTATAAATTTCCTTGCTACTCAATCTATTGATAAAAAAGAATGGGATGAAATTAAAAACAATAAACCTCAAGTTGCAATGCAAGAAATTGACGTTTTTTCAGATTTAATTTGGGAAAGAGCTCTAACAAATGTCAATTTTATTGATCATTTTTCTACCAATTATATCTTTTTATTCAAATGTATTGACACTATGGTTTATTCGTTAGTAATAAATACCAACGACAAAAAAGTCGATTTCCTTACCAAAGAAGGCATTAATTGGTTAAGTGAAAATATGTTTTCAGACAGCGTAGAAATCCAAAAAGGAAAAAAAGATATTTCTCAAGATAGAAATCAAGCGCTTTTTAAAATTATAAAAGAAGGTGGAATCATTAGCAAAGGTGAATTATTTTCAAAATTAGAACATCTTATCAATAACTAGTTTTATGAACGTTTTAGAAACTATTACAAAGCTTCGTGCCGAATTAAATCAGCATAATTACAATTATTATACATTAGATAATCCAACGATTTCTGATTATGATTTTGATGTGAAATTAAAAGAATTACAAGATTTAGAAACAAAACATCCAGAGTTTTTTGATGAAAATTCCCCAACTTTAAGAGTTGGTGGAACAATTACCAAAAATTTTGAAACAGTTCCACATGAATATAGGATGTATTCTTTAGATAATTCTTATTCCAAAGAAGACTTGTTGGATTGGGAAACACGTTGCAAAAAGATAGTTGGAGATGTTGCTTTAGAATACACTTGCGAGCTAAAATATGACGGAGCTTCAATTAGTATTAGTTATGAAAATGGTTTGCTTAAAAGGGCTGTAACACGAGGTGATGGATTTCAAGGTGATGATGTAACGAACAACATCAAAACTATAAAAGCTGTTCCCATAAAATTAAAAGGAGATTATCCTGATAAATTTGATATTCGTGGTGAAATCGTATTGCCTTTTGCAGGATTTGAGAAAATGAATCAAGATTTAATTGAAATTGGTGAAACTCCCTATTCAAATCCAAGAAATACAGCTTCTGGAAGTTTAAAATTACAAGACAGTGCTGAGGTTGCAAAACGACCTTTAGATTGTTTATTATATTCAATTATAGGAAATAATTTAGACTTAAATACACAAAATGAAGCTTTACAAAAAGCTAGAGATTGGGGATTTAAAGTGCCAAATCAATCCAAATTAGCTAAAAATTTGGATGAGGTTTTTCGGTTCATAGATTATTGGGATATTCATCGTCACGATTTACCTTATGAAACGGATGGAGTAGTGGTGAAAGTAAATTTAATTCAATACCAAAATGAATTAGATTATACCGCAAAATCACCACGTTGGGCTATGGCTTATAAGTTTAAATCGGAACAAGTTAGTACAGTTTTAAACTCAATTTCTTATCAAGTCGGACGAACTGGAGCAATCACACCTGTTGCCAATTTAGAACCTGTTCAATTAGCTGGAACAATAGTAAAGAGAGCATCTTTGCATAATGCAGACCAAATTGAAAAATTAGATATTAGAATAAATGATACTGTTTTTGTTGAAAAAGGAGGGGAAATTATTCCAAAAATTATTGCTGTTGATTTAGCTGAAAGAAAAGCAAATTCTGAACCTACAAAATATATTACTAACTGTCCAGAATGTAACACAGAATTAGTCAGAATTGAAGGTGAAGCCAATCATTATTGTCCAAATTTTTATGGTTGTCCACCACAAATCATCGGAAGAATTCAACATTATATTTCGCGTAAAGCAATGGATATTGAAGGTCTTGGAGGAGAAACAGTTGCTTTATTATTCAATGCAGGTTTAGTTACAAATTACGCTGATTTGTATGAATTGCAAAAAGAACAAATTATTCCATTGGAGCGAATGGCAGAAAAATCAGCCGAAAACTTGATAAAAGGTGTTGAAGATTCTAAACAAGTTCCTTTTGAACGTGTTTTGTACGCTTTAGGAATTCGTTATGTTGGAGAAACAGTAGCCAAAAAGTTAGCCAAACATTATAAAAATATTGATGCAATTGCAAATGCAACTTTAATGGATTTAGTTTTAGTTGATGAAATTGGAGAAAAAATTGCAGAAAGTGTAGTGTTGTTCTTTGAAAATCAAGATAATAGACTTATCGTTGAACGATTGAAAAACTATGGAGTTCAGTTAGAAATGAATGCTTCTAATGACACAACGGTTTCTGATAAATTAAAAGGCAAAATATTTGTAGTTTCTGGAGTTTTTGAAATTTATTCTAGAGATGATCTAAAAAAAGCCATTGAAAATAATGGTGGAAAGGTAGGGAGTTCAATATCGTCAAAAACCGATTATGTTATTGCTGGAGACAATATGGGACCATCAAAATTAGAAAAAGCCAATCAATTAAATATTCCAATTATAAATGAATTTCAATTTAATGAATTATTGAATACAATATAAAAGAATTAAACAACAATGTTTTTGGTTTGATTAGCGTATTTCTCATCCTTTGAAAAATAGAAATCTATTCGACCAAGATTTATTCCATAACAACCAACTTGATTGATTAGTACATCTTTTCCGTCACTATTTCTTTCAACAACAGGTTTGTCTAAAAAAGTATGTGTGTGTCCACCAATTATTAAATCAATGTCTTTTGTTTGTTGAGCTAAAAGAATATCGCAAACTTTTTCGGGTTCATTTTTATATTTGAATCCTAGATGAGAAAGGCAAATAATCAAATCACATTTTTCAACTTCTTTTAATTGACGAACGATGTCTTTTGTGATATCAATAGGATTATTGTACACCGTTTCTTTGTACAGTTTTTTGTCAACCAATCCTTCTAATTCGACACCTAAACCAAAAACGCCAATTTTTAAACCAGCTTTTTGAAATATTTTATAAGGTTTTACAATTCCATCTAAAACGGTGTTTTTAAAATCATAATTAGCCGAAACAAAATCAAATTTTGCGTGAGGTAATTGTGAATAAAAACCATCGATACCATTATCAAAATCATGATTTCCTAAAGTACCTAAATCATACTGCATCATGCTCATTAATTTAAATTCTAATTCACCACCATAGTAATTAAAATAAGGTGTTCCTTGGAAAATATCTCCAGCATCTAATAGCAAAACATTATCTTCTTCAGACCTAATTTTATCAATTATTGTAGCTCTTCGAGCCGCTCCAGCTTGATTAGGATTTTTCGGATCATCAGCAGGAAATGGATCAATATGACTATGTGTATCATTGGTATGAAGAATAGTCAGTTTTTTTATATTTTCAACAGAGTCAAAACTAGTTAAGGATAGTCCTCCAAAAGTCAATAAACTTGAAGTTGCTGCTGTATTTTTTATGAATTCTCTTCTTTTCATCTTATTCTTCAATTACGGTTTGTTCATTAAACATTTCAAGTGTATCAACTTTTTTAAAATAATCAATTAACAGATTTCTCAATTTATAATCCAAATCATATTTTAGTTGACTATCTACAAAAAATGTCATGCTATCGCCACCATTTGATAAATAATCTGATGTTGCTACATAATAAGTTTTGGTGTCGTCAATTGGTTGGTTGTTGATTTCTATTTTGGAAATTTCACCACTTTTATTCAAATAAATTTTTAAACCATGTAATGGATGTGGTTTTCTTTCACTAATTATATATTCAGCTAATTCTCTAATTTTTATGCCAGATAATCCAACAACAATAACGCTGTTTTCAAAAGGCATAATATTAAATGCTGAACGAGTTGTTACATCTCCTTTTGGTAGTGTAGAACGAATACCACCATGATTTAACAAACAAATATCGATGGATTTATTTTCACGTTTCAAAAAAATTGGATTAGCTAAATTATAGGTCACATTGGCCATAAATAAACCAATATTCGTTTCCCATTTTCCTTTGCTTTTATCTAAAGTTTCGGGGCAAAAAGCTAAAACGCTGTCCAAATCTTTGTTAATATGTGTTCTAAAAGGAGCGATAAATTGTTCTATTGAAGGGTCAGAATTTGACGATTCGTTGACGTTTATTTTACTTCCTCTAACCTCATAATTATAATAGCTTTTTGATTTACAAGAAACTAGAGTAATAAATGTTAATAATATAACAAAATAGAATGAAAATGAGTTAATCTTTTTTACTTTTACCATCATAATGTAAGATGAATAATTTAAATTTGTGTTTGGTAAAAATACTATGTTTTATAGAACTATTAAAGATTTTTTGGTAAAAAAGCAGATTAAAAAATCATTAGCTTTAGGATTGTCAGCTGTTAACAACGAGCCGGTCAAAACAATTGGTGTTCTTGTTGATGGAGTTCACTTTTTGGATAAAGATAAATTGATAAATGAATTTAAAAAATATGCCAATGGACAATTTAAAGTGAATTTATTAGTTTACAGAAAAAAAGCAAAGAAAAACGAAAGTATAGAATATCCATATTACACAAAGAATGACATAAATTTTACAGGAAGTTTTTCTAAAGGAGAAATTGATAATTTTGTAGCTTTTCCTTTTGATTTATTGGTTAATTATTATGATGAAAGTAATGCTGATTTGGAGTTGATTACAACTTTATCTAAAGCTAAATTTAAAGTTGGTTTTGCTTCTGTGAATAAAGATTTGAATCATTTTTTTATCAACACTTTTGTCGAAAAATACGTTGATTTTGCTCAAATTTTATTTGATTATTTAAAAATTTTAAAAAAGATATAATATGCAAATGTTTGTAGGAACTGGTGTTGCTTTAGTCACACCGTTTAAAAAAGATTTTTCAGTTGATACTGAGGCTTTAGCTAAAATTGTTGATTTTGTAATTGATGGTGGAGTTGAATATTTAGTTGTTTTAGGAACAACTGCAGAATCTGCAACATTAAATAAAGCTGAAAAAGAATTGGTTATTAAAACAATTAAAACAGCAAATGCAGGAAGATTACCTTTGGTTTTAGGTGTTGGAGGAAATAATACTTTGGAAGTAGTAGAAGAACTTCAAGCTAGAGACTTTACTGGGTTTTCTGCAATTTTGTCAGTTTCACCATATTACAACAAACCTACGCAAGAAGGAATTTACCAACATTTTAAAAGAATTGCAGAAGCTTCGCCACTTCCAATAATCTTGTACAATGTACCTGGAAGAACAGCAAGTAATATGTTGCCATCAACAGTTGTTAGATTAGCAAAAGACTTTAAAAATGTAATTGCAATTAAAGAAGCAGCTGGTGATATTGTTCAAGCTATGAAACTAATTCAACATGCTCCAAAAGATTTTCTTGTAATATCTGGTGATGATATGATAACACTTCCGATGGTTTTAGCAGGTGGAGCAGGAGTTATTTCTGTTATTGGAGAAGGTTTTCCAAAAGAATTTTCAGAAATGGTACGATTAGGGTTACAAAGAAAAGTGAATGAAGCTTATGAACTACATTACAAATTAGCGGATTCAATTGATATGATATTTGAACAAGGAAATCCTGCTGGAATTAAAGAAGTCTTTAAATCTAGAGGTTTATCTGAAAATACGGTTCGATTACCTTTGGTGAATGTTGATGATAATTTGTCTAAAAGATTAGACGGTTTTACAAAAAACATAAGCTAAAAAAGATTTTTATACTCCATAAATATTCCCTAAATTTGCCGACTGCTTTTTATGGTCTATCAATTTAGAACTTAATAAGTTAAAAAAACATTGATGAATAAAATAATTTACATACTTCTTATCGCATTTGCTTTTGGCTCATGTAGTGAATACCAAAAAGCATTAAAATCTGATGATTTAGCTGTTAAAACAAAATTAGCGGCTGATTATTATGAAAGCGGAAAATACAAAAAAACAATTGCTCTATTAGAACAAGCAAGTCCTTCTTTAAGAGGGAAGCCAAATGCTGAGAAAATATTTTATATGCTTTCAAAATCGTATTACGAAACTGAGCAGTATTATTTAGCAGGTTATGCCTTTGAAAGTTTTGCTTCAAATTATCCTAAGAGCGAAAAAAGAGAAGAAGCTGCGTTCTTAGGTGCAAAGTGTTTTTATACTAAATCGCCAAGATATAGTTTAGACCAAACAGATACATACAAAGCATTAGAAAAATTACAAAGCTTTATTGACACTTATCCAAAATCAGATTATATGCCAATGGCTAATGTCTTGGTTAAAGAATTGACAGATAAATTAGAGAAAAAAGCATTCGAAATCGCTAAGCAATATAACTCAATTGCTGAATATTATAGAGATTTTAATGCACCAATAAAAGTATTAGATATTTTTTTAGCAGATTATCCTGGAACAAAGTATAAAGAAGATGCTCTTTATTATAAATTTGACACTTTGTATCAATATGCATTAAATAGTGTAGATTCAAAGAAACAAGAACGTCTAACTAATGCTAAAATGGCTTATGAAACGTTAATAAAATTTAGAAGCGATACCAAATACAAAGACACTGCTGATAAACAATTAGTAGAAATTGAAAGAGAATTAACGCAATATTCAAATAATTAAGATGGATTTAAAGAAAACAACTGCTCCAGTAAACACAGTTACTTACAACAAGAATGAAATTGAAGCTCCAACAGGAAATGTGTATGAAGCGATTACAATTATCTCAAAAAGAGCTAATCAAATCAATGCTGATATTAAAAAGGAGTTAATTGAAAAGTTAGAAGAATTTGCAACTTACAATGACAGTTTAGAAGAAATCTTCGAAAACAAAGAACAAATTGAGGTTTCAAAATTTTACGAAAAATTACCAAAAGCTCACGCTTTAGCCGTTCAAGAATGGTTAGAAGGTAAAATCTATTATAGAGATTCAAAAAACCAATAAAAATATGTCTGTTTTAAGCGGTAAAAAAATCTTACTAGGTATTTCTGGTGGAATTGCTGCCTATAAAACAGCGTCTTTAGTTAGACTCTTCATAAAAGCAGGTGCTCAAGTACAAGTTGTAATGACACCTGCTTCTAAAGATTTTGTTACTTCTTTAACATTATCTACCTTATCAAAAAAACCAGTTTATTCCAATTTTTATAATGAAGAAGACGAAAATGCAATGTGGAATAACCATGTTGATTTAGGTCTTTGGGCAGATTATATGGTCATAGCACCAGCAACTGCCAATACATTATCAAAAATGGCAAATGGAATTTGCGATAACTTATTATTAGCAACATATCTTTCTGCAAAATGTCCTGTTTACTTTGCTCCAGCAATGGATTTAGATATGTATAAACATCCTTCAACTTTAGCTAGTTTTGAAAAGCTAGCAAGTTTTAAAAACACTATAATTCCTGCTGAAAGTGGAGAATTAGCTAGTGGTTTATCTGGTGAAGGTCGTATGGCTGAGCCTGAAAATATCATTTCATTTTTAGAAAAAGACATTGAAAGCAAATTGCCTTTAAAAGGAAAAACAATACTAATTACTGCTGGTCCAACTTATGAAGCCATTGATCCAGTTCGTTTTATAGGAAATCATTCTTCAGGAAAAATGGGGTATGATATTGCTTATGAGGCTGCTCAATTAGGAGCAAATGTAGTCTTAGTTTCAGGACCTTCTAATCAAACCATAAATCATCATTTAGTTGAATTGATAAAAGTGACTTCAGCACAAGAAATGTATGATGCATGTCATAAACACTTTTTAAATGTTGATGTAGCCATTGCAGCTGCTGCTGTTGCAGATTATCGTCCAAAAAATGTGGCTTCCCAAAAAATAAAAAAGAACGATTCTACGTTAACTATAGAGTTAGAGAAGACAAAAGATATTTTAGCCTCTTTAGGAGAATTAAAGAAAAATCAATTTTTAATAGGCTTTGCTTTAGAAACTGAAAATGAAATTGAAAATGCAAAAGCGAAAATTCAGAAAAAAAACTTAGATTTGATAGTTCTTAATTCATTAAATGATGAAGGAGCTGGTTTTGGAAAACCAACAAATAAAGTTACTTTTATAGATAAAAACTTTTCAATAGAACCAGTAGAATTAAAATCTAAAGAAGAAGTTGCACAAGATATTATTGAAAAAGTAGTGCAATATTTTCAAAAAAAAAATATATAAAATGAAGAAACTAACATTTATAGTTGCCTTTTTATTCCTTGTTTATAATGCTAATGCTCAAGAGTTAAAAGCTACTGTTACAATTAATTATGATAGAGTAACGAATGTTAATACACAAATTTTTAAAACCCTTCAAACCCAAATGACGGAGTTTTTAAATAATACAAAATTCACCAATCAAGAATATGAGCAAAACGAAAAAATTGAATGTTCTTTTTTCTTGAATATTGCTTCTTATGATTCAAATAATTTTGGAGCTACATTACAATTACAATCTTCAAGACCAATATTTAATTCTAGTTATACTTCGCCAATTGTTAATTTTAACGATAATGATGTAAACTTTAGATATATTGAATATGAGAATTTTATTTATGATCCAAACAGTTATACTTCAAATTTAATTTCGATTTTAGCTTATTATTCCAATGTTGTTATTGGTTTAGATAAAGACTCTTTTGAAGAAATGGGTGGAACAAAACAATTAGAAATAGCCTCTGGTATAATGAATTTAGCACAATCAAGTGGTTATGGTGGTTGGAGTCAATCAGATGCAAAATACAACAATAGATACTACATTATTTCAGATATATTATCTAGTACTTATTCACCTTACAGAGAAGCGTTGTACGAATATCATTTAAAAGGATTGGATTTTATGGCTGAAGATCAAAAAGCAGCTAAAGAGAAAATACTGGAAGCTATAAAAACCATTTCTCAAATTAATAAAGTTAGACCAAATGCTTTGTTAACTAGAACTTTTTTTGATGCAAAATCAGATGAAATTGTAAGTGTGTTTTCTGGTGGACCTGCAATGCCAAACAATGAATTATTAGAAATATTAAATAAAATTTCGCCTCTTAATTCAAGTAAATGGAATAAAATTAGATAAGCGTTTTTAAGTCTTATCTTTTTGCTTAAATTTGAAGCTTATTTACAAACTACATGCTTCAATCTTTATATATTAAAAACTACGCACTTATAGAATCCTTAGAGATTAATTTCTCTTCAAATTTTTCTATAATAACAGGTGAAACTGGTGCTGGAAAATCTATTCTTTTAGGTGCTTTAGGCTTAGTTCTAGGCAATAGAGCTGATTTATCTGCTTTAAAAGATAAAGAACAAAAATGCGTTATAGAAGCTCATTTTTCTATTTCAAATTATAATCTAAAGCAATTGTTTGAATCATTAGATTTAGATTATGATGACAATACTATAATTCGTAGAGAAATATTACCAACAGGAAAATCTAGAGCTTTTGTTAATGATAGTCCGGTTAATTTAAGTGAACTTCAAGAGCTAGGTAATTATTTAATCGATATTCATTCGCAATTTCAAACACGCGAAATTATCAATGAAGAATATCAAATTAATTTATTAGATAAAGTTGCCAATAATGAAAATGCTATTCAATTATTTCAAGGCGAATTAAAGACATTCAAATCACTTCAATCAGAATTAAAAAAGATTGTTTCCGAAAAAGAAGTTTTAGGAAAAGAACAAGAATACAATTTGTTTTTATTTGAAGAATTAGAAAAAGCAAAACTAAAAATTGGAGAACAAGAAGAACTTGAATTAGAGTCTGAAAAATTAAATAATATTGAATTTTTAAAAGAAAATATTAGTAAAGTTATTTCAATTTCAAACCAAGAAGAAATTGGACTTTTAGCTAATTTAAATGAAGTAAAATCTAGTTTACAAAAGATAGCTTCAATATCAACAGAATTCAATGATTTACACGAAAGAATTTCAGTTTCTTTAATTGAAATAGAAGATATTATTGCTGAAAACGAATCATTGGCTGAAAAGCTTATAGATGATCCAAGCAGAACAGAATTAGTAAATAATAAGTTGCAATCGCTTTATAATTTACAAAAGAAACATCAAGTAAACACTATTGAAGAATTGCTTCAAATTCAAGAAAACCTAGAGCAAAAAGTAGTTAAGTTTGATGATATAGATTCTATGATTAAAAACTTAGAGAATCAAATAACTACTTCAGTAGAATCATTAGACAAAAAAGCAACAATAATAACTGATGCACGTAAAAAAGCATCCATAACTTTTATTGAAAAGGTAACCCAAATCATTACGCAATTAGGAATGCCTGATGCACAATTTGAGTTTGAAATTACACCAACTGAAACCTATAATAAATTTGGAAAAGACCAAATAAACTTATTGTTTTCAGCCAATAAAGGATCAAAATTAGAACCTATAAAAAAGGTAGCTTCTGGAGGAGAAATGTCGAGATTAATGTTGGCTATTAAAGGAGTTTTAACAGATTATTCAAAATTGCCAACTATAATTTTTGATGAAATTGATACAGGAGTTTCGGGTGAAATTGCTTTAAAAATGGCCGAAATCATGAAAGTAATGAGTAATAAGATGCAAGTTTTTGCCATTACACATTTACCGCAAATTGCTTCCAAAGGAAACCAGCATTATAAGGTCTTTAAAATTACGCAAAACAACGATACAATTTCTGAAATCAAATTACTAACAGATAACGAAAGAGTAGTGGAGATTGCCGAAATGCTTTCAGGTAAAGATATCTCTGAATCAGCAATCAATCACGCTAAGGCTTTGTTAAACTAAAATATTCAAGTTATATTTGTTATCAAATAAAATTAATAACTACAAACTAATTAAATAAAAACATAAAAATATGATAATTGAACCAAGAATGAGAGGATTTATTTGTTTAACAGCTCACCCAAAAGGCTGTGAACAAAATGTAAAAAATCAAATTGAATATGTAAAATCAAAAGGAAAAATTGATGGAGCAAAAAAAGTATTGGTAATTGGAGCTTCAACAGGTTTTGGTTTAGCTTCTAGAATTGCAAGTGCATTTGGTTCTGATGCTTCAACAATTGGAGTGTTTTTTGAAAAACCACCATCAGAAGGAAAAACAGCTTCACCAGGTTGGTATAATTCAGCAGCTTTTGAACAAGAAGCTACTAAAGCAGGTTTATATGCAAAAAGTATTAATGGAGATGCTTTTTCTGACGAAATAAAAAGACAAACTTTAGATATGATTAAAGCTGATTTAGGTCAGATTGATTTAGTAATTTATAGTTTGGCATCACCAGTTAGAATGCACCCAAAAACTGGAATATTACATCGTTCAACTTTAAAACCTATTGGACAAAATTTCACAAATAAAACTGTAGATTTTCATACAGGTAATGTTACGAATGTTTCAATTGACCCAGCAAACGAAGAAGATATTGAGAACACTGTTACTGTTATGGGTGGTGAAGATTGGGCTATGTGGATGGAAGCTTTAAAAAGTGAAAATTTATTAGCTGATGGAGCAACAACTATTGCTTATTCTTACATTGGCCCATCATTAACAGAGCCAGTTTATAGAAAAGGAACCATTGGTCGTGCAAAAGATCATTTAGAGGCGACAGCTTTTGAAATTACAGATAATTTAAAAGAACTTAACGGAAAAGCGTATGTTTCAGTAAATAAAGCTTTAGTAACACAAGCGAGTTCTGCAATTCCAGTTATTCCTTTATATATATCATTATTATATAAATTAATGAAAGAAGAAGGAATTCATGAAGGTTGTATAGAACAAATTCAGCGTTTATATGCAGATAGAGTTTTTACAGGAAAAGATATTCCATTAGATGAAGCAGGAAGAATAAGAATTGACGATTGGGAAATGAGAAAAGATATTCAAGATAAAATTGCAGTGCTATGGGAAAAAGCGACTACTGAAAATTTATCTGAAATAGGAGATTTAGCAGGTTACAAACAAGACTTCTTAAATTTATTTGGATTCGGTTTTGAAGGAGTTGATTATTTAGCTGATGCTAATGAAATGGTACAGGTCCCGAGTATTTAATTTAATCTATTTCATACAAAATATAAAAACTCACAACAATAGTTGTGAGTTTTTTTTTTACGTTATTTTAACTATTTAAATCTATTTTGTGATAAAACTTTAAAAGGCTTATTTTTTTTAAATTCATGATTTGATTACATTTTTTTTATGTCTTAATTTGACCTAACTAACAATTAATCATTCATAGAAAATGAAAAAAATTACCTTATTAATTTTAGCGTTATTTACCTTACTACAGGTAAATGCGCAATTGTGGACTATAAATTCGTGTTCCAATTTAGGCTCAACGACTTATGGACCAATGTATAGCCAATTAACGGCAAATTCTAATAACAGAACAGCTGTTATTTATCCTTCCTCTCAATTAACTACACTTAATGGGCAAGTATTGAATTCAATGTATTTTCAAAGAAATACAACTACTGGATCAATGGCAGGAACACCAAATTTTAAGATATACTTAAAAGAAGTTACCGCAACAGATTGGGGAGCAACAGCTATTGACTGGGTTGCAGAAACAACTGGTGCAACTTTGGTTTATGATTCAAATCCAGCTTTGGCAGTTGGAAGTAGTGCTGGATGGAAATCATTTCCATTTGCAACGAACTTTACTTACAGTGGAACACAAAATCTAGCTGTATTTTTTGAATATAGCAATGCAACTGCAAGTTCAACTATTTCTTGGAATTATGAATATACTTCCCCTTGTTCTAATACATCAAATAGTAATACTACTAAATATAGTAACAATACAACAGGAACACTTTCAGCATCTTTAGCTTCAACAGATTATAGAAGACCATTAATTGGTTTTGATTTTGTGGTTTCTTGTAATGCTCCAAATAGTTTAGTTACTTCTAATTTAGGAACAACTTCTGTTGACGTAGCTTGGACAGAAAATGCTATTCAACCTCAAAACGGCTATGAATATTATTATTCTACCTCAAATACAGCTCCATTACCTGCTACAGTTCCAACAGGAACAACAGCTACTGGAATTACTACAGCTTCATTAACTTCATTAACACCTGCTACAACCTATTATATGTGGGTTAGAGGTAATTGTGGAGCTGCAGATAAAAGTATATGGGCAGGTCCAATTTCTTTTACAACTTTATGTGTCAATGTAGCTGCTTTTGTAGAAAACTTTGATACATCACCAACAGGTACAGGAAACTTACCAGTATGTTGGAGTAAAGCTGGAACATCTAATAATGTATACACAAATACAGGTTCACTTGCTCCAATGTCACCAGCTAATAGATTATATATGAATATTACTGCAACGACTACTGCCTTTGCAATAATGCCACCAGTATCTAATTTACAAGCTAATACGCATAGATTAAAATTTAAGACCTATTGTACGACTGCAAATAAAATCATGAGTGTTGGTTATTTTACAACACCAGGAGACGCAACTACTTACGTAGAATTAGAACCATTTCAAATGCCAAGTACAGTTGTAGCAAATACACAAGAATTTACAGTAATTCCTACTACAGTTCCTGCAGGTGTTACTCAATTAGTATTTAATTTAGTTGCAGGTGCTTCCACAACAGCATATATTGATGATGTAAAATGGGAGGTTAATTCATCTTGTGTTGAACCATCTGCTTTAACAGCAACAATGATAACTAACAACAGTGCAACTCTTGGTTGGACAAATGGAGGGCCTGAAACTGTATGGGATATTCAATACGGTTTAACAGGTTTTTCTTTAGGTTCTGGAACAATGGTTAATGGTGTTACAGCTAACCCTTATGTTTTATCAGGCTTAACAGCTAATAGTTCATACCAATTTTATGTTAGAGGTGTTTGCACTGGTCCAACAAATAGTTCTTGGTTTGGCCCGTTTTTATTTAAAACACAATGTGATGATGTAACTCAATTTTCTGAAAATTTTGATTCATATCTAACTGGCTCTGCAAATCCATTACCAGACTGTTGGGCTAAAGCTGGTTCTGCTGTTAATGGAGTTTATATTGCAACTGGTGCTGTTGCTCCAATGTCACCTTCTAATAGATTATATATGTATGCAAGTGGATCTGCAACACCACCAACTGAATCTTATGCAATTTTACCTGCTGTTTCTAATCTTCAAGCAAATACTCATAGATTAAAATTTAAAGGTTATGCTACTATTGCAGGGCGATTTATTGAGATAGGATACTTAACTAATCCTAGTGATGTTTCTTCTTTTATTCAGATACAAGAAGTTTACTTACCTTCAACAGTAGTTGCAAATACTCAACAATTTACTGTAGTTCCAACAGGTATTCCTGCTGGAGTTAAACATTTAGCAATAAAAAACCCAGGATTTCCTTCTTCAACTTCTACTGTTTACATTGATGATGTAATTTGGGAAGCATTGCCTTCTTGTGTAGAACCAAATTTCTTAGTGTCAAGTATGATAACTAACAATACAGCAAGTATTGGATGGACTGAAGGAGCAACAGCAACTCAATGGGAAATAGAATATGGAACACCTGGTTACACACAAGGAACAGGTATGGTTGTTCCAGCACCGACAAACCCTTTTACATTAACTGGTTTAGCTGCAAACACAACTTATGATTTTTATGTAAGAGCCGTTTGTAGTACTTCAGATTCAAGTACTTGGACAGGACCATCAAGATTTAAAACACAATGTGATGACGTTACAGATTATACTGAAAGTTTTGATTCATTTCCTACAGGTTCTGCAAATCCAATAGCAGATTGTTGGTCAAGAGGTGGTACAGGTTCTGCGTATTTAACAACGGGTGCGGTTTCTCCAATGTCTCCAGCAAATAGACTATATATGTTTGCAAGTGGAACAGCAAACCCACCAACAGAGGCATATGCAATTTTACCTGCTGTATCTAATTTACAGTTAAATACACATAGACTAAGGTTTAAAGGGTATGCAACATTAGCAAATAGAGTTTTACAAGTTGGATATTTAACTGATCCAAGTGATGTAACTACTTTTGTATTATTACAAGATATTACTTTAGCATCAACTGTAATTGCAAATACTCAAGAATATGTTGTAGTTCCGACTGGAATTCCAGCTGGTGTTAAACATTTAGCATTAAAGAATCCTGGATTTACAGCATCTTCGGCTTCAATGTATTTAGATGATTTTGCTTGGGAATTATTGCCAGTAATAGCACCATCATGTACAACAAATATTGTTGCTACACCAGATGCAGCATGTGGAAACTTTGCAACTTCTATTACATGGGATGTAGCACCATTAACAGATGGGTATAAATTAACAATTGGAACAACTTCGGGAGGTATTGATGTTTTAAATAATGTTGATGTAGGAAATGTGACTTCTTATTCATTTGTAGGAACATTTAATACGACGTATTATTATAAAGTAGTGCCATTTAATTCAGTTGGTGATGCAACAGGATGTATTGAACAAAATTTTACAACTTTTGTAACAGGTTGTACTTGTTCTCCAATATATACAACAGGAATTTCAAGTAATGATTTAATTTCCAATGTTGTTATTACAGGTACTACGTTGTCAAACAATTCAGGAACAGCTACTACTGGGCCATATTATACATATTTTACTGGTCAACCTAATTACACTGCTACTTTACAACCTGGAGTTACTTATGATTTGGTTGTTACTATTGGTTCTTTTGGCAGTCAAAATGTAGCCGTTTGGATCGATTTTAATGATGATTTAACTTTCTCTGCTTCTGAGAGAATGGGCTTTACTACAACATCAATTGTGGCAAATGGCTCAGGAACTATTCAATTACAAATTCCTTGTACAGCTCAAGCTGGATTGCATAAAATGAGAGTAAGAGATGTTTGGAACACAATAGGCTCTTTAATTGATCCATGTGCATCATATGGTTATGGAGAGGCTGAAGATTATGACATTACTATTAATGCTTTAACAACACCTTCAGGTTCTGCTACTCAAAGTATTTCTGTAAGTAATGCTGCTGATGCAACAATTGAAGATTTGGTAGTAACACCAACAACTGTTTCTTGGTACTTGTCACAAGCTGATGCTTTAGCAAATACGAATGTATTAACAGCCGGGACTCAATTAGTTGATAATACAACATATTATGCTGTAAATATTGAAAATGGATGTTCTAGTGCGCCATTTGCTGTTACAGTTGCAGTTGTTTTAGGTGTTAATGGATTTGATGCAACAAGTTTTATAGCTTATCCAAATCCAGTTAAAGATGTATTAAATTTATCTTATTCTTCAGAAATATCTTCTGTTAAAGTAATTAATCTTTTAGGTCAAGTTGTTTTGACTAAAAAAATTGAAAATACTTCTACACAGTTAGATATGTCTAGCTTAACAGATGGGGCTTATATTGTTAATGTTACTATAGGAGACGTTGTTAAAACAATAAAAGTAATTAAAAACTAAAAATTTTATTCTTTAAAATTTTATAGTAAACAGTTGCAATTTTTTTGCAACTGTTTTTTTTTAACAATAATCATAAAATATGTGATTTTTATGCATAATTCACATGTTTTATGGTTATAATTTGTTTTTTTTTGTATTATTTACTATTTTGGCTATTATGTTATTTTTATAATCAAAACAAACCACATGAAAAAAATTACTATTTGGCTCTTTGCCTTATTTGCGTTCACACAGGTGAACGCCCAATTATGGACTATTAATTCTTGTTCAAACCTTGGTACAACTACTTATGGACCAATGTACAGCCAAGCAACGGCAAATTCTAATAACAGAACAGCTGTTATCTATCCTGCATCTCAATTGAGTACTTTAAATGGTCAAACATTGAATTCAATGTATTTTCAAAGAAGTTCCACTACTGGAACAATGGCAGGAACACCAAATTTTAAGATATACTTAAAAGAAGTTACCGCAACAGATTGGGGAGCAACAGCTATTGACTGGGTTGCAGAAACAACTGGTGCAACTTTGGTTTATGATTCAAATCCTGCTTCGGCAGTAGGTACCGATGCTGGATGGAAATCATTTCCTTTCGCAACTAACTTTATTTATAACGGAACACAGAATTTAGCTGTATTTTTTGAATATAGTAATACTACTACAAGTTCTTCGATTTCATGGAATTATGAATACACATCACCTTGTGCTGATACATCAAATAATAATACTACTAAGTACAACAATAATACAACAGGAACTCTTTCTGCATCTTTAGCTTCTTCAAATTATAGAAGACCATTAATTGGTTTTGATTTTGTGGTTTCTTGTAATGCTCCTAATAGTTTAATTACTTCTAATTTAGGAACAACTTCTGTTGACGTAGCTTGGACAGAAAATGCTATTCAACCTCAAAACGGCTATGAATATTATTATTCTACCTCAAATACAGCTCCATTACCTGCTACAGTTCCAACAGGAACAACAGCTACTGGAATTACTACAGCTTCATTAACTTCATTAATGCCAGCTACAACTTACTATATGTGGGTTAGAGGTAACTGTGGTGCATCTGATAAAAGTATATGGGCAGGTCCTATTACATTTACTACATTATGTGTTGATGTTGCTGCTTATGTAGAAAACTTTGATACAACACCAACAGGTACAGGAAACTTACCAGTATGTTGGAGTAAAGTAGGTACTTCTAATAATGTATATGTAAATACTGGTTCTAATTCTCCAATGTCACCAGCAAATAGGCTGTATATGAACATTAGTGCAACGACAACTGCCTATGCAGTAATGCCACCAGTATCTAATTTACAAGCTAATACGCATAGATTAAAATTTAAGACCTATTGTACGACTGCAAATAAAGTATTGAGTGTTGGTTATTTTACAACACCAGGAGACGAATCAACTTATGTGGAGCTGCAGCCATTTCAAATTCCTAGTACAACTGTTGCAGATACGCAAGAATTCACAGTTATACCCAATGGAGTTCCTGCTGGAGTAACTCAATTAGTATTTAATTTAGTTGCAGGTGCTTTTACAACAGCATACATTGATGATGTAAAATGGGAAGTAAATTCAGCATGTGTTGAACCTTCTGCTTTAACAGCAACTATGATAACTAACAACAGTGCAACTCTTGGTTGGACAAATGGAGGGCCTGAAACTGTATGGGATATTCAATACGGTTTAACAGGTTTTTCTATAGGTTCTGGAACAATGGTAAATAGTGTAACAGCTAATCCTCATGTTTTAACAGGCTTAACAGCTAATACTTCATACCAGTTTTATGTTAGAGGTGTTTGCACTGGTCCAACAAATAGTTCTTGGTTTGGACCATTTACTTTCAAAACACAATGTGATGATTTGACTGAATTTTCTGAAAACTTTGAAGCTTATGCAACTGGTTCAGCTAATCCTTTACCAGATTGTTGGAATAGGTTAGGAACAGGCTTTACATATATAACTACTGGTTCTGTGTCTCCAATGTCACCTGCAAAAAGACTTTACTTTAGTGCTAGTGGAACAACACCAACACAAGCATGTGCTGTTTTACCAGGGGTGTCAAATTTACAAGCAAATACACATAGGTTGAGGTTTAAAGCCTACGCTACAAGTGCAAATGAATTTTTATCTATAGGATATTTAACAGATCCATCAGATTTAACAACATTTATTCAGTTGACAGAAGCATTTCTTCCTTCTACAGCTGCATCAACGGCGCAAGAATTCACAATTGTTCCAACTGGAATTCCAGCAGGAGTTAAGCATTTAGCTATATTGAATCCTGGAAGTCCTGCAGGAACTACCATTGCTTATGTTGATGATGTAATTTGGGAAGCTATTCCAGCTTGTCCAGAACCAACGTCATTAACGAGTTCTAATGTAACATCAAACTCAGCAGTATTAGGTTGGACAGAAATGGGTACATCTACGACTTGGAACATTGAATATGGTCCTGTAGGATATACTCAAGGAACAGGAGGGACATTAGTTTCTGGAGTAACAACAAACCCATATACATTATCAGCATTAACTCCTTCTACAGTTTATGATTATTATGTTCAAGCTGATTGTGGAGGAACTGCGGGTGCTAGTTTTTGGATAGGACCTCACACATTTACAACTCTTTGTACAGCTTTTGTTGCCCCATATTTAGAAAACTTTGACGGTTTGGCTTTAGTATCACCTTATACTGCTTTACCTTTATGTTGGGAAACACAAGTTGGTCCAGATTTTTGGGATGTTACAAATGATGTAACAAACACAGGAAATACTTATTCACCAGATATAGGTGATCATACGACAACTACTTCAAATTATATGTGGATTGATGCCTCAAGTAATATCACTGCAAACGAAATGGTTTCGCCTCTAATTGATATTAGTGGATTAACTTCTCCATATGCAGGTTTTTGGTTTTTGTCTGAAAACACGACCAACACAATTAATCATACAATTGCTTTAGATGTATGGGATGGTTCTACATGGTTAAATATTGCGACGGAAACAGGTAATTTTACAGGTTGGGTTGAAGTAGCAGCAGTTGTACCGTCAACAGTGCCTTCTACAACTAAATTCCGTATTTATGCGATTGCAAATCCAGCAGGAACAACTTCAGATTATTACTATAATGATTTAGGTGTTGACGATTTCTTCGTAATGGAAGCTCCTACATGTCTCGCTCCAACATCTTTAATAGCTACTAATATTACAGCAAATTCTGTAGATTTAGGTTGGACTGAAAACGGTTCATCTACAATATGGGATATAGAATGGGGAACTACTGGTTTTACACCAACAGGTACACCAACTATTGCTGGAGTAACTACTAATCCATACAATTTAATGGGTTTAGCTGCAGATACATCTTATAGCTTTTATGTTAGAGCTGATTGTGGATCAACTAATGGACAAAGTATTTGGGCAGGACCGTTTAGTTTTACAACTTTAATTTCATGTCCAGCACCAACTGTTTTAACAGCAACAACTATTACGTCATCAAGTGCATTATTAGGTTGGACAGATAATGGTTCTGCAACAACTTGGAATGTTGAGTACGGTCCAGTTGGATTTACTCAAGGTACAGGTGGAACTTTGGTTTCAGGAACAACTACAAATCCATATGCATTAACAGGTTTAACTCCTGCTACAACTTATGATTTTTATGTTCAAACAGATTGTGGAACAACAAATGGTTTAAGTACGTGGTCAGGTCCATTAACATTTACTAGTGCATGTGTAGCTTTTACTGCTCCTTATACAGAAGGATTTGAAAATGCTGGAAATTTACCAAATTGTTGGACAAATACTGGTACTTCTGATACTTGGCAATTTAATAATTCTGGAACAGGCCATATTGGTAATGCAGGTACTATTACTGGTACAACAACAACAGGTAATTATTTTGCTTGGGTTGATGATTCAGGGTCAACATCACCAGATGTTACTTTGACTTCACCACTTATTGATGTTTCTTCATTAACGTTACCAAGATTAACATTTTTTGAATTAAGTAACAATGAAGGGAATTTAAATGCCGAATTAAATGTTTCAGTTTGGGACGGTGCTGCTTGGAATCAAATGGCAATGTACAATACCAATACTGTTGGTGGTTGGGAGAAAAAAACTATCGATTTAAGTACTTTAACAATTACTGGTCTTATTCAAATAAAATTTGTTGTAACAGAACAGCCTTCAGATTTTTATGATGATATTGCTATTGATGATGTTACAATAGATGAATCTCCATCAACGCCTCCAGTTTGTGCAACTAATTTTGTTGCTACACCAGATACTAGTTGTGGTAATGACGCTACTGTAATAACATGGGATACAACAGCTTTAGCAGATGGTTACTACATGACTATGGGGACTACTACTGGAGGAAATGACGTATTAGATAACGTTAATATTGGAGCAGCTCCTAATTATAGCCATATTGGAGCTCCAAATACTACATACTATTACACTATTACACCATTTAATGCTTCAGGTTCAGCAACTAGTTGTACAGAACAAAGTTATATGACTGTTGCCACGGGTTGTTATTGTCCTTCAGTTCCAACTTCAAATGATAATTCCGGTATAACTAATGTTCAACTAGGTACAACTGACTTTCCTAATGGAGATGTAACTTATTTTGATCATTCAGCTACTTCAGTTTCATTTGCTCAAGGTGCTAACTCGAATGTTCAAATTTCATTTGCAACAGGATATACATATGATACATACATTTACATTGATTTTAATGATAATTATATTTTTGAAGCTTCAGAAATTGTTTATTCAGGTGAATCTTTATCAACAAATCCTACAGTCTTGGATGCATCGTTCTTGATGCCAACAACGGCTGTATTAGGAGCGCATAAAGTGCGACTTGTAACAGCAGATGTTTTAACAACTCCCGACCCTTGTTATTCTGGTTCATATGGAGTAACATTAGATTTTACTGTAAATATTACACCATTGTTATCAGTTAACGGATTTGATACTGCAAGTTTTGTAGCTTATCCAAACCCAGTTAAAGATGTTTTAAATTTATCATACTCTTCAGAAATAGCTTCTGTTAAAGTAATTAATTTATTAGGTCAAGAAGTTATTTCAAGAAAAGTAAATAATACTACTTCTCAAATTGACATGACAGGTTTAACTGCTGGTGCTTATATTGTTAATGTTACAATTAATGATATTGTTAAATCAATAAAAGTTATTAAGCAATAACAGAAAATTATAGTATATTTTTAAACTGCTCCAAACTTGGAGCAGTTTTTTTTTAAAATAAAAACAGTTAATTGTTTTTTTTTTGATTAAATTCGTAGATGTTTAACTTAAAAATTAACAATTATATGAAAAAAATTACATTTAAACAGATGTTACCGTTGATTATCCTTTTAGGATTCTTTTCAACAACATTTGTATCAATTAAAGCACAATGTATTAGACCAACAGCATTCGGGACTGTTGTTTCTAATAACTCCGGTTTGATGCAAGGTATAACAACCTGTGCTTATAGTACGGAAGAATATTCTACTGTTACAGGTTTAACTCTAGGTGAAGATTATGTCTTTGCTGGTCAAGTGGGTACTACCTACGGAGCTGGGGCTCATATTTATGTAACAATAACGGACCTGTCAAATACCGTTATTCAACACGGAATATCTCCTCAAACAGTTACAAATGTGGCTGTTGCTGGTGTTAGAATTCACCTTTCAGATAATGCAGCGTGTGCAGGAACAGCAAGTTGTCACAATACTTCGGTATTATTAATAACTAGTTGTATAGTGCCTTCTGGGTTAAGTTCAGCAAATGTTACAACTACAACTGCTGATATATCTTGGACAGCACCAGTTAATGTACCATCAAGTGGATATGATTATTATTATTCAACTACTAATACCGCACCAATAGCAACTACAACTCCAAGTGGTAATATTGCAACAGGAACAACTGCAAGTTTAACAGGATTAAACCCTTCTTCTCAATATTATTATTGGGTAAGATCAAACTGTGGAACAGAAACATCTTCTTGGTCTGCATCCGGTACTTTTACAACTGCTTGTGTAGCAATAACGGTACCTTCAATTGAAACTTTTTCAACTTTTATCCCTGCTTGTTGGTCAAAAGCTAACGGAGGAGATCTTACGGCTGGACCTACAACACCGGGAGCTGGCTCATGGTTTGCAGATGGTTTTGGAAATGTTGGTACAACAGGAGCAATTAAGTATAACTTTTTTACTTCTAACACAAATGATTGGTTTGTTTCGCCACAATACGTTATTCCTGCAACAGGTTATGAAATAAAATTTGATGCAGCTGCAACACAATACGCAAGTACTTCAGCGCCAACAACTCCTTGGGAAGCTGATGATGTGGTCGAAGTTTTAGTGTCTACAGGAACAGCTAACTGGACTGTATTATATACTTTTGATGCAACTAACGCTCCTTCAAACACAGGTTCTATTAATATTATCGATATAAGTGCTTTTGCTGGTCAAACAGTAAAATTTGCATTTAGAATGGTAGAAGGAATAGATAATGGGAATGCAGATATAGAATTTTTTGTAGATAATTTTCAAGTTAGACTTACCCCAAGTTGTCCAGAGCCAAATGGTTTAAGTGTTAGTGCAATTACTACAACTTCTGCTCAATTAGCATGGATGGAAATGGGTAGTTCAACTCTTTGGAATGTTGAGTATGGTCCAATAGGATATACACAAGGAAATGGAACACCAGTAAATGGAGTGACTACCAATCCTTATACTTTAAATGGATTAACTCCTAATACACAGTATAGTTTTTATGTTCAAGCAGACTGTACATCTAGTACAAGTTATTGGACTGGACCATTTTCTTTTGTTACAGCATGTGTCCCTTTTGGAAGTTTTACTGAAAATTTTGACACTACACCTGATGGTGGTTTAACAAATTGTTGGTATAAAATAGTTAATTCAACAGATGGATTTGCTAGAGTTACTATTGAAGATAATGTAGCTTTTACAGAACCAAATAGTGCAGAACTATATAATTCTGGAGACGCTACAGCAAATTTACTTTTAATTACTCCAAACTTAACGGACCTACCAAATGGAACTCACAGACTTAAATTTAGAGTTAGTGGAGGTACAAATTATACTATGGAAGTTGGAACAATGACTGATCCAACTAATGCTGCTACATATACTTCTGTTGAGCCATTTCAAGCTCCAAATGGTTTTAATGAGTATATTGTAAATTTCTCTACTGTAACAACAACGGATAATTATATTGCATTTAAACACGGAAGTACTGCAACTTACCAAACAATTAAAATTGATAATGTTGTGTGGGAACCAGTACCCGCATCAGTACCTCCTTGTGCTTCAAATATTGTAGCAACACCAAACGCAACTTGTGGAAATTATGCAACTCCATTTACATGGGATGCAACAGTAGGAGCCGATGGTTATAGAATTACTATTGGAACAACTTCTGGAGGAGTAGATATAGTTAATAATGTAGATTTAGGAAATGTTACTTCTTATTCGCTTACTGGAAATTTTAATACTACTTACTATTACACTTTAACTCCATATAATGCTATTGGAAACGCAGTGAGTTGCACAGAACAAAGTTTTACAACTTTTGCAACTGGATGTTACTGTCCTTCAGTGCCGACTTCAAATGACGGTTCAGGAATTACAAATGTTCAATTAGGAACAACAGCTTTTCCTACTACTGATGTTACGTATTTTAGTCATACAGCAACAACAGTTAATTTGTCACAATCAACAAATTCAAATGTTCAAATTTCATTTGCTACAGGCTATACCTATAATACATATATATGGATTGATTTTAACGATAACCTTACATTTGAAACTTCAGAAATTGTTTATACTGGAGAATCATTAGCTCCCAACCCAACTGTTTTAAATGCATCATTTATTATGCCTGCTACTGCAGCATTGGGAACACATAGAATGCGAATTGTTACAGCTGACTTTTTGCCAGCAGCTGACCCTTGTTATTCAGGTTCATATGGGGTAACATTAGATTTTTCTGTTAATATAGTTCCTGCACCAGCTTGTATACCTCCAACTGCATTAACTGCTACTGGTATTACAAGTGCTTCAGCAAACTTAGGTTGGACAGAAAGTGCAACAGCAACTGTATGGGATATTGAATGGGGGACTTCTGGATTTACTCCAACAGGAACACCAAATATTACAGCAACAACAACAAACCCTCATAATTTAACAGGATTAACATCAAACACTGTTTATAGTTTTTATGTAAGAGCTAATTGTGGTGGTTCGGCTGGAGAAAGTTCATGGTCTGGGCCATTTAGTTTTACAACAACTTGTAATGCTACAAATGTTCCATACGTTATGAATTTTGAAACAGCTGTCGTACCAGCATTGCCAAACTGTACATCACAACAAAATTTAGGAACTGGTAATTCTTGGGCAACATTAAATAACCCTGGTTTTGGATTTACAACGAAAACTCTTCGATATAATTATAGTTTTTCAGCTCCAGCAAATGTTTGGTTCTATACACAAGGAGTTAACCTAACTGTAGGAACAACATATGCTATTGCATTTGATTATGGAGGAAGTCCTTTTGGATCTTATGTAGAAAAATTAAAAGTAGCATATGGAACTAGTACAAATGCAACTGCTATGACAAATCCAATTGTAGATTTATCAAATATTGTAAATGACACACCGTTAAATAGTTCTACACAATTTACACCTTCAGCATCTGGAGTTTATTATTTTGGTTTTAATGCTTATTCAGATGTAAATCAAAATGGTTTATTTGTTGATAATATAAATGTAGATGTATTCTTAAGCAATGATTCTTTTGATAATGCTAGTTTTGTAGCTTATCCAAACCCGGTAAAAGATGTTTTAAATTTATCTTACTCTTCAGAAATAACTTCTGTTAAAGTAATTAATTTATTAGGTCAAGAAGTTATTTCAAGAAAAGTAAATAATACTACTTCTCAAATTGACATGACTAGTTTAACTGCTGGTGCTTATATTGTAAACGTTACTATTGGTGATGCTGTTAAAACAATAAAAGTGATTAAGCAGTAATTAATTTAATATTTAAAATAAGTTAAAAAACAGTTGTAAATTCATTTTTACAGCTGTTTTTTTTTAATTTAAAGTCATTTTTACTTATATTAGCATATTATTAACAAACAATCAAACTTTATGAAAAAAATTACTTTATTGTTGATAATGATTATGTCCACTTGTTATTTAAATGCACAAGTAGTGGCTTATTCATTTTCACAGTCAAACGGTACCTATACAGAAATTACTGGTGGTACTTTATTAGGTACTGAGACATCAGACGACCAACGCTTTTTAGACCCTGCCGATTTAGTTGGTGCAGGATTCGCTACAACAGGAGTTGGATTACCAATTGGTTTTAACTTCGTTTTTAATGGAGTTGTTTATGATAGATTTGGAGTAAACAATAATGGATGGATTTCTTTAGGGATGTCATCATTAGGTGCAGCAGCAGTTAATATGAATTCAACTAGTTCATATACTCCTACGCGTTCTACTTCTACAGCTGTTACTGATGATTTAGTAGCAAGAATTTCTGGTTTAGGAAGAGATTTACAAGCTCAAGTTGGATCAACTCTTCGTTATGAATTAACAGGAACTGCACCAAATCAAGTTTTAGTAATTCAATTTAAGAATTATAAAAAATTTGGAGCTACTGCCGGAACGGATAATTTTAATTTTCAAATTAGATTAAAAGAAACTTCAAATTTAGTAGAAATAGTTTATGGAACACAAGTAAACAATGCAACTTCTAGCACCTATGATGTAGGATTAAGAGCTAGTCCAGCTGCAACAGCAAGTAATTTTAATTCTAGAACTTCACTTACTTCTTGGTCAGCAACAACATCTAGTGTTGATGCATTAGGGGCAATTACAATGAATGCTACAATTATTCCAGCAAGTGGTTTAACGTTTACTTGGACACCACCAACTTGTCCTGGAGCTACAGGTATAGCACTTACAAGTTTGACTAGTAGTTCTGCTGATGTTACTTGGACACAACCAACACCATTACCATCAAACGGATATCAGTATGTTATTACAAGTACAGCTGGATTACCAACTGGAGCAGGAACACCTTCTGCTACAAATATGGTTTCAGCAACTGGATTAACTGCTAATACTACATATTATGTTTATGTAAGATCAGATTGTGGTTCTTCTTTTGGAAACTGGATTTTAAGCGGAACTTTCAAAACATTATGTGATCAAGTAGCTGCTTTTGTTCAAAACTTTGATTCATATCCTGCAAATTCAACTAGTTTGCCTGATTGTTGGAGTAGAGCAGGAACATCTGCAAATGTTTATATTAATACAGGAGCTTCAGCACCAATGTCACCTTCTAATAGGTTGTATATGAATGTAAGTACAACGACTTCTGCATTTGCAATCATGGCTCCAGTATCAAATTTACAAGCTAATACACATAGATTAAAATTTAAAGCTTTTGCAACTTCAGCAAATAAATCAATGAGTGTTGGTTATTTTGCAACTCCTGGAGATGTAACTAGTTATGTAGAAATTGAGCCAATTCAACTTCCAAGTACAGTAATTGCCAATACACAAGAATTTACAATTATTCCATCTTCAGTTCCAGCTGGTGTTACACAATTAGTACTTAACACAACGCAACCAACTCCTTCTGCAACTACGGTTTATATAGATGATGTTAAATGGGAAGTTAATTCTTCATGTGTTGAGCCAACTGCTTTAACTGCTACAGTAATAACAAGTACAAGTGCAACATTAGGTTGGACTAATGGAGCAACTGAAGCAATGTGGGACATTCAATACGGTCCAAATAATTTTCCTCTAGGAACAGGATCATTTGTAAATGGTGTTACTGCAAATCCTCATATATTAAGTGGATTAACTCCTAATACTGTTTATCAATATTATGTAAGAGCAGTTTGTACTGGACCAGTAAATAGTTCATGGACTGGCCCCTTCACATTTAAAACACAGTGTATACCATCTACAGCTCCTTACACAGAAGGATTTTCAAACGCTGGTGCAATACCTAGTTGTTGGACAATGTCTGGAGGTGAAGACTGGAGGTTTTCAAACACGGGCTCTGGTAATCATATTGGAAATAATGGAACCATTACAGGAAATACTACATCAGGGGGTTATTTTGCTTGGGTAGATGATTCTACTCCAGATTTTTCTGACGTTACTTTAACATCTCCTTTAATTGATGCTTCTGCATTAACTACACCAAGACTTACTTTTTATGAATTAAGTAATAATGAAGGATTTCAAAACTCTACATTAATAGTTGAAGTATGGGATGGTGCTGCATGGAACGCTATGGCACAATACAATACTAATACTCCAGGTGGTTGGGAAAAGAAAGTAATTAGTTTAAGTTCTTTAACTATAACAGGTAATCTTCAAGTTAGATTTATTTATGCAGGAGATACATCTGGTTTTTATGATGATATTGCTATTGATGATGTTACTATTGAAGAAACACCAGCAACACCACCAACATGTGCTTCAAATATTGTAGCAACACCTAACGCAACTTGTGGAAATGAAGCAACTGTTATAAGTTGGGACGCAACACCTTTAGCTGATGGTTATTATCTAACTATGGGAACTACTATGGGAGGAACTAATATCTTAAATAATGTTGATATTGGTGCGGCTCCAACATATTCATACATAGGAACATTTAATACTACATATTATTATACAATAAGTCCATATAATGCTTCTGGTATTGCTTCAAGTTGTACAGAAAATACTTTTACTACTGTAGCTACAGGATGTTATTGTCCTTCAGTGCCAACGTCAAATGACAATTCAGGAATTACAAATGTTCAATTAGGAACAACTGATTTCCCTACTACTGATGTTACGTATTTTGATCATTCAGCAACTCCAGTAACTTTGCCACAAGGATTAAATACAAATGTTCAAATTTCATTTGCTACAGGTTATACTTATAACACATATATGTGGATTGATTTTAATGATAATTATATTTTTGATGCTTCAGAATTAGTATATACAGGAGAATCATTAGCTCCTAACCCTACTGTATTAAATGCATCTTTTGTTATGTCAGCTACAGCTGCATTAGGAACGCATAGAATGCGAATTGTTACCGCTGATGCATTAACAACAGCTAATCCATGTTATTCGGGATCATATGGAATTACATTAGATTTCTCAGTAAATATAATAGTATCTTCATGTACACCTGCTAGTGCAACAGCTACAATAGTACCAGATTGTGCAAATAATCAATACTCAGTAAATGTAAATGTAACTAATCTAGGAAGTGGTTCTCCAGTTTTAAGTTATGGAACTACTACATTACCTATTACTACAACTGGTGTAGTTACAGCAGGACCTTTTACAAGTGGTTCTTCAAATGCGTTAACTATATTACATGGCTCAGACACAACTTGTGATTTGCCATTAGGGAATTTCACTTACGCATGTCCTCCAGTAAATGATGAATGCGCAAATCCTACAGTATTAACTCCTGGTGGAGTGTTCGCAACAAATCAAGTAACAGGAACAAATGTTGCTGCAACTAGTTCAACACAAACTGATCCTACTTGTGCTTCTTATCAAGGTGGTGATGTTTGGTATTCTGCAGTGGTTCCTGCTTCTGGTAGTTTAACATTCGAAGTGAATCCTACTACAGGTGGATTGACAGATACTGGTGGAGCTGTTTATAGTGGAACTTGTAGTTCTTTAACTGAAATTGCTTGTAACGATTCTTCAAGTGCAACTGGTGACCATCCATTAATTATAGTTACAGGTCAAGCTCCAGGAAGTGTTTTATATTTTAGAGTTTGGGAATATGGAAACAATGCTTTTGGAACATTTTTAGTTTCTGCTTATGATGGTTCATTATCAGCTTCTAGTTTTGATAATGCTAGTTTTGTAGCTTATCCAAACCCAGTTAAAGATGTTTTAAATTTATCTTACTCTTCAGAAATCACTTCTGTTAAAGTAATTAATTTACTAGGACAAGAAGTTATTTCAAGAAAAGTAAATAATACTACTTCTCAAATTGACATGACTAGTTTAACTGCAGGTGCTTATATTGTAAACGTTACCGTTGGTGATGTTGTTAAAACAATAAAAGTGATTAAGCAATAAGCTATAATTAATATTTTTAAATAAACTGCTCCTTAATTGGAGCAGTTTTTTTTGTATCTAATTTTTTAATACATTTGAACTGTTAAACAACGATTTATGAAAAAAATTACGCTATTTCTATTTTGTCTTATTTCGCTAAATATATATTCTCAGGTTTCAATTTCTGAAGATTTTAACGCTTCAACATCTTTGCCATCTGGTTGGTCAGCAAGTAGATATTCAGGTTCTGTAACGCAAGCTTGTAGTGGTGTTTCTTTTAGAAGTAGTTTATATACTGGTTCAACTTCATCTACAGGATGGTTGTCAAGTCCTAATTATACATCTGTATCAAACGGACAAAATGTAATAATTACGTTTGATTATAAAGTAGTAAATTTTTCTGCAGCAACAGTTGCAACTCCAGCTGGATGGGGAAATTTACAAGTGCAAATGTCTCAAGACAATGGTAGTACTTGGGTAACACAATTCACTATTAATGATTCAAATCATGTTGTTAGTAATAATTGTGCAAATAAATCATTTACAATTCCAGCGGCTTCTGTTCCAAATACTTCAGATTTTAAATTAAGATTTCTTTCAACTTGGACAGCAGGTGATTATTATTTTTATATTGATAACGTTAACGCATCACAATCTACTTCAGTGCCAAATTGTAATGCTGTAATGGCTACACCAACAAATTTAGCTACTAACGTAAGTGAAACTACGAATTTAAATTGGTCAGCAGCTACAGGATTTCCAACGGGTTATTTTTTGAAGGTTGGAACAACATCAGGTGGAACACAAATTGTTAATAATCTAAATGTTGGAAATGTAACTTTTTATGACTTACCAATTTTATCATACGCTACAACTTATTATGTTACAATAACTCCATATAACGGAAATGGAGATGCTACTGGTTGTACTCAATATTCTTTTACTACTATTGCAGCTCCACCTATAGGAAATGTATGTGGAAATCCAATACTAATAACTACTTTGCCTTATAACACAACTGATAATACTGCTAACTATGGTGATGATTATTCTGGTGGACAAGGATCGAACTGTGGAAGTAATTCCCAATTCTACTTAGACGGAGATGATGTAGTTTATAAATATACTGCAACTACAACTGGGTTTATTAATATTAATCTAACGCCTTCAACAGGTTCAGATTTGTATTCTGGAATTTTTGTTTATGGAAGTTGTGCAGACATTGGTTCAAATTGTTTAGCAGGTGTAGCAAATGGAACAGCTAATGTTAGAACAATTAGTCAATTTCCAATAACTAATGGACAATCATATTATATTGTAATTTCTACATTTCCAGCACCTCAATCAGTTGCTTATTCTTTAAATATTCAATTAGCAACCTGTACCAATCCAACAGCAACTTATACAATTGTCCCAGATTGTACAGGTGGCAATACACAGTTTTTTATAAATACTAATGTAACTAGTTTTGGTTCTGCAACATCTGTTCTTGTTTCAGATAATTTAGGAAGTACACCAGTTAACTTAAATTCATTAGGAAATGTTCAATTAGGTCCTTTTCAAAATGCAACATCAGTTTTGGTTTCTGTCACTAATAATCAAGATTCATCTTGTGTTTTAACAAGTCCTTTTTTAACACAATCAAGTTGTCCACCAAATAATGATGATTGTAGTGGAGCAATTAATTTAATTCCAGGAACAACTTTTTCTCAAAATGAAATTACATCAGCTAATTTTGGAGCATTGGCATCAACTGTACCAAATCCAGGTTGTACCGGTTCTGTTTTTTTAGATGTTTGGTACAAAGTTACTGTTCCTTCAACCGGAAACATTACTTTAGAAACCAAACAAGAACCAGGTGGATTAAGCGATACAGGAATGGCTTTATATTCAGGAAGTTGCTCAACCTTAAGTTTATTACAATGTGATAACGATAGTGGTTCAGATCCATTTCATGCTAAAATTGCTTTAACAGGAAGAACAGCAGGTGAAATAATTTATGTTAGAATTTGGGATTTTGGTGGAAATGATTTTTCTTTATTTAGAATTTCTGCTTATGATGGTACGTTAAGTTCAAATAATTTTGAGAAAAATAATTTGACTTCATATCCAAATCCTGTAAAAGATTATTTTAAGATAAGTTATTCATCAAGAATTTCTTCGGTAAAAATCAATAATACTCTTGGTCAAGAAGTTTTTAGTCAAAAAGTAAATGAAAATGAAGCTACTTTAGATTTATCCAAATTAGCTGCTGGAAATTATATAGTTACATTAGAAATTGACGATTTTATAAAGACTATCAAAATTGTTAAACAATAACAAACAAAGCCACTTTTTTTAAAGTGGTTTTTTTTTTAGAATTAAAGTATCTTTGTAGTATGAATTTTTCGTTTATCATACCCGTTTATAATCGACCTGAAGAAACTAAAGAACTTTTAGAGAGTTTAGCTTTGCAGTCTGATTTAGATTTTGAAATTGTAATTATAGAAGATGGTTCTACAATTACGTCAGAAGAAATCGTTAAATCATTTCAATCAAAATTGAATATTAGTTATCTCTTTAAAGAAAATACTGGACCAGGAGATTCAAGGAATTATGGTATGAAACGAGCTTCTGGTGATTATTTTATCATTTTAGATTCTGATTGTATTCTTCCAACAACTTATTTTGAAAATGTAAAAAAAGGTTTGAATCAAGATTATGTTGATTGTTTTGGTGGACCAGATAAGGCTTTAGATAGTTTTTCTGATGTGCAAAAGGCTATTAATTACGCTATGACATCATTTTTTACAACTGGTGGAATTCGAGGAGGTAGTGAAAAATTAGAAAAATTTCAACCTAGAAGTTTTAATATGGGCTTATCTAAAAAAGCTTTTGAAGAATCGAAAGGCTTTGGAAATATTCATCCAGGTGAAGACCCAGATTTATCTATTAGGTTATGGAAAAAAGGATACAAGACTACATTAATTAAAGAGGCATTTGTTTATCATAAAAGAAGAATAGATTGGAATAAATTTTTTACGCAAGTTAATAAATTTGGTAAAGCAAGACCAATCTTAGATTCATGGTATCCTGAATATTCAAAGATTACATTTTGGTTTCCCTCTTTGTTCTTATTCGGAATTTTATTTGCCTTTATAATGACTTTTTTTCAATTTTATTTGCCTTTAATAATACTATTTGTATACTTTTTGATGTTATTAATTGACAGTACTCTCAAAAATAAAAGTTTAAAAGTAGGAGTATTATCAGTTTTAGCAACTTTTATTCAATTTTATGGATATGGTAAGGGTTTTTTGATTTCATTTATTAGAATTAAACTAATGAAACTAGAACCTAAAAAAGCTTTTCCAGAATTATTTTTTAAATAATTATGACAAAAATTATTGGCTTAACAGGAGGAATTGGTAGTGGAAAAACTACTGTAGCAAACTATTTAATAGAGAAAAATATTCCTGTGTATATAGCTGATGATGAAGCTCGAAAAATTACAAATTCAAAAAGAGTTACTTCAAAAATTGTTGAATTATTTGGTAATCAAGTTTTAGAAAATGATAAAATAAATAGAGCATTTTTAGCCAATATTGTTTTCAGTGACAAAGAAAAATTAGCACAACTTAATGCTATTATTCACCCAGAAGTAAAAAAACATTTTAAAAAGTGGCTAAAAAGTAAGCTAGATTACAAATTTGTTGTAAAAGAATCTGCAATTTTGTTTGAATCGGGTTCGTATAAGGATTGTGACGCAATTATTTTAGTTACAGCACCACTGGAAACAAGAATTGAAAGAACAATGAAACGCGACAATATTGCTAGAGAAAGTGTTCTGCAACGAATTAATAATCAAATGGCTGAAGAGGAAAAAATATTGAAATCGGATTATGTAATTCAAAATATTTCTTTAAAAGACACTCATATTCAGCTAGATCAATTGTTAAATTATCTATAATAACATAATTTAGGTTCAATTTGTTAATGTTTGGTTAATATATATTCATTAATTATGTTAAAATACTAAATTTGTATTGATGAACAAAGCAAGATTTAGATTATTGGTTTTTTTTATGAGTGTATCATTGATAGGGCTAATATTAATTAAGTTCTATTGGATAAACCTGTTGCTTCAAAAAAATAATGAACAGTTTAAGCAACATGTTCAGCAAGTTATTGGAAATGTATCACAAAACATCAATGATAGAGAGTTTTATACCTTTTATAGGAGGTTTAATCAAATGGCAGATAGTCTAGGAAAACCACCTAAACAAAGTGATATTAGAAATTTTTATTATATCTCAAAGAATAATAATACTAATGAAACTATAATTTATTCTAATTCAATAATTCCGCAAGATTTTGATATAAAAGGAACGTTCTTTGATAAAAAAGCAGATTCATCAGCTATAAAATCATATGTTGCAGAGCGTAAAACGGAAGTTTATAATGCCGATGGAATTGATAATTCGTCAATTAGCTTAAGAAATACGCCTAATGTAACAATTGAAAATAAAGGAAATTTAGATATTCTTGATAGAGCACAATTTGAAATTTCATTTAAGGATGTTATGGCTCAAAAATCACTTTATGAGCGATTGTCAAAAGATGATTTAGAACGAATTTTGTTCAATGAACTCAACAAATATGAAGTAAAAACACCTTTTGAGTTTAGTGTTTACAATAATGGATTAGCTACAAAGTTAAAATCTGAGAATTTTAATTATGATAAGAATAATACTTATGGAGTACCTATCTTTCAAGATTTAGAAGGTAATAGTCGTTATCAATTATTAGTTACTTTTCCTCAAAAAAACAAGTATGTTTTATCCTCAATTTTTTGGGTTGTGGCTTTATCATTGATGTTGACTTTGATTATTATTTTGACTTATGTAAGTGCTTTAAAACAGTTAATAACGCAAAAGCAAATTTCTGAAATTAAGACAGATTTTATCAATAATATGACGCATGAACTTAAAACACCTATAGCTACAATCAATTTAGCTTTAGATGCCATCAAAAATCCTAAGGTGATTGATGATAAAGAAAAAGTTCAACGCTATTTGCATATGATTAAAGATGAAAATAAACGTATGCATGCTCAAGTAGAAAATGTATTACGTATTTCAAAATTAGAGAAGAAAGAATTAGATATTATTAAAGAGCCTCATAATATCCATGAAATTATTGAAGATGCAGTAGAACATATTGCTTTAATTATTGAAGATAGAGAAGGAGAGATAACAACAGATTTAGAAGCAACAAGGATAACAGCCTTACTAAATGATTCTCATTTTACAAATGTGATTGTAAACATTTTAGATAATGCTATAAAATATTCAGTTGAGCGACCAATTATTAATATTCATACAGAAAATCTTCGTGATTTTATTCTAATTAAAATAAAAGATAACGGGATAGGAATGAGTAAGTCAGCTCAAAAAAGAGTGTTTGAAAAATTTTTTAGAGAACATACTGGTGATGTTCATAATGTAAAAGGTCACGGACTTGGATTATCATATGTTAAACAAATTATAGATGACCACAACGGTTATATTTCGGTAGAAAGTGAAAAAGGAAAAGGAAGTACTTTTACAATTAAATTGCCAATTATTAATTAATTAAAGAAAATATAAAATACTATGGAAACAGCAAAAAAAATATTATTAGTAGAAGATGATCCAAATTTTGGTGCTATACTAAAAGATTATTTAATGTTAAATGATTTTGAAGTAACTCATGCGAAAAACGGTATGGAAGGTTTCGAAAAATTCAAAAAAGATACTTATGATTTATGTATTTTGGATGTAATGATGCCTTATAAAGATGGTTATACTTTAGCTAGAGAAATTCGTGAAAAAAATCAAGAAGTGCCAATTGTGTTTTTAACTGCAAAATCTATGAAAGAAGATGTGTTAAAAGGATATAAAGTTGGAGCAGATGATTATTTAAACAAACCTTTTGATAGTGAAGTTTTGTTGATGAAAATTAAGGCCATTATTCAAAGAAAAAGTGCAGAAACTAAACCAGATTCTACAGTTTTTGAATTTTCAATTGGTAAGTTTCACCTAAATTCAAAATTAAGACAACTTTCATTTAATGGACAAGAGCCTTCAAAATTATCACCAAAAGAATGTGAATTGCTTAAAATGTTAGCTTTACACGTTGATGATGTTATGCCAAGAGAATTAGCTTTAACAAAAATATGGAGAGATGATAACTATTTCACTTCAAGAAGTATGGATGTTTATATAGCAAAACTTCGTAAATACTTAAAACCAGATGAGAACGTAGAAATTCTAAATATTCATGGTGAAGGATTTAGATTGGTTATAAAAAATTAATTTTATAAAAAGCTCTAAGAAATTAGGGCTTTTTTTATTTCCACTCAACTTTCAAAGCATAAGCTATTTTATCTTCTTTTGAAATAGTAAAAATACTTTCGTCTTCAGTAGATGTTTTGCTAATTATAGCTTCATCATTTAAATTGAGTTCACGCATAAAGTTCATGTCAAAGGCTTTGACTTTACTTAATAATAGATTTTTTGGATTTTCGTAATCCAAACACCATTCTAAATATTTTACATTATTGGCATGATTCACGACATCTAAATCTGAGAAAAGAACTTTCTTATTTCCTACAAGGTTTAAGTCTGAACCAATTTTGATTTTATCAGTATTTTTTTCTGTAGCATTAATTTCAAATTTTTCAAAATGATTATGTTCTAGAACTAAAATATCAGGTTTTCTGGTTTTGGTATTAATTACAACCCAAAAAGTTTCGCAACCTATTATTTTTTCATCATTTAAATAAAATTCTAAACAACGAATGGAACGTGAATTCTCTAAAGTTTTTATCCAAGTTTTTACAACAACTTTATCTCTCCATTTTGGTAATTTTGCTATTTCTAAACGCATTCTACTAACAACCCATGCTTGGTTTTTTGTTTGCATGTCAGAATAACTAATTCCACCTAAATCAGCATGATTACCTGCTACAATTTGAATAAAATTGCACAAATCCGTATATTTTAATAAACCATTTGGATAACAGTTTAAAAAAGATAATTCGAATTCTTGTTCGTAAATTGATGTAAAATTAGGACTTATTGGCATTTTTTATTTTTTCTGAAATTGTATTTATTATTTTTGAAGTTTCCGTTTGGAAATCAAACCAAATGGTGTTTTCATTACGTTTAAACCAAGTCAATTGACGTTTGGCAAATCTTCTGGTATTCATTTTTATTTGTTCGATTGCAACTTCTAAAGTAGTTTTTTTATCGAAATAATCAAATAATTCTCTATAACCTACGGTTTGTAAAGCATTTAATTCTTTGCTTGGATAAACACTTTTTGCTTCTTCGAGTAAACCTTCATTCATCATAATACCAACCCTTTGGTTGATTCTGTTGTACATGATTTCTCTTACTGCTTCTAATCCAATGACAATTGGAATAAAATTACGCAGATTTTTTTTCTGATTTAAGAACGAAGAATAAGGCAAGTTGGAAGCCATGCAAACTTCTACAAAACGCATCATTCGTTGAGGGTTTTGTAAGGTTTGAGGGTTTTCATTTAAAAGAGTAGCGTAGTAGTTACTATCTAATTCTTGTAATTTTTCTTGAAGAAATTCTAATCCTTTTTCTTCATATTGATTTCTGACGTTTTCTCTAATCTCAATCGAAACATCAGGAAAATCATCAAAACCTTGTAAAATAGCATTCACATATAAACCAGAACCACCAACAACAATTTGAACATTATTTTCTTGAAATAATTCGTCTAATTTAGCAATCGCTTCTTTTTCAAAATCACCAACAGTATAATTTTCAAAAATTGATTTATTTTGAATAAAATGATGAGTTGCAGCTTCTAATTCTTCGTCATTTGGAACAGCAGTACCAATTTTCATTTCCTTAAAAAACTGACGACTGTCACACGAAATTATTTCACAACCAAAATGTTGAGCTAATTTTATACTTAAAGCTGTTTTTCCAATGGCTGTTGGTCCAACAATTATAATTAGATAGTTATTAGTCATTATTTAATTCATTTCCGCAATTGTAGCAATAAGAAGCATTTTTTCTTTGATCGTTTTTACCACAAACTGAACAAGATTTATCTGTTTTATTTGGAGTAATTGTACCACTACGAATTTTTTTAGTCATTGTGTATTCAGCAGAAACAATTCCAGTTGGAACAGCAATAATTCCGTAACCTAATATCATTACAAATGAAGCAATAAATTGTCCTAAAGGTGTTATTGGAGAAATATCACCATAACCAACAGTAGTTAAAGTTACAATAGTCCAATAAATACTTATTGGAATGCTTGTAAATCCACTTTCTGGACCTTCAACCACATACATTAAAGAGCCAATAAAAACAGCACTAATAAGTACGAAATATATAAATACTACAATTTTACCTCTACTGGCAATCATGGCTTCTTTTAAATGTAAAGATTGTCCTGTAAATTGTGGGTGATTAAGAATTTTAAATAAACGCAACAAACGAAATGCTCTAACTATAGAAAGTACACTTGAACCTACTACAAAAAGGGACATATACATTGGTAAAACAGCTACTAAATCAATTATTCCATAAAAACTAAATATATATCTTAATGGTTTTTTTGTAGTAATAATTCTTAAAATATATTCAACTGTAAAGAAAATAGTAATAACCCATTCTAAGAACACAACTTCTTTATGATATTTAGTGTCAAAACCTTGAACAGTTTCTAACATTACCAGTATTACACTTAATACAATAACGCCTAAAAGAATTAAATCAAAGAGTCTTCCAGAAACTGTATTAGTTCCGTAAATTATAATAAAAGCCTTTTGTCTTAATTTTTCAAAAAGAGATTTTTTTCTCACCATTTTAATTAAATATATACAAAGATAATCAATTAAAACTTCACTACTTTTAAGTGTTTAGTTTTTCGAATATATGATTTTATTATCGAAATTGTATCTCTATTGTTTTGCATTGGAATAATAAGATTTTTAAGAATTTCGATATTCGTGATTTGGTAATTCAAATCATAAAAACAATAGCCTTTATAAATTCCATTTTCTATAAGAATTGCACTTCTCTCACCATTAGTTCTACCTTTGTCAATAAGAACCATGTTATTGTTTTCGAACGAATTATTTTGAATAAAATCGTGAACTCTTTTGTTGTACTCTTCTGGGTTTTCTTTACCAATACAAGCCCCAAAGCATTGATTAATATCATATTGAAAGCAACTTTTTTTAGTATCATAAATGCCATTTACTTTTTGACATAAATTGTATTTTTCTGTAATTCTAAATAAAGCATTTTTACCTTCTTGAAGTGATGTAAATGAGGTTATTTCTTTTTTTCGGCCATCTGTTTTGGCTACTTTTAAAGCAATATAACCATCTTTGTTTTTTTCTGAATATAATGCAAAATTGAATAAAGTCTTACGTTGAGCTCTATTGTAGATGGGTTTGTTGATTTTAATTTCTTCGCTTTCTTTTAAAAGTGCAATTAATTCTGAACCTGTTTCTTCATAAGTTACAGCATAAACCTGTTTCTGTATTTTTATTGATTTTGAAACTTTTGAAGTAAAGTGTTGGTTGATTCTGTTTTTAATATTTTTACTTTTTCCAATATAAATTAAATCACCATTTTCGTTGTGAATATAGTAGATTCCAACTTTACTAGGTAAACTTTCTACTATATCTAAAAGTTTGGGAGCCATTCCTGGTTTAACTTCTGTTTTGATATAGCTTTTTACGATTTCTTTTGTGGAATCTTTTGAAAGTAAAAGTTTAAATAATTTCACTGTTGCCAATGCATCACCACTAGCACGATGTCTATCAGTAACAGGAATTCCAAGGGAACGGACTAATTTTCCTAAACTATATGAAGCTTGTTCTGGAATTAATTTCTTAGATAATTCAACCGTACAAATTGTAGGACGAATAAATTTATAACCTAAACGATCATATTCTGTTCTTAAAATTCTATAATCAAATGATGAATTGTGAGCTACAACAATGCAACCTTCAGTAATTTCTATAATTCTTTTGGCCACTTCGTGAAATTTTGGAGCAGAACGTAACATAGCATTGTTAATTCCAGTCAATTTTACCACAAAAGGTTGAATCGGTTTTTCTGGGTTAACAAGACTTATGAATTGATCAACTACTTCATGTCCATTGTATTTATAAATAGCAATTTCGGTAATTCCTTCTTCATTAAATTGTCCACCAGTAGTTTCTATGTCGAGGATTGCGTAAATTTTCTTTTTCTTTAGGGTTGTAAAGAAACAAAGTTACAAAGTTGGAAAGTATTTTTGCTATCTTTTAACTAATTTATTTTGCATAATTTCTTCCACCAAAAATACTACTTCCAATTCTAACCATTGTACTTCCACAATTTATAGCTAATTTATAATCACCAGACATTCCCATTGAGAGTGTGTTCAGTTGTAAATTTTCAGTATTTAGTTTATCAAAAATTGATTTTAAATGAAGAAATTCTTTTTTGATTTGGTTTTGATTTTCTGTGAAAGTGGCCATTCCCATTAAACCTATAATTTTGATGTTTTGAAATTTGTCATTTTGAACTTGATTCAGAATCTCATCCAATTCATCATCATCTAAACCGAACTTTGTTTCTTCTTCAGCAATATGCATTTGCAATAAAACATCAACAACTCTATTGTGCTTTTTAGCTTGTTTGTTGATTTCTTTTAGCAATTTTAAACTATCAACTCCATGAACTAAAGTAACGTATTCGGCCATGTATTTCACTTTGTTAGTTTGAACGTGACCAATCATGTGCCATTGAATATCTTTGGGCATTTCTTCCCATTTTTCGGTCATTTCTTGGATTTTGTTTTCCCCAAAAATACGTTGACCAGCTTCATAAGCTTCCATCAAATCGGCAACTGGTTTTGTTTTAGAAACAGCAACAAGTGTTACGTTTGAAGGTAATTGAGACTTTATGGTTTGAAGGTTGTTTGCTATTTGCATTTTGTAAAAGTGTTCAGTGTTCAGTTTTCAGTTTTAAAACTTCTGCAATCAAAAATCGTTAATCAACAATCTTCAATCTAAAGCTCATAAACAATCAAACCACTTCTAAATTTTGGTTCAATATACGTGCTTTTTGGAGGCATAATTAAATTGTTATCAGCAAAGGCTTTAATTTCATTAATATTTGATGGAAATAACATAAATCCAACTTCATATTCACCTTCATCCACGACTTGTTTTATAGCTGTAATAGATTGTTTTCCAGAAATATAATCAATTCTTTCATCATTTCTTAAATCTTCAATTCCTAATATTGGATTAAGTACTTTGTCATACAAAACTTGAGCGTCTAAATTTTCTAAAATACTGGTTTCATCGTTACTTTTCTTATAAAATAAAGCATAGAAATTTCCATCTAAATACATTCCAAATTCAAACTTATCTTCTGGTTTCCACAATTCTTGTTCTTTATTTTTTATGATGAAATTTTCTTCTAATTTCATTAAAAATTCTTCTTTCGAAAAACCATTCAAATCGCGAATAATTCGATTATACTCATAAATTTTGACATTACTTTCAGGAATTAAAAAACTCATAAAAGATCTCAAATTTTCATTTTTTAAATGCTTGTCTTCTTGATAAAGTAATTCTGCTGAAGCCGAACGATGATGTCCATCGGCAATATATAAGTTTGGAATTGCTTCAAAATGAGAAGTCAACCAATTGATATCACTATTAGTGTCAATTTTCCAAAGGGTATGTTTTTCTTTATTTGTGGTTGAAAAACGATATAAAGGTTCACTTTGTTTTTTAAGTAAAATCCAAGTATTTAATTCAACGCTGTCTGGATAAGTTATTAAAACGGGTTCAGTGTTGAATTGCGTTTGATGCAAATAATCTTTAAACATTTCCACACGATATTGTAAGGTGTCTTCATGTTTTTTAATGACATTATTTTGATAATCTTCTACAGAAGTTCCTGCAATTATTCCAGTGAATTTTTGCTTTTTAGATTCGATTTCGTACACATAAAAAACAGGATTTTCTTCTTGTTCAAAAATATGTTCGTTTTTAAAATCTTGATATTTTAGAGCAACACCTTTAAAACGTTTATCCAAACTGATTTTTTGTACATTAGCAAAAGCAGGATTTATGACATGTAAAAATGAATACGGATTAAAGTTTAACCAAGCAGCAAGCTCAGTAGCACTATAATCATCGTAATTTCTACACGAAACCAATCCAACTTTATCAGTTGCAGGACGAACGGCTTTAAAAGGAATTATTTTGCTCATTTTTGAGTGATTAGTAATTAGTGATTCATAACTAGCTATTCACTAATTACTAATCACTAATTACTTTATTTACTAAACTGTTTTGAAACTTTCTCTGCTTTTCTACTTTCTGAATAGTCATAGAAACCTTCACCAGATTTTGCACCTAATTTTCCAGCCATTACCATATTTACTAATAGAGGACAAGGAGCATATTTTGGGTTTTTGAAACCATCATACATCACGTTAAGTATGGAAAGGCAAACGTCTAATCCAATAAAATCAGCTAATTGTAAAGGTCCCATTGGATGAGCCATTCCTAATTTCATAACTGTATCAATTTCTTCAACACCTGCAACACCGTTGTATAAAGTTTCGATGGCTTCGTTAATCATAGGCATTAATATTCTGTTTGCCACAAAACCGGGATAATCGTTAACTTCTGTTGGAGTTTTTCCTAATTTTGTTGATAAATCCATGATGATTTTAGTCACCTCGTTTGAAGTTGAATAACCACGAATGATTTCAACTAATTTCATAATCGGCACTGGATTCATAAAATGCATTCCAATAACGCGTTCTGGATGAACAACTTGTGCAGCAATTTGCGTAATAGAAATTGAAGAAGTGTTTGATGCTAAAATCACATTATGATCACAAGTATCGCTTAATTCTTTAAAAATTTTCATTTTTAATCCAACATTTTCTGTTGCAGCTTCCACCACTAAATCACAACCAACAACACCATCTTTAATGTCTGTGTAAGTAATGATGTTTGAAATAGTTTTGTGTTTATCGTCTTCAGATATTGTTCCTTTAGAAACCATTCTGTCTAAGTTATTAGCAATAGTTGCCATTCCTTTTTCTAATGATTTTTCAGATATATCGATTAATTTTACAGTAAATCCTGATTGAGCAAAAGTGTGAGCAATTCCGTTACCCATTGTTCCAGCTCCTATTACGGCTATTTGTTTCATTGTATAAATTTTGTTTTTTTAGTTTTATTTGTTTCAGATAGTTTTCTAAAACTGATTATTTTTCGTTCATCGAATCAATAATCATATAGGCAACACGCAAAGCTTCAGTTCCATCTGTTAATGTTACAGTTGGAGTTGTGTTGTTATTGATAGCATCTGCAAAAGATTCTAATTCGTCTAAAATGGCATTGTTTGGAGAAACTTCTGGATTATCAAAATAGATTTGTTTTTTCTCTCCTTCTGCATTTTGTAAAATCATGTCAAAATCACCAGGAACTTCTGGAGCTTCTTTCATTTTTACAACTTCACATACTTTCTCTAAATAATCTACTGATATATAAGCGTCTTTTTGAAAGAAACGAGATTTACGCATATTCTTCATCGAAATTCTACTTGAAGTAATGTTGGCAACACAACCATTTTCAAATTCAACACGAGCATTGGCAATATCTGGTGATTGACTCAAAACAGAAACACCACTTGCATGAACTGCTTTTACTTTTGATTTTACAACACTCAAAATAGCATCAATATCGTGAATCATTAAATCTAAAACCACAGGAACATCTGTTCCTCTTGGATTAAATTCGGCTAAACGATGTGTTTCAATAAACATTGGACTTTCAATTTGATCTTTAACCGCAATGAACGCAGGATTAAATCGTTCCACGTGTCCAACTTGACCTTTTATATTAAATTCTTTTGCTAAAGCAATGATTTCTTCTGCTTCTTCAACAGTTGTTGAAATTGGTTTTTCTATAAAGACGTGTTTACCAGATTTGATGGCAACTTTGGCACATTTATAATGCGAAAGAGTAGGAGTTACGATATCTACAACATCAACTGCGTGAATTAATCTAGCAATTGTGTCAAATTGTTTGTAGCCAAATTCGGCTGCTACTTTTTTTCCGTTTTCTAGATTATCATCGTAGAAACCAACTAATTCATATTTTTCAGATTGTTGTAATAATCGTAAATGTATTTTTCCAAGATGACCAGCACCTAAAACTCCGACTTTTATCATAAAAATTAAATTTTATCAAAAGTACTATTTTAGTTTAGAGTTTAAAAATTTATAGGTTTAAAAGTTTCGTAAATTTCAATTTGAAAATTAATTTTTTAAAGGTATTTTTACCATTCAAATTTATATCCCAAATTGAAAAACACAGCCAAACATCAAGGTCTTCGAAACCAATTAGCTAAATTACTTGAAGGAAAAGGAATTACTGATAAAAATGTTTTAGAAGCTATAAAAATTATTCCAAGACACTTGTTTTTGAATTCTAGTTTTGAAGATTTTGCTTATCAAGATAAAGCATTTCCAATTGCAGCTGATCAAACGATTTCACAACCTTATACAGTAGCTTTTCAAAGTCAACTTTTAGAGGTAAAAAAGGATGATACTATTCTTGAAATAGGTACAGGAAGTGGTTATCAAACGGCTGTTTTATGCACAATGGGAGCAAAAGTTTACACTATTGAAAGGCAAAATGAATTATTCAAAAAGACATCTCTTTTATTACCAAAATTAGGCATTAGACCTAAAAAAGTAATTTTTGGAGATGGTTATAAGGGTTTGCCAGAATTTGCCCCTTTTGACAGTATAATTGTAACGGCTGGAGCACCTTTTATTCCACAACCTTTGATGGCTCAATTGAAAATAGGAGGTAAGTTGGTTATTCCTTTGGGCGAAGAACATCAAATTATGACGATGTTAATTCGTAAAAGCGAAACCCAATTTGAAAAGCATGAATTTGGTGAATTTAGATTTGTGCCACTTTTAGAAGATAAAAATTAAAAAGCGAATCCTTTTTTCTTGAATTCGCTTAATATTATTGCTTGATTATTGAAACATATCTTTCTAAACTTTCTTTTTCGGTTTGTGCAATAAACAATAAGAAATCTTCTTTATTGTTTGAAGTTTGCGCAATTTCTAAAGATTTATAATATTTCATTCTTGTATCATAATCACCTTTGATATTAGCAATTACATAACCGTGTTGTAGAAGAATTAAATTCATAACCAAACGAGAAGTTCTTCCATTTCCATCTATGAAAGGATGAATAGTGACTAATCTTTCGTGCATTTCTGCTGCTAGGATTATTGGATGCATTTTATTTTTATTTTCTAAAAACCAAATAAAATAATCTTCCATAGCTTTTGCAACTAAAAAAGGTTGTGGTGGCATATGTTCACTTCCTTTTATCATTACTTGAACTTTTCTATATTTTCCTGCATCTTCTGGAATAATTCCACGAAGAATAAGATTATGAATAGACAGCAATTCTCTTTCGTTTAATGAAAAATTACGATCTAATAATTGTTTAATATAAGAAATTGCTTCTTGATGATTTATAGCTTCAAGATGCTCTCGCATACTTTTGCCTGAAACTGTCAAACCTTCATTAACTACTAGATCAGTTTCTCTTAAAGTTAAGGTGTTTCCTTCAATTTTATTGCTTTCAAAAGTGTACTCTAACTCTAAAGCTTGAGCAATTCTAAAACTATCAAACTGTCTAAAATTATCTAAATCTTTTTTTAATAAATCTATATCAACTAAAATAGCTTGCAAATTCTTTGAAAGAGGTTTTCTTTTAAAGGCTGCATTATAAATTGCTTCTTCTTCGGCTAATTGTAAAGCTTTTAAACCAAATTCTTCATCTTTAATTTCATATAAAATTCTTGCTTTAATCCATTCTATGATTAAAATTTCATAATCAATTTCTAAAACTTCGGATAATTTTTTTACTTGCTCTTTAGTTGGTTTTCTTGATCCATTTTCAAATTTACTTATCAATGCTTGATCTATACCAATTAGTTGCGCTAACTCACGAGTTTTTAGATTTTTTTGCTCTCTAGCATTTTTTAATAAAACATTCATGATAATGACATTTAAATTCTTGACAAATTTAGTCATAAATTTAAATAAAAAAAACCTAAAATGATTTTTTTATTCGATCAATATCTCTTTTGGTATCATTTTCTTTTAATGACTCACGTTTATCGTAGTTTTTCTTTCCTTTAGCTAAAGCAATTTCAAGTTTAGCTAAACCTTTTTCGTTAGTGTAAAGTTTTAAAGGAACAATCGTTAAGCCCTTATTTTGACTATCTTTTTCTAACTTCTTTAATTCTTTTCTGTTTAAAAGTAATTTACGTTCACTTTTAGATTTGTGGTTGTAATGTGTTCCATATTGGTATTCTTCAATATGTGAATTTATTATGAAAAGTTCGTTATTATGAAACTCGCAAAAGCTTTCGGCAATAGAAGCTTTTCCTAAACGAATAGATTTAATTTCTGTACCAGTTAATACAATACCAGCATTATATTTGTCTAATATTTCATAGTCAAATCTAGCTCTTTTGTTAAATATATTAATCGTTTTCAGCATAAGACTGCAAATGTAAGGTAAAACATTAAAAATGCAATATTTTTTTAATCTTTAAAATATTTTTTAAACAATGATTTTTATCATTTAATGCACGTTTTGTTGTTGATAAATTTGTACTATAATTTTAAAACAAAAACAAAATGAAAAAATTAATTTTAATTGCAGTAGTATCATTATTTAGTCTTTCTTCATTTGCTCAAGAGGGTTTACAAGGAACTTTGTGGGTTGCAGGACAAGTATCTTTTGGTTCTGAAAAAACAGGAGACGTTAAATCAACTTCTAACATGATTTTACCTATTGTAGGATATTTTACAAGTCCTTCTGTTTCTCTTGGTTTAGGAGTTGGAAGTATTTCTAACAAATCTGAAATAGGATCTTTAACAACAGCTGAAAGTAATACTTTTGTTGTTAAGCCATTAGTTAGAAAATATTGGAATGTAAGTGGAAATCTTTATTTTTATGGTCAAGCTGCTTTACCAGTTATGTTTGGAAAAGACAAAATTTCAGATGATAAAATGTCTTCTTTTGGATTAGAAGTCTCACCTGGCTTTGACTACATTGTAAATAAATGGTTAACAGTTGAAACTTCGTTTACTATATTAAATGTAAATTCTACAACAACTACTCCAGATGTAGGAGACAAAACAACTGAATTTAACTTTAATGCAAATCCAATGAATTCTGTAGCAGATAGAACTTTTGGTAACTTACAAGTTGGTGTTAAATTTTTATTCTAAACAAAAAAATATTTTACATTTAAAAGGACGCAAATTTGCGTCCTTTTTTTATTATATATAATTGTTATATTTGTCAAAAAAATAATATAATGAAAAGGAAATATTTATTTAATTTAATTTTTATCTATTCAGCAATTGTATTTGCACAAACTCCATGTTCTTCTGGTATGGCAGGGATTTATCCTTGTAATAATATTGATTTAATGTCTAATATGACAAAAACCCAACTTGGTGGTTTGTTAAATGCTGAGTTCAATGATATATGGGGCTGGACTGATCCATTAAATAATAATGAATATGCAATAATTGGGTTAACGAGTCATACTGCTTTTGTAAATATTACAAATCCAATTTCTCCAATTTATTTGGGAAAATTGCCTACAGCTACTTCAAATAGTACTTGGAGAGATATAAAAGTTTATAATAATCATGCCTTTATTGTTAGTGAAGCTTCTAATCATGGAATGCAAGTTTTTGATTTAACTAGATTAAGAAATGTTACTTCACCTCAAACATTTACTTCAGATGCCCATTATACTGGTTTTGGAAAATGTCATAATATAGCTATTAATGAGGCAACTGGTTATGCTTATGCTATTGGATCGACTACTTTTTCTGGTGGACCACATTTTGTAAATATTCAAAATCCAGTCATGCCTGTAGCAGCCGGAGGTTATAGTGCACAAGATTATAGTCATGATGCACATATTGTGATATATAATGGCCCTGATACACAGCATGTTGGGAAAGAAATATTTTTTGGTGCAAACGAAGATAAAGTTGTAGTAGTGGATGTGACAAATAAAGCTACACCAATATTATTATCCACTTTTTCATATTCAAATACTTCATATACTCATCAAGGTTGGTTAACAGATGATCATAAATATTTTTTAGCAGGTGATGAGTTAGATGAATCTAATTTTGGATTCAATACAAAAACGCTAATAATAGACATGACAGATTTAGACGCACCTGTTTTAAAGTCTAATTATTTTGGAGTAACACCAGCTATAGATCATAATGGTTATACAAAAGGAAACGATTTCTATTTAGCAAATTATAGAGCAGGTTTACGTTTATTAGATATTTCATCAATAAACGCTGGAACAATGAATGAGATTGGTTTTTTTGACACATATCCAACAAGTAATTCAAATTCATTTAATGGAGCTTGGAGTGTTTATCCTTATTTTGCAAGCGGAAATATTATTATAAGTGATATTGAAAGAGGTTTGTTTGTAGTTAGAAAAAGTGCTGCTTTATCAAATGAAAATTTCGAAAAACAATCATTTAGTATGCATCCAAATCCTTCAAAATATTTAACAACAATTACTTCTAATGAAATAATTACTTCGGTTGAGGTTTTTAATACGATTGGTCAAAATATCAAATCATATAAAAATATAAATTCAAATGATTTTGAAATTAATACATCAGAATTCACTACAGGACTATACATGGTGGTTGTAAATAAAACAATTTCTAAAAAATTAATTATTGAATAATGAAAAAAATATTTTTATTAATATCAATACTATTTTTTGCGTCTTGTAATAATGAAGATGACAATGTGTATAAAGAAGCAAACGATTTTAATGGACAAAAAATATGGTCTAAATCTTTTGGAGGTTCAGATATTGAAGAAATTCATGGAACAATAGCAACTCAAGATGGAGGGTTCATAGTAATTGGAAGCACTAAAAGTAATGACGGAGATATAACAGATAAAAAATATGCACTGGAAGATATTTGGTTGTCTAAATATGATGCAGATGGAAATTTACTTTGGAGTAAAACATATGGTGGTTCTGAAGATGACTTAGGTTATAGCGTAATTGAAAATACTGATGGAACTTTAGTAGTTGCAGGATATAGTAAAAGTAGTGATGGAGAAGTTCCGAGTAATTTAGGAATGCACGATTTTTTTATATTTAAAACTGATTCTCAAGGTAATCTTATTTGGGCAAAAAGTCATGGATTTATGAGTCATGATCACGCACACAAAATAATTAATACTTCAGATGGTGGATATTTTGTTGTTGGTTATGTTGATTATGCAGGAATTGGAAAAAATAATAATAGTAAAGGGGTTTTACATGGTGTTGGAGAATTTTATGGACAAAAATTAGATGCAAATGGGAATAAACTTTGGGATAAGTATTTTGGAGGAACACAAAATGATAGAGTTTTTGATGTAGTTGAAGCAAATGATGGAGGATTTGTAATGGTTGGATATTCTGAGAGTAGTGATTTTGACGCTAATGATAATCATGGAAGCTATGATTATTGGGCTGTTAAAGTGAATTCAGTTGGAGAATTAGTTTGGAAAAAATCTTATGGAGGGTCAGAATTAGACCAAGCCTATGGAATTGTAAAAAATATAAATAATACGTATTTGATTACAGGAACGTCTAACAGTTTGGATGGTGATATTTCTTCAAACAAAGGAGCTAATGATGTTTGGATAATAAGTATTGATGATTATGGAAGATTATTATGGAATAAATCATTTGGAGGTACAGGGTTTGATACTTCAAATTCTATTCGAATGATTTCAAATGGTAATTTCTTAATTTCAGGACATACTAGAAGTGTGGATGGAGACATTACAGAAAATAAGGGAGAAAATGATTTTTGGGCATTTACAATTAGTCCAAACGGAAAAATGTTGTGGCAAAAAACTTTTGGAGGCACAAATTTTGATTTTGGATATGATGCCATAGAGTTAAAAGACAAAGGCTATGTAATAGTTGGTCAAACCCAAAGTAATAATTTAGATATTCCTCAAAATAAAGGATTTAGTGATTTGTTAATAATCAAAGTTCATTAATAAAGTAATCTCTATTTTGTGTTTTTTTATACATAAAAAATATTTTGACTTTCAACTAGAATAAATGCTTTATTAGCAGTTTAATAACAATTTATTTATCATTAATATACAAACCCATTCAGATAATTGAATTTGAATGGGTTTCTTGTCGATTAAAAAACAACTTTTATCGATTAATTTAAAAATAGTAAGAATTATAACATTTTTCTTAATAGTTTAGTTGAAATAATTAACCAAAGTTAATAATGAAAAATATATTTACTTTATTGTTTTTAGTGTTGTTTTTAGTACTAATTTTAAAATCGTGTTCTTACAATAAACAAGTAATTGTAAGTAATGAAAAATTAGATACTATTCAATTTAAAAACCAAATGATAAGTAATGGAGCCTATATAATGCCTGACAAAAGTGAGGATGAATAGGGTTGTTAAATATTAATATATTTTTTATTACAATATCTTTCTTAAAAAATGATAATTTTAAAACATGCTATAAAACTCGCTTTTGAATTTAAAACTTGAATAGCTTTTTTATCATGAAAATTTCCATTAGATGTCTTTTCGTCAGCGTGACCATACCAGGGTTCAACACATAAAAAAGGAGCATTTTGTTTTGTCCAAATTCCTAAAAAAGGAAAGCCTTCATAATTAATCTTCAAATATGGATTGTTTTCTTTTAAAATAGATAGTTCATTTGATTTTAAATGTTTAAAAACCAAAGCATCTTTTTCGAAAAGGGAATAGGTTAGAGGAATTTTTCCTTTATCGCTCTCAACCAAATCAGTTTTAGCATTAAACAATTCATTTTCTAAATGATGTGTTTCAAACTCCTCATTTTTATTGAATTGCAAACTATAATCTTCAAAATTACCATTCATAGCAAATGCAGGATGAGCACCAATGTTAAAAGGCATTGAGTTCTCGGAATGATTTATAACTTTATATGAAATAGTGAGTTTGTTATTTTCTAAAGTATATTTAATTTGTAATTCAAATTCAAAAGGATACATTTTTAAAGTTTCCTGACTTTCTCTTAATGAAAAAACGACTTCATTTTCTTTTTGATGAATTACTTCAAAATCACAATCTCTTGCAAAACCATGTCTTGGAAGTTTATATACTTTTTCATTTAAAGTATAAGAATCATTTTTTAATCGACCAACAATTGGAAAAAGAATCGGAGAAGTCTTATTCCAAAACTGTTCATCTATGGTCCAAATATAATTGGTTTTGTCTTTTGTAAATTCAAATAGCTCAGCACCTTTATTATTAATTGATGCACTATGGTTAGTATCTTTAATCGTAATTATCATTATGGTTTCTTAAAATTTCGTTTTAATAAGGAATAAATAACACTATCGAGAAATTGGTCGTTATAAAAGAAGTTCTCAATTAAGTGTCCTTCTTTAACGAAACCATTTTTATGTAATACCTTTTCAGAAGCTAAATTATTGGGGTCAATTCTAGCTTCAATGGAGTTAAAATTAAGTTCATTAAAAGCATAATTTAGGATGGTTTTTACAGCTTCCGTAACATATCCTTTGTTATGATGTTCCGGTAAAATCATGTAACCTAATTCTGTTCTGTAATTTTCGGGTTGTGTTCTAAAGAAGCCCATAATTCCAATGCATTTGTCGTTGTCTTTTTCTGTAACTGCCCAATTGATATCTGTGTTTGCATCAACTTTATCATTAATGAGTTTTATATGTGATAAAGCTTCATCTATATTAGTTACTAATGGTCTTGGGATGTATTTCATGGTTTCTGGATTACTTCTTAATTCAAAAACTTCTTTAGCATCTTCATTATTTAATTTTCTATAGCGTAATCGTTCAGATTCAAGAATTGGAAAAGGTGTAAAGTTTAAAGTAAGCATTAACAAATATTTTAAGGTGTGAATATACAAATTATGGTAATATTGTAACAAAAAATTCGTTTATTTGACTAATAAACTAAACAAAAAACTTTTACCATGAAAAACTTTTTCTCAAAAGCTATTACAGTTGTAGCTTTATGTATTGGGTTTTCTAGTATTCAAGCGCAAGATGCAAAAGAAACTAAAGAAAACAAATACAGTTATGTAGATGCATTTGCACCTAATTTTTATACTAAAAACGGTACGGAATATCGTTCTGCAAGTGGACAACCGGGTTCAAAATATTGGCAAAATAGTGCTGATTACAAGCTAACGGCTAACTTAAATGAAGCAGCTAAACAAATAGATGGTTCTGTAGAAATGACATACACTAATAATAGTCCAGATCAATTGGATTTTATTTGGATGTATTTAGATCAAAACTTATTTGCTAAAGATTCTCGTGGAAACGCAGTTGTTCCTGTTAGTGGTTCTAGAAATGGAGCTAAAGGAGAAGAGTTTGATGGTGGACAAAAAGTAGCTAAAGTAATGGTTGACGGAAAAGCCGTTAAATATGAAGTTACTGATACAAGAATGAAAATTATCTTAAATAATTCTTTAAAACCAAACGGTGGAAAAGCAAAAGTTAGTATGGATTTTTCTTTTGTTTCTCCAGAATATGGTTCTGATAGAATGGGATATTTACCAACTAAAAACGGAACAATTTATACAATTGCTCAATGGTATCCAAAAGTTGCTGTTTATGATGATGTAAGAGGATGGAATACACAACCTTATTTAGGAGCAGGAGAATTCTATTGTGAATATGGGAATTTTGAAATAGCTATAACAGTTCCTTCAAATCATTTTGTGGTTTGTTCTGGTGATATTACAAATGCTTCTCAAGTTATGAGTGCTTCAGAGCAAGCAAATTGGGCTAAAGCTAAAGAAAGTGAGGCAACAGTTATGGTTCGTTCATCTGATGATTTAGCAAAATTATCTGCTAACGGAACCAAAACATGGAAGTTTAAAATGACAAATTCTCGTGATGTTGCATGGGCTTCTTCAGCAGCTTTTATAATTGATGCAGCTCGTATTAATTTGCCAAGTGGTAAAAAAGCAATGGCAATTTCGGCTTATCCAATTGAAAGTGAAGGGCAAAAAGCATGGAGTCGTTCTACAGAATATACTAAAGCAAGTATCGAAGGATACTCAAAAAGATGGTTCGAATATCCTTATCCAGCAGCTATAAACGTTGCAGGTAATGAAGGTGGAATGGAATATCCTGGGATTGTATTTTGTAAATACACTTCAAAAGGTTCTAGTTTATGGGGAGTTACAGATCACGAATTTGGACACGCTTGGTTTCCAATGATTGTTGGTTCTAACGAAAGACAATTTGCTTGGATGGATGAAGGTTTTAATACTTTTATCAACGGAGTAAGTGCAGAAGACTTTAATGCAGGTGAATATAAAGATAGAAAATTTAATATGCATAGAATGGCAGAAATGATGACAGGTCCTTCATTAGAACCTGTTTATTCAGCTCCAGATGGTTTAAAAGAGCGTAATCTTGGACTTTTAGCCTATATGAAACCGGGCACTGCTTTAGATTTACTACGTAATGAAGTTTTAGGAAAAGATCGTTTTGATACAGCTTTCAGAACTTATGTAGAAAGATGGGCTTATAAACACCCAACACCAGATGATTTCTTTAGAACTATGGAAAATGTTTCTGGAGAAGACTTAGGTTGGTTCTGGAGAGGTTGGATTATAAACAACTGGAGATTAGATCAAGGTGTAACTGGGGTAAAGTACGTTAAAAACAACCCTAAAAATGGTGCTATTATTTCAATTGAAAATTTTGAAAAAATGGCAATGCCAGTTACTTTAGAAATTGAAATGGTTTCTGGTAAAAAAGAGATTGTAAAATTACCGGTTGAAGTTTGGCAACGTAATACTTCTTGGTCATTTAGTCATGATTCTACAGAAGAGATTAAGAAAGTAACTATTGATCCAGAAAATCTTCTACCAGATTCAAATGATGATAATAATGTATGGAAATCAAAAGGATATGAAGCTCCAAAACCGGGTAAATACGCTGCTTATGTAGGAGAGTATTCAAGTAAACAAATACCTATTAAAGTAAATATTTATGAGGATGGCGATAAATTAATTGTTGGAGGAAATGGAGAGGAAATGGAAGTAGAAGACAAAGGAAATGGAACATTTGTTGAAGCTTCTCAAGGAATGGAAATTAAGTTTTCTGATGACAAGAAAAGTTTTAATCTAAATGTTGCAGGTCAAAGTTTTGATTTTACAAGAGATTAGTTTTAAAATATATTTATTAAAAAGGACTTCTTATTAGAAGTCCTTTTTTTGTTCAGTACTGATGTTCACTTTTTTATATTAGATGTTAGAGTAATTATATAACAAATTGCAATAATAATATAAAACATTGTTGAGTTACTGGTTGTAAGTTTGTAATGTTATTAATAATTAAATATAACAATATGAAAAAGATAAGTTTATTGCTTGTAGGATTGGCTTTTATATCGTGTAAAAATACAGATAAGTCAGATGCAGATTTTGCTAAAGAAGCCACTATAGATTCATTGAAAATTGAATATGCAAAACAAAGAGTAATTGACTCAATGAACAATGTTATGGTTATACAACAAGCTCAACAAAAAGAGGTTGTAATTGTAAATCAAACTGCTGCAACACCAGCTAAAAAGAAATGGAGTGGAGCTGCAAAAGGAGCTGTAATTGGAGCTGGAGTAGGTGCAGTAACAGGAGCAATTGTAAGTAAGAAAAAAGGTGAAGGTGCTATTATTGGTGGTTTAGCCGGAGCTGGAGTTGGAGCCGGAACGGGAGCTATAATAGATAGTAAGAAAAAGGAATAATTATATATTTAAGATTGGTTAGTTAAGATTATTTTTAACAAAAAGTAATTTTACTAAAAACCCTTTCAGTGCAAGCTGAAAGGGTTTTATTTTAGTCCATTTTATGAAAAATTGTAGTTTGACTTATAAATAATTAATCTTCATAATATTTTACGCCATTAGTTCCTACAGGACAAAGTTTTCCGTTTTTATTGAAATAACAGACTTTAAAAGAATTGTAATTATAATCTAAAGAATACATATATTTAAAACTAGATATATAGTCATAACTAGGATTAATAGTAACAGCTACTTCTCTATTGTAATCATCGCTCATTATGTACATTCCTATTTTAGATTTACTTTTTAGGATTAAAATATTTTGAAACTTTTTATGAAATTCTGTATCATCAAATACAATATCTGGAATTACTTCATTCTTAACTAAGTCTAATAGTTGCCATTTCTTTTTTGATTTTACTAAAGCAAATGTGCAATCATAAGAATCGTTATAAGTCTTTTTGATTAGTTTGATTTCATCAAATTGTTTAGATTTACTACTGTCGAAACTTAAACTGTTTGTAATTGCACTGTATTTTCCTTTATATTTTATGATTTCAATTTTTAATCGATTTTTATAAAAATCTTTGGATTTATAAGCATTATTCTCAACAAAAGCTTCACCAGTAACTAATTTAGTTTCAAAAGTACTCGAGCTTACGGTTGATTCTATAGAAGACATAATTTCATATTCTTCCATATTTGGAACATTAAAAAAGTCTTCAAACTTATTGACATTTGTTTTTATTATTTCAAAATCTCTCGTAAATAAAAAATAAGCATTGTCTTTTATGCCATAGTATTTTATGTTTTTATAAGGTTCTTTGGGTTCGTGAAAATCTTTGTAATCAAAATACTTAATGCTATCATATTCGTTATTTATTTTCCATTTGTTTTTAATGGTATTGTAAACTCCGAATTTATTATCCTTTTTTATGATGTAAAAACCATTGTTTGTTTCTTTATAATCATCAATATTTGTTAGGATTTCAGTTTCAGTTGTAGTGATTAATTTAAAATTAGTTTCATTGTGTTTCAGAACAAAAAACTTGATTTCTAATTCATTAAAACTATCATTTTCAGCTTTATCTATTGATTTATATTGAATAGGAAGTAAAAAATTTCCATCCATATCATAATAACCTAAGCGATTGTCTTTGTAAACAATAAACTCGTTATATCTGCTATGAACGGGTTTTCTAAAAATAGAATCGTAAGTTGGTTTTAACTTCTCAACACCATTTTCATCAATGACACCAATTTTATTATTTTGATATACAAACCACCTAAAGTTATTCATTTCTGGGTTGATGGAATCATATTTAGGTTCAACTTTGATTTTACCATTTTTATCAGCAAAACCCCAAAGATTCCCTTTTCGATAAGGAACGTTATATTCTTGAGAAAATAAGTTGAAACTAATAAAAAGGATTAAAAAAGTAATAGTTTTTGACATCAGAATAGTTTAAAAAAAGCAAATTTACGGAAAGATTGATTTATTTTGAAACACAGGTAATAGAAATTAGATAAAATTATAAATTTATATGGTTTGTGATGTTGTTTATAAGTTTATCTCTTTATTTTTGGAGCGCAGATGAAACGGTTTGACTTTGTAAAACATTGATTATGAGGATTTTTTGAGTTTTGAACATGGATAAAGAAATTTGATTTTTTTCAATTTTAATAGGCTAGGAAAGTTGCTTATTAGTTTTTCTCATTGTTTTGACGGCAAGATTATTTTATTGGAACGTGATTAATAAGCTTAATATTTAATCTGAAACCTAGTTTAAATTAAATACTAAACTTATCCTAATTTTTTTTGAAAAGTCTCGAAATAGCTGTAAATTTAGGGTATTAATAAAAAACAATAAAACTATATGCAAATACAAATTAACACCGACAACCACATTGAAAATAGTGAGCGATTAACTAACTTTTTTTCGAATGAGATAAGTACTGAATTAGAACGTTTTGACAACTTAATAACAAGAGTAGAGGTTCATTTTGGAGACGAAAATAGTGAGAAATTTGGTAAAAACGATAAAAGATGCTTAATTGAGGTTAGGGTAGCAAAAAAAGAGCCTGTTGCAGTTACGGATCATGCTGATACAATCGAAAAAGCTTTTAACAACGCATTAAACAAAGTAAAAAGAGTCTTAAGTTCTGCTCATGAAAAAATGAGAGAGCATTAAAACTTAAATTAGTATTTCTAAACCCAATTTTTTTAATTGGGTTTTTTTATGCCAAAAAAATATTTATTTTTTGTTTAACATTTGTTTATGAATGTTAAACAAAATAATAATTACATTTGTGATGTATTAACAACTTTAAATATTTAAAAAGATGAATTTAGTAAAAAAAATTAGTATTTTTTCTTTCGCAGCATTAGTAATGTCTTCATGTGCAGATGGAAAAAAAGCAGAAGACGAAGGTTTTGCTGTTGATTCAACAGAAACAGTTACAGAAGTAGTGGAAGAAGTTACACCAACAACAATTGTTGACGTAGCTGTCGGAAATGAGAATTTTACAACTTTAGTTGCGGCAGTTAAAGCAGCAGGTTTAGTTGAAACGTTAAGTAGTGAAGGTCCATTTACAGTTTTTGCTCCAATGAACGATGCATTTGCTAAATTACCAGCTGGAACAGTTGATAATTTATTAAAACCAGAAAATGTAGAAAAATTAAAAAGTGTTTTAACGTATCACGTTGTTGCTGGTAAATTTGAAGCTGCAGCTGTAATTGATGCAATAAACAAAAACAACGGTAAATTTACTGTAATTACTGTACAAGGAGGTAAAATTGATTTAAGCTTAAAAGATGGTAAAGTAGTCTTGACTGATGCAAACGGAAATAGTTCTACTGTTGCAATGGCTGACGTTGCTGCTTCAAACGGAGTTATTCACGCAATTGATACAGTTGTAATGCCAAAATAATTTTATAATAAATTTGGTTAATTATTATTCTTTAAAAGCTGCCTGAAATTGGGTGGCTTTTTTTATGGTTTGAAGAAATTAATCGTAAAGTTAGCTTCAAAGAAAAAGCTAGACTTATTATTAATTAGCAGGAATATAAATATCAAATCGAGCTCCTTTATCTATTTCACTATCTGCTGTAATAATTCCATTATGATTTTCCACAATCTTTCTCACGATAGTTAATCCAATACCTGTTCCTTCATAATCGTTCTTTTGATTTAAGCGCTGAAAAACTTCAAATATTCTATGTTTAAATTGAGGATCAAACCCAATACCGTTGTCGCTAACGCTAATATGATAATGATTTTCTTTTAGCATAAATTTTTCGGTATTTGATGCATCATATTTTACAAAAACACCTTTGATGATGATGTGTGGGTTAACCTCTAATTTACAGAATTTAATAGCATTACTGATAAGATTTTGTAATAGTTGATGAAACTGAAATTTGATAATCTTAAGTTCACATATTTGATGTAACTCAATCGTAACATTTTTTTTCTTCAATTCTTTATCAAGTGTAATCATTACTTCTCCAACAATTTTATTCAACTCACTATATTCGTACTTCATTTCTGTTTTATTCGTACGAGAATAAGCAATTAAATCATTAATAAGAGTTTGCATATGCAATGCCGAAAGCTGCATACGTTCAAAATAGTGTTTTCCTTTTGCCGATAAATAATCATATTCTTCCGTTAGAATTCTACTTGAAAAAGTTTGTATTTTTCTAAGAGGTTCTTGTAAGTCATGACTTGAAATAAACGTAAACGATTCCAATTCTTTATTAGCAATCAATAATTCGGCCGCGCGTTTTTCTTTTTCTTTGTTTTGATAAGCAAGCTCTTTATTGGCAATCACCAATTCAGCAGCACGATTTTCTTTTTCTTTATTTTGAAACGCAAGTTCTTTATTTGCAGTTAATAATTCTGAGGCACGTTTTTCTTTTTCTTTATTTTGAAATACCAACTCTTTATTAGCAATAACTAATTCGGCCGCGCGTTTTTCTTTTTCTTTGTTTTGATAAGCAAGCTCTTTATTGGCAATCGCTAATTCGGCAGCACGATTTTCTTTTTCTTGATTTTGATATTCTAATTCTTTGTTTGCAATCACTAATTCAGCAGCACGTTTATCTTTTTCAATAAGTTGAAAGGCAAGTTCTGATGTGGTAATCAATAATTCAGCGGCTCTTTTTTCTTTCTCAACGAGTTGAAAAGCAAGTTTTTTATTAGCAATAATTAATTCCATAGCACTGTCTTGCTTGTCTTCAGTTTGATGACTTTTAGTATTATTTAAAGGAGTTAATTCTTTATCCATTTTCTTTTAAAGGTCTTCAAAGATAAATCAAGTAATGATAGGTTATACATTTTAATTTAAATTTAAAAAAGTGTACAAACTAAACAGAATTAACATGACACTAAACAAGATGATATTAATGATATAAACTAGACTGCTTTTAAAAAAAGAAAGAAAAAATTTATCACCATAAAAAAGACGGTGTGCAGGAAAGAAGTAATAGAGCATATATACATAACCCAAAGTCTTCAATCCAAAATGTAACCATGCAATATTAGGATAGGTTTCGGCTAAAGGTTTTAATTTATCAACAAAGAAAAGAGCTAAAGTCATTAATAGCAGAAACGAAAAATAATGTAAGGTAAAGATGCTATGATCAAAATAAAACCAATGTTTTTTATTATGAAAAAGATATAAAATAAATGCAAAAAGAGGTAAATACAAGAACATTACCTTAGGGAAATTCTTACTGAATGACATTTTAAAATCAGTAAAAATCTCTTTTTCAGTTCGTTCTTCTTCAACACTAAGCCATTTCTTTAGAAACCAATATTTAGTTGTATTCTCTTCCAAGTTTTCTGAACCTGTTTTTTGAAGTGAATCTAATTCTGCTAGATTTTTGTAACCCAGTTTAAAAAGGCCTTTATCATTATTTTCTTTAGAATGAACTTCCTTTGTATGAATTTCCTTTGAATGAGTCGCATCAGATTCTTTTAAAATCTTCTTAATAGTATCATTATTCTTTTGTGTAATCAACCCAATTTTCGTCAACCCATCAATACTTTTCTCTTTAATATGTAATGAATCAATCGACGGAATGTTGTTTTCTTTTGTCTGTATTACTTTAGGAGTGTCTTTAACATCAGGGGTAGTAACAGAAAATAAGGACAATGTAAGAAAGGTAATAAAACTGATAAAAAGGTAAAGTCGAAAAGGATCCAAGTAGCGCAATCTTTTACCAGAAATATAAGCTTTAGATAAAGCAGCTGGTTTAAAAAACAAGGTAAAGATAGTTTTCCAAAACTTGCTATCATAATGGGTTAAATCTTTTAGAAAATGACTAAAGATGTGACGGAAGCTTTTTCTAGTCTCAATATTTTCCTGCCCACATTTAGGACAAAAACGATCCTGTACCACATGATTACAATTTTGGCAAGTCTTATCTTCTCGTGTTGGTTTTATACCCATTAACTAAAACTGTATTAAGTAACAATTGAAGTAAAAGTAGGTTAATAAAATGACTTGATACTGTGATTTAAAAATCTTATATTATTCATAGTTTATATAACTGATAATTTTTGGTTTTTTTTAATGAAGAATATGAGTTTTGAAACAGATATTTTAACTAATTTCTTTTTGAAGGAATGCTAAATAAAAGAATTTAGATAAAAAAACTCCCAATATTCACATTAGAACATTGGGAGTTTTTAATAAAACTAACTAAACAAAATCAATTTCGAGTTCAATAGCAAATTAAAACTACTACCAAATAATGAACACTAATTTATTCGTTTCTAAAAACTAAACTTCCATCAAAGCTATCTAATAAAATTTTACTATCTGTTGTAATTTTTCCGGATAAGATATCTTTAGATAATTCGTTTAAAACTTCTCTTTGGATAACTCTTTTTACGGGTCTAGCACCATATTGAGGATCGAAACCTTTTTCGGCTAAATAATCTATTGCTTCTGTTGTTGCATCTAATGTTATTTGCTGTTTTGCTAACATTTTAGTCACACCTTTCAATTGAATGCCAACAATTTCTCGAATATTTTCATTTGTTAAGGGTGTGAACAATACAATTTCATCAATACGATTAATAAATTCAGGTCTAACAGTTTGTTTTAATAAACCAAGAACTTCAACTTTTGCAGCTTCTGTTGCTGCTTCAATACTTCCTTTTAAGTTATCAAATTTCTCTTGAATAATATCACTTCCCATATTAGAAGTCATAATGATAATGGTGTTTTTGAAATCAGCAGTTCTTCCTTTGTTATCCGTTAAACGACCTTCATCTAAAACTTGTAACAAGATATTAAACGTATCAGGATGTGCTTTTTCAATTTCATCTAAGAGAATCACAGAATACGGTTTTCTTCGAACAGCTTCTGTCAATTGACCACCTTCATCATAACCTACATATCCTGGAGGCGCACCAACCAAACGGCTTACACTGTGACGTTCTTGATATTCACTCATGTCAATTCGCGTTAAGGCACTTTCATCATCAAATAAATATTCAGCTAAAGCTTTTGCTAATTCGGTTTTTCCGACACCAGTTGTTCCTAAGAATAAGAACGAACCAATTGGTTTTTTCATGTCTTGTAAACCAGCACGACTTCTTCGAACCGCATCACTCACTGCTACAATAGCTTCTTGTTGCCCAACAACACGTTTGTGTAATTCGTTTTCTAGGTTTAAGAGTTTTTCACGATCACTTTGTAACATTTTCATTACTGGAATTCCAGTCCATTTTGCAACAACTTCAGCAATATCTTCGCGAGTAACTTCTTCTTTTATTAAGGAGTTTTCGGATTGATTTTCGGCTAATTGTATTTGTAAAGCATCCAGATTTTCTTGAGCTTCTTTGATTTTTCCGTAACGAATTTCGGCTACTTTACCATAATCACCATTTCTTTCGGCTTGTTCAGCTTCTTGTTTTAAATCTTCAATTTCTTGTTTTACACTTTGAATGTTATCTACAACGTCTTTTTCAGCTTTCCACTTGCTGTACATTTCGTTGCGTTCTTCTTTCAAGTTAGCTAAATCTAGACCAAGACCTTTTAGTTTTGTTTCATCATTCTCACGTTTGATTGCTTCAATTTCGATTTCTAATTGCATGATTTTTCTATCCAAAACATCTAAATCTTCAGGTTTTGAATTGATTTCCATACGTAATTTTGAAGCTGCTTCATCCATCAAGTCAATTGCTTTATCTGGAAGAAAACGATTGGTAATATAACGTTGTGATAATTCAACAGCACCAATAATAGCATCATCTTGAATTCGAACTTTATGATGGGTTTCGTATTTTTCTTTAATTCCACGTAAAATAGAAATGGCACTTTCTGTATCAGGTTCGTCTACAACTATTTTTTGGAAACGTCTTTCCAAAGCTTTGTCTTTTTCAAAATATTTCTGATATTCGTCTAAAGTCGTTGCACCAATAGCACGAAGTTCTCCACGCGCTAAAGCAGGTTTTAGAATGTTTGCAGCATCCATTGCACCTTCACCACCACCAGCACCCACTAAAGTGTGAATTTCATCAATAAATAAGACAATATCTCCTTCTGCAGATGTTACTTCTTTTACAACAGCTTTTAGTCTTTCTTCAAATTCACCTTTAAATTTTGCACCGGCAATTAAAGCACCCATATCTAAAGAAAAAATGATTTTATCTTTCAGATTTTCAGGCACATCGCCATCAACAATTCTGTGTGCTAAACCTTCTGCAATAGCGGTTTTACCTACACCAGGTTCACCCACTAACATTGGATTGTTTTTAGTTCTTCTTGTTAAAATTTGTAACACTCTACGAATTTCTTCATCACGACCAATAACTGGATCCAATTTTCCACTTTTGGCTAATTCGTTTAGGTTTTTAGCGTATTTGTTTAAGGCATTATATGTTTCTTCCGCAGAAGCTGAGGTAACTCGTTCTCCTTTTCTTAATTCGGCAATAGCGCTTTCTAATCCTTTTTCGGTTACACTTTGATCTTTTAGGATTTGTGCTACTTTACTTTTTGATTTGAAAATGGCTAAAATTAAATGTTCGATGGAAACGTATTCATCATTCATTTTTTTTGCAATAGCAATGGCTTCGTTCAACATATACGATGCATCACGAGACAATTGAATTTCGCCACCTGTTACTTTTGGAAAACTTTGTAATGTACTGTCCAAAACTTTTTTGAAAAGATCAACATTTACATTTAGTTTTTTTAAAATAAACGGAGTTACATTTTCGTCAACTTCCAACAAACCTTTGAAAATATGTTCATTTTCTATTTGTTGATGGCCGAGACTCTGTGCAATTTGCTGTGCTTGTTGCAAAGCTTCTTGCGATTTGATTGTTAAGTTATTTAAGTTCATATGTTTTTTAATCTGAATTTAGTTCAGATTCTCTTGTTTATATTGTTAATGTTTATTCTGTTCGATTGCTTACAAATGAATTAGCTAATTTGTTTTACATTTGCAGTGTACAAATCAAAAAATGTACCTATACAAAATTAATGACAAAATGACTTGTTTCTCATGATATTTATCATAAAAACAGTCAAAATGTCCTAAAACAAGACAAAAATGGGATTTTTAGATAAAATATTCGGAGGAAATGATTCAGAAGAAAAGAATGAAAATAGAGTAGAAGCTAAGTTTTATACTTTAGGTGATATTAAATTATTGGATGAAGTTGATGAAATTTCTCAAACAAAACCTGTAGTACTTTTTAAACACAGTACACGCTGTAGTATTAGTCGTTTTGCATTAAAGCGATTTGATGCTGAATTTAATTATACAGAAGATAAAATAGATTGGTATTTGTTGGATTTGTTAAATCATAGAGATATTTCTAATGAAATGGCACATCGTTATAAAGTTGAACATCAATCACCACAAATTATTGTAATTAGAAATGGGAAAGCCGTTTTTTCATCCACTCATGATGGAATTGATGCTAATGATTTGAAGCAGTTTATTCAGGGTTAAAAATTTTCGCCCGCACCACCACCACTAAAACCACCACCGCCAAATTCCATTGAAGAATCTGGAGCTTTTATTTCGGGTTTCAAGTCAAAAGATGCAGCCGTTGCTAATAATTCTAAATTAAGTAATGTGTTTGTAGATGAAAACTTATCTTTTATAAAAGTTATACCACTTTCTCTGTTTTTTAGTTTTTGGATGGTGAAATAGGCAATGGCAAATAATAAAATACCACCTAATAATAAGGCCCATTCAGTTGGTAAAAAATGATGATAAAATCTTATTGTGAAAATTGTAAAACCAAGACAGATTAATCCAACATAAAGTAAAATTCTATCTCGTGTTTTTATTGAAAAATATAAATAAACCACTGGAAAACCAATTGTGAATATATAAAACAGCCATGACATTGGAATTTGTGGGGAAACCTCATAATATCTTTCATTAAGTGAAGATGATAACTCCCGAACAACAAAATAATTCATCGCAAAATAAGAAAGTAGAAGCCCAAAATATTTTGTAATTAAAAGACCCTTTTCATAATAAGGTTGCGTGAGTCTAGAAAGTGTTTTGTTAGAAAAGTAAAAAAGCAATACTCCAGATATTAAAAAGATAAAAGGCAAAATTTGTTGTCCATATTCAAGATAAGAATAAACGGAGTAAAAGAGAGTAAAAGTCATGCTAAGACAAGCAATAATAATTGAAGGAATATGTAAATAGCGTAAATAAGCTAAACTTGAAACTATAAAAAGTACCAATGCAATTAATGTGTCGTTTGAGGTATAATTATAACCCATTGTAGCTTGTGATGCAAACGCACCAATAGCAATAAAAGTACCTAATATAAAAGCATCGTCTAAACCATAGCCATAAAATTTACCATTTTTCGCAAACAAAAATTCTTGAATTACAAACCCAATTAGTGCATAAACTAATAAAAAAATATACCAATTCGAATCAATACTATTCAAACCCAAAAGGCTAACAAATCCGCAAAGTGAAGCATAAGCCAAACATCCTAAAATGAATAGGGCAATTCGAATTAACAGATTATCTTGTGACTTTAAGGTCGGAATATTTGCAGTTTTCTTTTTAAATTCTTTATAATCTATAAAGCCAGAATTTGCCATACTTTCAGCTTCATTTACTAAAAACGTATTTTCGAGTAATTTTTTATCAAATACAATCATAATTATCGTTTTTTAAAGTTTTTGATTAGAAATATAAAACCAACAATTGAAGCAATAAAATAAAAAGGAACAATAAAAACGAATAATTCAAAAAGATCTCCAAAATCAACGTTTTCAAGCAGATGAAATAACAAAACATTAAACCCAATATAAGCATACAAAATAGAGAAAATAAATAATGAAAAGGCTTTTTGCTTGACAGATTCTAGATAAAAATAAAACATTGAACCAAACAAAATTAGCAGAAAAACACCCCAATACCCATCAATTATGTTTGACAAACAAGCCAAACCAATTAGATGCATTGCATAAGTTTGAAAAACAAAATTAAAATGAGTTTTTAGCTTGTTTTTTTCAGAATAAATAGACCAAGCCACTAATATGGTTCCAAGAGTAATTGCCGATAAACCTAATATTTTAGGATTTAGTAAGTCAAAATTTAAAATCATTTGTGGGTTTATTGAAACACCAATAAATGCGGTAAGACCAGTAATAGCTATCGAAAGCACACTTTTGTTGTCAAAATAATAGGCAATTGCAAAACAAATCACTGTCGGAACAAGTGTTACCAATCCATATTGTGTGCCAAAAACAGAATATTGATATAGCAAATAACCAAAAAATGTACACAATAAAATCGTACCTAATAAAACCAAATAATCGTACATAGAGTTTGAAAATTCGGTATATGTTTTAGCAAATTTAGGTGCGCTTTTATAACTAAAATAAAAGCAAAACCCAATTGCAATCAATAACAAGAACAACAAAACTTGATGTCCAATAGAATCTATATTCTGATAAATAAGTACGCCTATTCCACCTGTAATTAGCACAACAGAAAGATACAAAATAGCTCGTAATTCGTTGTGAAGTGAAAATATTCCCAACTTTCGATAGGCAACAACTTTTTGGTGTTCATTTTCCGAAATTAATCCGTTTTCGAACAATTTTTTGGCAGCATTTTCTTTGAAATTTATCATAAAATGGATTTTTTTCTATTTTCTAAACCTATTTCGAGTAATAATATCTTTCAATTTAGCTTTTAGGTCTTCACCAGAATCAAAAACCATTTGTTCATTGCTTGGAAATTGAACTGCTCTTTGGTTAAAGAAATGATAATAATCGCTATCACAAGCTTGTTTGTCACCGTTGTAAGTAGCGTAAATGTTTTCAAAAACAAATTCACTTGCTATAGGAAAAGTTTCTATAGTTTGATTATTTCTATAATCTAAATAATCAACTTTTGCTGTAACTTGTACTGATTTGAATTGTCTAAATTCATAAATATTGACCCTAACAGTTTTAAAATTATCTATTTTTATTGGGTTTCCTAAACTATCTTTAACTACGTTTCCGTTATTGTCTAAAAGTGTTTTTGTTCCATCTTTAATTTGTTTTTCTTTGACAAACTCTTTCTCTTTAATTTGTTCTGGAGAAATATTTATTTGACGAAAGTTTACTAACATGCCAAAATCATATATAATGTTTTTTTGTTTATTATTGTGATAAACGGTCCATTTGTCATTTAAACCATAAGTTCCAAAATTCAATAAATCATCTTGTAAACGAATAGGAATAACCATATTAGTTTCGTTTTTTGTATAAACGTGCACAAAATCAGTTCCTTTAAACTGAGCTTCATCAATTTTTTTGCGAACATCTTTAAAATTAGGATTCAATTTATCTAAATACATCAAATCATCATAAGCTTGACGAAAATCTATTTTATTTTTAGATTCTAATAATTTTATAGAATTTGCATACAAATAGCTAGATAAACCATTTTTACTTGAAATGATGTCATCTGTATAATCAACTCTAATAAAGGTAGCGTTTTTACCTTCTTTTATTAATTTTAAAGGTAAAATTTGATTGACTTTATCCTGTCTAGATTGTAGTCCTAAATATAAGTTATATACTTTTTCAAAATTTGACGCACTTGCTTCTTTAACTAATCTATTAATTTGAGTTAAATCGCGTTCATTTGCTTTTGCATATACTTCTTGTAATAAATATACATAGTCTTGTTTTCCTTTTGCATCTTTATTTTTACTTAATTTAGATATGGCTTTATCGATTGCAGCATCATAATCACCGTTGCTAATTAATTTTTCTATATTTCCAGATCCACAAGCAACTAGTATGAATGTTAATGCTAGTAAAGTAATTTTTTTCATGAGTAAAGGTTTTAGCAAATATATTATTTTTTTGTATTTATCCTGAATTAATTTCAGGAGCTATTTCCTGCTGTTCACTATATCTTTTTATATAGTTTTTGTCAAAACTATATAAAAAGGATGCCGTTTCCATCAGGGCTATTGATATAGACTATTCAAAAAAAATGCCATTCTTTTAAGAACAGCATTTTATATTAAATGTTTTGATTTTTATTTGATTTCTAAAGCGGGTAAAACCTTTCCAACACATTCACCAAATCCAATTCTCACTTCGTTATTTTGACAAAAACCTCTCATAATAACAGTATCGTTGTCATTTATAAATTTTCGTTCAGAACCATCATTTAATTTTATAGGATTTTTTCCACCCCATGATAATTCTAGCATAGAACCATAAGAATCAGGAGTTGGTCCAGAAATTGTTCCAGAACCCATCATATCACCCGAATTTACTCTACAACCATTCACCGTATGATGGGCTAATTGTTGAGCCATTGTCCAATACATATATTTAAAGTTTGATTTACTAATTACTGTTTCAGAACTGTTCTCGGGTTGTAAAGAAACTTCAAGATTTATATCAAAAGTATGTTTGTCTTTTTGTTGAAGATATTTCATTGGAGCAGGAGATTGCTCACAACTTTTAGTTTTAAAGTGTTCTAAAGCATCCATAGTTACAATCCAAGGAGAAATTGTTGAAGCAAAGTTTTTAGCTAAAAATGGACCTAAGGGTACATATTCCCATTTTTGAATATCTCTTGCACTCCAATCATTAAATAAAACCATTCCGAAGATGTAATCTTCAGCTTCATCAATTGGAACAGGTTCCCCTAAAACATTTGCATCAGTTGTAATGAAAGCCATTTCTAATTCAAAGTCAACTAGTTTGGATGGACCAAAAACAGGTTCTGTTGCATCAGCTGGCATTGTTTGACCGTTTGGTCTTCTTATGCTTTTTCCACTTGGTACAATAGTAGAACTTCTCCCATGATAGCCTACGGGAATATGTAACCAATTTGGTAAAAGAGCATTTTCTGGATCACGAAACATTTTACCAACATTCGTAGCGTGTTCTTTAGAACTATAAAAATCAGTATAATCTCCTATTTGAACGGGTAATTGCATTTCTATATCGTCCATTTTAAAAATAACGATATCTCTTTGTTTTTTGTTATCTCTCAACGATGAATTTTTTTCGTCAAAGATTTCAGCTAAACGATTTCTTACAAGTCTCCATGTTTTTTTTCCATCTGAAATAAAATCATTTAATGTGTCTTGCATGAACATATCGTCTGTTAAGTCGATACCATTAAAATAGCCTAATTGTTGAAGTGCACCCATATCAATGGCACAATCTCCAATTCTAGTTCCTATAGTAATAACATCTTCTTTAGTAATAAAAACACCAAAAGGAATGTTCTGAATTGGGAAGTCACTATTAGCAGGAACTTCTATCCATGATTTTCTTTTTGGGTCGTTTGCATTATTCGGCATAAGTATATTGTTGAATTGTTGTTGAAAAATTAATAACCAAATATAAACTTTACTATTAATTTAACAAACGATTTTTGTAAATTTGAAGAAAATTTAACGAAAATTCATCAAATGCAACGCGACGAACAAATCTTTGACCTAATTCTTGACGAACAAGACAGACAAATTCACGGAATTGAATTAATTGCTTCAGAAAACTTTGTAAGCGACCAAGTAATGGAAGCAGCAGGTTCTGTACTAACCAATAAATATGCTGAAGGTTATCCTGGAAAGCGTTATTATGGTGGTTGTGAAGTAGTAGATATAGTTGAACAAATTGCTATAGATAGAGCTAAAGCTTTATTTGGAGCTGAATATGCAAACGTACAACCTCATAGTGGTTCTCAAGCTAACACGGCTGTATTTTTTGCTTGTTTAAAACCTGGAGATAAAATTTTAGGTTTTGATTTATCTCATGGTGGACATTTAACACACGGTTCACCAGTTAATTTTTCAGGAAGATTATATAATCCTGTTTTTTATGGAGTTGATAAGGAAACGGGTGTTTTAAATTATGATAAAATTCAAGAAATAGCTACAAAAGAGCAACCAAAAATGATTATTGCTGGTGCTTCTGCTTATTCTAGAGATATGGATTTTGCAAGATTTAGAGAAATTGCCGATTCAGTTGGAGCTATTTTATTAGCAGATATTTCTCATCCAGCAGGATTAATTGCAAAAGGATTAATGAGTGATCCAGTTCCTCATTGTCATATAATTACAACAACTACTCATAAAACATTACGTGGACCAAGAGGTGGAATGATAATGATGGGCAAAGATTTCGAAAATCCTTGGGGTTTAAAAACACCAAAAGGAGAAACAAGAATGATGAGTCACGTTCTAGATATGGCCGTTTTTCCTGGAAATCAAGGAGGTCCATTAATGCATATTATTGCAGCTAAAGCTGTTGCATTTGGAGAGGCTTTAACGGATGAGTTCTTTACTTATACTATGCAAGTGCAGAAAAATGCTAAAGCAATGGCAGAAGCATTTGTTAAAAGAGGTTATGATATTATTTCAGGTGGAACTGATAACCACATGATGTTGATTGATTTAAGAAATAAAAATATTACAGGTAAAGAAGCTGAAAACGCATTGGTGAAAGCTGAAATTACGGTAAATAAAAATATGGTTCCATTTGATGATAAATCACCATTTGTAACTTCAGGTATTCGTGTTGGAACTCCAGCAATCACTACTCGTGGAATGGTTGAAAGTGACATGGAGACAATTGTTGCTTTAATAGATAAAGTTTTAACAAATCATACAGATGAAGATGTTTTAGAACAAGTTGCAGAAGAAGTCAACCAATTAATGGGAGAAAGAGCAATGTTTGTTTTTTAAACTCAATCGCTGAATAAAAATAAAAATCACTTTAGTTTTAATTAATTAAAGTGATTTTTTTATTATATCAAATCTTAAAAATCTATTAATAAAGTCGATTTATCAAGCTTTTCTTTTTACAATTAATTATCTTTGCACTCGATAAATTATATCTATTCCGAATATTATTCATTATGAACAAAAATATATTTTCAGTCCTTTTTTCTACACGTTTAATGGCTTTTTTATTTATTTCTTTTGCAGGAGCAATGGCAGCCGGAACTTTTATAGAAGATGCTTACAATACAGATGTTGCTAGAAAAATTATCTATAATTCTTGGTGGTTCTCTACAATAATGGTGTTTTTTGTGATTAATTTTATTGGAAATATTCAACGTTATCAACTATATAAAAAGGAAAAATGGGCAACATTGACGCTTCATTTATCTTTTATTTTAATATTAATTGGTGCATTTGTAACAAGATATATTAGTTATGAAGGAATGATGCCTATTAGAGAAGGGGAAACTTCTTCCGTTTTTTATTCTGATAAAACATATATAACAGCTTTTGTTGATGGCGATTACAATGGAGAAATGAAACGTAAAACATTTTCAAAAGACGTTTTGTTAACACCAATTAATTTAATTTTTGCCAGTAACAACTTTTCTATTACTGATGAGTTTAGTAGAGTTCCTTTTGAAATTATGTATAAGGATTTTGTAATGAATACTACAGAAACCTTTGAAGCAAATGAAAATGGTCAATATTATATCAAATTAGTTGAATCTAGTTCAGGTTCTCGACATGAACATTATCTAAAAGAAGGAGAAGTTCAGAATATTCATAACATACTTTTTGCCTTTAATAAATTTACACAAGGAGCAATAAACTTGACAAAAGTAGATGATACTTACACTATTCAAGCACCTTTTGAAGGAGATTTTATGAGAATGGCTGATAAATTTGAAGGAAAAGTGGCAAAAGATTCAATTCAACCATTGATGCTTCGTTCATTATATAATCTTGGTGGAAGTCAGTTTGTATTGCCGGAACCAGCTATTAAAGGAAAGTTGACAAACAAATCAAATAATGATTATAAAGATAAATCATCAGATGATGCTTTAACTGTAACTATAAAAGTACAAGGTAAAGAAGAAGAAGTAACATTGGTTGGTTCAAGAGGAAAACAAGGAGTTCCACAAAATGTAAAAGTGGGTGATTTAGATTTTACTTTATTTTATGGAAGTAAAATATATGAATTACCGTTTTCTATAAAATTAGATGATTTTATTGCAGACAAATATCCAGGTACAGAAAAGAGTTATTCTGCGTACAAAAGTATTTTAGAAATTACCGATAAACGAGATAATAAAGTTTTTAAAGACAGTGTTTTTATGAATAATATTTTAGATTATGATGGGCATAGATTCTTTCAAGCTGGTTTTGATCCTGATGAAAAAGGAACTAACTTATCTGTGAATCATGATTTTTGGGGAACTTGGATTACATATATTGGCTATTTCTTATTGTATTTTGGTTTAATGGCAATATTATTTGACAAAAACACACGTTTTGCAGATGTAAAACGTAAATTAGAAAATGTAATAGTTAAGAAATCAAAATTGATGACTATTGGATTTTTATTGTTTTCATTCGTTGGTTTTTCTCAACATGATCACAATGAACATACCAATGCTCCAATTCAACCAGATGCAACAAAAGCATTGGAGTTTATAAAAAAATATAATGTTTCTCAAGAACAAGCTGATGCATTCGGAAAAATTGTGATTCAAGATGCAATTGGAAGAATGAAGCCAATCAATACTTTTTCTTCTGAATTACTTCGTAAAGTTTCCAAAAATGATACTTATGAAGGTATGGATTCTGATCAAGTTTTACTTTCTATGACTCAGTTTCCTGAATATTGGTATCAAATTCCAGTTATTTATTTAAAAAGAGGAAATGACAGCATTAGAAAAATTGCAGGAATTGATAAAGATGCAAAATATGCATCACTGATAAATTTCTTTGATGAAAAAGGAAATTATAAATTAGAGCGTTATCTTGAAAAAGCATATGCTGAAGCTATTCCAAATCAATTTCAAAAAGACTTTATTGAAACTGATAAAAAAGTAAATTTATTATATTCAGCAATTGGCGGGCAAATTTTAAAAGTTTTTCCAATTCCAAATGATGCTAATAATAAATGGGTTTCCTATTTAGAAATCGATAAACCAACAGGAACAGCTTTAGATACTGTAAAAAATATATTACCTTATTACTTAAATTCAATAAACAAATCATCGCAAAATAACGATTATACTTTACCTAATAGTCTTTTATCGGGTTTGACCAAATATCAAAAAGTATATGGTTCAAAAGTAATGCTATCTGATAAAAAGATACAATCTGAAATTTTATATAATAAATACGATATCTTTAAAAAGTTACATTATTGGTATATGATAGCAGGAATTTTAATGTTAGTTTTTGTTATTGTAGGAATGTTTAAGTCAAGAAAATGGGTTAATTATACTATAAATGGATTTCACATTTTAATTGGATTATTCTTTGTTTTACATACAATTGGTTTAATTGCCCGTTGGTATATTTCGGGTCATGCACCTTGGAGTAATGCTTATGAAAGTATGATATATGTAGCTTGGGCAACAATGTTCTTTGGATTGTCCTTTGATATAAAATCAAAATTAACAGTGGCTTCAACAGCGTTTGTAGTTTCAATGATATTAATGGTTGCACATTGGAATTGGATGGATCCAGCTATTGGAACGCTACAACCGGTTTTAAATTCGTATTGGTTAATGATTCACGTTGCGGTAATTGTAGCTAGTTATGGACCTTTTACACTTGCAATGATGCTTGGATTAGTGGCTTTATTCTTAATGATTTTCACTACAGAAAAGAATAAAGAGAAAATGAAACTAAACATTCAAGAAATAACATATATAAATGAATTAGCTTTAACTGTTGGTCTAGTAATGCTGACTATTGGAAACTTCTTAGGTGGACAATGGGCCAATGAAAGTTGGGGTAGATATTGGGGATGGGATCCAAAAGAAACTTGGGCTTTAATTAGTATTATGGTTTATGCTTTTGTAATTCACGCTAGATTTGTACCTGCTTTAAGAGGATTATGGACCTATAACTTTATGAGTGTTTTAGCTTTTGCTTCTATATTGATGACATATTTTGGTGTAAATTTTCATTTGAGTGGAATGCATTCATATGCTTCAGGAGAAAAACAAAACGTAACGTATTATTTTTATATTTTAGCAGGAGTTTTAGTAATAGCATTTTTTGCTTTAAAGAAATATCGAAAGTATTATAAGAAATAAGCATTAAAGATTTCTTAAAAATATATTAGTTAACCAATTTTTTCGTAAATTTGACTTGTATGAAGAAAATGCATTACATACTTTTTATTCTATTTTGTGGTTTTTTATTAAACCCAATGGAATCTTATGCTTGTAATTCTTCAAAACAAACTACAAATAAGAAAGCTTGTTGTGAATTATCCAAAGATTCTCAACAAGAAAAAGAAGCAGAAAAATCGTGTTGTAAAAGCTCTAAATCTGATAAAAAATCATGTGATGGAAGTTGTAACAATGCAAATTGTAGTTTCGCACCAGGATTTTCAAGTATAATGCCTTTACTTTCGTTTAAAATTAACTCTTCACTAGAAAGAATTGTTTCTAAAAAAGTTAATTTTTTCTATTTAGAAAAAAATATTTCTACACACTATTTTAGTATTTGGTGCCCTCCAAAAATAAGCTAAATTTTTACTGTATAGCCAATCTTATGGCTTATTCTTATTGGTTTTTCAACTAATAAGAGAAAAATTTAGTTACAAATAATATAAAATTTACAAAAATGAAATCAATAAAAAACATATTGATGCTAACTATTATGTTGGTATCATTCACTTCTAGTTACGCACAAATTAAAAATTCGAAAACAGAAACTGCAGAAGTATTTGGAAACTGTGGAATGTGCAAAAAAACAATTGAAAAAGCAGGAACAGTTAATAAAGAGTCTTCTGTAATCTGGGATAAGGATTCCAAAATTGCCACTATCACTTATGATGAGAAGAAAACCAATAAAGAAGCCGTTTTGAAAAAGATTGCTTTGGCAGGTTATGATAATGCTTCTTTTTTAGCTCCTGATGATGTTTATAATAATCTTCACGGTTGTTGTCAATACGATAGAGTAGCAAAAACGCCAATTAAAGATGAAATGAAATCAGAAATGAAAAACGAAACAGATCATTCTGAACATAACATCAATGCAGAAATTAAAGAAGAAGTTAATGCAAAAATGGAATCAAAACATGATGACATGAAAGCCAAAATGGAATCTAAAAAGAATGGAATAAAAACATCGGAAATAAAAAAAGAGAATCAATTAGACGTTATTTATGAAAATTATTTTGCTGTTAAAGATGCATTAGTAAAAACAGATGGTAAAGATGCTTCTGCTAAAGCAACAATTTTAGTTACTTCATTAAATGCCGTAAAAATGAATGAACTAAAAATGGATGTTCATATGGTTTGGATGAAAGTCATGAAAAATTTAAAATCAGACGCAACAGCAATTGCTAATTCAAAAGACACTAAAACACAAAGAGCTGCTTTTGATACACTTTCTGAAAATATCTACAAATTAATTAAAGTTTCTAAAACTGATTCTACTGTTTATTTGCAACATTGTCCAATGGCAAATGATGGAAAAGGTGCCAATTGGTTGAGCAAAGAAAACACCGTTAAAAATCCCTATTACGGTTCTATGATGTTGAGTTGTGGTAAAACTGTTGAAACTATTAAATAATTCAACTATGACAAAAAGAATTTATTTACTAATTACAATTCTATTTTTTTGTCTATCCAATGCACAAATTAAAGTTGGTGATTCTTTACCTAATTTAAAATTAAAAAACACTAAGAATGAGGAGATTTCGATTTCCTCATTTAATGGAAAACCCATATTAATTGATTTTTGGGCTTCATGGTGTGCTCCTTGTAGAGTTGCTAATAAAAAATTGGTTCAATTACATAAAACTTTAGATAGTGATCTAGAAATTATTGGAATTTCATTAGATAAAGACAGTGCAAAATGGATTAAAGCAATTGAAAAAGACAAAATTAAATACACACAACTAATTGACCCTAATGGATTTGATGCAACAACAGCCTTAACATTTGGAGTGGAAGAATTGCCAACAACCTATTTATTTAATGAAGATGGAATTTTAATAGCCATCAATCCATCAAAGGAAGAATTACTTAACTTAAAAAAATAAAAATGAAAAATATACTATTCACACTATGTACACTATTATTAGCTTTGCAAACGAATGCACAAATAGTAAAAGCAGAAATTATAGCCACAGGATTAACTTGTTCTATGTGTTCTAATGCCATAAATAAACAATTAAAAAGTTTACCAGAAGTAGAATCAGTAGAAACTGATTTAAATACAAATACTTTTACGGTAATAATGAAAGCGGGAGCAAATACAAATCCCAATTTGTTTAAGGAAAATGTCGAGAAAGCTGGTTTTTTTGTTGGTTCATTAGTTCTTACTGTAGATTCAAGAACATTGAAAAACTATATCAATATTGATGAAAATGAAATTCCAGGTACAAATGAATTCCAAATACAAGTTTTAGATAAAGGTTTTGTAACGGATAAGGAATTTAAAAAACTATCCAAAAAATACAAAAATTCAGAAACGTATTTAGTAAATAACGATGATGATTTTCATTTTAAAATTCTAAATTAATGAAGAATATTTATTTAGTAATCGTATTTTTTTTGACACAAAGTATATTTAGTCAAGAGTTATTTGTTGTTACTGATCCCGCAAGTAATGTTCCAACAAATACTTTATCAACTAGAATTTTTAATTCTCTATTTAAAGAAAAATTGACTGATGAATATAATTATCACTTAATGCCTGAACTTACATATGGGTTGAATAAAAATTTTATGTTTAGAGGAACGGCTTTTATAAGTAACAGGAACAATGATCTAGTTACAGAAGGTGGAAGTTTTTATACAAAGTATCGTTTTTTTTCTTCGGATGACTTAAATAGTCATTTTCGATTGGCAGCTTATGGTAGATATAGTTTCAATAATTCTGACATTCATCAAGAACAAATTGAAATTATGGGACATAATTCAGGTTATGAAGCTGGATTAATAGCTACAAAGTTAATACATAAAGTAGCCATAAGTTCTTCTTTAAGTTTTGAAAAAGCTTTAGATAATGGTACTAATAATCCATATCCAGATGTTTTAGGCAATTCTGCAACGAATTATACTTTTTCAATTGGAAAATTAATGTATCCTAAAAAATATACTAGTTTTAAACAAACCAATATTAATTTAATGCTGGAGTTTGTTGGTCAAACTATTAATGAAAATGGAAAATCTTATTTAGATGTTGTTCCTGCAGTTCAATTTATTATCAATAGCCAAGCTCGTATAGATTTGGCCTATCGACATGAATTAATTAGTTCTATGTTACGAACAGCTCCAAACGGTGTTTATCTAAATTTAGAATACAATTTTTACAATGTTTTTTAAAATAAAAATCTCAATTAAATAGAGCTATATTAACACGAAAGTGTTAAAGTAAAAATTATATAACAATCTCATTAAATCTTTAAACTGTTTTGTTTTTACTTTTTTTATACTTAATGAACAAAAAAATTATTATGGAAACGAATCACACTAAAAAAAAATCAATACTTATCCAAAATTCACTTTAATAAGTTGTAATTAACCTATTCCTCTAAAGCAAAAAAACCTTTAGAGGAATATTGAAAACTTGATTGCCAAAATATTTGGTAAATAGTATTTCCATGGTTATAAATTTTATATTCAGATGTTAAATAAAATAATTAAATATTTCCTAGA